>NZ_ML703347.1:266081-636492 GCF_008638355.1 Nocardiopsis deserti | reverse complement strand
TAATCAAAGGAACCTCGCACACGAACCTTGCGGTTCTGTGTGTCGGGGCCAAAACAAACATGGCTTAAAGAAAATCAAACACGCGCTGTTGAGTTCTCAAGAAACAACCGCTCTTCGCTTACAAGCCGCTGTGGGCTTTTCCGCCGAAGGCGTCTGCGTTTCCGCTTTGTTGTGTCTTTACTTTATCAGGTGTTCCGCGCCCCGCCAAATCGGCGGTTTGTGGTGTTCCTGGTCGGGGTAAAGCCCGTTTCCCGTTTCGCTGTCCCGGTTTCCCTGGAAGCGCCCTCCGAGCCTAGCCGGTCCGAAGCAGTGCTCGGAACGGTGATTCGGAGGAAGGGGTCGACCGGCCCGTCCGCGGGAACCGCGTCCGTCTCGCTCGGTCTTCCCCAACTCTACCCCCGGCACGGAGTGCTCGGGACACGTTCACCGGATCTTGGCCTCAGAGCTTCTCGATCGGCGCGTACTTGACCAGGAAGTCCTTCTCGCCGATGTCCGCGCCGAAGTCGATGCGGGCCTTGGTCCTGTCCCCTGCGCCCTCCACCAGCTGCACCCGGCCCATGCCGAAGGAGTCGTGGTTGACCAGGTCTCCCACGCTGAGCGTGGGCGCCTCCTTGGCCGCCTTCGCTCCCCCGCGCGACCGTGAGCCGCCGCCGAAGGTGCCGCTGAAGCCGCCCCCGCCTCCGAAGCCCCCCGAACTCCGGCCGCCGATGCTGCGGCTGGGCGGAGCGGCCAGGGTGGACTCGGCGCGGCGCCAGTCGACCAGGGACGAGGGGATCTCGTCCAGGAAACGGGACGCGGGATTGTAGGAGGGGGTCCCCCAGGCACTGCGCACGGCGGCGCGGCTGACGTACAGCAGGCGCTGCGCACGGGTCAGACCCACGTAGGCCAGGCGGCGCTCCTCCTCCAGCTGCGTCTTGTCGCCGAGTGTGCGGGTGTGCGGGAACACCCCGTCCTCCATCCCGGTGAGGAAGACCGCGGGGAACTCCAGCCCCTTGGCCGCGTGCAGGGTCATCAGCGTGACCACACCGCCCTCGTCGTCCTCGTCGGGGATCTGGTCGGTGTCCGCGACGAGGGAGATCCGCTCCAGGAAGTCGACCAGTGTCGGCGCTCCCGGGTCGACGGCCCCGTCGGCCTCCTCCCCGTCCTCCGTGGGCTCCTCCTCCAGGAGTGCGGCGAAGGTGTGCTCGAACTCGCGGGCGACGTCGACGAACTCCTCCAGGTTCTCCACCCGGCTCTCGTCCTGGAGGTCCTTGGACTCGGCCAGCTCGGACAGGTACCCGGTCTTGCTCAGCACGGCCTCCACGATCTCCGCGGGGGTGCCCTCCGGCACGGTCTTCTCCAGCTCCTCCAGCAGGGCCGTGAAGTTGAGCACCGCCTTGACCGAGCGGGTGGCCATCCCGGGGATCTCGTCCACCCGGCGCAGCGCCCGGGAGAAGGAGATGCGCTCGCGGGCGGCGAACAGCTCGACCGACTCCTCCGCCCGGGCCCCGATCCCCCGCCTGGGCACGTTGAGGATGCGCCGCAGGCTGACGGTGTCCTCGGGGTTGGCCAGGACCCGCAGGTAGGCGAGGACGTCGCGGATCTCCTTGCGCTCGTAGAAGCGCACGCCGCCGACGATCTTGTAGGGCAGCCCGGTGCGGATGAACACGTCCTCGAACACGCGGGACTGGGCGTTGGTCCGGTAGAACACCGCGACCTGGCTCGGGGTGAGCGTCCTGTCGTCGGTGAGCTTGTCGATCTCGCCGACCACGAAGGCGGCCTCGTCGTGCTCGTTGTCGGCGACGTAGCCGACGATGGCCGGTCCGTCGCCCTGCTCCGACCACAGGTTCTTGGCCGGGCGGCCCTCGTTGCGGTCGATGACCGCGTTGGCCGCGGACAGGATGGTCTGGGTGGAGCGGTAGTTCTGCTCCAGGAGGATGGTGCGCGCGTCGGGGAAGTCGCGCTCGAACTCCAGGATGTTGCGGATGGTGGCGCCGCGGAACGCGTAGATGGACTGGTCGGCGTCGCCGACCACGCACAGCTCCGCGGGCGGCACCACGCTGGTGTCGGAGCCCTCGGCCACGCCGACCAGTTCGCGGATGAACACGTACTGGGCGTGGTTGGTGTCCTGGTACTCGTCGACCATGACGTGCCGGAAGCGGCGCCGGTAGTACTCGGCGACGTCCGGGAACATCTGGAACAGGTTGACGGTGACCATGATCAGGTCGTCGAAGTCCATGGCGCCCGCCTCGTGCAGGCGGCGCTGGTAGAGCTGGTAGGCCTCGGCGAGCTTCTTCTCCTGCTCGGTCTGGGCCTGCCCGGCGAACGTGTCGTAGTCGACCAGTTCGTTCTTGAGGTTGGACACCTGGGCGGAGAAGGCCTTGGGCGGGAACCGCTTGGGGTCCAGGTCCATCTCCTTGCACACCAGCTGCATCAGGCGCGCGGAGTCGGCGGAGTCGTAGATGGTGAAGCTGCTCGGGTAGTCGAGCCGGGCGGCCTCCCTGCGCAGGATGCGCACGCACGCGGAGTGGAAGGTCATCGTCCACATGCTGTTGGCGGCGCGCACGCCCAGCAGCGCCTGGATGCGCTCGCGCATCTCGGCGGCGGCCTTGTTGGTGAAGGTGATGGCGAGGATCTCACCCGGGCGGACACCGCGTGCGGCCATGAGGTGGGCGATGCGGTGGGTGAGGACCCGGGTCTTGCCGGACCCGGCACCCGCCACGATCAGGAGCGGAGAGCCGCTGTGGGTGACGGCGTCGCGCTGGGGACCGTTCAGACCTTCGAGAAGCTGTTCTTGGGAGGACACGGCATCCAGGTTACGGCCGCCCGGTGACGCTGCCGCCCCCGTCCACAGGGACGGACCTCCGCAGGCCCGTTTTGTCGGGTAGAAGCGCCCTGACCGGCGTCTTACGCTGTTTCGGTAGGGGCTCCGGTCGGGGCCCCCGTGTTCTGAGAGGGAGTTTCCTTGAGCATGCGTGTGTTCGTCGACTGCGACCCGGGGATCGACGACGCCGTCGCGCTCGCCTACCTGGCCGCTCGGCCCGAGGTGGAGATCGTCGGCGTCGGGGCGGTCTTCGGCAACAACAGCGTGGACGTCACGGCCGACAACGCGCTGCGGCTGCTGGAGCTGTACGGCCGCCCGGACGTCCCGGTGGCGGTGGGCGCCGCGCGTCCGCTGGTGCAGCCGCCGCGTCTGGCCGCGCACGTGCACGGAGGCAACGGTCTGGGGGACGTGGAGCTGCCCGAGCCCGCGGGTCGTCCGGTGCCGGGGACGGCGGCCGAGCTGCTGGTGCGCCTGGTCCGCGAGAACCCGGGCGAGATCGACGTGCTGGCCGTGGGGCCGCTGACGAACCTGGCGATCGCGCTGGCCCTGGAGCCGGAGCTGCCGAGGATGGTGCGGCGCCTGGTGGTGATGGGCGGCGCGGTGCGCGTGGCGGGCAACGTGTCCTCGCACGCCGAGGCCAACATCAGCAACGACCCCGAGGCGGCGGAGGCGGTGTTCGCGGCCGGGTTCGACCTGGACCTGGTGGCGCTGGACATCACCATGAAGACGGTGGCCACCACCGAGTGGCTGGAGGAGCTGGGGACGGTCGCGGGCGAGCGCGCCGCGCGCACGTCGGCGTTCCTGGACTTCTACGCCGACTTCTACTCGGGGATCTTCGGGGTCCGCCAGTGCGCGATGCACGACCCGCTGGCCGCGGCGGTGCTGGTGGACCCGCACCTGGTGACGGAGTCCTTCGAGGCCCCGGTGCAGGTGGAGCTGACGGGAACGCTGACGCGGGGGATGACCGTGGCGGACCTGCGCCCGCGCCCGCGGGACGACGACCGCCGCCCCGCGCGGGTGGTCACGGGTGTGGCCGAGGCCGAGTTCCTGGGCCGGATGCTCGACTCGCTGCGCTGAGCGGTCCCGCCACTGCTCTGAGCGGCTCCCGGGGTTGTCCCCAGGTCGCGGGAGGGGGTGGCGGCGCGCCCTCAGGCGGTGGTCCCATGGTCAAGGGGGGTCCCCAGGACCTCCGGCCTCGCCGTGCCCCGCGCCGCGCGTCCGGCGGTGCGCACGCCCGGCGACCCGCACCGGGCGGGCCGCTCACGGCGGGCCGTGGCGACTCCCGCCGGGGGTTCCCCGCCGCGAGGGTCCTCGTGCGGATCCTGAGCCCCAGCGCGTCGCTCACCGCCGTCGGGCTGGCCAACGGCCGTGGCGCCCGGCGCCGGGCTCAGACCAGCCTGCGGGCGGTGGCCCAGCGGCTCAGCTCGTGGCGGTTGGACAGCTGGAGCTTGCGCAGCACCGAGGACACGTGCGTCTCCACGGTCTTGACGGAGATGAACAGCTCCTTGGCCACTTCCTTGTAGGCGTAGCCGCGCGCGATGTGGCGCAGGACCTCGCGCTCGCGCTGGGTGAGCCGGTCCAGTTCGGGGTCCACCGGCGGGGCGTCGGTCGCGGAGAAGGCGTCCAGCACGAACCCGGCCAGGCGCGGGGAGAAGACCGCGTCGCCGTCGGCCACGCGCACGATGGCGTCGGCCAGCTCCCTGCCGGAGATGGTCTTGGTGACGTAGCCGCGGGCGCCGCCGCGCACCACGCCGATGACGTCCTCGGCGGCGTCGGAGACCGACAGGGCCAGGAACCGGATCTGGGGGTGCTGGGCCAGGACGCGGCGCAGCACCTCCACGCCGCCGCCTCCGGGCAGGTGGACGTCCAGCAGGACGAGGTCCGGCTGCTTCTCGCCGATGACGTGCACGGCGCTGTCGACGTCGCCGGCCTCGCCGACCACGTTCACTGCGTCGCCGAGCTCACCGCGCACACCGCTGCGGAACAGCCGGTGGTCGTCCACGATCACGACGCGGGGAACCGCGTCACCGCCACTGAAGGTCGTGCTCTCGTCTGCCACACCGTGGACTCTACCCACGTCGGGGCGGACGGGGGCACCCGCGTCGGGGGCTGTCCGCTTTCGGCCGCCCTCCGGTCCCGGAGGCGGGCGCGGTAGGGGAACGGAACCGTCCGCGCCCTCCGCCCGGTCCGCGCCCTACAGGGCGGGGACGCGCGGCATGCGCAGCTGCACCTCGGTGCCCTCGCCGGGACCGGTGCGGATGCGCGCGGAGCCGCCGTGGCGCTCCATCCGGCCCAGGATGGAGCCGCGCACGCCCATGCGGTCCTCGGGGACGGCGTCCATGTCGAACCCTGCGCCGCGGTCGCGGACGAACACCAGCACCTCCTCCTGGTCGACCTCTCCGAACACCGAGATGCTGTCCGTCCCGGCGTACTTGGAGGCGTTGACCATGGCCTCGCGTGCGGCGCGGAGCATGGCGCCCAGCGCGTCGTCCATGGGGCAGTCGCCCACGCACACCACCTCGATGGGGACCCCGTGCTCCTCCTCGACCTCGGCGGCGACGCGTTCGAGCGCGGGCGAGACGGTGGTGTCGGCGTCGGCGGGCCTCTGGTAGAGCCAGCTGCGCAGGGCGCGCTCCTGGACTCGGGCGAGGCGCTGCACCTCGCGGGGGTCCTCGGCCCGGCGCTGGATGAGGGTCAGGGTGTGCAGGACGGAGTCGTGGATGTGGGCGGCGAGTTCGGCGCGCTCGGCGTTGCGGATGCGCTCGCGGCGCTCCTGGTCGCGCTCGCGGACCAGCCCGATGATCCAGGGGGCCACGATGAGCGCGATGCCCGCGAGCACGGTGAAGGCGAAGGTCAGGCCGGCGCGGGCGTTCTGGAGCTGCTCCTGGAAGACGAGGAAGCCGATGGCTCCGACGACGACGAGCAGCACGCCGGCGACCGCACGCATTATCCCCTTGGGCGAGGAACGGCTGACGGTGCTGGTCATCCACTGGTCGCGCTGGGACGGGTTGGCCTGCTGCCAGAGGATGATGCCGCCGAGGGCGCCGAAGACCACGAACCACAACAGCGGGTCGAAGACGCCGCCGAAGAGCAGGAACAGGAGGCCGAGTCCGGCGGCGAGGCCGACGTAGGCGACGAGCTGGGAGAGGTCGCGGCCCTTGCGTCGGCTCTCGGGCTCGGCGGTCTCCTCCTCCGAGGAGTCGTTGGGGACGAAGAAGTACAGGGCGGCGTAGACGGCGATGCCGATGCCGCCCACGGACAGCGCCATGAAGGCGAGGCGGACCACCACCGGGTCCAGGCGCAGGTGGCGGGCGAGTCCTGCGGCGACACCGCCGAGGAGCCTGCCCCTGACCGCGCGGGTGAGCCGCGGGGTGTCCGCGGCCGTTGCTGCCACCGCCCGATCACCGCTTTCGTCCGTGCGGCGGGGAGGATGTACGCGCCCGCCGCGTTCGTGGGTCCTGTGCTGTCCAGGATGCCCCCTCCGGTGCGGACCGGACATCGGGGGCGCGCCCCTGGTCCTGGCCGGGCCCCCGTCAGGGTGGGTTCAGGGTCGTCCCGGATGTGCTGGTGGACGGTGACGGGTGACCATGGGTGGGTGAGGAGAGCGCGGTGAGTGACCATGACTGACGACCCGGTGCCGCAGGGCGCCCCGGCCGCGTCCGTTTCCGGTACGGCGGAGGCGGACGCCGGGGCCTCCGTGCGCGAGCTGCGCAAGGGGGACGAGGACCGGGTCCTGGCCGGGGTGTGCGCGGGCCTGGGCCGGTACACCGGGGTCGACCCGGTGGTGTGGCGTGCGGCCTTCGTGCTGACCTCGTTCGCCGGGGCGGCGGGTCTGCTGCTCTACATCGCCGCGTGGATGCTCATGCGCGACGCCCAGGGCGTCCCGGCGACGTTCGAGCAGATGCTCAACCGCAGTATCCCGCCGCGGACGGTGCCCAAGCTGCTCGCGGTGGGGTTGGCGGTCGCGACGACGTTCAGCCTGGTCGGCGGACTGGGGTGGTCGACACTGGTGCTGGCGGTACCCCTGGTGCTGGGGCTGCTGGCCGCGCGCAACCGGGGCGTGGACCTTCGGACGGCGTTCACCGAGTTGCGCGAGGACCTGCAGGCCACGGACCCGCCGCCCGCGACGCCGTCCCCGGAGCCGACCGCGACCTACTACAACCCGGCCCAGCCGTGGGCGTCCGCGCCGCAGGGGCCGGTGGACCTGGCGGTGGTGTCGGAGCGCACCGCCGCGCGGGGCGCCGGCGGGGAGTCCGGGGACGAGGACGAAGGCGGGGAGGAGCGTTCCGGCGAGGCGGGAGGGTCCTGCGCGCGGGAGGCGGAGGACGAACGGTCCCTCACGCAGGGCAGGCGCCTGCCGCTGGCCTCCCTGGCCCTGTGGACGGTCGTGGCCGGGGCGGTCCTGGTGTCGGTGCTGGAGTTCGGCTGGTCGTCCTCGCTGTGGAGCGGGCGGACGGCCGACCTGCTGCTCGGACCGGAGACCGGAGTGTTCTTCCTGGCCGGGTCCCTGGCGGTGATCGGCGTGTACGCGCTGGTCGGCGCCTGGGCTGGCAGTCCGCGGGGACTGCTCCCGATGGGGGCGGCGGCCGTCCTGCTGCTGGTGCTGGCCTCGGTGACCGATCTGACCCGGGTGCGGATCGGCGACGAGACGTGGCGGCCGACCACGGTGGCCGCGGCCGAGTCCGGCGACCACCGGCTCACCGTGGGCTCGGCGACCCTGGACCTGACCGGGCTGGAGGACCTGGAGCCCGGCGGGACCGTCGACGTGTCGCTGCGGATGGGGGCGGGCCGCGTGGAGCTGGTCCTGCCCGAGGACGCGGAGGTCGCGGTGCACTCGGAGATCGGCCTGGGGGCCGTGGAATTCAACCCGGAGAGGCGGGAGGACATGTTCGGGGTCTCGCTGGACTACGAGGAGGTCCACGAGGCCGCGGCGGACGCCGGGGCGCGGGACGAGGCGTCGCGAGGCGGCGAGGGAGCCCCGCGGATCAACGTGCGCACCGACTCACTGGTCGGGGTTGTGGAGGTGAAGCGTGGCGGAGCGTAGGACTGACTGGGGCTCGCTGGTCGCGGGCCTGCTGTTCCTCGGCTTGGCGGTCGGGTTCGTCATGCGCGGCACGGGCGACTGGGAGTTCAACGTCCTGTGGGTGCTGCCGGTGCTGTTGGCGGGCCTGGGCGCGGCCGGGGCGGCCCGCGTGCTCACCCGGCCCCGGCACCGACGGCCCCCCGCGGAGAGCCGCTCCGACACCCTGGAGTGAGGGACACGCCCCCCGGAGGCGGGGGGTGTACGAGAGCCACAACGGAAAACACAGGGACCCGCTGGGGACGCGGGAAACGCGGGGCGCCGACCGGGACGGGGAGGCGCCCCGCGGCTTGTCCTGAGGCGAGCGGCTGCGGGTGTGACCTCCGCCGCCTGCCCGGACACCCGCGGAACCGCCGGAGACGGACGCCCGCGGCTTGTCCGGCCGCCCTGGCGGGCCGGGCCCGCCGAGGCTCAGGACCGCCGGAACTCAGGACCGCGGGCGCTGCTCGGCGATGGCCGCGAACGCCGTCACGTCCAGTGACTCGCCCCGGGCCGAGGGGTCCACGCCCGCCGCGCGCAGGGCGGCCTCGGCCGCGGGCGGCGAACCGGCCCACCCGGACAGGGCGGCGCGCAGGGTCTTGCGGCGCTGCGCGAAGGCGGCGTCGATCACCCGGAAGACCTCCTCGCGGCTCGCCGTGGTGACGGGCTGCGGGCGGCGGATGAGTTCGACCAGGCCGGAGTCGACGTTGGGTGCGGGCCAGAACACGTTGCGGCCGACCGATCCCGCGCGGCGGGCCCCGGCGTACCAGGCGACCTTGGCCGAGGGCACCCCGTAGACGCGGCCGCCCGGGGAGGCGGTGACGCGGTCGGCGACCTCCGCCTGCACCATGACCAGCACCCGCCGCAGGCTGGGCAGCAGCTCCAGCAGGTGCAGCAGGACCGGGACGGACACGTTGTAGGGCAGGTTGGCCACCAGCGCCGTGGGCTCGGGGCCGGGCAGCCCGGTCACGCGCATGGCGTCGCCGTGGACGACGGTGAGCCGGTCGGCGAGGTCGGGCGCGTGGTCGGCGACGGTGCCCGGCAGGGCCTCGGCCAGCGCCGGGTCGATCTCCACGGCGGTCACGTGGCGCACGTGCGGGAGGAGCGCCAGGGTGAGCGAGCCCAGGCCCGGGCCCACCTCGACGACGGTGTCCTCCTCGCTGACCCCTGCGACCCGCACGATGCGACGGACGGTGCCGTGGTCGATGACGAAGTTCTGGCCCAGGGTCTTGGTGGGCCGGATACCGAACCGCGCTGCCAGTGTCCGCACGTCGGCGGGGGTGAGCAGGCGGGAGCGGTCGTCGGGTGCGGGTGTCTGTGTCACCCCCACATCTTGCCAGCTCCCGCACGCCGTCCCGTTTGCGGCGGGTCTGTGCGGCGGATCCGCACGGTGTTCCGTGTGGTGTTCCGTGCGGTTCTCCGGTCGCCGTCCCGCGCCGGGTTCCGCTCAGTCGGCCTTTCCCAAGGTGTCGGTCTCCGGGGTACTGGACATGGCGGATTCGTCCTTTTCGGAAAGGTCGGTACGGTTTCCCGTGCTCTGTCCGGCACGGGTGCGCTCCGGTGCTCTGCCGCTGGCCGAGGGGTGACGGAATTTTTTCCGGAGCCCGAAAGCAGCTCTTCTCCCAGCGGGCATCGACACATTAACACCCCTAGTCGGAGCGCTTTTGTATCTGACCGAAAAAGGTGGAACGACTCACGGATCTCCGAACCCGCATTGCCCTTCCGCCCCCTTTCCCGTACTTCCGCTCCCCCTCCCCCGAGCCCCGCGGGGGCGCCGCCGTGGCGCGGCGGAAGCGGAGACTGCACAATGAACCGAGCGCCGTTCTGGTCGCGCGCGCTCCCCTCTACCGCCTTGGAGACCTCCCCATGGGACCCCTGAACGGAATCCGCGTCGTCGAGTTCACCGGGATCGGCCCTGCGCCGATGGCCGGGATGCTCCTCGCCGACCTGGGCGCCAGCGTCATCCGCCTCGACCGCCCCGCGGCCGCCGACGCGATGAACGCCGGCGCGGGCGGGCCCCACATGAGCGAGGGGCGCACCGTCCTCCCCGCGGACCTCAAGTCCGAGGAGGGGCTCGCGCTCGCCCGTGACCTGGTCTCCCGCGCCGACGTGCTCCTGGAGGGCTTCCGGCCGGGGGTCATGGAGCGCCTGGGCCTGGGCCCCGGGACCTGTCTGGAGACCAACCCGCGCCTGGTCTACGCGCGGGTCACCGGCTGGGGCCAGGACGGGCCGCTCGCCCGTACCGCCGGGCACGACATGAACTACATCTCCGTGAACGGGGCCCTGCACGCCATCGGGCGCGCGGGCGGACCGCCGGTCCCCCCGGTCAACCTCCTGGGCGACTTCGCCGGGGGCACCATGTTCGCGGTCACCGGCGTCCTCGGCGCGCTGGTCGAGCGCCAGTCCTCCGGCCGCGGCCAGGTCGTGGACGCCGCGATGGTGGACGGGAGCGCGCTGCTGATGTCGATGCTGCACGAGGACCGCGCGCGCGGCTCCTGGAGCGACGAGCGCGGCACCAACTACCTGGACACCGGTGCCCCCTGGTACGACGTCTACGAGTGCGCCGACGGCCGCTACGTGTCGGTCGGCTGCATCGAGCCCCAGTTCTACGCCGCGTTCCTGGAGGGCGTCGGCCTGGCCGGGGAGGACCTGCCCGACCAGTGGGACCGGGAGGGCTGGCCCCGGCTGCGCGAGCGGTTCGCCGAGGTCCTGCGCACCCGCACCCGCGACGCGTGGGGTGAGGTGTTCGGGGGCGCCGACGCCTGCGTGATGCCCGTCCTGTCCCTGGAGGAGGCCCCCGACCATCCGCACGTGCGCGCCCGCGGCTCGCTCGTGCGCGACGGCGACCGGATCCTGTCGGGCCCGGCGCCGCGCTTCGACCGCACCCCGGGCGGGGTCACCCGGGGCGCCGAACAGCCCGACACCGCGAAGACCCTCCGGCAGTGGGGCATCACCCCCTGACCGAAACCCCGTCCGCGCACCGCCCCTCCCCGGCCGAAGCGCTTGTGCGCACACCGTCACACGCCGCACCTTCCCACGCGCCGGACCCCGTGGATCCCCCTACGCGGCGCGGAGAATGGCTAGGGTGAGCGACCAGTCCGGCTGAGCGCGCGACGGGGGGGTCCGCCATGCCACGACGGCTCGTCACACCGGGGGCGCACTGGGGAGCGCGCCTGGGTGCCCTGCTGCTGTCCGCGGCGGTGCTGCTGTGCACCGCGTCCGCCGCGTCCGCCGCGGTTCCCGCCGAGACCGAGGCCCTGTCCGGTCCCGAGGGGCCGGCCGGGCAGCGCGAGGGACCCGTGGTGCTCGTGGGGGTGCCAGGCCTGCTGTGGCAGGACGTTACTCCCGAGACCACACCGACCCTGTGGGGAATGGCCGAGGAGGGCTCGATCGGCAACGTGTCGATCCGTACGGCCACCTCGCGCACCTGTCCCACCGACGGCTGGCTGTCGGTGTCGGCCGGGCAGCGCGCCCTGTCCATCCGGGAGCGCTTCACGGTGTGCGAGGCCGCCCCGGAGCCCGAGCGCACCGGCTCGGGGGCGGTCGTCCCGGGCTTCGACGCCTACGTCAGCCAGAACGCGAGGACCTTCTTCCGCGCGCCCGTGGGGCTGCTCGGGCAGACCGTGCACGAGGAGGGCGGGACCACTCTCGCCGTCGGCCACGGCGCCGCCCTGGGCGTGGCCGACGCCTCCGGGCGGGTGGACCACTACGTCGACGACGTGCGCGAACTGACCACCGACCGCCTGGAGGGGGTCTCCCTCGCCGCGGTCGAGCTGGCCGGGCTCACCCGTCTCTACCCCGACTACCCGGATCCGCCGATCACCGACGAGGAGGCCCGGGAGGCCGCGCAGGAACCGGTCGGCGAGGACGCCGACGAGGACGAGGAGGCGGACGGGGAGGCCGGGGGCCCGCCCGAGCCCAACCCCGACGACGTCCCCGAGTGGGAGCGCGACAAGGCGCTGGCCGCCATGGACGAGCGTCTGAGGACCCTGGAGCGCGTACTGCCGGTCGGCTCGTCGCTGATGGTGGTCGGCGTCTCCATGGACACCGGGCCCTCCCAGCTCACGGTGGCCGTGTCCGGGGAGGTCGCGGAGACGGGGTTCACCGGGGAGGGGGACTTCCTGGCCTCGGACTCGACCCGCCGGGCCGGACTGGTGGTGCTCACCGACACCACGCCGACCGTCCTGACCGCTCTGGGGATGCGGGCCACCGAGCCGACCAGCGGCCGGGCCTGGCACCTGGCCGACCGGCCGCCGCGGACCGACGAGGCGGTCGGGCGGCTGGTGGAGTTCAACACCGCCGCGGTGGTGGTGGGCGCCGCCGTCCCGGGCTTCTTCAGCGGTCTGGTCGCCTTCCAGCTGCTCATCTACGCGGCGGCGGCCTACGCGCTGCACCGCTACTCCAACCGGCAGCGCGGCAAACGCGCGCGCGTGCTGACGCTGACGCGGGCGGTGGCGCTGGCCGGGGCGGCCTTCCCGGTGGCCAGCTACCTGGCCAACCTCATCCCGTGGTGGGCCTCGTCCTCTCCGCTGATGTCGCTGCTGGTGTGCGTCCTGGCCGCGGACGCCCTGGTGGTGGCGCTGGCCATGGCGGGGCCGTGGCGGCGCACCGCCCTGGGCCCGATGACGGTGGTCGCGGGCGCGACCACGGCGGTGCTCTTCCTGGACCTGTGCTTCGGCGCCTACCTCCAGATGAACTCGCCCACGGGGTACTCGCCGATCGTGGCGGGCCGGTTCTACGGGGTCGGCAACATCGCGTTCGCGACGTTCGCGACCGGCATGCTGATGACGGTCGCGGGGATCTCCCACGAGCTGGTCTCGCGGGGCTGGCGCCGCTCCGCCGTGGCGGTGACCCTGGTCGTCGGGGCGGCGACGGTGCTGATCGTGGGCTGGCCGGGCCTGGGCACCGACTTCGGCGGAGTGATCGCGCTCATCCCCGGCCTGGCGGTGACGACGATGATGATCGCCGGGGTGCGCGTGACGGCGGTGCGCCTGGCCGTGGTGGCCCTGGTGACGGTGACGGCTATCTCGCTGATCTCGTGGCTGGACTACCTGCGCCCGCCGGAGGACCGCAGCCACCTCGGGGCGTTCGCCGCCCAGGTGGTCAGCGGCGAGGCGGGTGCGGTGGTGGCCCGCAAGCTGAGCGCGATGCTGGGGACCCTGGGCAACTGGCAGCTGACCCTGCTGGCGGCGTGCGCGCTGGTGTTCCTGTTCGTGATGCTGCACCGGCCGACCCACTGGCGGATCGGCGCGCTCCAGGTGGCCTACGAGTACGCGCCGACGCTGCGGGCGGGGCTGACCGGCTCCCTGGTGACCGCGCTGGTGGGCTTCGCGGTCAACGACTCGGGGGTGGCGATCCCGGCCATCGCGCTGACGGTGGTGGTACCGCTCACACTGTCGGCGTGCGTGTGGGCCCTCCAGCAGAGGGACGAGGACCAGACATCCGACCCCGAACCCGTCGAGAACGCCCAGTGCATGTGATGCACACCTCATAAAGCACACGGGGAGCAAAGGACGCGAGCACGACCTTGCGTCGCTCACGTCACGAATCGGCCACGGCGCTGTGGTAAAGTCCGTGGCTGGGCGGCTTCTCATGGGAGACACCCGGTGCTTCGCCGGGCGCAGAGCCGACCCGAACGACCGTCCGGAAGAGGCCAGGCACCGCCGTCCGACGGCCACCCCCGCCGCACCGGCGGGGAATGCCCGCCCCCGCGGGCTGGTTTGCACAGTTGCCGAGGGCGGGAGTGGCCCGAGGCAGCGACTCGGCGCCCACCGGCGCACCGTCCGTCTCCGCCGCCTCCATCGCAGGGCACGGACACGCAGGAACTTCCGGTCCGGGTCCGTACGTTTGCCCGATGACCCCGCTTCACGCGGACCTGTCCGGCAGACCCAGGCGAGAAGGGCGTTTCATCCCCGCTCGGGGGCATCACGCAAGGAACTTGATGAACCATCAGCTTGGCCACCGCGGTAACACGACCGACGCCCCGGTCGGCACGCGCTCGTGGAGCCGCGTGCGGCCCACCGCGCCGACCCGTCGGGCGAGGCCCGAATACGCCGGAGTCGCCATGCCCGACCTGAACATCTCCTCCACCCTGCACGACGCCGGACGGGTTCTGGCGTTGGACGGGGAGATCGACATGGCCACCGAGCACCGATTCCAGGAGGCGGTGACCGAGGCTCTGACCACGCAGCCCTTCGGCCGTGTGGTCCTGGACTGCGCCGACCTGCGGTTCATCGACTCCAGTGGTCTGCGCGTCCTGATCCGCGCGCACAAGGCGGCCAAGGAGCAGAAGGCGGTCCTGGCCATCGCCTCGCCCATCCACCGGGTGCTCCAGATCCTGCGGGTGACCTCGCTCGACACGCGCATCCCCGTCTTCACGACGGTCTCGGAGGCGCTCACGGCGCCGCGCGCGTAACACCCGTGCCGCCGGCACCGCCCGCCCCCGGACAACCTCCCGGGACACACGTTCGCAGCAGGCACGGTCACAGCAGACACGACCAGCAGACATGGTCACAGCACGCGCGAGGGGCGCGACCACCACGGTCGCGCCCCTTCGTCGTGTTCGGGTTCGCCGTGTTCGGGACGGCGGACACCCGGCCTAGAAGAGCAGCAGCCAGACGCCGAGGCCGGTCACCGCGGCGTTGACCAGGAAGAAGACCACGACCCACAGGGTTCCCGGAACGCCGGTGAGCCGGGCCAGCTGGTCGGCGTCGGAGTGCGGTGAGGGGTTGCGCCTGCGCTGGGCCTGGAGCTCGATCACCGGCCGCACGCCCGCGAAGAGCAGGAACCAGATGAACAGGTAGGCGAAGGCCGCCTGTACCTCCGACGGGGTGAACCAGCTGATCCCGAACACCACCGCGCCGGTCACCACGATCGACACCACGCCGTAGACGTTGCGGATCATCAGGAGCATGGCGGCGAGCACGACGATGCTCAGCCACAGCAGGGCGGTGACGCGGTCCGACATGAGCATGAGGATGCCGAGCAGGCCGATGACCGACGAGGCGACGTAGCCCGCGAAGACGGTCAGGACCATGCCGACACCGGTCGGCTTTCCCCGGGAGACGGTGACCCCGGAGGTGTCCGAGTGCAGGCGGATCCCGGTGAGCTGGCGGCCGCTGAGCAGGGCGACCAGGGCGTGTCCGCCCTCGTGGGCGATGGTGACGACGTTGCGCCCGATCCGCCAGGGCGGGCCGAGCAGTACGGCCGCCAGGGCCAGCACCGCCGCGGTGACGACGATCCACCGCTCCGGTTCGGGCTGGACCGACAGCACTTCCTGCCAGACGTCGCCCAAGGTTGTTCCCACGTGTGCCCCCGACTCTGGTTCGACCCGATCGTGCACGGGCCCACCGGTGCGCGCCGCGGTTGCCGGGAGACGCGTGGAACAGGGGCCCTTGCCGAACTTTAGGGCATGTGGGGACGTTCCGTGTTCTGTCGTGGAATCCGAGCGTTCCCCGAGATCAATGTGACTTCCCCGCACCGATGAACTGGCCAAACGAGGGTCGCCAGCCTACATTCATCACTGGCAGTGATTTTCTGGCTACTCAAAGCAAGGATTATTGTGAAGCGTATCGCTGGACTCGCCCTTATGGCCCTGACCGCCGGTGCCGTCATCGGCGCCTCCTCCCCCGCTGTCGCGGACGAGGACCACAACGGCTACCACGGTTGGCACCACGACAACGGTGACAACGGGCACGACCACGGCGACAAGGGTGACGACCGCAACGACCGCGGCGACCGCGACGGCCGCAAGGGCGACGACCGCAACGGCCACGACGACCGCGACGGCCGCAAGGGCGACGACCGCAACGACCGCGGCGACCGCGACGGCCGCAAGGGCGACGACCGCAACGGCCACGACGACCGCGACGGCCGCAAGGGCGACGACCGCAACGGCCACGACGACCGCGACGGCCGCAAGGGCGACGACCGCGACGGCCGCAACGGCCACGACGGACGCGGCAACGGACACGACCACGGTTACGAGGACGACGACAACGGCGACGACCGCGACCGCGACGGCCGCAAGGGCGACGACGAGGGCGACGACCGGCGCAAGGGCGACCACGAGGGCCACGACCGCAAGAAGGGCGACGACCACGACCACGGGCACGACCACGGCGACAAGGACGACGACGAGGACAAGGACCACAAGGACGGCTACTACGAGGACGACGAGGACGACGAGGACGAGGACCACGACCGGCGCTAGCCGCCCCGTCCGGGTCCGCGCGACCGGTTGAGCCCGACGCACCCGCGCAGGAGCGGGCGCGCGGCGCCGACGCGGCGGATCCGTTCTCCTCAGCGCAGCGCCGCCCGCGGCCCCCGACCCGCGGGCGGCGCCCGCCGTGTCAGCGTCCGACCGTGCGGCGGTCAGTCCTCCCGCGACTCCGCCGCGGCCTTGAGCCGCACCAGGGTCTGCTCGATGCTCCGCGCGTTCCTGGCGGGCATCCCCATGAGGACGTAGAAGGCCGGAAGACCTTTGGAGTAGTCGAAGGTCTCCGTGACCCGGGTGCCCCCCTCCTCCAGTTCCTCCAGCTCGTAGCGCCAGCGGTGCGGGCCGAAGTGCCGCCAGGCGATGAGGCGGTCCTCCTCGTACTCCACCACCCGGTTGGTGATCCGGTAGCCGACGCCGAACATCCTCATGTCCATGCCGAACTCGCTGCCCCGCTCCAGCCGCTCCGGACCGAAGAGGCTGGTGAGCACGGTGTCCGAGCCGTCGAACTCGGCGTGCCGCTCCGGCGCAGCGATGATGTCGAAGATCTGCTTGGCGGGGGCGTCGACCACGACGCTCCGCGTAACCCTGTGTTTGGCCATGACCGCATCATGGCAGCGCCACGCGGACCGGCCCCGGGGACCCCGCCGGATCCGGGTTCAGGCCCGGACGGCGTGCCGCTCCACCGCCGCCAGCCCTCCGCCCTCCGCGGTGACGTGCACCACCCAGAAGGAGCCCTTGCGCAGCCCCAGCTGCTGGGAGAACGGCGCGTCCAGCCGTGTGAGCGCCTCGGCCATCAGCTGCGGGACGAGTTCGCCGTGCGTGCACACGACGGTCGGCCTCCCCTCCGCCAGGACGCGCGCGAACGCCTCGCGGGCCTCCTCCACGCCGTACGGGGAGCCGCCGGAGGGCGTGTGGACCGTGAACGCGCGTTCGGTGCGCGTCGGCACGTCGTACTCCACCGTGTAGGGCAGCAGAGACTCGGTGCACCGCGCCGCCGCCGAGGTCACCACCCGGGGCCGCCCGTAGGCGCTCAGCACCCGGGGCAGGGCCAGGGCGTCGGCGCGCCCGGTCCCGTCCAGGGGCCGCAGGATGTCGTCGTCGGTCCAGGCTCCCTTGTCCCCCGCCGACAGGTGCCGCAGCAGGATGACGGGGAAGGTGGCCGCGGGTCCGGCCAGGAAGTTGTCGACCACCCGCACGTCGTGGTCGTAGGTGAGCCGGTCGCGGGCCGTGTCCACCGGCACCCACTCGACCAGGTCCACCTCCTCGTTGGGCGGGTAGTCGATCCCCGCCGCGGGATCGGCGGTGGTGGCCGCCCACCACTCCACCTGCTTGGGCCAGCCGTCCTTGAGGTAGCGCTGCGGGGGGAGCCTGCGGCCCAGCACGGGGGTCAGGCCGGTCTCCTCGACCACCTCGCGGACCGCGCCGGTCACGGGGTGCTCACGGCTCTTGAGCTTGCCCTTGGGCAGGGACCAGTCGCCCCGGTCGGGTCTGCGGACGAGGACGATCTCGGTGCCGCCCGGGCCATCGCGCCACAGCAGGGCGCCCGCCGCGCGGATGGGTTCGAGGTAACCGCCGACCGCCGTCTCGCGCAGGGGTCCGGCCCCGTGCGCGCCCTCGACCGATCCCTCCACGTCGCCCCCGTTCGTTATGGTGCTCAACAGCCCTCCACCACGCGCAGGTGGCGGTCGCCGCGCAGGCTGTCCTGGAGGTCGGTGAGCGGGCGCCCGTCGCCGTCGCGGGTGAACCGGGTCCACGTCCCGTCGGGTTCGAGCCGCCAGGACGAGGTGCCGTCGTCCATCGCCAGGTCCATGAGCCGCACCAGCCTGCGGCACTGCTCGGTGTCGGCCACGCGCACCAGGGCCTCGACCCGGCGGTCGAGGTTGCGGGGCATCAGGTCGGCGCTGCCGATCCACACCTGGGGCCGCCAGCCGTTGGCGAAGACGAAGATGCGGGAGTGCTCCAGGAAGCGGCCCAGGATGCTGCGCACCCGGATGTTGTCGGAAAGGCCGGGCACCCCGGCGCGCAGGACGCAGCTTCCGCGCACCCACAGGTCCACGCTCACCCCGGCCTGGGAGGCCCGGTACAGGGCGTCGATGATCTCCAGGTCGACCAGGGAGTTGACCTTGATCCGGATGCGGGCGGGCTCGCCCTTGAGGCTGTTGTCGATCTCGACGGCGATCTGTTCGAGGAGGCTCTCGCGCAGGGCGGCGGGCGCCACGAGCAGGCGCTGGTAGTGCTTCTTGCGGGAGAAGCCGGTGAGGCTGTTGAACAGGTCGCTGACGTCCTCGCCCACCTCGGGGTCGGCGCTGAACAGACCGAGGTCCTCGTACATGCGGGCGGTGCTCGGGTTGTAGTTTCCGGTGCCCACGTGGCAGTAGCGGCGCAGCAGCCCGTCGTCGTCGCGGCGGACGACCATGGACAGCTTGCAGTGGGTCTTGAGGCCGACGACGCCGTAGACGACGTGGCAGCCCGCCTGTTCGAGCTTGCGGGCCCACTGGATGTTGTTCTGCTCGTCGAAGCGGGCCTTGATCTCGACCAGGACCACGACCTCCTTGCCCTCGCGGGCGGCCTCGATGAGGGACTCCACGATGGGCGAGTCGCCGCTGGTGCGGTACAGGGTCTGCTTGATCGCCACGACCTCGGGGTCGGTGGCGGCCAGGGCCAGGAAGCGCTCGGTGGTGGTGGCGAAGGACTCGTAGGGGTGGTGGACGAGGATCTCGCGCTCGCGGACGGCGGCGAAGAGGTCGCCTGAGGTCAGGGCGCGCGGCTCGACGGGGACCATGGGCGGGTAGCGCAGCTCGGGGCGGTCGGTGTCGGCGATCTGGGACAGTCCGGCGAGGTTGAGCGGGCCGGGGACCCGGTAGATCTCCTCCTCCTCGGCGCCCAGCTCCTCGGTGAGTATGGCCAGGGCCTCGTCGCTGATGTCGTGTTCGACCTCCAGGCGCACGAGCGGGCCGAAGCGGCGGCGCAGCAGCTCGTTCTCCAGGGAGGTGACGAGGTCGTCGGTCTCGTCCTCGTCGACCTCCAGGTCGGCGTTGCGGGTGACCCGGAAGGCGTTGTGCTCCAGGATCTGCATGCCCTCGAAGAGCTGGGGCAGGTGGGCGGCGACGATGTCCTCGACGGGGACGAACCGGCCGCCCTCGCGGTCGCCCAGCTCGATGAAGCGGGGCAGGGAGCTGGGGATCTTCACCCGGGCGAACATGCGGCGCCCGTCGTGCGGGTCGCGGACGGCGACCGCGAGGTTGAGCGAGCGGCCGGAGATGTAGGGGAAGGGGTGCGCGGAGTCGACCGCGAAGGGCGTCACCAGCGGGTAGACGGATCGCTGGAAGTAGCCGCGCAGGTTCTCGCGCTCGACGGTCTCCAGTTCGCTCCAGCGCACGACGCGGATGCCGACCTCGCGCAGGGCGGGCGCGACGCTGTCGTGGAAGCAGGCGGCCTGACGGAGCATGAGCTCGCGGGTGAACCGGGAGACGCGCCCGAGCAGCACGCGGGGGTGGTGCCCGCTGGAGGAGGCGACGGCCAGGCCGGTGGCCAGGCGGCGTTTGAGCCCGGCGACGCGCACCATGAAGAACTCGTCCAGGTTGTTGGAGAAGATCGCCAGGAACCGCGCGCGTTCCAGGAGGGGGACGTCCTCGTCCTCGGCGAGTTCGAGCACGCGCTGGTTGAAGCGGAGCCACCCCTCCTCCCTGTCCATGAACCTGTCGGCGGGAAGCTCGGGCGTACCGGCGGCGGGCCCCTCGGGTGTTGGCGCTGTTTCCGTGCTCACAGTGGGCAGACTCCCCCTTTTCCATGACCGCAAGGTGACAACCCCGTGAGGGGAAAATGACCGCGACACGACCGGTGTGGACCCCCTATGGCCCTATGCCCGTTCCTGCCGTGGTTTTCTCCTCCTGACCGCCGGTTTTACCGTTCGTCCGCTGGGCGGGTCCGGTCACATGACACCGGTCTGGAGGTCGGGGGGCATGAGCATCAGGAACATGCCGACACGCATCACCACCTGGATCCACGTGTTGCGGAAGCACGTCCACAGGTAGCCGTAGAGGAGGCTGGCCGTGGCGTAGGTGAGCAGGGCCAGGCCGGTGTTGTACACCAGGTCGGTCCCCGGCAGCTGGGACACCGCGTCGTAGGGCTGGATGAGGGCGTAGGTGAGGGCGAAGACCACCGAGGTGGCGACGATGCCTCCCCAGCGGCCCATGAGGATCTCCAGGCGGGTCTGCACCATCCCCCGGAAGAAGATCTCCTCGCACACCGCCATGACGGTGAACGCGAGCACGTAGCCCAGCAGATGGAGGGAGGGTCCCGGCAGCCCCAGGCGCGGGATGAGCAGGTAGCCGATCAGGACCAGCGCGATGGCGATCGGGACCATCCCGAGCCAGCGCCAGGGCTCGGACACCTTCAGGGCGACCGCGGGCATGGCGGTGCCCTTGCCGTCCAGGGTGATGCCGGAGCGGTCCATGACCAGCAGCGGCAGGGTGAACAGGAACAGCAGGCGCGAGACCAGCGCCTCGGACATGGCCAGGTCGGCGCCGAACACCGACTCGTAGGTGGCGAAGAGCATCGACAGCAGCGCCATGGACACCACGAAGCCGGTGAGGAACAACCCCAGCCAGCCCAGCTCGCGGACGATGGGGTGGCCGTCCATCGCCTGGACGACGCGGCGGTCCAGCTGCTCGCGGGCGCCGAAACCCCTGACCAGGGCCCAGGCCAGGATCCCGCCGATCAGCATCGGGGACCAGGAGACCAGGAAGAGGACCAGGGAGTCGTCGAGGACGTCGGAGCGCAGCACGGGGTGGAAGAGCATCGGCGCCGCGACGAGCAGCAGGGCGACCAGCACCCCCCAGACGAGCCCCCATCTTCGCACCATGGTCACAAGAGTCCCCCCTGTCTCAGAACTCTCATTCTGCCCAAGGGGAAACTAAAAGCTACTTAATGACTACGGTATGTCGTCACTCGCCTCAACATGTCCCGTCACACCGAGGGGCCGCTCCCGGAGGAGCGGCCCCGGCGGCACGCGGGCACGGGAGGCCCCTCAGAAACCGTTGTCCAGGACCGAGCGGAGGAAGGACTTGGTCCGCTCCTCCTTCGGGTCGCCGAAGATCTGCTCCGGCGTACCCTCCTCGGCGATCTGTCCCTGGTCGAACATGAGTACCCGGTGCGAGACGTCGCGCGCGAAGCCCATCTCGTGCGTCACGCACAGCATCGTGATGTCCGTGGTCTCGGCGACCTCGCGCAGCACGTCCAGGACCCCGGCCACCAGCTCCGGGTCCAGGGCCGAGGTGACCTCGTCCAGGAGCAGGATCTCCGGCTGCATGGCCAGCGCGCGGGCGATCGCCACGCGCTGCTGCTGGCCGCCGGAGAGCTGGGTCGGGTGGGCGTCGATCTTGTCGCCGAGCCCGACCAGCTCCAGCAGTTCCTCGGCCCTGGCGTTGGCCTCGCCCTTGGGGGTGCCCAGCACGTGCACGGGCGCCTCGGTGATGTTCTGCCGGACGGTCATGTTCGGGAACAGGTTGAACTGCTGGAACACCATGCCGATGCGCTTGCGGCGCGCGCGCAGGTAGGACTCGCTCGCCCGGGTCAGCCCCTGGCCCTTGCGCATGTGGCTGAAGGGCTCGCCGCCCACCCAGATGACGCCCTCGGTGACCTTCTCCAGGGTCATCAGCAGGCGCAGGATGGTGGTCTTGCCCGAACCGCTCGGACCGATGAGGGTGACCCGCTCGCCGGGGGCGACGGAGAAGTTCAGGTGGTCGAGCACCGTGAGGTCGCCGAAGCGCTTCACCACGTCGTCGAAGACGATCAGGGACTGGTCCTGGGGTCCGTTGCCGACACCCTGGGGTTCTTCGTTCACGGTGGTGTCAGACGGCGGCATAGCGTCGCTCCAGTCGTCGGATGAGGATGGCGGACGGGACGCTCACGAGGAGGAACAGGATCCCGACCAGGGTGTAGGCCTCGACGATGCGGAAGTCCGCGCTGCCGACCTGCTGGGCCTCGGTCAGCAGCTCGGGCACACTGATCGCCAGCAGCAGCGGCGTGTCCTTGAACATCGCGATGAGGTAGTTGCCCAGCGCCGGGATGGTCTTGCGGATCGCCTGCGGCAGCACGATGGCGCCCCAGGTGCGGCTGGTGGGCAGGCTCAGCGCCCGGGCCGCCTCCCACTGCCCCTTGGCCACGCCCTCGATGCCCGAGCGGTAGACCTCGGCGGTGTAGGCCGCGTAGTGCACGCCGATCACGACGACGCCCACGGTCATCGCGGAGATGTTGGCCGGGGTCAGGAGGAAGACGAACACCAGCTGGATGATCAGCGGGGTCGTCCGGATGAACTCCATGACCGCGTGCAGGACGGAGCCGAAGATCGGCGTCCGGCGGGCGATGGCGATCGCCAGGCCCAGGACCAGCGCGATCAGGTAGCCCAGGACGGTGATCTGGACGGTCACCCACAGGCCGCCCAGCAGGTCGGGCATGACCTCGAAGGTCCACTCGAAGTCCCAGAACATCACTTGGCCACCCCCGCCTTCGCGTCGACGGCCGGGGGACGCAGGAGGGACATCAGGCCTCCGCCGCCCGGCGCGGCGCGGCCCAGCTTGCGGTTGGCGCGGCGTTCGAGCAGTCGCATGCCGAGGATGAGCACCTGCGCGATCAGGTAGTAGAGGACGAAGGCGCCGATGAAGGCGACCACCGTCTCACCCGTGGCCTGGCGCATGTTCTGCGCCACGGCCGTCAGGTCGGCCACACCGATGAGGTAGGACACCGCGGTGGCCTTCATCAGCTCGATGTTGAGGTTGCCGAACGTGGGCAGCATCTGGGCCCAGGCCTGGGGCAGCACGACCAGGCGCGTCCGCTGGAACCAGGAGAGGTTCAGCGCGACGGTGGCCTCGACCTGCGGCTTGGGCACGGCGTTGATGGACGAGCGCACGACCTCGGCCCCGTAGGCCCCCAGGTTGAGGCCCACGGCGAGGATCGCGGCGAAGTTGTCGGCCAGCTGGTAACCGGTCAGCTGGGGCAGGGCGAACGCCATCCAGAACATCAGCACCAGGGCGGCGATCCCCCGGAACACCTCCACGTAGACCGTGGCGACGGCCCGGGGGAGCCAGTGCCGGATCGTCCCCATGATCCCGAAGACCATGGCGAGGACGAAGGCCAGTGCGATGCCCCCGAGGGTGAGCTGGATGGTGACCCATGCGCCCTCTGCGTAGAGCGGCAGTCGCTGGATCAGGAAGTCCACTGCGGGTTCATCCCTCGCAGAGTTCGGCGGTGGTCGTGTCGTCGGGCAGGTCGGCCTCGGTGAAGCCCCACTCCTCGCCCAGCTCCAGGAGGCGTCCGCTCTCCTTGAACTCGGCGATCACCCGGTTGACCTCCTCCAGGAGCTGGGTGTCCTGCTGGCGGAAGCACAGCCCGCCCCAGCCCTTCTCCTCCTGGCCGTCGATCTCGGGGAAGAACGCCTCGGTGACCTCGAACGGGCCGCCACGGTCCTGGAGCAGGTAGGTGTGGGACACGCTCAGCATGGACATCGCGTCGACGCGCCCGGCCTCCAGCAGCTCGTAGCCGGCGGTCTGGTTGGGGATGAGCTTCATCTGGTCCTCGGGAACCTCGAAGTACTCGGCGTAGGTCTGCTCGACCGAGCCGTTGAGGACCGCGAGCACGAGGTCGGGGTTGTCGGCGAAGTCCGTGAAGTGCTGGATGCCGTGCGGGTTGCCCTCCGCGACCATGAAGGCCTCGGGGGAGGTCGCGGTGGGCTCGCTGAAGGCGACCTGGCCGCAGCGCTCGGGGGTGATGAACACTCCGGCGGCGATGACGTCGAAGCGGTTCGCGTTCAGGCCGGGGATCAGCCCGTCCCAGTTCACGGAGGAGGCCTGGATCTCGGGGACGCCCAGCTCCTCGAAGACGGCCTTGGCCACGGCGGGGGACTGTCCGGCCGGGTTGCCGGAGTCGTCGACGAAGCCGAAGGGGATCTCGTTGGCGAGGCCGACGGCCACGAAGCCCTGTTCGCGCAGCCGGTCCAGGGTCGAGGTGCCCTCCTCCCCCTCTCCGCCGCCTCCGCCGTCGACGCGGCTGCACGCGGCCAGGCCGAGGGTGGCCAGCCCCACGCCTCCCAGTCGGAGTGCGTCACGGCGGCCCCAGGCTCCTCTGCGTACTGCGGGTACCTGCTTCTTCACGACTGCTCCTCGAAAGACTCACGGGGGGCGGCGCTCTCGCCTGGCTGGACGACAGTGCCGCGCATTCGGATCGGGATGCCTGGTGTGGGCGGTCCGCGGCGCCGGGGCCGCGGCTGCGGCCACCGCCCGGGGGCAGGGCGCGGCGGCATAAGTACGGGGGTCTCCCTCCCCGGACAGAACCGGCAGTAACAGGACCCGTTTAGTCCGTTATGCACTGGTTATGCACGTGCAGTCTCGGAGTGACCCGGCCTTTGGCCTGCTCAGGGCGGGTCACCTGGCGCTCGTGACCCTGGGTCCGAACCCCCGTCACCCTGGGGCGCCATCCGCGCGACACCGCGCGGACGCCCCGGCGTCGCCCCGGTGCCCCCGTCTCCCGACACGAACGGGCGGGGGCCGATCGGCCCCCGCCCGCGTGGTCTGACAGTCCTGGGACGGTCCTCAGACGTCTTCCTCGACGACGAGGGGGTAGACGCCGTTCTCGTCGTGCACCTCACGTCCGGTGACGGGCGGGTTGAACACGCACAGCACGCGGAAGTCCGTCTTCGGGCGGACGGTGTGCTTCTCGTGGCCGTTGAGCAGGTAGAGGGTGCCCGGGGTGATGGTGTGCTTCTCCCCGGTCTCCTCGTTGGTCAGCTCGGCCTCGCCCTCGATGCAGTGCACGAGCTCGACGTGGTTGGCGTACCAGAAGGTCGACTCGGTGCCCGCGTACAGGACGGTCTCGTGGAAGGAGAAGCCGACCTTGTCCTTGGCCAGGACGATCCGACGGCTGCGCCAGTTCTCCGTCTTGATGTCGGCGTCGGTGTCGTTGACCTCGTCCATGCTGCGAACGATCACTGTGTCCCCCTCTACGCGCTCTGAGCGCTTCCTGTGGTGATGCGACACGGGGGCGGGGCCGGGCGACGTCCCGAGGGTCGCCGCCCGGCCCCGTACCCACGTGGGTGTGGAGTCCCCTGGCCGGAGAGCTCCTAGGCGGGCTGAGCCGCCTTGACCGCGGCACGGGCCGCGTCAGCCATGATGTCAAGACCGGCGGTGAGTTCCTCCTCGCTCGCCGTGAGCGGCGGCAGGAGCTTGGCCACCTCGTCCTCGGGACCGGAGGTCTCCAGGAGCAGGCCCCGGTCGAAGGACTCGGCGGCGACCCTCTTGGCGATGTCGGTCTGCTCGAAGGCCAGGCCCCGGGCCATGCCGCGGCCGCGCACGTGCGCGCCGAACTCGGCGTGCTCGGCGGCCATCTCGGCCAGGCGGGCGGCGACCATGTCGCCCTTGGCCTTGACGGAGTCGGCGAAGGCCGAGTCGCTCCAGTAGCGGCGCAGGGCCTCGCTGGCGGTCACCATGGCCGGGTTGAACCCGCGGAAGGTGCCGTTGTGCTCGCCCGGCTCCCACACGTCCAGCTCGCGCTTGAACAGGGTGAGGGCCATGGGCAGGCCGTAACCGCTGATGGACTTGGACAGCGTGACGATGTCCGGGGTGATCCCGGCCTCCTCGAAGCTGAAGAAGTCGCCGGTGCGGCCGCAGCCCATCTGGATGTCGTCGACGATCATGAGGATGTCGTACTCGCGGCACAGCTCCGAGAGCTCGCGCAGCCACTGGGCGCTGGCGGCGTTGATGCCGCCCTCGCCCTGGACCGTCTCGACGATGACGGCGGCGGGCTTGTCCAGGCCGCTGCCGCTGTCGTCCAGCAGGCTGCGCAGCCACAGGAAGTCCGGCGTCTTGCCGTCCAGGTAGTTGTCGAACGGCATCGTGGCGACGTGGCCCAGCGGCACGCCCGCGCCGCCGCGCTTCATCGAGTTGCCGGTGACGGCCAGGGCGCCCAGGGTCATGCCGTGGAAGCCGTTGGTGAAGTTGACGATGGTCTCGCGACCGGTGTACTTGCGGGCCAGCTTGAGCGCGGCCTCGACCGCGTTGTTGCCCGCGGGCCCGGGGAACTGGACCTTGTAGTCCAGGCCCCGGGGTTTGAGGATGATCTCCTCGAAGGTTTTCAGGAACTCGCGTTTGGCCACGCTGTAGGCGTCGAGGCTGTGCACGATCTTGTCGTCGGTCAGGTACTCGATGAGCGAGGTCTTCAACTCGGGGTTGTTGTGCCCGTAGTTGAGCGACCCCGCTCCCGCGAAGAAGTCGAGGTAGGGCTTGCCGTCCTCGGAGTAGACGTGGCTACCGACGGCCCGGTCGAACACGACCGGCCAGTTCCGGCAGTATCCGCGGACTTCGGACTCCAGGCGCTGGAAGGTCTCCATCGTGTGTTCCTCGGTTCCTTTATCCCAGGTTCGTGGGCTCATGGCTTGGGCGACGGGGTGGGTCGGGCGGGTCCGGTGCGGACGATCGGTCATGCTCCGGGCCCGGCTCCGAGGGGTCCGATGCGTACGAGGTCCTCGGGGTCGTGCGGGGTGTCCCCCTGCGGGAAGTGTTCCCCGGTGAAGAGCGGACTCCACACGGCCTCGGCGCCCCGGTCCCGGGCGAACGAGGCGAACAGGGCGCGGGAGGCGGTGTTGTCGGCGGTGACGGTCGCTTCGAGGTAGCGCAGGCCGCTGTCCGTGATCCGGTCGCCGACGAAGTCGAGCATCCGGCGGGCCAGCCCCTGTCCGCGGTACGCGGAGTCGACGGCGACCTGCCAGAGGAAGTACGTGTCGGAGCTGTCGGGCCGCACGTAGCCGGTGACGTAGGCCGCGACACGGCCCTCGTCGTCGCGGGCGACGACGCTGGTCGTGGCGAAGTCCCGGCACCAGAGCGCGTAGGCGTACGGGGAGTTGACGTCCATGCCGTTCTCCCGCGCCAGTCGCCACATGTGCGGTCCGTCCTCCGGGGACGGGTGCGACAGGCGCACGCCTCCACGGCCCGCGGCGCCTGGGGCTTCCGAGGCCGTGGCCCCGGTGTCAGTCCGGTCGCGTGCTTGGAGGTTCGTTCGTAGATGTGGCACGTCGATCGAACTTAGCGAACGAATGTCAATGACATTTCGTGGAGGCCGCTCGCGGATGTTTGGGCAGACCGCTCACGGGTAGGGCCTGTTTATTTAGCAGCGCCCCGAAGCTCTGACCAGGACGTTCGGGGGATCTCCGGGAGCCGACGGGACACGCGCTCACGCCCTGCCCAACAGGGGATTCGACGCTGCGGCCGTGCGGGCCGCACACGGGGCGCCGCCGGGGAGGGCAGCCGTTCGCGCCCGGGGGGCCGACAGCCGTCAGGGTCAAACATAGATCCTCGCAGAGCAATATTAAGCGTGCGTTAAGTCACACCGATTCGGTGGAAAGCTCGCGACATAACGCCACTTTGGGCTCCCGGCTCGCGCCACACGGTACGCCGCAAGGGGCCCGGGGCACACGCGCAACGCCGACACGCGGGAGGCCGCGGCCCTTTGACGCGGCCGTGCGGGGGCAGTGGGAGGGGTGGCGCACCCGTGCGCCGCCGCGCCCGGACCCGCCCCCCCGGACGCGGCGGTGGAACGCGGCGGACCCGCACCCGGGGACGTCCTTGAGATTTCCGGTTTTTTCACGCAGACTCCGTGTAGTACTACATTGAGTCGTACTACAATGGGTCGCATCGCCGCGCCGCAGTTCCCGGGTCGATCACCCGTGGGCGGTGGGGCGGAGAAGCCCCCTGACCCGGCCGTGGAAGCACGGCACGGGGCCAGGGACCACCAGCCACGGATCGGAGGCGCCCGTGAACCGCCTGTACCACGAGAGCGAGGACTGGGTCCAGCAGGGCAACTGCCGCTCTCAGGACCCGGAGATCTTCTTTCCGGTGAGCAGCACCGGGATCGGGCGCGCCGACACCGAGCAGGCCATCGCCGTCTGCCGCAGCTGTACTGTTCGCCAGGAGTGCCTGCGGTGGGCCCTGCGGGCGGGAGAGGCTCACGGAGTCTGGGGTGGGACCACCCCCGAGGAGCGCCGCTACATGCGTCGCGAACTCGTCCCGGCCGGTCGTCACTGACGAGGGCGACGGGGGCCGCCGGAGGGCGTCAGCCCACCCGGCGGCCCAGCCCCCCGGCCCCCACCAACCCGCCTTCGCCCCACCCGCCGCCCGAGCGGCCGCGCCCCGCGCCGGTCCGCCCGGGCCGCGCGACCGCCGCTCCCCGGGATCTTGCGACCCTCCGGGGCACGGCCTAGGTTCTTTCTCGTGCGACCCGCTCACGGCACGCTCCGCCTCCTGCGCACGGCCCTCCTCGCCGCTGCGTGCACGGGGCTTGCCTGGGGCGGGCACAACCTGTGGGCCGCGGCGCCCGCCTCCCTCGGGGGACTGGCCGCGGCGACCGCGGTCCTGTTCCCCCTGCTGTGGTACTTCACCCGCACGATGCGCGGGTTCGGCGACATCTTCGCCGTCATGGCCTGCGTGCAGATCCTCCTGCACCTGGTGTTCCAGGGTTCGGGCGAACCCGCCCCCGGCGTCCTCGGCGCAGGCGCCGGCCACGCCGGACACGGCCTGCTCACCCACGTCCTCGGCCTCGCGCCCGGCATGCTGTTCGCGCACCTGTGGGCGGCCCTGCTGGCGTCGGCGCTGCTCGCCCACGGCGAGGCGGCCCTGTGGTTCCTGACCGCCCTGCTCATCCGGGCGCTGCCGCCGCTGCGCGTGCCCGGCCTCGCGTTCGGCGCCCGTGTACCGGTCACGGGCTCCGCCTCCCGGACCGCTCCCCCGCCCGTCGCGCTCTCGGCGCACGGCCCGCGCGGGCCTCCCCTCTCCGGGGCGTCCCCTCGCGACGCCCCCGCGCGCACGCCGGAACGTACCGAACGCTGAGAGAAGATGACCACCATGACCCGCAGCACCCGCACCCCCGCCGCCGCTGAGCCCTCCCGCGCGCTCCCGCGCGCGGCCGCCGCCGTGCTGGCCCCCCTCGCCGCGGCCGCCCTGGCCCTGGCCCCCTCGCCCGCGCTGGCGCACGACGTCCTGACCGGGTCCAACCCCGAGGACGGGGCCACCCTGGACACCGTGCCCGAGGAGGTCGTGCTGAGCTTCAACAACGCCCCGATGGAGGGCGGCAGCGGCAGCGCCGTCGTCGTCACGGGGCCGGACGAGGAGACCACCTACGAGGAGGGGGACCTGGCCTTCGACGGCACGGACGTGTCGGTGGGCCTGGCCCCGCTGGACCAGGCCGGCGAGTACACCATCGGGTTCCGCGTGGTCTCCTCCGACGGCCACCCGATCCAGGACACCCTGACGTTCTCGGTGACCGAGGAGGCCGTCGCCGCGGCGGCCCCGGAGCCCGAGGAGAGCGGGACCCCGCAGGAGCCCGCCGGGGAGACGGCACAGGAGCAGGCGCAGGAGCCCGCCGACGAGGTGGACGCGGACGAGGCCGCGGACGAGGAGGAGTCGGGCGGCGTGTCGCCGGTGGCGCTGGCGGTCGTGGCCGTCGTCGCGGTCGCCGGTATCGCCGCGGTCGTTCTCGTGGCCGTGCGCATGCGCAGGCGCCCGGGCGGGGACGCCGGGCGGAAGTAAGTACCGGCGAGACGGCCGAGGGCCCGTACGCGCCTCCCCAGCGGGGGAGGGCGTGCGGGCCCTCGTCGTGTTCCGGCGTGCGGTCCGCCCGCCCGGTGACGGGGAGGTCGGGCGCGGGAGGCGTCGGCGGTGTCCGCTCGCGCGGGGGCCGGGGCCGTGCGTCGGGGGATGCTGGCGGATGGGGGGTTCAGGAGTCGGTGGGCGGGCCCGGGCCGACCCGGTCGGGGGACGGGAGCCGACCGCCGGGGCCGACTCGGTCGGGACGGGTCAGACGCGGCGTGCCAGCAGGATGCTGATGTTGTCCTTGCCGCCCGCCTCCATGGCGGCCTGCCACAGGGCGTACACGGCGGCCTCGTCGCTGCCCGCTTCGGCGATCATCCGCTCCATCTCCTCGGGCAGGACCAGGTCGGACAGACCGTCGCTGCACATGAGCCAGGCGCTGGGGTCGGCCGCCTCGTCCCGGCCCACGTGCGGGACCATCGTGCCGCCCGAACTGCCGCCCAGGGACTGGGTGATGAAGTTCGTGGTGACCGGGCGGCCGTCCTCGGACGGGGGCAGCGCGGGCGAGTCGTCCTCCGAGAGCTGGCGCAGGCGGCGCCCCTCCAGGCGGTAGGTGCGGGAGTCGCCCACGTTGAACCAGAAGTTGCCGTCGTTGTTGAGCAGGACGCCCGCGACCGTGGTCCCCATGCCGGAGAACTCGGTGTGCTGGGTGGCGTGGTCCTTGATCTCCTCGTCGATGTTGCTCAGCAGCTGGGCGATCTCCTCGGGGCCGTTGAGACGCGGCCCCATCTCGGCCATGCGGTGCACGGCGTGCTCGGAGGCGATCTCCCCCGCGGCCTGACCGCCGATCCCGTCGGCGACCGCCAGGATGACGGGCTCCCCGACCGGGAGGACGCAGCGCACCGGCGAGGTCATGTTCGCACTGGCGACGGTCAGGGCACCCATGACGACGGCGTCCTCGTTGGCGGGGCGGATAGCGCCCCGGTGCGTGAGGGCCGTGACAATGACTTCCCCACCAGCGACACCCATACGCCCTTCCTCCCGTTTCATCGGCCGTGGCCGGTTGCCCGGCGCCCCGCGCCGGGCCTTGGTCGAGTCCCGTTCAACGTCTGGATTCTGTCACCGTACCGAGCCACCGCCGGAGTGGGTCAAAATCCGCGTACATCATGGCGGAAAACACCCGGATACGCAGTTCCCGCCCCGGTTCCCGCCGCCAGAAGTGTCGTGCCGGGCGATCCGCGGTGCGCACCGCGCGCTCACGGTGTTCCGGTCTGACAGTAGCGGCGGTACCGCCGCCCCGACAGAGGCCACCCACGGGTACCGCGAAACCGCAGACCAACGGGGAGAACTCCGAGGTTATGGACAGCACCGAAACCCCGGAGGTATGGGTGTCGGATCGACGTCACGTTGTCGAGACGTGAACCGTCTGGCAGAATGGGCCCCGTTGGGTGTCTAAGACGCAGACACACACGACCAGCCCCGTGCGGCATCATCCTGTCACGCACGGTGGCCCCAGTCCTCCCCGACCGGTCGTTTGGTGTGATCTCCGTGCGTCTTCCCTTCTTTCTTCCTCTTCTTCCTCCGCTCAGCGGCAGCCGTAAGCGCCACGCGCCTACGGCTCCTCGTGCTGCCGGGAGGCCTCCACCGGCGCGGCGCCCGGCACCGTGTGCCGCCCTCCCCTGACCGCGCCCCCTCCCCCGCAGCCTCCTTCCGCCGGACCCGGCCCCACGGCCCGAGGACCGGCACGACGGCCCCAGCCCCGCCCGTGAGGACTCCGATCCCCGCTCCGGAGTCGCCTCGGGCGCACCTACGACGGACACCGACGAGACCGTGTCCAAGGAGTTCAGCCCAGTGAAGATCGCCATGGTCGCCGAACACGCCAACCCCCTCCCCGCGCACAGGGGAGAACCCGCCTGCCCCGCGAGCCTGCACGTGTGCGCCCTGTCCCGGCAGCTCGCCAAGCGGGGGCACCGGGTGACGGTCTACGCCCGCCGCAGCGACCCCGACCAGCCCGACGGACGCACCCGCATGGCGCGCGGCGTCTCCGTCGCCTACCTGGACGCCGGTCCGGCCCGGCCGCTGTCCGCCGAGGAGCACGCCGAGCACACCGGCGCCTTCGGCAGCGCCCTCGCCTCCGTCCTGGACGAGGACCACCCCGACGTCCTGCACGCGATCGGCTGGACCAGCGGTCTGGCCGCCCTGCACGCCCAGGCGCACAGCGAGAGCGACCAGAGCGGCACGCCCATCGTGCAGACCTTCCACTCCCTCAACGCCAGCGAGCAGCGCTCCGGCCTCGACCACCACCCCGAGCGCGCCCGCATGGAGACCATCCTCGCCTCGCGCGCCGACCGCGTGCTGGTCAACTCCACCGACCAGCAGGTCGAGCTGGCCCGCCTCGGCGTCCCCCGCCACCACGTCAACGTCGTGCCCTTCGGTGTGGACCCCGACCACTTCAGCGTGGAGGGCAGCGCCTCCGCCGAGCACTGGCACTCCCGGCGCGAGGAGCGCGCCCGCCTGGTCTCGGTCACCTCCCTGACCGAGGCCGGCGGCGCCGACCGGCTCGTGGAGGCCATGACCCGCCTCCCCGAGGCCGAGCTGCTGCTCGTCTCCACCGCCGAGGACCTGGACGTGGCCCTCGACGAGAACGCCCGCCGGATCGAGCTCCTGGCCAAGGAGGCCGGGGTGGACGACCGCGTCCACCTGGCCGGGCCCGTGGAGCGCAAGGAGCTGCCCCGCCTGCTGCGCTCCGCGGACGTGTACGTGTCCGCCGCCTCCTACGACCCCTACGGCGGGGCCGTGCTGGAGGCCATGGCGTGCGGCCTGCCCGTGGTGGCCACCGCCACCGGCGCCACCCCGGGGGCCGTCCTGCACCGCACCAGCGGCGTGCTGATGCGCTTCGGCCGCCCCGACGAGGTCGCGCGCTCCGTGCGCGCCGTCCTCAGCACCCCGACCATGAGCACCGCGTACGGCATCGCCGCCGTGGACCGGGCCCGCTCCCGGTTCACCTGGCAGCGGATCGCCGTCGAGACGGAGCTCGCCTACGAGCGCTCCCGTCCGCAGCAGACGGAACAGGACCGCGCCGACGAGGACGAGACGGACGGTCTGCTACTGTCCGGGACCGCGCACTGAGCCGTGCCCGTCCCGACAGCGTGCCCGTCCGACCGGTCCTCCGGGGTTTCCTCAGAGGGGTCGGAACGGGTACACAGACAGTGGCGCCCGGCGGCCGGACGGCCGGCTCCGGGCGCGGACGCCACGTACCGATGACCTTCGAACACCAGGGACTGCTCTTCCGCCGCGGGCAGCGGTTCCACGAGGTGGCCCGGCAGCGGTTGCGCTCAGCCGTACGCGAAAACGCCCACGCGGTGCTCGCTGTCTCCGGTGACCGCGCCGTCGCGCTCACCCGGGCGCTGTCGGCCTCCGAACGCGAGCGCGTGCACGTCCTGGAGCGGAACCGGTTCTACGACGCCCCGGGACGCACCCTGGCCGCCCTGCACCGCCTGGCGCTCGTCCACGCCCCCGTGCCGGTGGTCGTGGTGGCCGAGCCCCCGCTGCCGGTCTCGGGGATGGAGCTGCGCGAGTGGCACCGGCTGGAGTCGGTGCTGTCCACGGCGCTGGCCCCGCAGCGGCTGAGTCTGCTGTGCGTCCACGACGACCGCGACCTGACCCCGCGGACGCGGTCCGCGGTCCTGGCCACCCACCCGGTGCTGGTGGAGCCCGACGGGCCCCGGCCCAACCCCGCCTACCTGGGCACGGCGGCCTTCGGCGCCCGACCGGTCGCCCCGGAGCCGCTGCCGGTCAGCGGGCCCGTGCACCGGCTGGAGATCGGGCTGTCCCTGCCGCGGCTGCGCGGTGACCTGACGGCGCTCGGAGAGGCCGTGGGGTTCCCGCCCGAGCGGATCGACAGCCTGGTGGTGGCGGTGAACGAGCTGGCCGCCAACGTGCTGGAGCACGGCGCGGGCAAGGGCACCGTGCAGGTCTGGCGCGCCCCGGGGCGGTGGGTGTGCGACGTGTTCGACGAGCGCGGCGGGCTCTTCGACCCGCTCACCGGCTACCGTCCGGCCGACAGCATGCGCCCGCGCGGGTACGGGCTGTGGATCACCCGGCAGACCTGCGACTTCCTGGAGATCAGCGGCAGCGGCGAGGGGTCCCTGGTACGGCTGCACTTCGTGGACGGGGCCGGGGAGTCCGGAGCCGTCCGGAAGGCCGGGACACGGGCCCCGCTCAGCCCCTGAGGGAGTCCGCCGCGGTGTCGGTGCTGGCCACGATCGGGATGACCTGGTCGATTCCGGCTATCACGAACAGGCGGTTGACCTGCGGCTGGGGCTCGGCGACCACCAGTCCCACACCCAGGTCGCGGGCCTGCCGGTAGGCGGAGACGAGCACGCCGATGCAGCGCGAGTCGCAGAAGGACACCTTGGCGAGGTCGACCACCACGCCCCGGGGCGGCTCGGCGGCCAGGAGGCCGTCGAGGACCTCGGCCAGCGCGGGAGAGGTCACCGCGTCCATCTCCCCCGCGGGGGTGACGACGACGACGCCATCCTCGCGACGGATCGAGATGTCTGACGTCACGGTCACTTCTCCTTCTTGTTCCGGGACGGCCCCGAGCCCTCATCATGGCGCTTTTCGATCACGCTCGGGACTCATCGCCCGGTGTTGCCCGCCCGTTCACCTTCGGTCGGGGCGCACCCGGGGCTGGGGGCCGGTGTTCTCCGCCACGAGGTCGCGGGCCACGTCCACCACCCGTTTGCGGTTGCGCTGGGCGACCTCGCGCAGCGCGGTGAAGGCGGTGTCGGCGTCGCAGCCGCGGGCGTGCATGATGATGCCCTTGGCCTGGTCGATCACCGTACGCGCGGACATGGCCCGGCGCATGTGGGCGGTCTCCCTGGCCACGTCGGCCTGGCGTCCGGCGCTGTACAGCGACACCGCGGCGTGCTCGGCGAGCAGGGCGGTCAGCGGGGCGACGACCTCCTCCTCGAAGGCGTCGGCGCGGCCGGAGTGCACCCCGAAGGTGATCACCCGGTCGTCGCCCTCGCCGGGCAGCAGGCTGGGCAGGGTGATGGAGGAGCGGTCCCCGCACTGGACCGCCATGCTGGTGTAGCGGGGCCAGCGGTGGGGTTCGCGCAGGATGTCGCCCACCCGCACCTGGCCCATCTCGCGGACGGCCTCGACGGTGGGCCCCTGGTCGGTGGTGTACTGGTGCTCGAAGGCCGCGGACAGGTCGGCGTGGGAGGCGCCGTAGTCGGTGACGACGTGCCGCACGGAGCCGTCGGCCCCCTCGACCTCGCGCCAGACCACGACGAGCGCGGCCGAGCAGCCGGGGACGCCCAGGGCCGCGGCCCTGCTCATCTGGTCCAGGGCCCGTTCCAGGGTGGTGCTGTCCGCCTGTCCCAGCGCGCCGATGTCCCGGGCCAGGCGTTCGATCCACACAGTCGGGGCCTCCTTCCGTTGCCGGGCTCGGACTAACCGTAACCTTGGGAGACCGCGGGAGCGGACATCCGCTAGCTTCGGGAAGACGCCATCCACGACGGGAGACCTGAGCGTGTCGGAGAACCTCGCCGGGTTGCAGCGTGAGATCACCGCACTGGGTGAACGCATCGCGGCCCTGCGCAACACGCACACCATGTATCCCGACGACGCCCAGGGCACCGCCGAGGCGGCCCTGGCCGAGCTGGAATACGCCGAACGCCTGCTGGGCGACGCGGGGGCCGAGCTGGCCCGGGCCCACGCCCAGCCCGAGCCGCGCCGCCAGGGCGACGACGGCGACCGGGCCCTGCTGCGCGCGATGTTCCAGGAGCTGAGCGTCCCCACCGTGCTGCTGGACCACGAGGGCTACATCCGGCGCATCAACAACTCCGGGGCCGCGCGGCTGGGCAGCGCGCCGGGCTACCTCACCGGCAAGCCCTTCGCCCACTTCGTCGACCTGCGCAAGCGCGCGGCCATGCAGTCCTGGCTGGCCGCGGTGCTGCGCGGCGACGGCGACGCCGCGCTGGAGTCCCGGCTGGCCCAGCGCGGCTGGGCCGAGGACGTGCACCTGACCCTGACGCGCCTGGAGCTGCCCACCGAGCCCAACCCGCTGGTGCTGGTCGCGATGTCGCCGCCGATGAACGGCGTCGAGGAGGAGGGCCCGGCCCCGCTGGAGACGGAGGTGGAGGACCAGGTGGTGGTGCTGGCCGCGCGCAGGCTGGACGTGCTGACCCGGATGACGCGGCTGCTGCTGCGCTCGGCCGGGCCCGGCGGGGCGGGGGAGCCCCTCGCGCTGGCCGACGCCGCCGACCTGCTGGCCGACTCCTACGCGGACTGGGTGGTCGTGGACGTGTGCGACCTGCCCGTCTCCTCCGACGCGCCCCGCCGCGCCGTGGTCGCGGGTCCGGCCGACGCGCTCCCGGCGCAGAGGGAGGCGGTGGCCTCGGCCGCGCCCGGCGACTCCGACATTCCGGGCGAGGTGCTGGACCGGGGCCAGTCCCTGCTGTTCCCGCTGATCGAGGACGAGGCCGTGCTGGGCCACGCCCCGTCCGGGGCGCCGCTGCTGTCGATGCTGGGCGCGGGCTCGCTGCTGTCGGTCCCCCTGCGCGGCAGCCGGGGCGTGCGCGGTGCGCTCACCCTGATCCGCCGCAGCAACCGGGGCAGCTTCCGCCTGGCCGACCTGGGCCTGATCGAGGAGATCGGCGAGCACATCGGTCTGGCGCTGCCGCCCCGTCCCTGTTCACCGTGATCTTGTACCTATAGCGCGTCTGGACCGTCCAACCTCGCTACAGGTACAAGATCATCGCAGTACAGAACCCTCGCGGCCGGTACACGACGCCCTCACTCGGGGCCGTGGAGGGTGTCCACCAGGGTGGACAGGCGCGAGACCGCGCTGTCCACACGGCGCACGCCGTCCACCAGGCTCTGGTCCACGTCCTGGTAGTTGGTCACGATGTGCTCGCGCAGCTGGGCGAGGTCGGCCTGCACCTGGTGGGAGCGCTGCGCCAGCTGCTCGGCCAGGACCTTGCCGGGCTCGCCCGTCTCCTGGCCCAGGTCGCGCTGGAGGGCGCGGGCCTGCTCGCGCATCTGCGCCTTGAGCTGGTGCAGCTCCACGAACACCTCGACCTTGGAGCGCAGCACCCAGGGGTCGAACGGCTTGAGCAGGAAGTCCACCGCGCGCGAGGCGTAGCCGCGGAAGACCTGGTGCCGGTCGACCTCCTGGGCGGTCAGGAAGATGATCGGCACGTCCTTGGTCTTCTCGCGCTGCTTGATGTGCGCGGCGGTCTCGAAGCCGTCCATCCCCGGCATGACCACGTCGAGCAGGATGACCGCGAAGTCGGTGCCCAGAAGGTGCTTGAGCGCCTCCTCACCGGAATTGGCCCTGACCAGGTTCTGGTCGAGTGAGGTGAGTGCGGCCTCCAGCGCGATCAGGTTCTCGTCGCGGTCGTCGACGAGAAGGATGTTGGCCTTCTGGGTCACGTCGGGTTACTCCAGGTCTTCGCTCGGGGTGCTGCTGCCAGTCTCCCCGTTCGGATCGTTGTCATGCCCGGTGCCGGCCTCCTCCGGCCCGGCCGTCGCGCCGCCCCCGCCGTCGGCCGCCGCTCCGGCGATGGTCTCCTCGCGTCCCGCGGTGAGCCAGCGCCGCATGACGTCCAGCAGGTGGTCCAGGTCGACCGGCTTGGTCACGTAGTCCGTGGCGCCCGCCGCGAGGCTGCGCTCGCGGTCCCCCTGCATCGCCTTGGCGGTGAGAGAGATGATCGGCAGACCGGCGAACTGCGGCATCTCCCGGATCCGCTGGGTGGTCTGGTTGCCGTCCAGCTCGGGCATCATCACGTCCATCAGGACGAGCGCGATGTCCTCGTTGGCCTCCAGCCTGGCGATTCCGGCGTGCCCGTTGTCAGCGTAGAGGACCTCCAGGCCCTGCGCCTCCAGAGCGCTGGTGAGCGCGAAGACGTTGCGGACGTCGTCGTCGACGATGAGCACCCGCTGGCCGCTCAGGACGGCCCTCCGCTCGGGGTCGGTGCGCGGCTCGGACTCGGCCGCCTGCTCGGGCGCCTCACCGCTCTCGGCCGCCGCCGCGTGGGGCTCGGGGGCCTTGAGCACCGGGACCGTGGGCAGCGGCTCGTCGGTGATGTCGGTGAGGGCGGCCAGGGCCGCGTCGAAGTCCTCGTCCGGCATGGAGAAGCCGTCGTCCAGCGGGGAGGAGCCCAGGCCGCCGGTGCCCGCGCCGCGGCCGGAGTCGAGCATCGGCGCCGAGTCCGTACCGCTCAGGGCGCGGATCGGGGACCCTGCCTCCTCGGCCCGCTCCCCCGCGTCGTCGGGCAGGCGCACCGGGAGCAGCAGCGTGAAGGTGGAGCCCTGGTTGGGCACGCTCTGCACACGGATCTCGCCGCCCAGCAGGCGGGCGAAGTTGCGGCTGATGGACAGGCCGAGGCCGGTCCCGCCGAAGCGCCGCGAGGTGCCGCCGTCGCCCTGGTGGAAGGCCTCGAAGATGACCTGGAGCTTGTCCTCGGCGATCCCGATGCCGGTGTCGGCGACGGTGAACGCGATGACCTCCTCGTTCTCGACGAACATCTCCAGGTCGGCGTCCTCCAGCGCCCACGCGGGCTCGATGAGCAGCCGCACCTCCCCCTGCGGGGTGAACTTCACGGCGTTGGAGAGCAGGTTGCGCAGTATCTGCTGGAGCCGCTGCTCGTCGGTCCACAGCGTGCCGGGGATGTCCGGCGACACGTCCACCGCGAAGGCGAGCCCCTGGTCCCCGGTGACCGGGCGGAAGGTGGCCTCGACGTAGTCGACCAGCTGGGCGATGGAGACCTCGCTGGGCTGCACCTCGGCGCGTCCGGCCTCCACCTTGGACAGGTCGAGGATCTCGTCGATGAGCAGCAGCAGGTCGCTGCCCGCCTTGTGGATGGTCTGGGCGAACTCGACCTGCTTGGCGGACAGGTTCTGCTCGGCGTTGTCGGCGAGCAGGCGGGCCAGGATCAGCAGGCTGTTGAGCGGCGTGCGCAGCTCGTGCGACATGTTCGCCAGGAACTCGGACTTGTACTTGGAGGAGACCTGGAGCTGGTGGGCGCGCTCCTCCAGGGCGTTGCGGGAGCGCTGGATCTGCTGGTTCTGGAGCTCGATCGCCCGGTTCTGGTTGGCGAGCTGGGTGGCCTTCTGGCGGAGCTCGGCGTTCTTGCCGCGCAGCTCCTCCTGCTGGCGCTGGAGCTCGTTGGAGCGTTCCCTGAGCTGGCTGGTGAGCTGCTGGGACTGTTCGAGCAGGTCCTCGGTGCGGTTGTTGGCCAGGATGGTGTTGATGGTGGTGCCGAGCAGGCTCACCAGCTGGCGCAGGAAGTTCTTGTGGCTCTCGCGGAAGTCGTCGTAGGAGGCGAACTCGATGGCGCCCAGCGAGCGCCCCTCGGAGACGATCGGCAGGATGTACAGGTTGCGCGGGGAGGCCTCGCCCAGGCCCGACTGGACCTTGACGTAGCCCGGCGGGATGTTGCCGACCTGCTGTTCCACCTGCTGGGAGAGGGCCTCGCCGACCAGGCCGATGCCCGTGCGGACGCGGCGCCGGTCCTCGTCGGGGTCGAAGCCGAAGCCCGCGTAGAACAGGAAGTTCTCCTGGTCGTCCTGGTCCTCGGGCAGGTAGCAGGCGCCGTGCTGGGCGCCGATGAGCGGCGTCACCTCGGTCATGATGAGGCGGGCCAGCTCCTTGAGGTCGCGGTGGCCCTGGATGTGGCCGGAGATGCGGGCCACGTTGGACTTGAGCCAGTCGGCGTCGCGCTGGGTGGCCGTGGTCTCGCGCAGGTTGGACACCATCAGGTTGATGTTGTGCTTGAGCTGCTCCATCTCACCGCGGGCGTCGACCTGGATGTTGCGGGTCAGGTCGCCCTTGGCGACGGCGTTGGCGACCTCGGCGATCGCCCGCACCTGCGTGGTCAGGTTGCCCGCCAGGCCGTTCACGCTGTCGGTGAGCTGCTTCCAGGTACCGGTCACGCCCTCGACCTTGGCCTGGCCGCCCAGCTGTCCCTGGCTGCCCACCTCGTGGGCCACGCGGGTGACCTCGGTGGCGAACGCCGACAGCTGGTCGACCATGGTGTTGACCGTCGTCTTGAGCTCCAGGATCTCCCCCTGGGCGTTGACGTCGATCTTCTTGTTGAGGTCGCCCGCGGCGACGGCCGTGGTCACCTCGGAGATGTTGCGCACCTGCGTGGTGAGGTTGTGCGACATCGAGTTGACGTTCTCGGTGAGGTCGTTCCAGATGCCGGAGACGCCCTTGACGTCGGCGCGGCCGCCCAGCTTGCCCTCGGTGCCCACCTCGCGCGCCACGCGCGTGACCTCGTCGGCGAACGCGGAGAGCTGGTCCACCATGACGTTGATGGTGTCCTTCAGCTCCAGGATCTCGCCCTTGGCGTTGACCGTGACCTTCTTGGTCAGGTCGCCCGCGGCCACCGCGCGCGTGACCATGGAGATCTGCCGCACCTGGTAGGTCAGGTTGTTGGCCATCGAGTTGACGTTGTCGGTCAGGTCCTTCCAGACCCCGGACACGTCGCGGACGTGTGCCTGTCCGGCCAGCTTGCCCTCGGTTCCCACCTCGCGGGCCACCCTGGTCACCTCGCCGGCGAAGGAGTCCAGCTGGTCGACCATCTTGTTGATGGTGTCCTTGAGGTCGAGCATCTCGCCCTGGGCGTCCACGGTGATCTTCTTGGTGAGGTCACCGGTGGCGACCGCCGTCGTCACCTGGGAGATGTTGCGGACCTGGTAGGTGAGGCTGTTGGCCATGGAGTTGACGTTGTCGGTCAGGTCCTTCCAGATGCCCGACACGCCCTTGACGTTGGCACGGCCGCCCAGCTTGCCCTCCGTGCCGACCTCGCGGGCCACGCGCGTGACCTCGTCGGCGAAGGAGTCGAGCTGGTCGACCATGGTGTTCACGGTGTTCTTCAGGGCGAGCATCTCGCCCTGCACGTCGACCTGGACCTTCTGGGTGAGGTCGCCGCGGGCCACGGAGGTCGTCACCTGGGAGATGTCGCGCACCTGGTTGGTGAGGTTGTCCGCCATCGAGTTGACGTTCTCGGTGAGGTCCTTCCAGATGCCCCGCACGCCGCGCACGTTGGCGCGGCCGCCGAGCTTGCCCTCGGTGCCCACCTCACGGGCCACCCTGGTGACCTCGTCGGCGAAGGTGGACAGCTGGTCCACCATCGTGTTGACGGTGTCCTTGAGGTCGAGCATCTCGCCCTGCACGTCCACCGTGATCTTGCGGCTGAGGTCGCCGCGGGCGACGGCGGTGGTCACCTCGGAGATGTCGCGCATCTGGTCGGTCAGGCGCGAGGACATCTGGTTGACCGACTCGGTGACCTCGCGCCAGGCGCCGGAGACCCCCTCGACCTGCGCGGTGCCGCCGAGCTTGCCCTCGGTGCCCACCTCGCGGGCCACCCGGGTGACCTCCCCGGCGAAGCCGCTCATCTGGTCGGCCATGCGGTTGACCGTGGTGGCCAGGCGCAGCAGGTCGCCCTTGAGCTCGCCGCGGCGGCCCTCGGTGGAGGCGCGGCGGCTGAGCTGGCCCTCCGCGACCGAGTCCAGGACCCCGGCGACGTCGGTCACGGGTTCGGCGACCTCGTCGAGCAGGACGTTGAGCGCCTGGGCGCTCTCGCCCCAGGCGCCCCGGGCGGGGTTGACGTTGACGCGCTCGTTGAGCCTGCCCTCGTTGCGGACGACGTCGCCGACGCGCTGGAGTTCGTCACTGAGCTGTTCGCTGTGGTCGACCACCTCGTTGAAGACGGACGCGATCTCCCGCATGGTGCCGCCGCCGCGCTTGCGCAGACGGACGCTGAAGTCGCCGTCGCGCATGCGGTACAGGGCACGCAGAATCTCGTCGAGCTGGTCTTCGGCCGCCAGTTCCTTGACCGCCTCGGGCATCGAACCCCCTCCTCAGCCTGCTCCGCCACCTCGGCTTCCGTCCCGGCCCCCGTGGGCCGGACCGCCCACGGGCGGTCCGGCCCGCGGAGCGCGCACGGGACAGGGGGGTCCGCGCGGTGTCCGCCGCGTCGACCCCCTGGTGACACCCCGTCACGCTACCGGCGAGGAGTACCACCCGAAAGAAGCGCATGTGTCGACTTACACTAACCGGCCGGGCCGCCCCGCACAGGAGGCTTGGCGATGTTGTCCCCCACCGCCGCCTGCGGGGCGGGCAGGACCGGCGCGGCCCCGCGCGGGCGGCCCGCGGGGAGGGAATGACGGTTCGGGCGGCACCGGCCACCGCGGCACGCGTATCGTGGCAGTGACCACCACCCCCCGCGCACGCACCCAGTGACGAAGGACACCGACGGCTTGCCAGCACACGACGCGTTGAAGGTCGCTCGACGAGAGTTCCCTCCCGCCCCGGAGACCGCGGCGGCGGCTCGCGAGTTCGTTCACGACACCCTCCTGTCCTGGGGTATGACCGACCCCTCCGACGACGTGATCCTGCTGGTGAGCGAACTGGTCACCAACGCCGTCATCCACGCGCGCTCCTCCCTGGACGTGACCGTGCGCCGGACGGAGGGGGCGACCGAGGTGATGGTCACCGACTCCGTGCCCGAGCGCGCGGTCCCCCAGGCCGGGCCCCTGTCGGTGGACACCTCCCCGTCCCGGGAGAACGGGCGCACCGGCGGCCTGGGACTGGCCCTGGCGTCGGCGATCGCGTCGAGCTGGGGTGTGAGCTACGGGCGCAACGACAAGGCCGTGTGGTTCCGGATCGAGGACGGCTCGGGGGAGCGCGCCTCCCTGGAGTCCCCGCCGGTGCGCAGGAGCCCCTCCCGTCCCGGACGCCCCGCCCCGTGGTCGGCGCTGGACTCCGCCCTGGGCTCGCGCCTGTCCCTGCCGCAGCTGCTGGAGCGCACCGTGGAGTACTCGACCACGGCGCTGGGCGCGGACGCGGCCTACATCACGCTGGCCACGTCCGACGAGACCATGTGGGAGGTGCGCGCCGCGGTCGGGCTGACCTCGGGCGGCGCCCCGTGGCGGCCGCTGCGGGTGCGCACGGAGGAGATCTTCCCGTCCTCGGCGCCGGAGCCGGGCGCGGTGATCAACGACGACCTGATGATCGCCCGGACCAGCCGGGGGCGCCTGTCGCGCGCGGGGATGCGCTCGCTGGTGACGGCGCCGCTCATCGTGGACGGACGGGTGGTCGGCCTGCTGGGGGTGGCCTCCCGGCGGGCCCGGCACTTCGGGGCGGCGGCGGCCAAGCGGCTCCAGGAGGGCGCGGACCTGATCGCGCTACCGGTGGAGCGGGCCCGGCTGGCCGAGGTGGAGCTGAGCAGGCGGGCCTCGCTGAGCTTCCTGGCCGAGGCCAGCGACCTGCTCGCGGGCACGCTGGACGAGCGGATGACGGGCGCGCTGGCGGCGCAGCTGATCACCTCCCGGCTGGGCCGGTGGTGCGCCATCGAGACGATCAACGAGATGGGCGTCTCTCAGCTGACGCACGTGGTGCACAGTGACGAGAACTACAACGACATCCTGCGCGCGCTGCTGACCGGGCTGCCGCCGCACGAGCAGAGGGAGCCGCAGCCGCTGTGGTCCCCGGCCGAGCTGGCCAAGGAGGGGCTGGACGAGCAGCTCGTCCGGGAACTGGCGAGCGGTCCGGCGATCTGTATCCCGCTGGTGGCGCACGGGCGCGCGCTGGGGCGGATGACGGTCGGCAAGAGCGGGTCGGACGACTTCACCCGCGAGGAGGTGGACGTGGCCGACGACCTGAGCAGCCGGGTGGCGTCGGCGATGGAGAACGCGCGGCTGCACGAGAAGCAGGCCGCGATGAGCGACGCCCTCCAGCGCAGCCTCCTGCCGGCCAAGGAGAAGGAGCCGGTGATCCCGAACGTGGACCACGCGGTGTTCTACCGTCCGGCCGACGAGCGCAACGTGGTGGGCGGGGACTTCTACGACGTGTTCGCGGCGAGCGGGCGGTGGTGCTTCGCGATCGGCGACGTGTGCGGGACGGGCCCGGAGGCGGCGGCCGTGACCGGCCTGGCGCGGCACACGCTCCGGGCGCTGGCCAAGGAGGGGTTCACGCCCTCGCACATCATGCAGCGGCTGAACATGGCGATCCTGGACGAGAACACCTCGACCCGGTTCCTGACGATGCTGTACGGGGAGATGACCCCGGCCACGGACGGCGGGGGCGGGATGCGGCTGCGGATGGTCTCCGCCGGGCACCCGCTGCCGATGCGGCTGAACCAGAAGGGCGAGGTGAAGTCGTTCGGGGCCTCGCAGCCGCTGCTGGGCGCGTTCGAGGACGTGGGGTTCACGACCGAGAACGTGGACATCCGCCCCGGCGAGGTGGTGCTGGCAGTGACCGACGGCGTGACCGAGCGGCGCAGCAACACGGACATGCTCGGCGACGAGGGGCTGACGGAGATCTTCTCCGGCTGCGCCGGGCTGACCGCCCAGGCGGTGATCAGCCGCATCGACCGGGAACTGGAGGAGTACGCCCCGGGCGGGCGCAGCGACGACACCGCGATGCTGGTGCTGCGCTTCCTCTAGGAGGGACCGGAGACGTTACCGCTGTGACGCACGGGTCCTGACCTGGGATGATCTTGTACTTACAGCGAGATTCGAGCGTCCGACCCCGCTAGAGGTACAAGGTCACTGCGGAGGGGGCCGGACCGGTCAGAGCCAGCCCATGTCCTGGGCGGTGCGGATGGCGGACATGCGGTTGTCGGCGCCGGTCTTGCCGATGGCGTTGGAGAGGTAGTTGCGCACGGTGCCCTCGGTCAGGTGGAGGGCGGCGGCGATCCTGGCGACGGTGGCGCCGTCGGAGGCGGCCCGCAGCACCTCGGTCTCGCGGTCGGTGAGCGGGCTCTCGCCGCCGACCATCGCGGCGGCGGCGAGGTCGGTGTCGATGTAGCGCCCGCCCCCGTGGACGCGGCGGATGGCGCCCGCGAGCTGGTCGACGGGGGCGTCCTTGGCCAGGAAGCCGCGCGCGCCGGAGGACAGGGCACGCCGCAGGTATCCGGGGCGGCCGAAGCTGGTGAGGATGACGACGCCGCAGTCGGGGGCGTCCGCCCTGAGCCGCGCGGCCACCTCCAGTCCGGTGGCGCCGGGCATCTCGATGTCCAGGACGGCGATCGCGGCACCGTGCCGGAGGACGGCGTCGACCACCTCGTCGCCCCGGCCGACCTCGGCGACGACCTCCAGGTCGTCCTCCAGGCCGAGGAGGGCGGCGATGGCTCCCCGCACGAGGTGTTCGTCATCGGCCAGCACGATCTTGATCAAGGTCGGCTCTTCTCCGGTGTCTCGCTTTGGCTTCGGCACGATATCGTTTCGGGCATTGTGGTGCATACGGCGCCTACGGGAAGCGCGCCGGGGTAACGGGCGACGTGTCGGGTCGCGGCGGTGCGGGAGCTCGGACGCTCCCACGGACGTCGGGGCCCGTCATGGACGACCTGGTCCGACGGCGCTGAGCCACGGGGCCGCCGACGCGGACCGGACGAGGGCACGGCAGGGGCGGAAGGACTCGAAACCCCGGCATATCGCGCTCTCACCCTGTTCTAACCCATGCGTCGCATGATGGAACACGTCACTGAACATCGTCCCGCCAGTCGGAGGATGAGTTGAACCCCAACGAACCGAGTGCAGGTACCGAGCCCGGTGCGGCGGCCGGGAACGGGCTTCCCGAGCACCGTCCCACCGAGCCCGCCGACCAGGCGGGGCCCTCCGGCCCGCACGAGGGGGGATCCTCCGCAGGTGACGGGACCGACGTCCGTGGCACGTCCGGCGGGGAGCACGGGGGTGTCCCCGCCGGACAGGGCGAGCGGACCGTCGGAGACGAGCACGCCGGGTTCCGGCAGCCCTTCGGGCGCTCCGAGGCGCAGGGGGCCGGTGAGGAGCCGGGGGCAGGTGAGACAGGCGAGCGGGTGGAGCGGCCCGCGCCGCACGAGCCCGGCGGGTACACCGGCGTGTGGCAGCGCGACGAGGACCCGGAGGCGCGGCGGGACGACGGGCACCCCGAGCAGGGGTGGTCCGGCGGATACCCCGCGGCGCAGCAGGGCGGCGGGCGCCCGGGCCCCGAGCAGAGCGGCGGGTACCCCGCGGCCGGGCGGACCGGTGAGGGCTTCTCGTTCCAGCAGGGCGGGTACACGGGGGCCGAGCAGAGCGGCGGCTACCCCGGACCCGAGCAGCACGGGCGGCCGGAGACCGGCCCCGCGGGGGCGGGGCCGACCTTCTCCCCGCCCGGGCAGCCGCCGAGGTGGGCCACCGGGCCCAACGACCCGGAGCGCGCCTCCTACACCTTCCCGCCGCCCGGGGGCGGCTACGGCGCCGCCGGTGGCCAGCACGAGCAGTTCTCCGCGCACCAGGGCGGTCCCGTCCCCCCGCACGGCGGGCAGAGCGGCCCCCACGGGCCGGTCGGGCACGGGCAGCCCCCGTACGGTGACGGCGGCACGTTCGGGCCGGGCGGCCCCGGCGGCCCTGGGGAGCACGGCGGCCACGGCGGCGGGCAGCCCCCGTTCGGCGCTCCCTTCCCCGGGGCGGTGCCCCCGCAGGGAGGCGGCAAGAAGCGCGGCTCCGGCAGGATCGTGACCGTCGCCGCGATCACCGCCCTGGTCACGAGCCTCATCGTGGGCCCGATGACGGCCCTGGGCACCGCCCACCTGTTCCCCAACGGCCTGAGCGGGCCGATCAGCTCGCTCAACCAGGAGCAGGAGAGCACGCAGACCGAGGGCGAGGTCGGCGAGGTCGCCGACACGGTCCTGCCGAGCGTGGTGTCCATCCGCACCGCCAACGGCGGCGGCAGCGGCGTGGTCATCTCCTCCGACGGCCAGATCCTCACCAACGCGCACGTCGTGGCCGCCGCCGAGGGCGGTCCGATCGAGGTGCTGTTCAACGACGGCAGCTCCGCACGCGCCGAGGTCATGGGCGCGGACCCGGTCTCCGACATCGCGGTGATCCAGGCGGAGGGGCGCAACGACCTCACCCCGGCCGCCCTCGGCGACTCCGAGCAGGTCGGCGTGGGCGCCGAGGTGGTCGCGATCGGTTCCCCGCTGGGGCTGTCGGGCACGGTGACCACGGGTGTGGTCAGCGCGCTGAACCGTCCGGTGAACACCGGGCAGTCCGGGCAGACCTCCACGGTGATCAACGCGATCCAGACGGACGCGGCGATCAACCCCGGCAACTCGGGCGGCCCGCTGGTGAACATGAACGGCGAGGTGATCGGGATCAACACCGCGATCGCGGGCATCTCGCAGGACAGCGGCTCGGTCGGGCTGGGCTTCGCCATCCCGATCAACCAGGTCCGCCCCATCGCGGAGCAGCTGGTCGAGGACGGCAGCGCGAGCTACCCGGCGATCGAGGCGACCATCACCAACTCCCGCGTCGGCGGCGCGGAGATCGTGGAGGTCACCGAGGGCGGCGCGGCCGCCGAGGCCGGGCTCCAGGCCGGTGACGTGGTGGTGTCCGTGGACGGTGAGCCGGTGTCCACGCCGGACGAGCTGATCGCGCAGATCCGGATCCGCCAGCCCGGCGAGGAGGTGACCCTGGGGGTCGTCCCCGACGGCGGCAACGGTTCCGAGGAGGAGGTCGCGGTGACGCTCGGGGAGCAGAGCGTGGAGTCAGCCCAGAACGAGGAGGGCGGGAACTGACGGGCGCGGCCCCGGCCACCCCGCGCACGGGCGGCCCCGGACCCTCGGGTCCGGGGCCGCCCGTCGCGTGCGGGCCGCGGAGGTCCGGGGGCGCGCGGGCCGTGCTGGCGGGGCCGTGGGCACGCGCGGCGTCGGGGCCGCGGACATCGGCTGTCGACATCGCCGGGCTCGTGGGTAGACGGAGGGGGCACGGAGAGTTCCCTCTCCCGCGCCGCGTGCCACCGAGCGGTCGTCCCCCGGTCACCGGGAGGACGGCGGGGGTCAACGCGGGTGACCCACACTCGGGCGTACGCGGCGACCCGACAAAGGAGATCAGGTCATGTCCACGTCCTTCGCCTCCCCCACGGTGGCGGCACCGCCCCTGCCCGCCGTCGGCGCGACGCGCCGCGCCCGGGTCCTGATCGGTACCGACACCTATCCCCCCGACGTGAACGGCGCCGCGTACTTCACCGCCCGCCTCGCGCGCGGCCTGGCCGCGCGCGGCGCGCGGGTACACGTGGTGTGCCCCTCCCCCGAGGGCGCCCCGTACACGGTGGAACGCGGCGGTGTGGTCGAGCACCGGCTGCGGTCGGTGTCCTCCCTGGTCCACGACAGCGTGCGGCTCGCGGTCCCGCTGGGCGTGCGCGGCCACCTGGACCGGCTCCTGGACCGGCTGCGCCCGGACGCCGTCCACATCCAGAACCACTTCCTCGTCGGCCGGATGCTGGCCGCCGCCGCGCACGCCCGCGGCGTCCCCGTGGTCGCCACCAACCACTTCATGCCCGAGAACCTCTTCGACTACGTGCACGTGCCCGGACCGCTGCGCCCGCACGCGGCCCGGCTGGCCTGGTGGGACCTGGGCGCGGTGCTGTCCAGGGCCGAGCACGTGACCACGCCCACCCCGGCCGCCGCGCGGCTGCTGGTCGACCAGGGGTTCACCCGGCCGGTCGAACCGGTCTCGTGCGGGATCGACCTGGACCGGTTCAGCCCCCTGGACGGCGGCGCGTCCACCCGGCGGCGGCTGCGCGGGCGACTGGGCGTGCCGGACCGCAGGACGGTGTTGTTCGTGGGGCGGCTGGACGAGGAGAAGCGCGTGGACGAACTCGTGCGCGCGGTGGCCCTGACCGACGGGGTGCAGCTCGTGCTGGCCGGGCACGGCGCGCACCGGGCGCGGCTGGCGGAGCTGGCGGCGGAGGTCGGCGCGGCCGACCGGGTGGTGTTCCTGGGCTTCGTGCCGCACGCCGACCTGCCCGACGTGTACCGGTGCGCGGACGTGTGGGCCATCGCCGGGACCGCCGAACTCCAGAGCATCGCCACCCTGGAGGCGATGGCGAGCGGTCTGCCGGTGGTGGCGGCGGACGCCATGGCGCTGCCGCACCTGGTGGAGGAGAGCGGCAACGGGTACCTGTACCCGCCGGGAAGCCCGGAGGTGCTGGCCGCGCGCGTGGAGTCGGTGGTCGCCGACGAGGGCCGGCGGCTGAGGATGGGCGCGTGCAGCCGCGCTATGGCCGGGCGGCACCGGCTGGAGGACTCGCTGGAGCGGTTCGAGCGGATCTACCGCGAGGCGTCCGCCGGTGCGGGAGTCGGCACCGGAGCCGGTTCGGGTACGGCGCTCACCCCCGCGCCTGCGGCTCCTCGTCCCGCGGCGGTGTGAACAGCGGCAGGTGGAAGCCGATGGCGGCGCCGCCGCCCTCCCTGTTGCGGGCGAACACGCTGCCCCCGTGGGCCTGCGCGATCTCCCTGACCATGGACAGGCCGAGCCCCGAACCGGGCAGGCCGCGGGCGACGGTGGCCCTGTAGAAGCGCTCGAAGACGTGGTCGAGTTCGGCCGGGTCGATGCCGGGCCCCCGGTCCAGGACCTCCACCGCCCCCGCGCGCACGCGGATCTCGATGGGAGCGGTGCCCTCGGGGTCGAACTTGGCGGAGTTCTCGACCGGGTTGGAGACGGCGCGCTCCAGGGAACCGGGACGGCCCCACACGACGCTGTCGTCGGCGTCCACGAGGATGTCGCGGCCGGTGCGGCGGCGGGTGCGCTTGGCGACCTTCTCGGCGACCCCGGCGAGGGGGACGGCGCTCATCTGCTCGTCCTCGTGGTCACCGGTGGCCAGGCCGACCAGCTCGTTGACCAGGGCGGTGAGCTCACGGGTCTCGCCGCGCAGGTCCTCGATGAGGCTGGCGCGCGCCTCCGGGCTGAGCCGGTCCACCCTGTCGAGCACCTGCACGTTGGTGTACAGGCTGGTCAGCGGAGTGCGGAGTTCGTGCGCGGCGTCCTGGACGAGGCGGCGCTGCTCGTCCTTGGAGCGGGCCAGACGGGCGAGCATGGCGTTGAACGCGCTGGTGAGGCGGCCGACCTCGTCGCGGCCGACGTCCTCCTCACGGCTCTCGCCTCCACGTCCGGGGTCCACGGGGTCGAGCCGCCCCGTGGAGCTGACGTACTCGGCCGCGTCGGTGAGGCGCACCAGGCGGCCGGTGGTGCGGTGGCCCACCAGCCAGCCCACGGCGGCCGCGCACAGGGCGACGAACAGGCCCACCCACAGGATCTGGGTGGCGAGCCGGTCGATCATCAGCTCGGTCGGGGACAGGCGCTGGAGGAGCTGGAGTGCCCCGGCGCCGTCGCCGAGGGAGACCGTGGCCAGCCGGAACTCCTGTCCGCCGATGGCCTGCTCGCGCATGTCGACGATGCCGGGCCGGTCCTCCCCGGCGACCTCCAGGTCCCTCTCCGACGGTGCGAAGAGGATGATCTCGGACGGGTCGGCGATGTTGACCGTCCTGCTGCCGTCGGGTTCGAGGAACTGGAGCTGGAACTTGTCGCTGGGCAGGAACGGCCCGGGTCCGGCGGAGCCGCCCTGCCCCTGCTGGTGGTAGTCGACGAGCTGTTCGGACAGGGCGGTGACGGTGCTCTCGAACTCGGTGCGGGCGTCGGCGCGGATGAGCGTGGCGGCGGTGGTGTAGGCGAGGGTGCCGACCAGGGCGATGACGACGGTGGCGACCAGCGCGAAGATCACCGCGAAGCGGGTGCCCAGCCGCCACTCGCCCGGCTGGAGCAGCGTCCGGCGCCACTTCGGGACGGCGGCGCGCGCGGCGGGCATGAGGGCTCTGAGACCGGACGGGGTTCCGTTTCCAGACTCCTGCGGGGTGCCGTCCTCGGGGCGCACGGAGCTCAACCCTGCGGCCGGAGCGTGTAGCCGACCCCGCGCACGGTCTGGATCAGCGGCGGTCCGCCGTCCTCCAGCTTGCGGCGCAGGTAGCTGATGTAGACGGCGAGGTTCTTGGACTCGGGGCCGAAGTCGTAGCCCCAGATGCGGTCGTAGATGGTGGAGTGGTCCAGCACGATCCCGGCGTTGCGGACCAGGAGTTCGAGCAGGTCGAACTCGGTCTTGGACAGCTCGACCTCGCGGTCGCCGCGCCAGACCCTGCGTGAGGGCGGGTCCAGGGACAGCTCGCCGACGCGCAGCGGGCCCTGCTCAGCGGCCTCCTCGGGGAAGGGCGCGGCCCGGCGCAGCAGGGCGCGCAGCCGGGCGAGGAGTTCCTCCAGCTCGAAGGGCTTGGCGAGGTAGTCGTCGGCCCCCGCGTCGAGCCCCGCCACCCGGTCCGGCGTCTCCACGCGCGCGGTGAGCATGAGGATGGGCGTGCGGTCGCGCTCGGCGCGCAGCACGCGGGCCACCCCGAGCCCGTCCACCCCCGGCATCATCACGTCGAGGACGAGCAGGTCGACCGGGTCGGAGTGCACGGCGGCGAGGGCCTGGACCCCGTCAGGTACCGTCCTGACCCTGTAGCCCTCCAGTTGGAGCGCGCGTTCCAGTGAGTCCCTGATCGCGCGGTCGTCGTCGGCGACCAGGACCGTGGCGGTGGCTTCCATGGCGTCCATGGTTCCGCATGAGGGTGAGAGCGCGGTAAGAGCAGGGTGGGGCGCGTGTCAGACCCCGCCCTGGCCCGCGACGGTTCCCGCCGGAGTCCGGCCCCGGGGCTCAGGCCCCGGGATCGAACTCGCGGGTCCGGCTCATCCCGGCCGCGCGCCCCTTGCCCGCGATCACGAGCGCCATCTTGCGGGAGGCCTCGTCGAGCATCTCCTCGCCGAGCATGACGGCGCCGCGCCGGTCCACGGTGGTGGCGTGGGCGTAGGCGTCCAGGATCAGCTCGGCGTGGTCGTAGTCCTCCTGGGAGGGCGCGAACACCTCGTTGGCGGCCTCCACCTGGAGCGGGTGCAGGACCCACTTGCCGTCGAAGCCGAGGGCGGCCGTGCGTCCGGCGGAGCGGCGGAACGCGTCCACGTCCCGGACCTGGAGGTAGGGGCCGTCGACGGCCTGGAGCCCGTGGGCGCGGGCGGCCATGAGGATGCGCATGAGCACGTAGTGGTAGGCGTCGCCGGTGTCGTAGCCGGGCGGCTGCTCGCCGACGACCAGGCTCCTCATGTTGATGGAGGCCATGAAGTCGGCGGGTCCGTAGACGAGGCTCTCCAGGCGGGGCGAGGCGGCGGCGATCTCGTCCACGGCGACCAGGCCGCGGGCGTCCTCGATCTGCGCCTCGATACCGATCCGGCCGACCTCCAGGCCGACGGCGCGCTCGATCTGGGTGAGGAGGGTGTCGAGCCACTGGACGTCGCGGGCCGCGGTGACCTTGGGCAGGACCAGGGCGTCGAGCGCGGCCCCGGCCCCCTCGACGACGGTGATGACGTCGCGGTAGGCCCACTCGGTGGTGACGTCGTTCACGCGGACGGAACGCACCTTGCCGTCCCAGCCGCCGTCGTTGAGCGCCCGGACGACGGTGTGGCGGGCGGAGTCCTTCTCCAGGGGCGCGACCGCGTCCTCCAGGTCGAGGAAGAAGGCGTCCACGTCCAGTCCCCGCGCCTTGTCCACGAACCGGGGGTTGGACCCCGGAACCGCGAGTACCGACCGCCGCGACCTGAGTTCGCCCATCGCCGTTCGTCCCCCTGCTCCACTCGTCCGCGTGCGCGGTCGGCACCGGCCGTGCGGCCTGTGCGATCCGGTCGTCGGTCCGGGTCAGCCGCCCCCTCCGGGCGTGACCGCGCCGCCCATCATCGCACTGTGAGGTGCATAGAGTGAGTTCCGGGTCCCCGGTGGGACCCAGGGGAATTCCAGGGAGGAAACGAGCATGTCCGGCACGTCGTCGTATCCGACCAGCGCCCACTGGGGCAGTTACCGGGTGGTCGTCGAGGACGGCCGGGTGGTCGAGGCCCTCCCGGACCCGGACGACCCGGCGCCGTCCCCGGTGATCGCCAACACCCCCGCCGCCCAGCACCACGCCTCACGGGTGGCGCGTCCGACGGTGCGGCGGCGCTGGCTGGAGAACGGCCCCGGCCCGGACCCGCTCCGGGGCGACCCGGACGACGCCTACGTCGAGGTGGAGTGGTCCACGGCGCTGGACCTGCTCGCCGGTGAGCTGGACCGGGTGCGCGGCGCGTACGGGAACGCGGCGATCTACGGCGGTTCCTACGGCTGGGGCAGCGCGGGTCGGATCCACCACGCGCAGAGCCAGCTGCACCGGTTCCTCAACACGATCGGCGGGTACACGCGCTCGCGCACCACCTACAGCCACGGCGCGGTGGAGGTGCTCTTCCCGCGAATCATCGGTGTCCCGGCGGCGAACCGGCTGCTGCACCGGGCCCCGTCGTGGACGCGGATCCGCGAGCACACCGAACTGCTGGTGAGTTTCGGCGGGCTGCGGGTGTCCAACACGTGGACCTCCTCGGGCGGGCGCGCCGCCCAGACCGCCGGTCCGGCGATGCGCGACGCGTCCGGGGCCGGGGTGGAGTTCGTGTCGGTGTCGCCGCTGATGGACGACACCTCCGAGGACGTCGGGGCCGAGTGGGTCTCGCTCAACCCGGGGACCGACACGGCGGTGATGCTGGCGCTGATGCACGTGCTGTTCACCGAGGGCCTGGCCGACACCGCCTTCCTGGACCGCTACACCGTGGGCGCGGACGTGCTGCGCGCGTACGTGCTGGGCGGCCCGGACGGGACCGCGCGGACGCCGGAGTGGGCCGAGCGGATCAGCGGGGTCGCGGCCGACGAGCTGCGGTCGCTGGCGCGGCGGATGGCGGCGCGGCGCACGCTGGTCAACGTGGGGTGGTCGGTGCAGCGGGCGCGGTACGGCGAGCAGCCGTTGTGGGCCGGGCTGGCGCTGGCGTGCTGCCTGGGTCAGGTGGGGCTGCCGGGTGGCGGTTTCGCCTCCGGATACGGATCCATGGGCAACTACGGGGGCGGTTCGACGCCGCTGGGGCTGCCGAGGATGCCGCAGGGCAACAACGCGGTGGACTCGTTCATCCCGGTGGCGCGGGTGGCCGACATGCTGCTGGAGCCGGGCGGGCGCTACGACCACGACGGCGAGGAGCGACGTTACCCGGACATCCGGCTGGTGTACTGGGCCGGGGGCAACCCCTTCCACCACCACCAGGACCTGAGGCGGTTGACCGAGGCGTTCGGGCGGCCGGAGACGGTGGTGGTGAACGAGACGCACTGGACGGCGACGGCGCGGCACGCCGACATCGTGCTCCCGGCCACGACGGTGCTGGAGCGCGACGACATGGCCGCCAGCCAGGGCGACCTGAGCGTGCGGGCGATGCCGCGCGCGGTGGCGCCGCACGGGCAGGCGCGGGACGAGTACGACACCTACGCCGACCTGGCCGAGAGGCTGGGGGTACGCGAGGAGTTCACCGAGGGGCGCACGAGCGGCGAGTGGATGCGGGTGGTGTACGGGCGCTGGCGGTCACTGGTGGCACGGCGGGGCCTGGAGGTGCCGGAGTTCGAGGAGTTCTGGAGGCGCGGGCGGGTGGAGATGCCCGGCCGGGTGGAGGACGAGGCTCTGCTGGGGGAGTTTCGCGCCGATCCGGAAGGCCAGGCCCTGCGCACGCCGAGCGGGCGGATCGAGCTGTTCTCGGAGACGATCGCGTCGTTCGGGTACGAGGACTGCCCGGGACACCCGGTGTGGCTGGCGGGGCCGGTGGTGACCGGGACCGGGGAGTTCCCCCTGGTGCTGATCGCGAACCAGCCGAGCGGCAGGCTGCACAGCCAGCAGGACATGGGCGCGCACAGCATGTCGCAGAAGGTCCGCGGGAGGGCACCGCTGCGGATGCGCCCGGAGGAGGCGCGGGCGTGCGGTGTGTCCGACGGGGACGTGGTGCGGGTGTCCAGTGCCACGGGCTCGTGCCTGGCGGGCGTGGTGGTGAGCGACGCGCTGCGGCCGGGGGTCGTACAGCTGTCCACGGGGGCCTGGTACGACCCCTCCGTGGAGGGTGTGACGTGCGCGCACGGGAACCCGAACGCACTGACAGAGGACGTGGGAACGTCCTCGTTGAGCCAGGGGTGCACGGGTCAGTTGGTGCGCGTACGCGTCGAACCGTTCACCGGACAGGTACCGCCCGTGCGCGCCTTCGAGCCGCCGAAAGGCGTCACCACGAGCCGCCCCGACACCCCGTAGAGCGCACAGCCGCAGGGGGTGACCCTTCAGACGACCCCAACCAGGCACCCGTAGAGCCCGGGCTGGCGGTGCGCCGCAGGGGGGGTCAAGCCCTCCGCAAAGCCCAACCGGGTACCCGTAGAGCTGACAGCGATGGTGCGCCGCAGGGGGTTGTTCCTTTCCAGACGACCCCAACCAGGCACCCGTAGAGCGTGCGGGTTCCCCGCCCGCCCCTGGGGGGTGGGCGGTCGTGGTGGGCACTGGCTCCAACAGTCAGTGCTGGGGGCGGGGACCGACTGAGGGCAAGTTCGCCTAGCGAACTTGGCGAAGGAGATCCCTTGACTCCGGTCACTCCAGGGGTCTGGTGGGCGTCACGAAGGCGTTCGGAAGAACACCAGGAGGAACGCCCACCGGGAGTGACCCCTCAGCCATCCGGGGGCGGGGGGTACACGGTTCAGACCAACATCAGCCACCAAGCCCCGCACGTGACCGCGCGTCGTAGGGGACCCGCACGTTGTAGAGCGTCGCTGCGTCAGCAACCACGCACCCGTAGAGCCCGGGCTGACGCTGGAGACAGCGCGGTCGGCGTAGAACGGACCGGGCCCAGCAACCACACACCCGCAGAACCCGGGCTGACACTGGACCCAGCGGGGTCGGCGTAGAACCTCCCTGCGTCAGCAAGTCAATGGGGTTGTGGGGTTCGGTCTCCAGTCGCGCTTCGTCCCAGGGGTTGAGCGGGGAACTTCCAGCGGTCCCACGACCCACCAACCCACCAACCCACCAACCCACCAACTCACCAACCCACCAACTCACCAACTCACCAACTCAACGAACCAGGAACCGGTTCACCCGTCCGGGCAGCAGCAGCCCCGCCCAGCCCAGGAGCGCGTACCCCACCTGGCCGGGCGCGAGCATGCCGAGGATCGCCCCGGTGTTCGCGGTCGGCGCGCGCAGGAACTCGCGCATCCGCGGGTGCGCGTGCGGCACCCCGTTCCCGGACAGCAGCAGCGTGAGCACCGCGACCAGCACCACGGCCGCCCAGAGCACGTCGGCACCGGCCAGGTCGCCCAGCCACCCCTGGATCCGGTCGAGGGCCACGAACGCGTAGGCGGGCGCACCGGTCGCGTTCGGGTCAGGAGCGGTGACGGCGGCGAACACCGCCGCCGCCGCCGCGCCCATCGCCGCCATCGCCCCGGTGACCCCTCCGGTAGCCGCAAGCCCCAGCCGCAGCGCCAGTTCGCGCGCCTGCCGGGTCAGTTCCTCCTGTGCGGGATAGTGGCGCCAGGGCCGCCCCGCCGACCGGGCCTCGCCCATGGCGTTCGCCCGCCGCCAGCGCAGGAACCGCCAGGTGTCGCAGAGCACCGAGGGGCCGCGCCGCGCCGCGATGGCCGCGACGGCCAGCTCGTGGGCGATGGTGGACACCGTGGTGGCCAGGGTGATCGGCAGGTCCACCCAGGACAGCGCCGTCCGGCGGAACAGCGGCGCGATGTCGGCGGGCACGCGGACCCGCATGGCCACCGAACGCCCCCGCGCCCGGCGGCGCAGGCGGGCCAGCGGCGGCTGCCCGGGCAGCGGCGGCGTGGACTCGGCCGCGGTCGCGATCATCCGGTAGTCCATGGCCACCGCGCACAGCAACAGCAGCACCAGCAGCCACGGAGTGAGCACCCCGCCGCCGAGGAGGCCGTGCACGAGGTCGGAGGCCGGGTGCAGCTGGGCGTTGGCCAGTCGCGCGTTCAGGTTCAGGTGCTCCAGGAACGCCAGGGTCAGCGCGACCGGCGGCAGCAGCCACAGCCAGGCCCCGTAGCGGCGGCCGACGACCGCCAGACCGAGCGCGGCGCCGACCAGGCCGGTGGTGACGGCGTGTCCGGAGAAGACCGCGAGCACGGTGCCCGCGGGATCGGTGACGGTACTGCCGCCGGGCAGGAACAACCCGGTGTCGGCGGACGGTCCCACCCCTCCGAGGGCCACCTGCGTGAGCAGGCGCTCGGCCAGCTGGAACCCGGCTCCGGAGGCCACGGCCAGCAGCAGGAAGTCCACGGCGGCCAGGCGGCGCAGCCGTCGGCGGGCCGCCAGAGCCAGGAACAGCAGTGGGAGGAGTTTGCCGACCTCCTCCACGGTCACGGCGACGTAGGTGTAGCCGAGGACGCCGTAGGGGTCGCCGCCCAGCAGCCCGACGACGGCGGACTCGGCCAGTGCCAGGGGCCACAGCAGCAGCGCGCCGAACGCGGCCGCCCGCAGCAGCGAGGCGAAGGAGACCGTGCGGGAGCGGGCCAGCAGGGCCAGCTGGAACAGCAGGACGAAGGCGGCGACCAGCGCCGGGAACACGGCGCCCAGAGCGGGGACGGCCAGGGGCGCCACGAGCAGCGCCGCCACCATGAGCCACCCCCAGGCCCCGCGCAGGGCCCGCAGGGAGCGGACCGCCCGCGGTGAGCGCCGCCGTGCGCGCTCAGCGCTGCGGGCCAGGAGTTCGGCCGTGTCCGGACCGGGCCCGCGCGTGCCGCGGACGTGGCGCGCGCCCGTCTCGGCGCAGTGGTAGAGCTGGGCGGCGCGGGTGAGGACCGGGCCGCCCTCCCGGCGGGCGCGCGCGGCGAAGTGGCTGCGGGCCTGGGGGATGTCGGCGCCGACGAGTTCGCGGACGAAGTCGGCGGGACCGGCCGCGACGGTGAGTTCGTCCGCGGTGACCAGGACGGCGGCGGAGAAGTCCTCGACGCAGACCAGGAAGTCGGTGGGTGCGGGCCCCCAGCCGCGGATGAGGTCGATGAGGGTGTCGGTGTCGAGGGGGACCTCGGTGACGGGGTCGTAGGAGAACTCGGGCCGGGTCCGGCACACCAGGAGCCGGTCCACGCCCATGGCGCGGCCCGCGGAGACGACCGCGCGGATGAGGTTGCGGTCCCGGGGGACCAGGAAGGGGGTGGTGACCTTGCCGTCGGCCCGGATCCAGTGGGGGTCGAACTCGGTCGCTCCGGCGCAGACGCGCAGCACGAGGTCACGCGCGAGCATGGCCTGTTCTTCCATGGGTCACCTCGTGCCTGGGGGCTCACTCGGGGGCGGAGACGACGGGGCCGCTTCCGCCGCCTTCCGGACGGATCGGCCCGACCGAGCATAACGGTGGGCCGTCCGCCCGGGGGAGGGCGCCGTGGGGCCCGCGGAGCCCGGCGTAGGTCAGCGGCGGGACCGCCGACCGGAGGCCGCGCGCACCTCACACCCGCGTTCCGCGACCTGGCGCCTCCCCACCACGGGAAGCATCCGTCTCCTCCCGGCCACGAAAAGCGCTCACCTCCTCCTCACCATGGGAAGCGCTCGCCTCCTCCCGGCCACGGGAAGCGCTCGCCTTCCTCCCACCACGGGAAGCGCTCACCTCCTCCCCACCACGGGAAACACTCGCCTCCTCCCCGCTCTCCCGCCCGCCGAGGGGTTCGCGCGAGGGCCTCGGACCGGCCCCGAAGGCGTCCGCGCACAGCTGCGCGAAGTGCCGCGCCCCCGGCAGGTCGAGCGCCCAGCCCGCGAGCGCCCACCCCAGGTTCAGGTGCTCCAGCGCCCGGGCCAGCGCCGACACCCCGCTCCAGCGCAGGCCCTCGGGGTTCTCGTAGGTGAGGCGGTACAGCACCTCGGGGTGTTCCGCCGCCGGTCGCCGCTCCAGCGCCACCGGCGCGCGGGCGGCCAGCCAACCGCCCAGGCCCCGGCACATGGCGCAGTCCGCGGCCACGTACAGCGTGCCCGGCGCGCGCCCGGGCCACGGGCGCCACCGGGGCAACCAGGCGCGCACGCCCGCCCGGTAGGCCTCCCAGTCCCTCCCGAACGCCGCCCGCAGCTGGCCCCCCTCGTGCCAGGCGGCGAACCCCGAGCCGTAGGCGAAGGCGGCGAGTGCGCCGAGCAGCAGCCACGGGTCACCGGTCACCGGGGCCAGGACCAGGTACACCCCGGCGACGGTGGTCTGCATCGGGTTGCGCAGGTAGGCGTAGGGGCCGCTGGTGACCAGCCGCGACGGCGGGTCGAAGGGCAGCGGGGTGCCGCCGCCCACCCGCGCGAACTCGCGGGCCGCCGCCAGTCCCGGCAGGCACACCGGCGCCAGGATCTGAGCGGCGGTGAAGGCCGCACCCGGGTCGCCGGGCAGGGCGTCCAGCGCGGCCAGCGGCAGGACCACCACGGCCCCGAACGCCAGGAGCGCCTGCGCCCACATCCGGGCGTGCACCAGCTGGCCGGTGCGCGTCCAGTAGGCCAGCATCAGCGCGGGGATCAGGCACAGCGTCGAGCCGACGAACTCGCCGAGCAGCCAGAGGGGGCCCAGCACCACGACGGGTTCGGCGAGCGGCATGATGATGACGTCCACCCACACGAGCAGGCCGCTGAGCAGCGGGACCGGCAGCAGGCGCAGCAGCAGCGCGGGCAGCGCGCCCCACAGCACCGCCCAGGCCAGCAGCAGGTCCACGGGCATGCCGAGCCACACCGCGCCCTCGGCGTGGAAGGACCACCAGCCCGCGCGCAGCGCGTACAGGTTGAGCGGGACGAGCGTGAGCAGGGCCCACGCCCCGGCCACCAGCATCGCCGCGACCTCGCGCGGACGGGGCGCGCGCCACAGGCACAGTCCGGCCAGCAGGAACAGCGGAGCGAACAGGCCGACGCCGCGGACCAGCACCGCGGGCAGTTCCGGGGTCATCGGGAGCCCTCCAGGGCGGCGGCGCCGAAGGTGGCGGCGAGGTACTCGGCGGCCAGGTCGGTCGTGTAGGACTGGATCGGCCCGAAGTACCAGGAGGGCTCGTAGGTGCGCTCGTAGTCGACCGACCAGGCCAGGCGGGTTCCGCCCCCCTCGGCGTGCCACACCGCCTCGGCAGCGCGCATGTCCATCCAGTTCGCGAAGGCGGTGTCCTCGACCACCTCGAACACCACGCGCCCGCCGTCCTCACGGACCTCGCTCTCGGTGATCCGGAGCTCCATGTGGCGCGGCGTGGGCTCGGCGCCGAGCTCCAGCGTGCGGCGCGGGGTGAAGCGGACGAGCCGGGTGTCACCGACCTCCAGGCCCTCACCGGAGGCCGAGACGGGCTCGGGGAAGGGCACCGCCCGCAGGAAGAGCGCGTCCGGAGCGGCGTAGGAGGGCGGTGCGGCCAGGGCGGCGGCGACGTCGTGCACGGCGGCGGGGACCAGGGTGTGGCCCTCGCCGCGGTCCTCCCGTGGCAGCAGGGAGGTTCCGGCGACGCCCTCCAGCGCGAGCACGAACAGCAGCGGCACCGCGAACAGGGCGTGCCGGGAGCGGTCCCGCCAGGCGACGAGCGCCCCGGCCGTCCAGGTGACCACGGCGACGACCCCGTAGACCAGCGGCGCGGCGATGAGCAGGCAGACCATGCCCTCACCGAGCAGGGGGCCGGCCAGGGCCAGACAGAGGGTGGTGGCGGCCATGGTGACGCCCATGGCGCTGCGGGCCTTCACGGTGAGCACCACGAGCAGGGCGATCGTCGCGGGCAGGCCGACGTAGAACAGGGCGGTCTGGTCCAGGCGGCCCCAGTGGTGGATCCGGAGTGCCAGCAGGGCGGCGAAGGCGGCCAGGACCAGGGCGGCGAGCAGCAGGCGCGCCCTGGACGGCAGGGGGGAGTCGCTTCGAGGCACGGGGGAACTCCTTCAGCATGCGATTAAATCGCTTGGTTTAATCACTCGATTAAACCGTATGCTGAAAACCTTCCCGAGAGCAAGGAGGGCCATGGCCAAGGGCGGCGGAGGACGGCGCACGAGCGAGGAGACCAGGGAACGGCTCCTGGTGGCCGCCAGCGAGACCGTGCGCGAGGAGGGCTACGCCGGGGCGTCAGCGCGCGCCATCGCCGCGCGCGCGGAGGCCAACTCGGCGCTGGTCTTCTACCACTTCGGCGGTGTCGACCAGCTGCTGCTGGCGGCGCTGGACCGCTCCAGCGCCGAGCGCATGGCGATGTACCGGAAGATCACGGCACGGGCGAACACCCTGGAGGAGCTGGTGGAGGCGGCGATGCGCATCTACCGGACCGACCTGGAGCGCGGCTACGTCACCGAGTTCTCCGAGCTGGTGGCCGCCGCCGTCACCAAACCGGAGCTGCGCACGCAGATCCGGGACCGCGCGGAGCCGTGGATCGCCTTCATCGAGCAGGAGTGGAACCGGGTCCTGGGCGGATCCGCCCTCGGGAAACTGCTGCCCGCCCGCGAGGTGGCCTACGGGGCGATCACGTTCTACCTGGGGGTGAACCTGTTCTCGGTGCTCGACGAGGACCACTCGCGCACCGAGGCGGTGTTCGACCTGGCCCGGGGACTGGCCCCCCGGGCCAGGCTCCTGACGCTGCGCCTGCCCCGCCGGGGCCGGGACGTAGGCTTGCCCGCGGACGAGGAGGACGAGGAGGACGAGGACGCATGAGCACAGGTATCGCGGTGGCCCCGGGAATCGAGTTCCCCGACACAGCCGACGGCCGGACCCACGTGGCGGCCGCGGTGATCGCCGACGAGCGGGGAAGGGTCTTCGCGCAGCGCCGGTCCCCCACGCGCAAGGTGTTCCCGCACTGCTGGGACATCGTGGGCGGGCACGTCGAGCAGGGCGAGAGCATGCTGGAGGGGCTGGCGCGCGAGGTCGAGGAGGAGACCGGCTGGCGGCTGACCGAGGTGCTGGCTGAGCTGTTCCGGCTGGACTGGGACCCCGGGGACGGCGTGACCCGGCACGAGGTGGACTACCTGGTGCGGGTGGAGGGCGACCTGGACGCGCCCCGTCTGGAGCCGGGCAAGCACACCGAGTTCCTGTGGGTGGACGACTCCCTGGTGCACCGGCTGCGCGACGACCGCGACCCGGGCGACTACTTCATCACCGACATCGTGCGGCTCGGCATCGACGCCGCCCGCGCGCGCTGAGCACCCGGGCGGCGGGGAGCGGGGTCAGGGCACCAGGGACTCGGTGACGTGGAGGGCGAAAGCCAGCCACAGCGCGCCCGCGCACCGGGCTCCCCCGGGACTCACCAGCACCTGGCCCGCCCGAGCACTGGGGCGGGTCAGATGGGATTGGGGAGCCAGGCGAGCACGAGTCCGAGCCACACGGCGAACGGACCCGTGACGAGGTCCCGGCTCCAGACCAGAGCACGGTCAGCGGACGGGAGCACCCCGTCACTCGCCTCCCGGGCGAACCGGGTGATCCGCTGGGCCGCCTCCTCGTCCCGGGCCGGAGTGCTCCCCCAGGCCCTCGAACAGAACGCCTTTCCGTCGAGGAAGTGGACGGCGACCCCGTTCCCGGCGTCGACCCGCGCAACCCACTCCACGGGAATCGAGACCCACACGGCATACCGCTTCAGGAGCAGGCGCGTCCCGGCCATGCGGATCTCCGGATAGACGGCCCGCTGCCAGACCACCAGACCGAGGACCGGCATAAGCGGGGTCGCCATCGTGTACCAGTCCCCGTCCTCCGAGCTGATCATGAGAAACGCGGACCACACGGCCATCGCGAGCACCGTGGCGACACCCAGGATCCGGCTCCGGCGGCGGTACAGGGTGACCGGCGGCGCAGCCGAAGGATCGGGCCTGTCGTCAGCCTCCCGTCCTGCCCGGAGCCGAAGCAGGGGGTCGTGGGACGGGTGTCCTGGAGAACCGATCACACCCCCGAAGACGAACCCCGCGGCTCCGAGGGCGGGCGCACCCCCACGGGCGTACCAAACGACGCAGATCACGGCGAAGAACCCCCACCAGATCCGGGCGCACGAACGGGGAAGCCGTGCGGCCCGGAGCGCATCGCGCCACAGCCGCGCACGGCCGACCAGCGGCGTTCCCAGGGCCCATCGGCGGTGGGCGGCGATGCGGCGCGTCTCCGCGTACAGCGCGACCGGGGTTCCGGCGAGGAGCAGCGTGAGGAGGACCGCTGCGGCGATCACACGACACCGGCCGGGGGCGCGGAGGCGGGGAACATGGGGGATGCCCGTCTGTCCGGGGGAGGGAGCCCCAGCATCCCACGGCGGTCCGACACCACTCCTCCCCGCCCCGCACGCGAACGGCGGACGGGTCGGGCTTGAGCCCGCACCCTCCGGCCCCCGCCCCGCACGGAAGCCGCTCCGGAGCGGACCCGTGAGGGCGCGACCGCGTCACGCCCCGGGACGGCGCCCCTCCGGCGGGCAGCCCACCCGATCCCACCCCGGTCCCGTCCCGGCTCTGTCCCGATCCCACCCCGGCTCCGCCTCAGGCCCCGGCTCCGCCTCAGACCGCCCGGCGGACCTCCGCGACCGCGAGCGGCAGCGCCTCCAGCAGGTCGGACGCGCTGATCGGTGCGCCGTCCCGGGCCAGCGAGGCGGCGCGTCCGTGCAGGTAGGCGCCGCACATCGCCGCCTCCCTGGCGGGCAGTCCGGCGGCCAGGAGCGCGCCGACCGCCCCCGACAGCACGTCTCCGGTCCCCGCCGTGGCCAGCAGCGGCGTTCCGGTCGGGTTGACGACCACCGGAGCGCCCGGGTGCGCGATCACCGTGGTCGAGCCCTTGAGCAGGACCGTGCACCCGAAGCGGTCGCGGGCACGGACCGCGTGCTCCAGACGGCGCGCCTCGACGTCCTCCCGCTCGGCGCCCAGCATCCGGGCCAGCTCCCCGGCGTGCGGCGTCAGCAGCGTGTGCGCCTCCCGCTCCCGGAGCAGCTCGCACAGCGGTTCGCCCCAGTCCCCGGTGAGCAGGGTGAGCCCGTCCGCGTCCACCAGCACCGGGACGTCGCTGTCCAGGACCGCGCGGAGCTCGTCGGCGTTGGCCGGGTGCGTCCCCCTGCCGGAGCCGACGACGAGGGCGGACACCCGTCCGGGCGACAGGTCGGTACTGTTCTGCGGGTCGAGGAGGCTGGCGACGGTCTCCGGCCAGCGGGCGAGCACCTGGTCGACCACGTCCGGGCCGCCCCCGTAGCGCACCATGCCGACCCCGGTGCGCAGCGCTCCGCCCACGCACAGGACCGCGGCGCCCCGGTAGCGGTCGGAGCCCGCGCGGACGGCGAGGACGCCCCGCCGGTACTTGTCCGACTCCGCCCCCGCGACCGGCAGGAGCGAGGCGATGTCCACAGCCTGTGGACGGACCAGGCCGGGACCGGGCAGCTCCGGGGACAGCCCGATGTCCACGAGGTGGACCCGGCCCGCGCGTTCGGCGCCCGGATCGACGAACAGGCCCGGCTTGTGGGTGCCGAAGGTGACCGTGACGTCGGCGCGGACGGCGTGCCCGGCCACCTCGCCGGTGTCGGCGTCCACCCCGCTGGGCAGGTCCACGGCGACCACGGGGGCGGGCGCGTTGGCGGCGAGCAGGGCCAGGGTGGAGTGCGGCCTGCGCAGGCCCCCGCTGCCGCCGATGCCCACGAGCCCGTCCACGACGAGGTCGGCGTCGAACAGGTCGCTCTCGTCGGCCAGGGCGTCGGTGAACCAGCGGACCCGACCACCCGCCGACCGCAGGGCGGCGATCCCGCCCTCGTGGACGCGCCGCCCGGCGACCAGGGCGCGCACGGCCGCGCCTCGGGCGGCCAGCGCGGCGCCCGCGTACAGCGCGTCACCACCGTTGTCCCCGCCGCCGACCATGAGGACGACCCTCGCCCCGTACACGCGGGGCAGGAGCCGCGCGCACTCGGCGGCGAGCCCGGCCGCCGCCCTGCGCATGAGGGCCCCCTCGGGGAGGCGGGCCATGAGCGCGCGCTCGGCCTCGCGGACGGTGTCGGCGGTGTGTGCGGAGCGCACGGGTTACCTCCCAGGTTCGGGTCGGCCACCATCGTGCCGCAGAGGGCTCCGGATACGGGGACTCCGCCACACCGGGTGGCCGACAACAAGGAATTTTCTACGCAAAGTGATCACCCCTCTACCCTTCGGAGTGTCGACTTGACAGAATGGGGGGCATGTCTCGACCGAGCAAATACGTCTCTCGGTCCGAGCCCTCCTTTGGCACACCGGATCACGAGCTACCGAACCTCAGAACCTGTACCGACTGCGGAGCGGCGCACCATCCCGAGGGCTTTCACCAGAGGCCGACGGAAGCCGGTCACCGCGACCAGGGCAGGTCCTGCACCGCTGAACACCCACATCCCCCGGCAGCCCTGCGAAGCAGGGGCACCAGACTCAGGCGCTCCCCGGACGGCGAATCCAAGGAGTGCGAGGGCTGCGGGCAGATGAAGGAACTCGGACAGTACCACCGAAACAAGAGAAACTCCGACGGACGCGTGTCCCGATGCAAGGAATGCGTTCGCGCCTACCACAAAAAAGGAGATCAGAAAACCCCGAGCACGTGGCGCGACTCAAGGCCGCCGACTACCAGAAGCACAAGAAGAAGAGAGACGAGGCGGCAAGGTCCTGGGCCCTCAAGAACCCGGAGAGGTCAGCCGAGATCAAACGGATGTCGCGTCTGCAACTCTCCGAGGCCATACGGGAGAGGAGAAGGGAGAGATACGCCTCGGACCCTTTCTACAAGGCCACGAGGCAGGCCGAGCGGGTGAGGCGCAAGCGTTCCAGGGTGAAGATGAACTCCGAAGAAATACGCCTGTCCCGACTCTACCGCGCGGTCATATCGGAAGACCCCTGCTTCTACTGTGGCACGACGGACTCCGAACGCTTCCACGTCGATCACTACGTACCGATCAACCTAGGAGGCACGGACCACTGGTGGAACCTGGTCCAGGCCTGCGCCGACTGCAACCTCTCGAAGTACGATTCCATGCCACTCGACTTCATCGACCGGATCAGAAAACGGAAAACTGCCCCCAATTCCCCCTGAAAATGGAGCCTACCGAAACCACCACAACTGAAACGACCATGACAAACGGGAACCACATTGCCCAAGCCCGATAAGTACCTCTCACGCTCAGACCTCGGATGGCCCGCCTGCCAGGCAGAACGCGCGAATCCCAGGTCCGGCCTCGTCATCCATTACGACTCGGCGAACCAGAACCTGAACAGCAAGCCGCACAGCGAATGCATCGACTACTGGGAGCGGACCCGGTCATTCCACACCGGGCCTTCCCGGGGCTGGACTTGCATCGGATATTCGTTTATGTGCTGTGCGCACGGCTACGTCATCGAGGGCCGGGGGCTGTACAAGACCCAGGCCGCGCAGCCGGGCGGCAACACCTCCCACTACTCGGTGACCCTGGCCACCGGCCCCGACGACACCATCACCCCGGAGCAGATCAACGCGGTGCGCGCGCTCCGCCAGTGGCTGATGGAACCGGACACCTCGATCTCCGGAACGGTGCTCGGGCACCGCGACTTCGTCTCCACCTCGTGCCCGGGCGGCAAGGCCTACGCCCTCGTCCGGGACGGCACGTTCGAAAAGCCCCCCGGGGAGATCACGGAGGTACACGACATGCTCGGACTCGCGATCGGCAGTACGGGGGACGCGGTCAAGCTCCTCCAGCTCAAGGTCACCCGGGCGGGCTTCGGCGACGCCCTGGGCGCGGGCGGGGTCGACGGCCACTACGGGGAGGCCACCGCCGAGGCCGTGCGGCTGACCCGCGAGTACGTCGGCAGCCGCGCCCTGCCCGGGTACGGCGACAAGATGACCGCCCACGCCGTCGACCAGGTGGAGGCCGCCGTCATCAAGCGCGCACTGGCGGAGGGCGCCACGGAGGCGGAGGCCCCCGCGGAGGAGGCGTCCCCGGCGTAGGGAGAGCACCGACGGGTCGGGGCGCTCCGCGCTCCGACCCGGTCCGACGCCACCCCCAGCACCGGTCCCGGGCCGAACTCCTGTCATTCGCAGGCGACGCCGTCGCCGTCGCGGTCCAGGTGGGAGCCGTAGCCCGGGTCGCCGCGGCGTACGGGCGCCGCGCCCGCGGCGCGCGCCGCGTCGCAGTTCTCGTAGTAGGCCGGGGCGCCGCCGCCGGTGTCGCCTCCGCCGCCCCCGCCGCTGCCGCTGCCGCCGTCGTCCGGGCGTTCGGTCACCGTCTCCGTGACGGTCTCCGTGGCGGTGACCGTCACCTCGACCTCCTCGGTCTCGGTGGCGGTCGGCTCCACCGTCTCGGACACGGTCGCGGTCACCGTCGCGGCCGGGGGCGGCTGCCCCGCCTGGTCGGAGCCGCCTCCGGCCAGTGCGCTGGCGCAGGAGCCGATGACCGCGGTGAGGATCAGGGCGCCGAAGCACCCCAGGCATCCGAGGCCGATCTTGCCACCGGTGGACACGCTGGTGGCAGGGGGCCGCGGGGGCGGGGGCAGGGACATGGCGAGGCTCCGGGGGATGCGCAGGGAGCGGTGGAGCGGGAACCGCGCTGGACGGACGCGCGCGGGCGGGGGCGCGCGCGTGCGCCGACGATATCCGAGCGAGCCGCGGAAAGGACCCCTTCTGCGGTGAAAAGTGGCTTCCGCCGCACCTGGCCGTTCCGATGCCGTACCCGAACACTCCACCGGACGCCCTCGGACACAGCGGTGCACCGCCCGACAGCGGCGAACACCACCGGACACAGCGCGAAGCCCCGGCCGCGGGGTGCGCGGCCGGGGCTTCGTGGTGCGTGCGTGGACTACTGGACCGTCGTGACGATCGGGTCCTCCATGCCGAAACTCGGGTCGTAGCGGACCTCGGTCACCACGACCTCGCCGACCACGGCGATCTGCCCCGAGACGGAGGAGCCGGGCGCGAGGGTGCCGACCTCGATGTGCTGGATGTCGGCGAAGATCGCGTCGGCCCAGTCGGTGCGCTCGGTTCCGTCGGAGAGCACCGTCGTGAAGTACAGCGGGTTGATGTCGAGCGGCTCGTCGCCGTTGTTGGTGAGCTCGACGTCGAGCACCGTGTAGACGGTGTCGTCGAGGGTGTCACCGGCGGTGCCCGCGGCGGTGGCCGTCAGGCTGACGCCCTGCTCGTTGGCGGGCTCCTCGGCCGCGCCGCCCTCCGGCTCCTGCGTGCTCTCCTGCTGGGTGGGGGCCGAGGACGTGGAGGTCGACGCGCTGTCGTCACCGCCCGCCATCGAGGCGATGATCACGATGACGACGACCACGAGGACCACCAGGCCCAGGCAGCCGCCGCCGATGCCGAGGCCGACCTTGGCGCCGGTGGACATGCCCTTCTTCGGGGGCTGGGCGCCGGGCGGCGGGCCGTAGGGGTCCCCGGGAGGGCCGGGGGGCATCCCGCCGTAGGGGGGCTGGCCGGGAGGCGGTCCGCCCGGGCCTCCGTAGGGCGGCTGACCGCCGGACGGGTCACCGTAGCCGGGCTGGCCTCCGCCGGGAGCGCCGTAGCCGGGCTGCTGCCCGCCGTAGGACTGGTAGCCGCCGGTGCCGTCGCCGTGGGGCGGCTGCTGGGGGCCGGAAGGGTACTGGGGATAGGACAAGGGGTGCTCCGGTCTCGTACACGATGCCTGAGGGAATGTGCCGCGGGCCTGAGCCGTGTACCGGCTGGAACACATGCGGCTTCGAGGACCATATCCGACGCGGGTGCGCCGCCGTTTCGTAAGCCCCATGTCGGAGCTGTCCGGAACCGGACGTGCCCGCTGGCGGCCGGGGCACGGGCGGGGCAGCCAGCGGGGGACGGTGCCATGCGGTGACCCTGACGTACTACGCTGTGTCGTAGAAGCCCGCTGACATGGCATGGGGACGACGAGCGGAGGCGGCGTGGTCGACTGGCTGACCATGACGATTCAGATGGTGTCACTGGCGTTGGCCGGGTGGTGCCTCGTCTCGACCTTCCGCGACCAGCCCATGGTGGTCCCGCACCTGGTCGGCATGGCGGTCCTGTGGCTGCTCGTGCTCGGGCAGGTGGCCGCCACCGTCGTCACCCTGGTCGGCGGCGAGCGGCCCGCGGAGATGGCCATGTTCGTGTCCTACCTGGCCACGGTCGCGCTGCTGCCGCCCGCGTGCGCCGTGTGGGGCTTCATGGAGCGGAGCAGGTGGGGCCCGGCGGTGATCGCCTTCGCGTGCCTGATCCTGCCCGTCCTGTTCGTCCGCCTCGAACAGCTCTGGAGCCCCGTTGTCTGAGTCCACCGCGCCTGGGTCCGCCGCGTCGGGGTCCGCCGCGACCCGCGACAGAACCCTGCGCACCGGCCCCGGGCGGCTGCTCGTCGCCGTGTACGGGGTGTTCGCGCTCGCCGCGACCGCGCGCGGGGGCTACCAGCTGGCCACGAGGTTCGACGAGGCGCCGCTGGCCTACGGGCTCTCGCTGCTCGCCGGGGTGGTCTACCTGGTGGCGGCGGTCGGCCTGGCCCGGGCCGGACGGACCTCGCGCAGGGTCGCGCTGGTCTCGTGCAGCGTCGAACTGGTCGGTGTGCTGGCGGTGGGCGCGGTCAGCCTGCTCCTGCCGGGGGTGTTCCCCGACGACACGGTGTGGTCGAACTTCGGCGCCGGGTACCTGTTCATCCCGCTGGTGCTGCCGGTGCTGGGCCTGTGGTGGATCCTGCGCGTCCACCGCATGGACCGGGACCGCGAGGGCCCCGGCGCCTGAACAGCGCCCTGCGGGCCCCTCCTCGGTCCGCGTCCCGGCGACCGCCCTCCCCCGGGCCCGCCCGGGAACGGACACCGGACACACCCCCTCCCACCTGCCGGGACGGAACGCCTAGGGTGGTGTCCATGTCCGAACTCCTGACCCTGCCGGTGGCCGTGTCGGCCGACTGGCTCCGCGAACACCGCGACCAGGTCGTCCTCGTCGACTCCCGGTGGTACCTCGACGGGCGCTCCGGCCGCGACGCCCACCGCGCCGGACACCTGCCCGGCGCCGTCTTCACCGACCTGGACGCCGACCTGGCCGCACCGGCCGGCCCCGAGGGCGGCCGCCACCCGCTGCCCTCCGCTGCCGACTTCGCCGACGCGCTCGGCCGCCTCGGCATCGGTGACGACTCCTCCGTGGTGGTCTACGACGACGCCGGCGGTTCCGTGGCCGCCCGCCTGGTGTGGATGCTGCGCGTGCTGGGTACCCCGGCGGCCTTCCTCGACGGGGGCGTCCAGGCGTGGACCGGTGAACTGGAGGAGGGCGACGTCACTCCCCGGCCGGCGCACCGCACCCCGCTGCCCTGGCCCGCCGACCGCGTCGTGCACACCGACACCGTCCGCGCCGAGACGGGTGATCCGGCGCACCTGCTGGTCGACGCCCGGGCCCGTGACCGCTACACCGGTGAGCGGCCCGCACCCGTCGACGCCCGGCCGGGGCACGTGCCGGGCGCCCGCAGCGCCGAGTGGACGGGGAACCTGGGCGATGACGGCCTCCTGGCCGCCCCGGGAATCCTGCGTGAACGCTTCGCCGCCCTCGGCGCCGACTCCGCCGACACCATCACCGCCTACTGCGGGTCCGGGGTCACCGCCTGCCACGACCTGCTCGCCCTGGAGCACGCCGGGTACTCCGGCGCCCGCCTGTACCCGGGGTCGTGGAGCCGCTGGGGAGGCGACGACACCCTCCCGGTGGAGACCGGCGACCCCCGGGCCTGAAACCCCTACGCACCGGGGTCCGGACACGTCGGCCCGCGCCGGCCGCTCCGGGGCGCCGGCGCCCCGGAGCGGCCCCGGGAGCGCACCCCCGGCGCGCTCCCGCACACGGGCCCGTTCTCAACGATCACCGTCCGTGAGAAGTTCCCGGGCGGAGTGTCCCGTGTGTCCTGATCTGGTCACATGTGGAACCCACCCCTCGCCCGCGGCGTCAGAGCGTCAGTAGGATTGCCCAGCTCCCGGGGAACACCGCAGGCAGGGGACGTACACGGCCTCGCTCCCCCCATGCCCCACCGCGAAACGAGGAACATTGGCCATCGAACTCCTGTTGCTGCTCATTCTGGTCGGCGTCGCCGTCGTGGTCGGCATCCTGATCTACGCGCAGCGCGCCAAGAAACCGAAATCGGCCCCCGAGCCCCCCGCCCCGCCGCGGGACCCCTTCGCCGACACGGGGAACAGCACCGCGGGCGACCCGCGCGCCATCAAGGCGGGCGACATGATCGACTGGGGCACCGAGCGGACCTGGATCCGCGGCACCCTGCGTCTGTCCGAGGGCGGCTTCACCTGGTCGGAGCACTTCCTGGAGGTCGAGGGCGGCAAGCGCTGGCTCTCGGTGGAGGAGGACCCCGACGTGGAGCTGGCCCTGTGGACCGGCCGCCCCGACCTGGACATCATCCCCCAGGGCAAGAGCATCGAGCTGGAGGGCACCGTCTACCGGCTCCAGGAGAAGGGCACCGGCTCCTACCGCTCCGAGGGCACCACCGGGCTCAAGGCCTCCGGGGGCCTCGACTACGCCGACTACGAGTCCGACGACGGCAGGCTGCTGTCCTTCGAGCGCTTCGACCACGGACGCTGGGAGGCCAGCACGGGGGACAAGGTCGCCCCGGGAACCTTCACCATCTACCCGGGGAGCTGACCGGAACGTGCGCGCGAGCATCAGCGCCCCCTTCGTCGACACCAGCGCCGACGACCTGGTCTGGGCCCTGCACCACCCGCTGGTCGACCCCCTGGCCTCCCGCACCGTCCGGGTGCCGGGAGCCCGGGTCGAGCTGCGGGTGCTCGGCGCCTCCCACCAGGTGGTCGTCACGCCGGAGCCGTCGCCCGGGGCACTGGTGGCCGACGGACCGTTGGTGGAGACGGTGGCCTGCCTGCCCGGTCTCCCCGGCGGCCTGCCCGGCAGCGCTGACCGTCCCGACCTGGGCGGCTACCGTTTCGGCTCGCGCGTGGAGTCCCTGTCCCGAACCGAGCTGGCCCGCAGGGTGGAGGGGATCCACCGGGAGGTGGCCGACTCCCCCGGCGGCCTGCTCGTCGCCTTCCCCGGCGATCCGCTGGCGGTCACCGCGCTGCACCTGGTCCCCGGTGGACCGCTCGACTGGCGCACCTGGCACGCCTACCCCCAGAGCGGCGAGCTGGTGACGACCACCTCGACCGTGACCCTTCCCCCCACTTCCGGGAGAACCGCACCATGAAGGCATACGAGGAGCCCGCGAACAACGGCAACAGGAACGTCATCATCACGGTGTTCGTCGTGATCGGCGTCATCCTGCTGGTCCTGATCCTGCTCAGCGCTTGCTCCAACAACAGCAACAACTACTGCCCCGACGACGACGTGGTCCAGATCGAGGGCTATGACGACGACGACTGCGACGGGTCCTCGGGGTCCTCCGGCGGAGGGTTCTTCTTCTTCGGCGGGGGCACCGGAGGCGGCAGCGGCAGCAGTAACAGCTACAGCGACGGTAGCGGCAGCAGCTACCGCGGCGGAGGCGGCGGCTTCGGCAAGTAGTCTCCCCCCACACGTTCCGAACATGTCGACCGAAATCCCCTACCTGCGAACAGGACCATGAACGAGATCCTCTTCAACGCTCTCGGAGCCCTCGCCTACGGCGGAGTGGGCATCGTCATCCTCGTGTTGGGCTACCTGCTCACCGACCTCCTCACTCCCGGCAAGCTGCACGAGCTGATCTGGGAGAACCGCAACCGCAACGCGGTCCTGCTCGTGTCCGCGAACACGCTGGGATCGGCCATCGTCGTCACCTCGGCGATCCTCTCCAGCGAGTCCGAGATCGGCCTGGGCGCAGGTCTGGTCTCGACCGCCGTCTACGGCCTGATCGGCCTGGGCGTGATGGCGCTGTCGTTCGTGCTGATCGACCTCCTCGTCCCCGCCAAGGTCGCCCAGATGATCAGCAGCGACGAGCCGCACCCGGCCACCTGGGTGAGCGCCTCCGCGCACGTGGCGATCGCGGTCGTCATCGCCGCGGCCCTGACCTGACGCCCCTTCCCCCACCGGCCCCCTGCCCCGGGCAACCGCACCACCGCACCACCACACGAAGGCAGTTCCGTTGACTGAGACCACCGTCCGCGCACGGCTCCGACTGCCGGTATCCGCCAGGGCGGCCCGGTTCCTCGTGTTGCTGGCGGTGTTCGTCTGCGCCGCCTGCGGCCTGGTGTACGAGCTCGCGCTGGTCGCCATCGGCAGCTACCTGCTGGGCAACAGCATCACCCAGGCGTCGGTGGTGCTGTCGGTGATGGTGTTCGCGATGGGCGTGGGCTCCCTGCTGTCCAAGCGCTTCCAGGCGCACCCCGCCGCGGCCTTCGCCGTGATCGAGGGCCTGCTCTCGCTCGTGGGCGGCCTGTCGGTGCTGCTGCTGTACGCGGCCTTCGCCTGGTTCTCCGCCTACCAGCCCGCGCTGGTGGTGCTCTCGTTCGTGATCGGCGCCCTCATCGGCATGGAGATCCCGCTGCTGATGACGCTGATCCAGCGCATCCGCAAACAGGACGCCTCCGACGCGGTCGCCGACCTGTTCGCCGCCGACTACGTGGGCGGCCTGATCGGCGGCCTGGCCTTCCCGTTCCTGCTGCTGCCGCTGCTGGGCCTGCCCAAGGGCGCGCTGATGGTGGGCGCGCTCAACGCCGTGGTCGGTGTGGCGGTGGTGCTGTGGCTGTTCCGCGCGGAACTGACCCGGGGCGCCTACGCGGGGCTGAGCATCGGCCTGCTGGTCATCATCTCGGTGCTCGGCCTGGCCTACGCCTACGCCGACCAGTTCGAGGTGGACGCGCGCCAGGCGCTGTACCGCGACCCGATCGTGCACGCCGAGCGCTCCCAGTACCAGGAGATCGTGCTCACCCGGTCCCTCGACGGCGATGACGTGCGGCTGTTCCTCAACGGGAGCCTCCAGTTCTCCAGCCTGGACGAGTACCGTTACCACGAGTCGCTGGTGCACCCCGCGATGGCGGGGCCCCACGAGGACGTGCTGGTCCTGGGCGGCGGCGACGGCCTGGCCCTGCGCGAGATCCTCGCCTACGACGACGTGGCATCGGCCACCCTCGTGGACCTGGACCCGGCGGTGGTCGAACTGGCCTCGACCGACCCGGTGATCAGCACCCTCAACGAGCACTCCTTCGAGGACCCGCGCGTGGACGTGGTCAACGCCGACGCCTTCCAGTGGCTGCGCGAGAACCGCGAGGAGTTCGACGTGATCATCGCCGACCTGCCGGACGGGGACGACGTCGGCACCGCCAAGCTCTACTCGGTCGAGTTCTACTCGCTCCTGCGCCACGCCCTGTCCGAGGAGGGCCGCATGGTCGTGCAGGCCGGTTCGCCCTTCTTCGCCCCGGAGGCCTACTGGAGCGTGGGCGACTCCCTGGAGGAGGCGGACCTGGCCGCCACCCCCTACAACGTGGACGTGCCCTCCTTCGGCAACTGGGGCTTCTACCTCACGAGCACCGGAGCCGAACCCGAGCTGCGCGTCCCCGAGGACGCGCCTCCGCTGTACTTCCTGGACCCGGTCCTGCTGGAGGCCGCCCAGGTCTTCCCCAAGGACCGCCGCGAGGGCGACGTGGAGGAGTCGACCCTCATGCACCCGAGGATCATCGGCTACCACCAGGGGGCCTGGCGGGGCTACTGACGCCGGTCCGCGGACCGGCGCCGCCTCGGCGAGGAAACACCGCGCGGCCTGAGGACTTGGGCCAGTGGGCGGCCACGCGGTGTGTCTGGGGAGGGGCTGGTCGGGGGCTCGGTCCCGTCCTGGGGACGGCGGTCGCGGGCGAAGGTGCGGACGGAAGATCTGCGGCGCCGGACGGAGTGGGTCCTGTGCTCCCCCGCGTTTTCCGACGACCTGGGCCCATCCTGACCTGCTGGTCCAAGTCGGCGAAAACGCCACGCCGTGTCCGACACCGCCCCAGCCAACCCCTTACCCAGACTTTCCCGCCCTTTTCCGGCCCTTCGGCCGCTCCCTCTGCCCCACGCCGTCCCGCACCGGGGAGCGTTGACGCCCCGTGCGCCCGGCGGGAAAGGACCGGGCGCACGGGGGCCTCAGTCCTGCGACGGACGCGGAGGCGGCACGTCGACGTGGGAACGGCGCTCCACCCACCCGTGGGCCGGACAGCACCAGACCCACCAACAGATCCAGGGCAACGACCAGGCCGTGCAGCCGTCCATCAGTCCTTCTCCTTCCGTCGGCGCATCAACTCGGCGCGCATGGCCTCGTGGGAGGGAGCGGCGATCCGCTCATGCGGGTCGCCCGGTCCGGTCCAGCCCGGCGTCCGGTACGCGACGACTTCGTCGCCCTCCAGGGTGAGCACCCACCGGCCCTCGATGAGATCGTTGAGCAGATGGTCCAGCGGAGTCACCGGCTCACCGCCAGGTGTTCCAGCGGCGACGCCCAGACGAGCCGGTGCGGGTGCGGGTCCGGACGGCACTCCCGTGCCACACGGGTGACCGGCCCCCGGGACGCGCCGTACAAGGGCTGGCCCTCCAGGGTGGGGCCGAGATAGGTCACTCGGGCCCGGTGGGCGGCGGCCCAGGCTCGCAGATCCTGGACGGTCGGCAACTCGCGGATGTCGCAGACGCACACGCGGGCGTTCACGCGGCCACCGTCCGACGGTGACGCCCGGGGCGACTCCCCTGGGAGGAGACCCCCGGCAGGATCCTGACTCCGAACTGGGAGCGGTCGACGCGTCGGAGCTGGAGCACGTCCACCGGCTCGGGGGTTCGCTCCGTTTCCCAGGGAAGCACGGGCCTGGGAGGAAGCGGAGGAATCTCCGCCCCGGAGGCCATCCGAGGCGTGAGGAGCGGAATCGGGCCCGTGATGACGTGCGGGCGCGGAGCGGGCGGGCGAGACGCGTACCGGCGAACGCGGGATCCGCGTCGGCGGGCGTGGCGTGCGCTCGTGCGGGCCGGTGGCCACAGCGCGGACGCGATCAGAGACAGGTAGCGCATGGGGCGCCTCCTCGGGCGAGGTGCCGGTTGGGAAGCCCGGCGGGCCGTCAGGACGAGGCACCGCGCAGCCGTGACCGCCAAGCCGCGTGCCACGCGGTGCCACGCTCGGATTCCGGCGCCTGAGGCACACTGGAGGTGTGACCGCCAAACGCTCCGCCACCCACGAGTCAGCACGGAGTCGCTGACTTTATAGGAGCTAAACCCTCTGCGTGTGATGACAGCAACTCGACCTTTCGCTCGACGCAATAGGGGGGCTAAAGTCCGTGGTGATGGAGTACCTGAAGTGAGGATTCGCCTTGGACGCACGGACATTGCATGACATCGCCGCCATGTCGGACCCGCTGGAGAGAGCCCGCGCCGCCTCCGCCGCGATGACGAGTCTCCAGGGGCAGAGCGTTGAGCTGTCCCGGATCCGGCGCGGCGCCATCATCGAGGCCCAGCAGTCCGGGATGCGCCAGGAGGACATCGCCCGGCACCTTGGAGTGTCGCCCGGCCGGGTGAGCCAGATGAAGAAGGCGGGCGCGGAGGAGCCCGCGCACAAGGCGCCCACCGGTCCCGTCGACCCACGCCCGCGCGTGCTCGTCCAGCGTGCGCTACCGACCCCTCCGAGCACACGCGGTTCGAAGTCGCTCTACCTGACCGAGGCACAGCAGCAGGGGCTCACCCCGGAGCGGAAGATGCTGTTCGTGGGACAGGAACCCGCGAACGAACACGTTGCCCTGGGACTACGTCTCGAACCCGGGGACCCGGTCATCGCCCGACGCAAGATGTTCTGGGCTAACGAGGTTCCCGTGCGCGTCAGTACGTCGTACTTCCGGGTGGACGTCGGCGAGAACACCAGGTTGGACGGTGAGGGATTCGTTCTGCCGACCCTCCAAGCCGCCATCGAGGACCTCGGGCACCGGTTCGGACACGCCACCGAGACGCTGACCGCACGCCCGGCGACACCGTACGAGGCGGACCTGCTCGACATCCCCGGCGAATGGGTGGTGCAGGTGCTCCGTGTCAGCCACTCCACCGAGGACGTGCCCGTCCATGCGCTGGAGACGATCTGCGCAGCGACACGGCATGTGTTCCCGATCGGTCAGGCTGTCGGCAGCGATCAGTTCTGACCGGCCTACGCGAGACGGCTCCCGGTCGAACCGGGGGCCGTTCCAAGTCCCGAGGACGACTCACCCCTTGCCCAGAGCGGCGAGGGCGGTGACGGCGCCCAGCTCCCAGCAGGCCTCGCGGTCCCGTGCCTCCGGGCGGCCGGTCACGGTGACCGGCGGGCGGTGCCGCCGCCACCCCATGCCCTTGGCGATCGACTCGACCGCCCGGACCGCGCCGGAGGTGTCGCTGTCCCCGTGCACGTACAGCGCGTAGGGCAGCCCCTCGGTCGCCCCCTGCGCCGGGTAGAAGACCGTGTCGAAGAAGACCTTGAGGGCGCCCGACATGTACCCGATGTTGGCCGGGGTCCCCAGGATGACGGCGTCGGCGCCGAGCAGGTCGCTGGCCGTGGCCGACAGCGCCGCCTCCGCCCGCACCTCGACCCCCTCGACGTCGTCGTCGCGGGCGCCCTCCAGGACCGCACCCAGCAGTTCCTGGGTCGCGGGCGAGACCGTGTGGTGAACGATGAGCAGTCGTGCCATGTCCCCCACACTAGGAGGCGGCGGCGCGCCACCGCCGCCTCCCGCACGGCGCCACCCGGCACCGGCGCACAGCCGCCGCCCGCAGCAGAAAGCCAGGCCCCGCCATGAGCCAGCCCCCGCACGGTCCCGGTGACGGATCCGCGAACCGAGACCAGCCGCCCATGGGTCCTCCGCCCGGAGGCATGCCGCCCACCGGCTGGCAGCCCCCCGCGGGCCCGCCTCCCGCACCCGGATTCGGCCGCTCGGGCCCTCCCTCCCCGGGAGAGCCCGGAGGCCCCAAGGAGCACTCCCCCTGGCTGTTCCTGGGCCTGGGCTGCGGCGGCCTGTTCCTCATCGGAGTCGTCCTGGTCCTGCTCATCGTCCTCGTCTTCGACGACCGCGCCGAGCGGAGCGAGGGCGCGGGCGGGCCCCTCGGGCACGGCGGCGCGTCCGTCACCGGGGACCGCCTCGCCGCCTGACCGCGCGGCGGCCGGGAGGGGTGTGTGTCCTCATCCGAAATTCAGCGGGAAAATTCCGGAAAACATGTCCTTTTCTCCGAAATTATCCGTGTCACAGAAAGGACATCGCGCCCCGTAAGGGCACGATCGCGCGATTCCTTCACCCGGTCGCGCACGGAGAACGCGGATGTCGGACATTGACCGGCCATTCGACGTTACCTAAGGTGCGACGGCACGCGCACCACCCGCTCGCACCACCGTGCCAGCAGGACATACGCGGACGTAACAACCGTTCTCGCCCGCCCCGGCGGCGCACACGCAGGAACGAGGAACACATGCCGCACAACGTCCGTGCCGCACTCGTCCAGACCGAATGGACGGGCGACACCGAATCCATGCTCGCCGTCCACGAGAAACACGCGCGCGACGCCGCCGCGCAGGGCGCGCGGGTGATCGGTTTCCAGGAGGTGTTCAACGCCCCCTACTTCTGCCAGGTGCAGGACCCCGAACACCACCGCTGGGCCGAGGCCGTCCCCGACGGCCCCACCATCACCCGGTTCAGCGCCCTGGCCCGTGAACTGGGCATCGTCATGGTCCTGCCGGTCTTCGAGGTGGAGTCCCCCGGCTTCTACTACAACACCGCCGCGGTCGTCGACGCCGACGGCAGCTACCTCGGCAAGTACCGCAAGCACCACATCCCGCAGGTCCACGGCTTCTGGGAGAAGTACTACTTCCGCCCCGGCAACCTCGGCTGGCCGGTCTTCGACACCGCCGCCGGGCGCATCGGCGTCTACATCTGCTACGACCGCCACTTCCCCGAGGGCTGGCGAGCCCTGGGGCTGGCCGGGGCCCAGCTGGTGTACAACCCGTCCGCGACCAGCCGCGGCCTGTCCGCCCACCTGTGGAAGCTGGAGCAGACCGCGGCGGCCGTGGCCAACGCGTACTTCGTCGCCGCGATCAACCGCGTGGGCGTGGAGGAGTACGGCGACAACGACTTCTACGGCACCAGCTACTTCGCGGACCCGCGCGGGCAGTTCGTCGGCGACGTCGCCTCCGACACCTCCGCCGAGCTGGTCGTGCGCGACCTGGACCTGGACCTGGTCGACGAGGTCCGCCAACAGTGGGCCTTCTACCGCGACCGCAGGCCCGACGCCTACGGCCCGCTGGTCCAGGGCTGAGGGGCGGGGCACGGCATGGCACGACGCACCGTCATCCGCGGCGGCCTGGTCGTCACCGCGGCAGAGGAGACCGAGGCCGACGTCCTCGTGGAGGGCGAGAGGGTGGCCGCGCTCGCGCTGCGCGGCAGCGACGCCGCCCGCTCCTGGGCCGACAGCGGCGCCGAGGTCATCGACGCCGCCGGACACTACGTCGTCCCCGGCGGGGTGGACGGCCACACCCACATGGAGATGCCGTTCGGCGGCACCTCCTCCTCCGACACCTTCGAGACCGGCACCCGGGCCGCCGCCTGGGGCGGCACCACCACCATCGTCGACTTCGCCATCCAGCGGCCCGGGGAGCCGGTGCGCGCGGGCGTGGACGCGTGGATGGCCAAGGCCGAGGGCAACTGCGCGGTGGACTACGCCTTCCACGCCATCCTCTCCGACGTCCAGGCCTCCTCGCTCAGGGAGATGGACGCCCTCGTCGACGAGGGCGTGACCTCGTTCAAGCTGTTCATGGCCTACCCGGGCGTGTTCTACAGCGACGACGGCCAGATCCTGCGGGCCATGCAGCGCGGCGCCGCCAACGGCGCGCTGACCATGGTGCACGCCGAGAACGGCATCGCCATCGACGTGCTGGTCGAGCAGGCCCTGGCCGAGGGCAGGACCGACCCGAGGTACCACGGCGAGGTCCGCAGGGCCCTGCTGGAGTCGGAGGCCACCCACCGCGCCGTCCAGCTCGCCCGCGTGGCGGGCGCGCCGCTGTACGTGGTGCACGTCTCGGCCCGGGAGGCGGTGGAGGAGCTGGCCCGGGCGCGCGGGATGGGGCTCAACGTGTTCGGTGAGACCTGCCCCCAGTACCTGTTCCTGTCCGCCGACAACCTCGCCGAGCCCGGTTTCGAGGGTGCCAAGTACGTGTGCTCCACACCGCTGCGGCCCCGGGAGCACCAGGAGCACCTGTGGCGGGCGCTGCGCACCAACGACCTGTCCGTGGTCTCCACCGACCACTGCCCGTTCTGCTTCACCGGGCAGAAGGACCTGGGCCGGGGCGACTTCTCCAGGATCCCCAACGGCATGCCCGGCGTCGAGCACCGCATGGACCTGCTGCACCAGGCCGTGGTGGAGGGCCGCATCGGCAGGCGCCGGTGGATCGAGATCGCCTGCGCCACCCCGGCCCGCATGTTCGGCCTGTACCCGGCCAAGGGCACGATCTGCCCGGGCTCGGACGCCGACATCGTGGTCTACGACCCCGGCGCCGAGCAGGTCCTGTCGGCCGAGACGCACCACATGAACGTGGACTACTCCGCCTACGAGGGCAGGCGGGTCACCGGCCGGGCCCGCACCGTGCTCTCGCGCGGACGGGTCGTGGTGGACCGCGGCGCCTACCTGGGCGAGGCCGGGCACGGCCGGTACGTGCCCCGCTCCACCTGCCAGTACCTGGTCTGAACGAGAGGGCAGCACATGGACATCGGACTCGTCCTCCAGACCGACCCGCCCGCCGACCTGCTGGTCGAGCGGATGGTCCGCGCGGAGGGGTACGGCTTCACCCACGGGTGGACCTTCGACTCGGTCGTGCTCTGGCAGGAGCCCTTCGTCGTCTACAGCCGCGTCCTGGAACGCACCCGCGACCTGGTCGTGGGGCCCATGGTGACCAACCCGGGCACGCGCACCTGGGAGGTGACCGCCTCGCTGTTCGCCACCCTGAACGACATGTTCGGCAACCGGACGGTGTGCGGGATCGGCCGGGGCGACTCGGCCATGCGCGTGGCGGGCCGCCGACCCGCCACCCTGGAACGCCTGTCCCGGGCGATGCGCGCGATCAAGGACCTGGCCGAGGGCCGGGAGGCCGACGTGGACGGCGCGGACATACGCCTGCCGTGGGTGCGCGACGGCGCCCTGCCCGTGTGGATGGGAGCCTACGGACCCCGGGCCCTGGAGCTGGCGGGCCGCCAGGCGGACGGCTTCATCCTCCAGCTGGCCGACCCCTACCTGACCGGGTGGATGGTCAGGGCGGTGCGCACGGCCGCGGCCGACGCCGGGCGCGACCCCGACGAGGTGACGGTGTGCGTGGCGGCGCCCGCCTACGTCACCGACGGCTCCGCGCGGGGACTGGCCCACGCGCGGGAGCAGTGCCGCTGGTTCGGCGGGATGGTGGGCAACCACGTGGCCGACCTGGTCGCCCGCTACGGCGACTCCTCCGACGCGGTCCCGCAGGAGCTGACCGACTACGTCAGGGCCCGGCGGGGCTACGACTACAGCCACCACGGTCGGGCGGACAACCCCGACACCGCGTTCGTCCCGGACGGCATCGTCGACCGGTTCTGCCTGGTGGGGCCGGTGGAGGAGCACCTGGAGAGGCTGGAGCGGCTCCGGGAGGCGGGCGTGGACCAGTTCGCGGTGTACGCGATGCACGACGACGTGGACGGGGTCATCGACGCCTACGGGCGCCACGTCGTCCCGGCCGTGTCCTGATCCGCGCCGCGGGGCCGCCGGGGCACGGGCGGGCGCGCCCCTTCGGGGACGCGTGATCCCGTGGCAGCCCTCCCGACCCGCCCGCGGCACCTGTGCGCCTTGTGACGTGCGAGGATATTCGGCGGCCCGGAACATCTCCGGACTTTTCGCCGCTCCCACGGGTCCCGCCCCCGGCGGGCCCGGCAGCGCTGCGTCCCCCGCCCCTCCCCGACCGCCCACCGAGACCAGGTGACCCGTGACCCACACCCCGACCCCGCCGGAACCCGCCACCGTCACCCATCCCGACGGCCGGGTCTCCCTGGCCGAGGGGGCCTCCCTGCCCGAGGGCCCCTACGTCAACGCCGACCTCCAGCCCGTCCCGATGTCCCGGCGCACCTGGGGCACCGGCAGCTTCGGCGCCCTGTGGGTGAGCATGTCGGTGAGCATCCCGGCCTGGACCCTGGCCAGCGGCCTGATCGCGGCGGGCCTGGACTGGCGCCAGGCCATGCTCGCCGTGGTCCTGGGCAACCTCGTCGTCCTGCTGCCCATGGTGCTGACCGGCCACGCGGGCGCCAGGTACGGCATCCCCTTCCCCGTGTTCGCGCGCGCCTCCTTCGGCCTGCGCGGCGCCAACCTGCCCGCGCTGCTGCGCGGCGCGGTCGCCTGCGGCTGGTACGGCATCCAGACCTGGGTCGGCGGCCAGGGAGTGTACGTCCTCGTCGGACGCCTGCTCGGCGACGGGTGGACGGGGGCGGCGGCGCTGGGCGGCCAGCCGTGGACGCTGTGGCTGTCCTTCGGCCTGTTCTGGGTCGCCCAGCTCGCGATCATCCTGTGGGGCATGGAGGGCGTGCGCCGGATCCAGGTGTGGGCCGCGCCGCTGATGATCCTCGGCGGCGTCGCGCTGCTGGCCTGGATGGCCGTGGAGGCCGGGGGCCTGGGCACGATGCTGTCCCTGGACTCCGGTGAGCCCTTGGACTGGGGGCCCTCCTTCTGGGCGCTGTTCTTCCCGTCGCTGATGGGCGTGATCGGCTACTGGGCGACCCTGACCCTCAACATCAGCGACTTCACCCGCTTCTCTTCCTCCCAGCGCGCCCAGGTGGTGGGCCAGTCGCTGGGCCTGCCCACCACGATGACGCTGTTCTCCCTGCTGGCCGTCATGGTCACGGCGGGCACCGCGGCCGTCTACGGCGAGCCCCTGTGGAACCCGATCGACGTCGTCGCGCGGATGGACAGCGGGATCGGCCTGCTCTTCGCGGTCTTCGTCGTGCTGCTGGCCACCGTCTCCACCAACATCGCGGCCAACCTGGTAGGCCCGGCCTACGACCTGTCCAACCTCAGGCCGCGGCTGATCAGCTTCCGTACCGGGGCGATCGTCACCTGCGTGCTCAGCGTGCTGATCATGCCGTGGCGGCTGCTGGAGAACGAAAGCGTCTACATCTTCACCTGGCTGGGCACGGTGGGCGGCCTCCTGGGCACCGTGGCGGGCATCCTGCTCGCCGACTACTGGCTGCTGCGCCGCACGCGGATGGACCTGCCCGCGCTGTACGAGCGCGGCTCGGAGTACTGGTACCGGCACGGATGGAACTGGCGCGCCCTGGTGGCCTTCGGCGTCGGCTCGCTGCTGGCCGTGGGAGGTTCGCACTCCCCCGAGGGCTCGGGGCCCTTCCCGACCGAGGGCCTGGTCCCGTTCCTCGCCCCGCTGGCGGACTACGGGTGGCTCGTGGGGCTCGTCAGCGGCCTGCTGCTGCACTGGGGCCTGGGTGTGCTCCTGCCCGACCGGAGCGCTGCGGAGCGAGCTTCGAGGAGGACGGAGAGGACCGCCGCCGACTGAGCGGGATCCCGGTGGCGGGTTCTCCGGGGTCAGTCCCGCCGGGTCCACTCCTCGTGGGTGGATCCGGCCGTCAGCGGGAGGCCGACGCCGAAGGCGCCCTCATCGTCGTAGAAGTGCTCTTCGCCTTCTTCGTAATCTTCGAGCTCTTCGTCCCAGTCGTGTTCCATGCCCGGTTTTGCCCTTCTTTTGGCATCGTCTCATCGACGCTTGGCGCTTCGAGAAGGTTGTCCCCGGCCGCAGGGCGCACTGGTGGCCCGGGAGCGCGGAGGGCGGTGCCGATCCGCGCTCCGCGGGGTCACCTGTAGCCGTCGGGGTTGGCCGACTGCCAGCGCCAGGCGTCGGCGCAGGCCTCGGCCACCGTGTGCTCGGCCCGCCAGCCCAGTTCGCGGTTGGCCAGCCCCGGGTCGGCGAAGCAGGTGGCGATGTCCCCGTCGCGGCGCGGCCCGACCCGGAAGGGGATGGCGCGACCGCAGGCCGCCTCGAAGGCGCGGATCGCCTCCATGACGGAGGTGCCCCTCCCCGTCCCCAGGTTGAAGGCCCTGAGCCCCTTCTGCGAGGCCAGGTGGTCGAGCGCCGCGACGTGTCCCCGGGCCAGGTCCACCACGTGCAGGTAGTCCCGGACCCCCGTCCCGTCCGCGGTGTCGTAGTCGTCTCCGAAGACCGTGAGCTCGGGCAGCCTCCCCGCGGCGACCTTGGAGATGTAGGGGAAGAGGTTGTTGGGGATGTCGTTGGGGTCCTCCCCGATCAGGCCGCTGGGGTGGGCGCCGACCGGGTTGAAGTACCGCAGCACGGTGATGCGCCAGTCGGCGGCGCTCACCGCGAGGTCCTCCAGGATCCTCTCGCCGAACAGCTTGGTCGCGCCGTAGGGGTTGGTCACCCGCAGCGCGCTGCCCTCGGCGATCGGCACCGTCTCCGGGTCGCCGTAGACGGTGGCCGAGGAGCTGAACACCAGGTCGCGCACTCCGACGCGGTCCATCGTCTCGGCGAGCGTGAGCAGGGCGTCCAGGTTGTTGCGGTAGTACCGCAGCGGCTGGCTGACGGACTCCCCCACCGCCTTGAGCCCGGCGAAGTGCACCACGGCCTCGATGCCGTGCTCCACCAGGAGGCGCTCGACGACGCCGTGCTCGGTGCAGTCGCCCCGCACGAACGGGATCTGCGCGCCGGTGATCTTCTCGACCCGGCGCACGGCCTCCTCGCTGCTGTTGACCAGGTTGTCCAGGACGACCACCCGGTGCCCGCGCGCGACCAGCTCGACCGCGGTGTGGGAGCCGATGTACCCGGCTCCTCCGGTCAGCAGAATCCGCACTCTACTCATCCCCTCCGGTGTGGAAGCACGTCCGCGCGTGCCTCAGCTCTGCTCAGCGCCTGCTCAGGAACAGGTCGACCGCCCTGGCGGCCGACTTCCCGTCCTCGTGCGGGCAGAAGAGCTCACGGAACGTCTCGTACTGCTTCTTGGACTTCTCCTGGTGGCCCTCCAGGTCGACCAGCGCCTCGACGATCTCGCCGGTGTCCCGCAGGATCGGCCCGGGACCGTACTCCTCCAGGTCGAAGGAGAGGCCGCGGGTGTGGTCCCGGTACTGCTCGTAGTCGTAGCCGTAGACGAGTATGGGACGGCCCGTCCCCGCGTAGTCGAACATCAGCGAGGAGTAGTCACTGATCAGGACGTCGGAGGCCAGGCACAGGTCGTTGACGTCCGGGTAGCTGGAGACGTCCTTGACGAACTCGTCCTCACGGGTCACGTGGTGCCTGTTGATCAGGTGGTGCAGTCGCAGCAGGACGACGTGGTCCTCGCCGAGCTTCTCGCGCATGCGCTCGATGTCCAGCCGCAGGTCGAACTGGTAGGTGCCGCTCGCCGTGTTGCCCTCGTCCCGCCAGGTGGGCGCGTACAGGACGACCCGCTTGTCCGGGGCGATGCCCAGGGCCTCACGGACCCGCTTCGCACGCTCATCGGCGTCGGGAGCGTGCAGGGCGTCGTTGCGCGGGTAGCCGATCTCAGCGACCTCTCCTTCGTAGGCCATGGCCCGCCGCATGATCGGCGTGGTGAAGGCGCTCTGCGAGAGCAGGACGTCCCACTTCTGCGCGTCATCGGCCAGTCTGCGCAGCCGCTCCTGCGCACGGTCGAAGGAGGCGTTGGAGACGTCCAGCCCCACCTTCTTCAGAGGACTTCCGTGCCAGGTCTGAAGGTAGACCTGGCCCTCGCGCTTGACATACCAGTGCTGGATACCGCAGTTGCTGACGATGAACCGGGCCTGGGCCAGCGCCTCCAGGTGCTCCGCGCTGCCGATCAGGACGGTACGGCCGCCGTCGGGGATGCGGAGACTGCCGTCATCGGTCGCCCAGACCAGCTCCATCTCCGTGTTCCGGGCCCGCAGCTCCTCGTAGACGGCCTTCGGGTTGCACGAGAACTGCTTGCCGAAGTAGCTCTCGAACAGCACCATGTCGCGCAGGGGCTCTTCGCGCAGTCGCGGGTAGAGCTCATCGCGCAGGCGGAGGCGTCCGAAGCCGCTGCCCTCCTCGCCGGTGAAGTCCGCCTGGACTCTGAGCGACATCTCGTAGAGGCGGCGCGGCAGGATCGTGAAGCGCTGTCGGTGATGGCGGTGGTCGTCGTGCTCCGTCCCGCCCAGATGACGGTTGAGCATGACAGGATTCTCGGTGCCGTCCTGGCGGTGCACGACCAGGTCCCACCTCCCGCGGGGGAGCCCCCGCTCCTCGCCCCAGGCGCTCGTCCTCCCCGGCTCGATCTTGACGGTGAAGGTGTTGTCGACCCAGGTGACGGGGAAGGAGTGCACCAGGTGGGACAGGCGTTTACGCAGCTGGAGGCTGGTCGGCCTCTCCTCCGGGTCGCCGTTGTAGTCCCCGATCATGTGCAGGGTGCCGGTGTCCGTCCACCTGTACCGCTGGATCACCATGCGGGGCAGGCGGTCGACCAGGAGCAGGGCACCGTGCTTGCTCCGGGTGACCACCAGCTCGCTGCGCCCCACCCGGACGCGGTGCTCCTCGAAGTCGGCGGAGACGACCAGGTTGAACTGCTCCGAGCGCTTGGCCTTGGGGACCACACGCAGCTCCCAGTCCAGCTCCTCGGACCACACGGACCCGGACTCGTCCTCCGACGTGTTCTCGTCCGTGCCGGGGAAGGAGACCAGGGTCTCCACGGGGACGGACGCGCCGAGGTACCTGCGCCCGTCCGCGTCCTCATGGAGCGTCATCGGGTAGGAGTGGCGCAACGAGCCCACGCGTCGGACGACCTCCAGGACCGGCTCGTCGATCGTGCCGCCGCGGGGAAGCTCGCACTCGACGTGCCAGTGGCCGTCCTCGATCCAGTCCCTGCGGTGCAGGGCGTACTTCTTCTCCACCCGGACCATGAAGCGTCCGCCCGCCTCGAAGGTCGGCAGGACCCGGGTGCTGTCTCCGACGAAGTAGGCTCCGGCGGGCCGGAGGACCCCGTCCTTCTTGGCCTCGCCGAGCGGCCCCTCGCGGGTGACTCCCTGGCCCTGGACCTGGACCGTGACCTCCCACGTGCCGCGGACCAGCATCCCGGCGACCCGGAGCCGACTCAGGTCGATCGTGGTCTCGAAGGCCGACCACTCCACGCTCCTGGACTGGCCGATGCGGTTGTTGGCGGTCGGGTCCGCGAACTGACGGACCGGGAGGGTCTTGGTCAGTCCGAGGCGTGTGTGTTTGAGGCGGAGGGTGATCCGGTTCGCCTCCTGGGAGGGAGCGCCGATGTGGTTGATGGCGGCGTAACCGCTCAGGTGGAGGCGGTCCGCGCGCCAGTACAGCTCGGTGACCACGGTGCGGAGGGTGAGCTCCTGGTCCAGCCGGTAGACGTCGTCGGGGATGCCGGTCTCGGGATCCTGGAAATAGGGGTAGTTCCCGTACCAGTGGCCGCCGTGCCGCACGGCCTCCCGCACGCCGCGGCCGTAGCCGATCACGGCCATGAGCTCTTCCATCCGGCCGTTGCGCAGCAGCCAGTACTGGAGCCGGCTCGAAGCGGGGAGCTCGTCCAGGATCCCGGGGTCGATCTTGTCCACGTAGGCGATGACCAGTTCCGCGAACTCCTGGCGGAACTCCTCGGTGACGAGGGGCAGGAGCCGCATGAAGATCCAGAAGTCGTCCACCAGCACGCGGCTGTCGTAGGCGCGGCGGAGCGCATGGTGACCGGCGCTGCCGAGCGACTGGCTGGCGCTGGTGACCGACAGGACGCGGGCCCGCATGTTGGCCGGGTCGGTCCGCTGCTGGGTGATGGAGGCGTTGCCGCCCTCCCTGGCCCGGTAGTGGTACACGGTGTGGCGCAGGATGTCCACGCTGCGCGCCTGGGCGTGCGCCGGCACGATGACCGGCACGTCCTCGTACCGGCCCGGGGGGAACTCGAAGCCCTCCGCCCGCCAGAAGGAGGTCCGGAACACCTTGTTACAGGCGATCCGGTCCCGGAGCAGGGCGTTCTCCTTGGACACGTGCGTCTTGAGCCGGGTGTTCCGGAAGAGTCCCTGGTGCATGTCCGAGGGGTAGGTCCCCCGACTGTTGAAGCGCACGACGTTACCGCTGGCGAAGTCCGAACCTGTCTTCTCCAGGGAGGAGACGAGCAGTTCGTAGGCGTTGACCGGCAGGACGTCGTCGCTGTCGAGGAAGGCCAGGTACTCGCCCCGGGCGTGGCGCGCACCGGTGTTCCGGGCGGGGCCCAGGCCCTGGTTCTCCTGCCGGACCACGCGGAAGCGCTCGTCCCTGGCCGCCCACCTCTCGGCGATGGCCAGGCTCTGGTCCGGAGATCCGTCGTCGACCATCACGACCTCGAGGTCCCCCAACGTCTGCCGCGCCACCGAGGCGAGGCACGCGTCGAAGTACTCCTCCACGTTGTAGAACGGGACAACGACACTGAGTTTGGGACTCATCCATCCACTCCATGAGTACGGCAGGAACGGCGAAGGGAAACGCGGTACGGCGGAACGCCCGGTCTCCGAGCCCTTCCATGTGAGTGCGGGTACGGGACGGTCCCGCGGCGACGGGCGTCCCGACCAGGCGTATCTACCATCCAGTAACTTCCAGGATCGCCGGTTCCAGGAGCCAGGACAGCGATCGGGAGAACGAGTACGTGAAATGGCTGTTGTCGTAGTAGGCCAGCTGGTTGCCGATGACGGACGCACAGGTTCCCTGCGGGCACAGCTGCTCCGTCAGGTCGATGGAGTGCACGTTGTCGGGCACACCGGCGAGGCTGTCGATGGGTGACTCCGCCGCAAGCCCGTAGCCGACCTCCGTCGCGCACTCCGACCCTCCGTGTTTGTCCACGCAGTCCGGGGCGATGAAGTCCAGTCGCGGGGTGTCGCGGACGGCGATCACCTCGATGCCCAGCTCGTCCATCTCCTGCCAGCGCTCCAGGTACCCGTCGGGCACGTACTCCTCGTCCGGGGCCGCCTGGGAGCGCGTACCGGTGGTGAAGACAGCGTCCGGACGCAGTTCGCGGAGCCGTTCCATCTGCTCGGTCTTCCACTCCTCGCACTCGGAGTAGACCGCGCCCTCGCGCATCTCGACGGCGGCGCTGAACTGGCAGACGTCCTTGGTGAAGGTGACCAGACGCCATCCCCGGGCCTCGGTCACCTCGCGCAGCCCCTCCATCCAGTGGATGGCGTGCGAACTGCCCACCAGCGCGATGGTCCGTTCCGCGTCCTCGGGGCCGAACTCGCAACTGACCATCTCGGTCTGCGGAATGCGTGCGTGGCACTCATAGATCCGGTCGAGGGAGAGGGCGCGCGCGTCGGCCGTGTCGGGGTAGACCGGCAGGTCCGGGAGCCGCCCGGCGGACTCCTCGTCCACGAGGACCCGTGCTCCCGGGTAGCTGTCCACGTCGGAGGCGAGGGTCTCACGGAGCTCACGGTCGTACTGGATGCGCATCTCCCACGCCCCCGCGGCGATCAGGACCGGCACGAGGAAGAGCGCGCCCACCGCGAGGGAGGCCCTGCGGCTGGGACGCAGTGCCGCCAGCCGGTCGGCGTTTCCCTCGACCAGTCGCTTGGTCGCGAAGGCCAGCACGAGGGAGGTGCCCAGGACGTAGAAGCCTCCGATCAGGCTGGGGCTGTTCCTCTCCGTGACCTCCAGGTAGAAGAGGAGCACCGGCCAGTGCCACAGGAAGAGCGCGTAGGAGAGGCTGCCGAAGTAGACCAGGGGGCGCCAGGTCAGGAAGCGGTCGGCCGCCACCGGGCTCCCCGTGGTCCCCGCCAGGATGACCAGGATGGCCGCGCCTGTGGGCCACAGGGCGACGAACCCGGGGAAGGAGAGGGAGGACGGGACCAGCAGCCCGCACAGGACCAGCGCGAACAGGCCGACCCAGCCGAAGACCACGCGCAGCGCGCGTGGCAGGCGGATCCGGGACACCGTCAGCGCCAGGACCCCGCCCAGGGCCAGTTCCCACACACGGGCGGCGCCGTCGAAGTAGGCCCAGGACGGGTCGGAGTGGGTGATGAACAGCGAGTAGGAGAACGAGGCGACGAAGACCGCCGCCACGGCGGCGATGGCGGCCTTGCGCACGCTCCACCCGATCCGGGGGGCGATCAGGCCGGCGGCGGCCAGGAGGGTGGGCCACACCAGGTAGAACTGCCCCTGGATGGCCAGCGACCAGAAGTGCTGGAGCGGGCTGGCCCCGTCGTGCTCCGCCAGGTAGTCGACCGCGCCGAAGGCCAGGTGCCAGTTCTGGTAGTACAGAGCGGACGCGAAGACGTCGGAGATGATGTCCGACCAGCGAGAACGCGGCATCCACAGGAAGGTCGCGACCAGCACACCGGCCATGACGACGGCGGCGGCCGGAAAGAGCCGCTTGATGAGCCTCGCCCAGAAGGCCCGGAAGGCCACGCCCGTCCCGCGCTCCATCGCGCGTACCAGCGATCCGGTGATGAGGAAGCCGGTGAGCAGCAGGAACACGTCGACGCCGCCGGAGACCGTCCCGAACCAGATGTGGTAGACGGCCACCAGCGACACTGCGACGGCACGCAGCCCTTCGATCTCGGGCCGGTACTCCCGTTTCGCCGTCGACCGGGAAGGGCTGGGAACAGGTGTCCCATGGCTCGCGTCGACGACGTTCACAGAAGGTGCAGACACAGAGAAGTCCACCACCTCGGGTCAGGAAAATTCGGAGGGGAACATGGCCAGACCGCAGCGCGAGACTTCTCGGAGCGGGGCGAGGGGTCCTGGCCGAGCCATCGAAGGCGTCGCCCTGGCCACAGCCAGGCTACGTGATGTTTCATCCCATTTTGCCGCCAGGTGAACACTGACTAACGCCCACACCGGCCCCCGCCCGCCGCGAACGCACACGACGGGAGCCGTCCGCACCGGGGGCCCGAGGCAGCGGTCACCGCGCCCCGACCCACCAGCGCGCCCACGCCCCGGGGGCCTGACACCGCACCGGACTCGGACTACACCAAGGTGACGGGGAATCCGCCGAACCCCGCGCCGGGGAGCCCTCGTGGCACCGGAGGCCGTCAACGGCGCCCTTCGAGACCGGGGGACACACGCCGGGTCCCGCTCACCGGCGGGGAACGGAACCGTTCCCCTTCCCGCGGCTGCAAGGGGAATCACACTCCGGTGGGAACGGAACGCGAAAGGGCCAGGAAAGAAGGAGGATTTCTGTTACGGGTTCGAGTTCGACACGTGACAGACGGAAGTGGCGCGCGTCACTTTTCCTGCCGGAGGGGTTCACACCCTCCCGCCTGTCGGCACGGAACCGTTCACAGGAGGTGGCTGAAGACCCGGTCGACGACTCGCGTGGCGGCCTTTCCGTCGTCCAGCGGACAGAACTGCTCGACGAAGGCCTCGTAGCGGTCCTTGTGCCGTTCCCTCACCTCGTCGGCCCCGCGAATCGCCTCGATCACCTCGTCCGAGGTGCGCAGCAGGGGGCCGGGAGCGGTCTCCTCGAAGTCGAAGTAGAAGCCGCGCAGGTGGTCCCGGTACTCCTCCAGGTCGTAGGTGAAGAACAGCATCGGACGGCCGGTGTTGGCGAAGTCGAACATCAGCGACGAGTAGTCCGTCACCAGGACGTCCGTCACCAGGAACAACTCCTGGACCTCCGGATACGCCGACACGTCGTAGACGAAGTCCTCACCCACCACCGGCACACGGTCGACGATGTTGGGGTGGCATCGCACCAACAGCACGTGGTCGTCGCCCAGTGCCTCGTGCATGCGGGCCAGGTCGAGTTGCAGGTCCAGCTTGTATTTGCCCGCCGAGTAGAACTTGTTGTCGCGCCAGGTCGGCGCGTAGAGCACGACACGCTTGCCTGCGGGAAGGCCCAACCGCTGACGCACCCTCTCCTTGACGGCCTCCCGCTCGGGGGCGTGGAAGAGGTCGTTGCGCGGGTAACCGGTCTCCAGGATCTCCCCCTCGTACCGGAACGCGCTGCGCAGGATCGGTGTGGCCCACGGGCTGGGAGAGATCAGGTAGTCCCACTGGTGGGTCTCCCGGAGCAGGCGCTCGTGGTAGTCGCGGTTACCGAACCGGACGTCCTCGATGTCGAAGCCGATGCGCTTGAGCATGGAACCGTGCCAGGTCTGCACCACCTTCTGCCCCGGGCGCTTGTCGAACCAGGTCGGCAGGTGGGCGTTGGAGACGATGTACTCCGAGCGGGCGAACGCCTCGAAGTACTCCCTGCTCGACACGTGGACCTCGCCCAGTCCTTCGGGCAGTCTGACCTGGCGGTCCTTGACCAGCCAGGACATCGGCGCCTCGACGCCCCGGCGCGCCAGTTCCTCGCAGATGCCCCGGGGGCTGTCGGAGTACTGCTTGCCCGAGTAGGCGTCGAAGAGCAGGCCCGGGGCCACGGGCTTCTTCCGGAAGGCCGGGTAGTTCTTCTCCCGCAGGAGCTGCTGCGCGTAGGATCCCTGCTCATCCGCGCGGAGGGCGCCGTTGACCCTCAGCCAGGGCCGGCCCTCGCTGTCCGCTTCCAGGCTGGCCGCCGGCCCGTCCTCGTCGAAGGTCGAGGGAAGCGACCGCAGCAGGGCGGCGTCCATCCCCATCAGGGCGTCGCGGTGATCGGTCCCGTCGTCGCGCCTCAGGAGGAACCTGTAGGCGCCAGAGGCCAGGGGGAGGGTCTGGCCGAAGAACGGCATGGCCGTGGGAGCGAAGCGGATGTGGAAGGTCGATCCCTCGAACCTCATCGGGAAGATCCGCTCGTCCATCCGCTCCTTGGCGGACAGCAGGAAGGAGAGACCCGCAGGGTCCTCCCCGTGGTACTCACCGGACAGAAGCAGTTCCCCGCCCTCCCAGCGCACCGACGTGATGACGGCGGACTGCCGCTCCACGCGAAGGCTGAGACGCTGGGAGAAGTCAGTGCTCACCAGGACGGCCAGTCCCGCGAAATCGTGACGCGCCGGTTCCACGCGTCGTGCGCTGGTGACGTCCTTGGTTCCTGACGGCGTCTCCAGCTCCACACGCCAGTCCTCGTGCTCGCGGGCCCCCGTCACGCCCACCCGCTCCGTGTAGCCCGCGACGAGTTCGTCGAGACGGACCCGCGCACGGAACGTGCGGCCCTCCGCGACGACGGGAACCGTGATCTCCGTGTCCCCGGGCTCCCTCCTGAACCGCAGCCCCAGGGGCTGCTCGACCGCGTCCTCGGGAAGTTCGCCGATGAGCACGACCTCGTCCCCCTGGAGTTCGTGACCGGTGAGGAGCACCGGTCCGCAGTCCACGGAGAGACGCAGCTCGTGGGCGTCGGGCCAGTGAGGACGGACCCACACGCCGGGGGCCACCTCCGCGGGGCCGACGCGCCGCACCTTGCTCTCACCGGGCTCCGCGAGCCGGGCGGTTCTGCGAAAGCCCCGGTTGAGCACCCCGATCTCGATGTACCACTCGGAGTCCTGCCACGTGTTGTCGGTCTGGAGTGACCGCGGGTCCACGGTGACCTCATACCCTCCCCAGTCCTTGCGGGAGGTGACCACGTCGGAGGCGAAGCGGAACTCGTTCGCCTGGTGCACGGAGACGGGGAGCCGCACCTTCTTCCCGGTACGTCCGTTGACCGCCCAGGCACTCAGGTGCTGCTGGATGCGCTTGTTGGGTCGGAGGAACTTGAGGCAGACCCTCCCCCGGACCACGAGCCTGCCGTCACGCCAGGTCGTCTCCTCGATCTTCTGGCGCAGTTCGAGTTCGGTGTCGAGTCGGTAGACCCGGCGGGGGATCCCCATCTCGGGATCATCCTTGAAGGGATAGTCACCGTAGAACCGGAGCCCGTGCCGCACGACCTTCGCCTGCCGTGCCTGGACACCCTTGCTGAAGGCGACGACCTGCTGGACCTGGGCTCCTCGGCGTTCCCCGATCAGGTGCCACTTGAGGCGTTCGATCGCGGGCATCCTACGGTGGGCACGTGGGTCGACCGTCTCGAGATAGGTCGCGGCCAGATCCAGGAACCGCTCCAGGAAGTCGTCGTCGGCCTGGTCGAGTACCTGGACGAAGGCGCGCAGATCCTGGCCGAGCGCGACCTGGTCCCACTTCCGCTTGTCCTCCGGCCTCTGGCTCCTCATGATGAAGTCGCTGACCGAGGTCACCGCCTGGAAGCGGTCCTCCAGGGCACGGGGACGGAACCGGTCCTGGGTGATGGAGCGGTCGTCGCTGGGCCTTTGCCGCCACAGGTAGACGGGCTCGGACAGAACGTCCACGGACCCCGCCAGGAAGTGGAGCGGAATCACCACGGCCTCGTCCTCGTAGAGGACACCGACGGGGAAGGACATTCCCTGCTTGTCCCAGAAGGACTTCCGCCACACCTTGTTGGTGGCGAGCCTGTCCACGAGAAGCCTGTCGTCCCGGGTGATGTGCGTCCCCGGCCGCGTGGTCAGGAAGATCTCCCTGTGCATGGGAGACTGCCAGACCCTCAACTCGTTGAGCAGGTGGACGTTCCCGCTGGAGAAGTCCGACCCTGTTCGGCGCAGGCTGCTGAGGTGGTAGCCGAAGGCATAGGACGGGATGACGTCGTCGCTGTCGACGAAGGCGAGGAACTCGCCTCTCGCGTGGCGGGCCCCGGTGTTGCGCGCCGCGCCAAGCCCCCCGTTCTCCTGTCTGATGAGCCTGAACCTCTGGTCCTGCTCCGCGAAGCGTGCGGCGATGTCGGAACTGCCGTCCTTGGAACCGTCGTCCACCATGACGACCTCGAAGTCGGTCCACGTCTGGACGCGCAGAGAACGCAGGCATTCGTCGAGGTATCTCTCAACGTTGTAGATGGGGACGACAACACTGAGTGCGACCACGGTTACTCCAAGGTTCCACGTATCCGGACACGCCCGTCTCACAGCGCAGGTTGTGGTGACGCGAACCCGTTACCGCTGGGTGAGTGATGGGGGATCAGGCTGTCTGCCTGCCAGTTCACAGATGCACAACAACTGACAAGTCATGACAAGGTGGGCAAAGTAAACCCTAGGCTAACCCATGGCTTCGGAATCCTGGACATCGCGGTGCCGACCGCCGCTCCTCCGCCGGAGACACCTGCGGCGGCCCTCCCCCCACGGGGAGGACCGCCGCACGGCGTCCGGGGCCTGCTCGCCCCGTCCGGGGTCTACTCGCCCCTCCACACGGGGGCTCGCTTCTCGGCGAAGGCCGCCGCGCCCTCCATCGCGTCCTGGCTGACGAACACCGGACCCGTCAGCTCGTTCTGCTTCTCCCACATCCGCTCGGTGGACCAGTCGCCGGAGGAGGTGATGACCTCCTTGGACACCCGCACCGCCAGCGGACCGTTGGCGGTGATGCGGGCCGCCAGCTCGCGGGCGCCCGTCAGGGCCCCGCCGCTGGCGGTGACCCGGTTGACCAGCCCGAGCTCGGCCAGGCGCGGGGCCTCGACGAAGTCGCCGGTCAGGGCGAACTCCATCGCGATGTTGCGCGGGATGCGGTGCTGGAGGCGCAGCAGGCCGCCCGCACCGGCGACCAGGCCGCGCTTGACCTCGGGGATGCCGAACCTGGCGTCCTCCGCGGCCACGACCAGGTCGCAGGCCAGCACGGCCTCGAACCCGCCCGCGAGGGCGTACCCCTCCACGGCGGCGATCAGCGGCTTGCGCGGCGGCCGCTCGGCGAAGCCGCCGAACCCGCGCCCCTCCACCAGCGGGACCTCGCCCCGCATGAAGGCCTTGAGGTCCATCCCGGCGCAGAAGGTGCCGCCCGCGCCGGTGATGATGCCGACGCTCAGGTCCCTTCGCGCGTCCAGGTCGTCGAGTGCCTCGGCGACGCGGGCGGCGACCGCGGCGTTGACCGCGTTCCTGGCCTGGGGCCGGTTGATGGTGATGACGGCGACGCCGTCCTCGGCGGTGTAGAGAACCTCGTCGGACACGGTGTCCCCCCTACTTCGGCGGCATGCGCAGCGCGCCGTCGATGCGGACGACCTCGCCGTTGACGTAGCTGATCTCCAGCAGGGCCCGGGCGAGCCTGCCGAACTCCTCGGCGGTGCCCAGGCGCTTGGGGAAGGGCACCGGCGCGGCCAGGCGCTGCTTGAACTCCTCGGCGCCCTCGCCCTCGCCGTAGATGGGCGTCTCCAGGATGCCGGGGGCGATCGTGTTGACCGTGATGCCGACGGCCGCGAGGTCGCGGGCGGCCGGAAGGGTCATGCCGATGACGCCGCCCTTGGAGGAGGAGTAGGCGATCTGGCCGATCTGACCCTCGATGCCCGCGAGGGAGGCGGTGTTGACGATGGAGCCGCGCTCGCCGTCCTCGTTGACCGGCTCCGTCTTCGCGATCTCTGCCGCGGCCAGGCGCAGCACGTTGAAGGTGCCGATGAGGTTGACCTGGATGACCTTCTGGTAGCTGTCCAGGTCGTGGGGGTTGCCGTGGCGGTCGACGGTGCGGGTCGCCCAGCCGATGCCCGCGCAGGACACGGCCACCCGGAAGGGCTTGCCGGTGTCGACGGCGGCCTGGACCGCGGCCTTGACCTGGTCCTCCTGGGAGACGTCGGTGCGCACGAAGACACCGCCGATCTCCTTGGCGACCGCCTCCCCGCGCTCGGCGTTGAGGTCGGCGACGACGACGGTCGCGCCCGCGGAGGCGAGCTCCCTTGCGGTGGCCTCGCCCAGGCCACTCGCGCCGCCCGAGACGAGGGCGGAGATTGCGTTGAGATCCATGGCGGCACTCTACAGAGGATGCGACCTCCGCACTAGAACCGGGTTCGGTTAATTGTGGGCAGCCCTTCCGAACAGGCCTTTCGTCCGAAATCCGAGGTTCTTCGCGGAACTTGCGCGCACCGTCGTCACGGAGCGCCACGGTCCTGTCATGGCGATGACGACCGCATTAACATGGGCTCAGGAATCGACCCCGGAGGCTTCGATGACCGCTGAGCCGCTCCCCGACTGGTTCATGCCCCCGCCCGGCGGCTGGACCGCCGACGACATGGACAACCTCCCCCCGGGAGCGCCCCGGATGGAACTCATCGACGGAGCCCTCGTCTTGCTTTCCCCCCAGACCCGATTCCACGCCAAGGTCATGATCCGCCTCGCGGCCCGTCTGGAGGAAGCGGCGCCTCCCAACGTCGACGTCCTCTCGGAAATGACCATGAAGCTCGGCAAGCGCCAACGCCCGGAGCCCGATCTCGTCGTCTACGAGTTCGAGGAGGGGGCCGAGGAGCACTTCGGCTGGTACCAGGCCACCCACGTCCCTCCCGAGGACGTACTCATCACTGTGGAGATCGTGTCCAAGGAGTCCCAGGACCGGGATCGCTCCACCAAGCCGCTCAAGTACGCGCAGGCGGGCATCCCGCATTTCTGGCGGATCGAGCACGAGGAGAACGGACCCGCCGTCTACGTCTATGAGTTGGACGGCACGAAGGAGCCCCGCTACATCCCTGTCACCGTCGCTCGGGAACGCCTCAAACTGGAACTCCCGTTCCCGATCGACATCGACGTGAGGGCGCTGTCCCGCTAGGTCCCGCGCAACGCGGCGCGCGGCCCGCTCCGGCCGCGTGCCGCCGCTCCCGTCCCGACCAGGGGCACAGGCCCTAACTCCTGCCGAAGCGCCCCAGGCGGCGCTGTCGGCGCCGCTGGTGCCACCGGGGCAGCCCCTCTCTGGCCAGGTCCGCGGCGCCGATGAGGCCCGCCTCGTTACCCAGCTCGGCCGCCGCCACCCGGGCCTCCGGGCGGTATCCGCGCCCGGTGAGGTTGCGTCCGAACGCCTCCCTCGCGGGCTCCAGCAGCAGCTCCCCCGCCTCGGACACGCCGCCGCCCACGATGAACAGCTCCGGGTCGAACGCCGCGGCCAGGTTGGCCAGGCCCGAGCCCAGCCATCCCCCCGCCTCCCGCATCAGCTCCACGCACGCGCGGTCGCCCTTGCGCGCCAGCTCGCTGACCAGCGGCCCGGTGATCTGGGCGGCGTCGCCGCCCACCGCCTGGTGCAGGGCCTCCGCCACCGGCGACTGCGAGGCCACCAGCTCCCGCGCCTCCCGGGTCAGCGCGTTGCCGCTGGCGTACTGCTCCCAGCAGCCCCGGTTCCCGCACTCGCAGCGGTGCCCGCCCGGCACCACCGTCATGTGCCCGAACTCCCCGGCCAGCCCGTACCGGCCCCGGTGCAGGCTCCCTTCGAGCACGACCGCGCCGCCGATGCCCGTGCCCAGGTTGACCACCACGACGTTGTCCACGCCCCGGCCCGCCCCGGCCCGCACCTCGGCCCAGGCGGAGGCGTTCGCGTCGTTCTCCACCACCACGGGCAGCCCCAGCCGCAGCGCGAGGGCGTCGCGCAGCGGCTCCCTGCGCCAGGACAGGTGCGGGGCGAACAGCACGTTGGCCCGCCGCTCGTCGACGAAACCGGCGGCGCCCACGCCCACGGCGCGCACCCGGAACTCCCGGCGCAGCTCGCGCACCACCGAGACGATCGTGTCCTCCACGACCGCCGGGCTCTTGCTGCGCTCGGGGGTCTCCGTGCGCAGCCGGGCCAGGATGCGCCCGCCGGGCGTCACCACACCGGCGGCCACCTTCGTCCCGCCGATGTCCACCCCGACCGTCAGGGCGTGCCCGTACCGCGTGTCCGCCACCGTGACCAACTCCACCGCCTCGGACCCGCACTCCGCGGGTCAGCCACACATGAGAACGCGCACCCGGCCGCCTCGGTGCCCGGGTGCGCGTGGAAGGGGCTCCTTCAGCCGAGCACGGAGCGCACCACGGCGGCGAGCCGCTCGGCCACCGCGGTGGCCTGCTCCTGCTCCGGCGCCTCGACCATGACCCTGACCTTGGGCTCGGTTCCACTCGGCCGGATCAGCACCCGGCCGGTCTCGCCCAGTTCCTCCTCGGCCGCGCGCACGGCCGCCGCGAGCTCCGCGGAGTCCTTGGCGCGGGCCTTGTCCACGTCGGGCACGTTGACGAGCACCTGCGGCAGGCGGGTCATCACCTTGGCCAGTTCCGCCAGGCCCTGCTCGCGGTGGGCCATCGCGGCCATGAGGTGCAGGCCGGTCAGGACACCGTCGCCGGTGGTGGCGTGCTCCAGCAGGATCACGTGCCCCGACTGCTCGCCGCCCAGGCCGAACCCGCCGCGCTTCATCTCCTCCAGCACGTAGCGGTCGCCCACCGCGGTCTCCGCCACGGTGATGCCCTCCCGCTCCATCGCCAGCTTCAGGCCCAGGTTGGACATGACCGTGACCACGAGCGTGTCCTGGGCGAGCTTGCCCGCGTCCTTGGCCTCGGTGGCCAGGATCGCCAGGATCTGGTCGCCGTCCACCACCCGGCCCTCGGCGTCCACGGCCAGGCAGCGGTCGGCGTCGCCGTCGTTGGCGATACCGGCGTCCGCGCCGTGCAGGCGGACCGCCTCCTGGAGCGTCTCCAGGTGGGTGGAGCCGCACCCCTCGTTGATGTTGTGGCCGTCCGGCTGGTCGCCGATCGCCACGACCTCCGCGCCCGCGCGGCGCAGCGCCTCGGGCGCGACCAGGGCGGAGGCGCCGTTGGCGCAGTCCACCACGACCTTGAGGCCCTTGAGGCTGTGGGGCACCGAGGCCAGCACGTGCTCGACGTAGCGCTCGGCACCGTCGTGGGCGTCGGTGACCCGGCCGACGAGGTCGCCCACGGCGGGGGTGGAGGGCACGCCGAGCATGCCCTCGATCTCCTCCTCCAGGGCGTCCTCCAGCTTCTGGCCGCCCCGCGCGAAGAACTTGATGCCGTTGTCGGGAGCCGGGTTGTGGCTGGCGGAGAGCATCACGCCGAAGTCGGCGCCGAGCGCGCCGGTCAGGTAGGCCACGGCCGGGGTGGGCAGCACGCCCACGCGCACCACGTCCACACCGGTGCTGGCCAGGCCCGCGACGACGGCGGCCTCGAGGAACTCGCCGGAGGCGCGCGGATCCCGGCCCACCACGGCCTTGGGCCGCGCCCCGTCGCCGCCGCGGGTCAGCACCCGCGCCGCCGCGACGGACAGCTCCAGCGCGAGGGCGGCGGTCAGGTCCCGACCGGCGACACCGCGTACACCATCTGTTCCGAACAGCCGAGCCACAGGAGGACAGCCCCTTTCGAAGACGGCGCCGAATCGCGGCGCCGGTGGAGTAGCGAGGGTGGCCCAGACAAGCCACCGGGAAAACCGAAGGCCCGTACGCCGCCCCCGGTGACGGGAACGACGTACGGGCCGAAGCTCAGCCGAGCGGTTGCCGGCGCATGAGCACTAGCGCTTGGAGAACTGGGGAGCCTTGCGCGCCTTCTTGAGACCGGCCTTCTTGCGCTCCACCTCACGGGAGTCGCGGGTCAGGAAACCGGCCTTCTTGAGGGTCGGGCGGTTGTTCTCCGGGTCCAGGGACGCCAGCGCACGGGCGATGCCGTGACGCAGGGCGCCGGCCTGGCCGCTGGTGCCGCCGCCGTCGAGACGGGCGAAGACGTCGTAGGCGCCGTCGAACCCGAGGGAGACGAACGGATCCTTGATGGTCTGCTGGTGGACCTTGTCCGGGAAGTACGCCTCAAGCGACTTGCCGTTGACCTTCCACTCGCCCGAGCCGGGCGTGATGCGGACGCGGGCGATGGCCTGCTTGCGACGGCCGGTGCCGGCGCTGGGGCCGGACGCGGTGGGGACGTAGGCGGCGGCGTTCTCGTCGGACTCGCTGGTGTACTCGGAGGGGAACTCCTCCGGGTTCTCCACGTACTCCTGCTCGACGTCTTCGATGCCGGTGGGCTCGACCACGGTTCTCCTCGTGCTCTCTGTAAAAGTCTGCGAACGCCTAGGCGGGCTGCTCGATCTTGGTGATTTCGAACGCAACCGGCTGCTGGGCCTGGTGCGGGTGCTCCGGACCGGCGTACACCTTGAGCTTCTTGGCCATCTGACGGCCCAGGGAGCCCTTGGGGAGCATGCCCTTGATGGCCTTCTCGATGGCCCGCTCGGGGTTCTTCTCCAGCAGGTCGGCGTAGGAGACGGAGCGCAGGCCGCCCGGGTAGCCGGAGTGCCGGTAGGCGCGCTTCTGCTCCAGCTTCTTGCCGGTCAGGGCGACCTTGTCGGCGTTCACGACGATCACGAAGTCGCCGGTGTCGATGTGGGGCGCGTAGTACGGCTTGTGCTTGCCCCGAAGCAGCGTGGCAACCTGGCTCGCCATACGCCCGAGCACGAGATCGGTAGCGTCGACAACGTGCCACTGACGCTGGACATCGTTTGGTTTGGGGCTGTATGTGCGCACGATCGTTTGCCTTCGCTCTTCAGTCGGCTGCCCCATCCCGTGCGGGGATGGGGGACTCGTATACACACCCGCGGTTGCGGGGGCGTCTGGCCGGATATCCCGTGCCATGTCACAGGACTCTCCGAATGGTGAGTGCGCAGACGATGGTGCGTGGATCGGCGCCCGGTGGTCGGGGCCCACGGCAACTCAACGCACAACGACGGAATATCCTACCTGGCCACCGCCGCGCAGGTCAAAGCCAGCGGCGGGGCGGACCGGCCGGACCGCGCTCGGCGGGGAAAACACCGGCACGGGGTCACATCCGTGACCTCTCCGTCTTTTATTATGCCCGTTGCCGGGAGTGCTTCGTCCTGTTCCCGCCCCCGCGTTGGTTACGCTTGCACCGAAAGGCCGGTCTGCTCCCGTGATGACGGGCACCGACGCGACCTTGGAGATGCCCGTCACGGTCGCCGGCACCACGGGAACCCGGAACGGACGGCACCGCGCGGCCCAGGCACACGTGCCGGTGGACCGCGGCCCAGTCCCACCCCCAGAGCCTTCGGAGACTCCCATCAGTACCCATCCGAACCAGCCACAGTACGGTCCCGACGGGCGACCCGTCGGACCGGAGGCCGGTGACGGCCAGGACCTGCTCGGGTCAGGGCCCTCCCACACCGAGGGCCAGCATCCCACATCGGGGCCACAGCAGACACATGCCGCGCCCCCGCCCGACCAGTATCCCCCGTACCCGCAGCACCACTCCTCCCCCGCGCAGCCCAGCGACCCCCAGACCCCGCCGTACGACCAGGTCGGCCCGCCGCAGGGCTACCCCGGCGGCGCCCGCCAGGACCTCCCTGGAGGCCAGAGCGGACCGAGCGGCACTCAGGCTCCGCCCCAGCCCCCGAACGGCCCGCAGAACCCGCGCTACGGCCAGGGCGGGCAGCCCCAGGGCGTGCCCGGCTTCCCCGGTGGCCCGGTGGCCGCGCCCACCGGCGGCCAGGCCCCCCTGCGTCCGGGGCAGCCGCCGCAGGGCACCGGCGGTCAGTTCCCACCGCACGGGGCCCCCACCGGAGGCCAGGCACCGATGCAGGCGCCCACAGGCGGGCGCCCCCCGCACCAGGCGCCCACGGGCGGCCACCCGTCACACCAGGGCCCCGGCCACCCCGGACACCAGGCACCCACCGGCGGCCACCCGGGCATGGGGCAGACTTCGGGCCCGCACGTGCCCCCCGGGCAGAACGCCGCCCCGGGCCAGCCCGGTCAGCCGGGGCAGCCCCTTCCTCCCGGGGCTCTCCCGCCCGGCGCCCCCGTGCCGCCGCACGCCCCCGGGCTCACCGGGCACCGGCCCGGACCCCAGGGCCCCGCCCACGGGCTTCCTCCCGGCGCGCAGGGCGTGCCGCAGGGCCGTCCCGGCGCCCCCGGGTACCCCGGAGCGCCCGTCGGCCCTCCCCCGGGCATGCCTCCCGGGTCGGCGCCCCCGAACGCCCAGCAGGCCTACCAGGCACCGCTCCAGCCCCCCGCCGCCGCACCCCCGGCGCCCGTCCGGGAGGAGCCCGTGTTCCCCCCGGACGCGATGGGCGCCACGCAGCACATCAGCGCCGTTCCCCCCTCTCCCGGCGGCCGCCCCCTGTTCCGGGACGAGGTCCCCGACGACGCCGGTGTGGACACCGCGCAGTTCGACGCCCAGGGGGTCAACGACTACGACGACTACGACGACTACGACCAGTACGGCGACGGCGACGGCGGTGCTGACGCGCGCGCCCGCAAGCGCCGGATCATGATGATCGCCGGTTTCGCCGTGCTGCTGGTCCTCGCGGGCGGCGGGACGTTCTTCCTCGCCACCAGCATGGGCTCGGGCGGCGCGAACGCCGCGACCGTCGCCGACGAGGCCGACGACCCGGGCGCGCTCGACGCGGAGGCCCTCTTCCCCGGGAGCATGGAGGTCGAGGGCCAGGGCACGTTCACCCGCGTGGCCTTCGAGGACACCGAGGACTGCGCCGCCGGGGCCCACGGCGACTACGGCCAGGTGCTCGCCGACAACGAGTGCCGCCAGATGGTGCGCGCCTCCTACCTCAGCGAGGACGAGGGCCACGCCGTGACCGTCGGCGTCGCCGCCATGCCCACCGGCGAGGAGGCGGCCACCGCGATGGAGGCCCAGGACCTCGTGGCCACGCAGTGGTTCGCCGGTCTGCCCGGCGAGGAGGGCAGCCCCGCCGAGCGCCTGGGCCACTCCGGCGGCCACGGCAGCAGCGGCCAGTGGGGCCGTTACCTGCTCTTCTCCCTGGCGGCCAACAGCGACGGCACCGAGGAGGGCGGCGGGAGCGAGTCCGCCACCGAGCTGCGCGCCATCAGCGAGGGCTTCCTCCAGGAGGCCCACACCAGCCTCAGCGACAACCGCGGCTGAGCGGTCGCGGACGACCGCGAGGGGCATCCGGCGAACGGGTGCCCCTCCCCCTTGTCCACAGGCACGTTTCCGCGCTTCCCCGGAGCCCGGCGCGACTCTGGCCTGGTAAGGGGGGTTCCCACCCCGCCGCCCCGTGCTGCCCGCGTTCCCGGAGCCACCGGCCGCCTCGGGCCTGCCCCCTCAGGCGGGAGCCACCGGTCCCCTCAGGCCGAGTGGCCCCGGCAGGGCAGCTCCCGCACGCGGCGGGTCGCCGAGGCGCGCACGGCCAGCTCCTCGTCGGCCGGGTAGCGCACCTCCTCCAGACTGAGCCCCTGCGGCCCCACCACGTGCACCGACGAGTCCCGCGTACCGGCGCCGAGCACCCTGCCCGGCCAGTCCGCGTCCCTGCGCCCGTCGCCCACCGCCAGGAGCGCGCCCACGAGCGCGCGCACCATGTTGTGGCAGAACGCGTCCGCCTGGATCGTCCCGTGCAGCAGGTACTCGTCCACCCGGGTCCACTCCAGGCGCAGCAGCTCCCGGATGGTCGTCGCGCCCTCGCGCTTCTTGCAGAACGCCGCGAAGTCGTGCTCGCCCACCAGGCGCTCCGCCGCCGCGTTCATCCGGTCGGCGTCCAGCGGGCTGCGGTGCCACAGCACGTCCCGCCGCAGCAGCGGGTCCACCCCGTAGGGGGCGTCGCTCACCCGGTACAGGTACCGCCGGAACAGCGGCGAGAACCGGGCGTCGAATCCGGACGGCGCCAGCCGCGCCCCGCGCACCCGCACGTCCCTGGGCAGCACCCCGGCCAGGCGCCGGAGCACGCGCTCCCCCTCGCTCTCCCACGTCCGCGCGGGGATGTCGGCCTGCGCCACCTGCCCCCGCGCGTGCACACCGGCGTCCGTGCGCCCCGCGCACGTCAGCGACACCTCCGGCAGGCGCAGCACCCGCGCCAGCGCCGCCTCCAGCTCGCCCTGCACCGTGCGCCGGCCCGGCTGCGCGGCCCACCCGGAGAAGTCCGTGCCGTCGTAGGCCACGTCCAACCGCACCCGAACCGTAGTCTCGTCCATAACCCGACCCTCTTCCGCGTCACGAAAAAGACGAGTGCCCGACCCCCGCGGGGATCGGGCACTCGCCGAGCGGTGCGTGCGCGGGACGCGTTCGCGCGCCCGCGCCTCGCACGCTACTTGTCGTCAGCCGGGCCCTCCGCCTGGGCCGTCTCGTCGGCCTTGGCGGTCTGGTCGGAGGTGGTGTCCTCCGCCGGCTGGTCCTCAGCCTCGTCCGCCGTGGCGGTCGCGTCGGCCTTGGGCTCCTCGGCCTTGGGCTCCTCCGCCGCGGGCGTGGCGGCCGGGGCGGCGGCCTGGGCGCTCAGCGCCTCGACCAGTTCGATCACGGCCATCGGGGCGTTGTCGCCCTTGCGCGGACCGATCTTGGTGATCCGGGTGTAGCCACCGGGACGGTTCTCGTAGCGCGGGCCGATCTCGGTGAACAGCTCGTGCACGACGGCCTTGTCCGTGATCTTGGTCAGGACCTGGCGACGGGCGTGCAGGTCACCGCGCTTGCCGAGGGTGATCAGCTTCTCCGCGTACGGGCGCAGGCGCTTGGCCTTGGCCTCGGTGGTGCGGATGCGGCCGTGCTGGAACAGCGAGGTGGCGAGGTTCGCCAGGATGTGCCGCTCGTGAGCGGGCCCGGAACCCAGACGGGCGCCCTTGGTAGGCGTGGGCATGGTGTCGTTCTCCTAGTGATGCGGTCCGCGGCCGCACTCGGCCGGGGACCATGTGGGCGACGAAGGTCGGTTAGTACTGCTCCGTCTCGACGAAGGACTCGCCCTCGTCGTCCTCGGAGCTGTAGGAGTCGGCCGCCGAGCTGGGGTCGAATCCGGGCGGGGAGTCCTTCAGCGACAGGCCCATGTCGACGAGCTTCTGCTTGACCTCGTCGATGGACTTGGCACCGAAGTTGCGGATGTCCAACAGGTCCTGCTCGGAGCGGGCAACCAGCTCACCGACGCTGTGGATGCCCTCACGCTTGAGGCAGTTGTAGGACCGGACCGTGAGGTTGAGGTCCTCGATCGGCAGCGCCAGGTCCGCCGCCAGGGCGGCGTCCGTGGGCGACGGGCCCATGTCGATGCCCTCGGCGTCGACGTTGAGCTCACGCGCCAGACCGAACAGCTCGACCAGGGTCTTGCCCGCGCTGGCGACCGCGTCCCGGGGACGGATGGCCGGCTTGGTCTCGATGTCGACGATCAGGCGGTCGAAGTCGGTGCGCTGCTCGACACGGGTGGCCTCGACCTTGTAGGTCACACGCAGGACCGGGGAGTAGATGGAGTCGATCGGGATCCGGCCGATCTCCTGTCCCGCCTGCTTGTTCTGCGTCGCCGAGACGTAGCCGCGGCCGCGCTCGACCGTCAGCTCCATCTCCAGCTTGCCCTTGCCGTTGAGCGTGGCGATGTGCAGGTCGGGGTTGTGCACCTCGACACCGGCCGGCGGAGCGATGTCCGCGGCGGTCACCACACCGGGGCCCTGCTTGCGCAGGTACATCAGCACCGGCTCGTCGTGCTCGGAGCTGACGACCAGGCCCTTGAGGTTGAGGATCATCTCGGTGACGTCCTCCTTGACACCGGGCACGGTGGTGAACTCGTGCTCGACGCCCTCGATGCGGATGCTCGTGACAGCCGCGCCGGGGATGGAGGACAGCAGCGTGCGCCGAAGCGAGTTGCCGATGGTGTAGCCGAAGCCCGGCTCCAGCGGCTCGATGACGAACTTCGAGCGCAGGTCCGAGGCGACTTCCTCGGTGAGCGTGGGACGCTGTGCGATCAACATGGTCCGTGTCTTCCCTTCCACATGGCCGCCCGCTATTTGACGGCCACCCGGCGGACACCACCTCGGTGTCCGCTACTCGGATTCCTACCCCGTCCGCGCGGGCTCCCCACAGGGGAGCGCGCGGAACCAGGCGCGGCGCCCGCGCGGGTAGGTGCGCGGGCGCCGGTGCGGGATCAGACCCGGCGGCGCTTGGGCGGACGGCAGCCGTTGTGCGGAACCGGCGTCACGTCCTGGATGGAGCCGACCTCCAGCCCGGTCGCCTGGAGCGAACGGATGGCGGTCTCCCGGCCCGAGCCCGGGCCCTTCACGAAGACGTCCACCTTGCGGACGCCGTGCTCCTGGGCGCGGCGGGCAGCGGCCTCGGCGGCCATCTGCGCGGCGTAGGGGGTCGACTTGCGCGAACCCTTGAAGCCCACCTGGCCGGAGCTGGCCCACGAGATCACGGCACCGGTCGGGTCGGTGATGCTCACGATCGTGTTGTTGAACGTGCTCTTGATGTGAGCGTGCCCGTGGACAATGTTCTTCTTTTCCTTGCGGCGCACCTTGCGCGCGGCACCCTGACGGCCCTTAGGCGGCATGAGCGAAACTCCCAGAGATCATCGGTCCGTTGTCGTTCCCGGACGCGTGCTTACAGTCCAGTCCGAGCGGACTACTTCTTACCGGCCTTCTTCTTACCGGCCACGGTCTTCTTCTTGCCCTTGCGGGTGCGCGCGTTGGTCTGCGTGCGCTGACCGCGGACCGGGAGTCCACGGCGGTGGCGGATGCCCTGGTAGCTACCGATCTCCATCTTGCGGCGGATGTCGCCCTGCACCTCACGGCGCAGGTCACCCTCGACCTGGTAGTTCGAGCCGATCCACTCGCGCAGCTTGACGAGGTCTTCCTCGGACAGCTCGTAGACGCGCGTGTTGCCGTCGACGCCGGTGCTCTTCAGGGTCTCCAGGGCGCGCGTGCGCCCGATCCCGAAGATGTACGTGAGAGCGATCTCCACCCGCTTGTCGCGGGGAAGGTCAACGCCTTCGATACGTGCCATGTGGGCGAGACTCCTAGTTGCCCTATGCGGAGGTCTGGCCCGTTCCACCCTCTCGTCGCCCAATCGACGAGGCCCCGGCCTCCGACCGGGGGTGCCTCCCGCGCCGCACTGGCAGCGGGAGTCGGAACAGGTTGATGTTGTGTCGTGCGCCCGGTGCGGTGTTGACGCACCCGCCGGGCGGATCGCGGTGTGTGAAGCCGCGGCGAGCGGAGCGGGGGTGACTAACCCTGGCGCTGCTTGTGCCGCGGGTCCGAGCAAATGACCATGATCCGGCCGTTACGGCGGATCACGCGGCACTTCGCGCAGATCTTCTTCACGCTCGGCTTGACCTTCATGGTGACTCCGAACTCATACTCTCCCGGGCCGCGAGGCCCGTGAGGGGCTACTTGTAGCGGTAAACGATGCGCCCGCGCGTGAGGTCGTACGGGCTCAGCTCCACGACGACACGGTCGTCGGGGAGAATACGGATGTAGTTCATCCGCATCTTGCCGCTGATGTGGGCAAGGACCTGGTGCCCGTTGTCGAGCTCTACCTTGAACATAGCGTTGGGTAGGGACTCGACAACGGAACCCTCGATCTCGATGGCGCCGTCTTTCTTGGCCATGTCCTTCCACGCCTCGCTCATCGTTTGGTTGATCAGGACAACCCGACGCGACCCCAGTGGCCCCGCATGACGCTACGGCCCCGGTAACGGCGGATGGCCGTCACCGACGCCGAGGGACACTGGAAGTTCAGGCCAACTGCAAAGGCGAACGTCGGTTGGAGGACGTGGCGCAAAGAAGGCAGACTGACCCAACAGCCCGCGTATGGGCAAGGACAGTCTATCCCCTTCCGGCAAGTACTTCCGCCCGCCGAACGGAGCACGCCACCGCACCGGGACGCGGGCTGGCACGGACCCCGGACCTGGGGTCTGTTTTTCGAACCGGTCTCAGCTGTGGGGGTTGGTTCGGGCGCCCACGGGGTTCTGGAGGTGGCGGAGGCGGGTTTCCGTGGGAGGACCGCACCGTAGGCACCGAAGGTTCCCTCGTCGAAGGGCGCCCGAACACGGACCGAAGCGGAGGCCCAAAAGTCTAGGGCGTCCCGTCGCCGTCGGTGTGGTGCTTCTGCCCGGCCAGGACCCCCACGGTCACGATACCCATCACGATGCCCCACGGCCCCATGACCCACAGGAACCACGGGTAGTCGTAGTCGGTGGTGAGGAACAGGATCAGCCAGATGACGAAGCACAGGATGTTGACCCCGCCGTAGAGGGCCCACGGCACCATCAGCGCCGGATCGCGCATGCTGATCCGGGGGGTCACCCCGAACTCCTCGTCCCGGGATGCGGCCCCGCGGATGTCGGCGAGGTCGCGCTCGGGGAGGTCGTGGGTGACCGTGGCGAGCTCACCCGTGGTCCTGGCCTTGTAGACGCGGCCGAGGCGGTCGGTGAACTCCTCGTGGTCCAGTCGCCCCTGGGCGAAGTGCTCCTGGAGGAGCTGGGCGACGCGGTCGCGTTCCGCGTCGGACGTTCGCATCGACGGCACCGGGTCGGACACTGTGCGCACCTCGCATCTTCACCCGGAAGCGGCCCCGCGCTCCGCGCGGGACGAAACCCCTACCAGGTTGGCTGGACGAACCCCATGTCGGTGATTTTATCGCGGTTGGACTCGCGCGCGGTCAGCACGACGGGTCCGTCCGCGGTCACCGCGACCGTGTGCTCGAAGTGCGCGGCGCGCCCGCCGTCGCGCGTCACCACGGTCCAGCCGTCGTCGAGCTGCACCACGTCGTGGCGGCCCAGGGTGGTCATCGGCTCGATCGCCAGGCACATGCCCTCGACCAGCCTCATGCCCTTGCCGCGCTTGCCGTAGTTGAGCACGTGCGGGTCCATGTGCATCTCGGTGCCGATGCCGTGGCCGCCGTACTCGCGGACGTTGCCGTAGCCGCCGTTGCGGGAGATGTGGCCGCCGATCGCGTGGCCGATGTCGCCCAGGCGCCTGCCCGGACGCAGCTCGGCGATCCCCTGCCACATGGACTCCTCGCAGACCTCCATCATGCGCAGGTCCTCGGGGCGGCCCTCGCCGACCGCGACGGTGATCGCCGAGTCGCCGTGCCAACCCTCCAGGATGGCCCCGCAGTCGACGGAGATGATGTCGCCCTCGGCCAGCACCCGCTGGGCGCTGGGGATGCCGTGGACGACCTCCTCGTTCACCGAGGCGCAGATGGAGCCCGGGAAGCCGTGGTAGCCCTTGAAGGAGGGGACGGCGCCCGCGTCGCGGATGACCTTCTCCGCGAGGGAGTCCAGCTCCAGGGTCGACACCCCGGGCCGCACCGCGGCCCGGAGGGTGTCCAGGGCGCGGGCCACGACCTGGCCCGCCGCCCTCATCTTGGCGATCTGCTCCGGAGTCTTGATCTGCACGTCCGGATCGGTGTTGCGAAACATCAGGAGCCGGCCCCGACCTTCTCGATGGCGGCCTTGGCGCGGGCCGTCACCTCGTCCACGGTCCCCGTCGCGGCGATGGTGGCCAGCAGGCCCCGGGCCTCGTAGAACTCCACCAGCGGAGCGGTCTGCTCACGGTAGACCTTGAGGCGGTGCCTGATGGTCTCCTCGCGGTCGTCCTCGCGCTGGTACAGCTCGGCGCCCTCGTTGTCGCACCTGCCCGCGGTCTCGGGGGCGTCGTACTCCACGTGGTACACCCGGCCGCACTCGGGGCACGAACGGCGTCCCGACAGGCGCTTGACCACCTCGTCCTCGTCCACCCTCAGCTCCAGGACGACGTCCAGGCGGGTGTCGAGGTCGGACAGCATGCCCTCGAGCGTCTCGGCCTGCGGGACGTTGCGCGGGAAGCCGTCGAGCAGGAAGCCCGCCGCGGCGTCGTCCTGCGCCAGCCGGTCCTTGACCATGGCGTTCGTGACCTCGTCGGGGACGAGGTCACCGCGGTCCATGTACTCCTTGGCCTTCTGGCCGAGGTCGGTCTTACCGCTGACGTTGGCCCGGAAGATGTCGCCCGTGGACACCTTCGGGATCGACAGTTCGGACGCGAGGATCTGGGCCTGGGTGCCCTTGCCGGCCCCAGGCGGCCCCACCAATACTGCTCGCATTTATCGCAGAAAACCTTCGTAGTTCCTCTGCTGGAGGTGACTCTCGATCTGCTTCACCGTGTCCAGCCCGACACCGACCATGATCAGGATGCTCGTTCCTCCGAAGGGGAAGTTCGCGCTTGCGCCGGTGGCGCCGAGGGCGACCATCGGCAGGAGAGCGATCACACCCAGGTACAGGGATCCGGGGGTCGTCAGCCTCGTCAACACGTAGTCGAGGTACTCGGCGGTCGGACGCCCTGGTCGGATACCCGGGATGAACCCACCGTACTTCTTCATGTTGTCGGCGACCTCAGCGGGGTTGAAGGTAATCGCCACGTAGAAGAACGCGAAGCCGATGATCATGACGAAGAACGTCGCCATGTACACGGGGTGGGTGCCGGTGAGGAAGTAGTCCTGCACGAAGGTCGCCACGGGATGGGTGGAGTCCTGTCCCATGAGGCCCACGAGCAGCTGCGGCAGGTACAGCAGCGAGGAGGCGAAGATCACGGGGATGATGCCCGCCTGGTTCACCTTCAACGGGATGTAGGTCGAGCTGCCGCCGTACATGCGGCGGCCGACCATGCGCTTGGCGTACTGCACCGGGATGCGGCGCTGGGCCTGCTCCATGAAGACCACCGCGGTGATGAGCACCAGGCCGGCGATGCAGATGAGGGCGAAGACCCAGACCGAGCGCTCCTGGAACAGCGCGATCATGGAGGAGGGGAACATCGCGATGACCTGGGTGAAGATCAGCAGCGACATGCCGTTGCCCACGCCGCGCTCGGTGATGAGCTCGCCGAACCACATGATGATGGCGGTACCGGCGGTCATCGTGAACACGATGGTCACCAGGGTCAGGATGTCCTGGTTGGGCATGTAGGAGCTGACCGGGATGGCCCCCTGGAACAGGGCGCCCGTCCGGGCCATGGCGACGATGCTGGTGGCCTGGAGGACACCGAGCATGAGCGTCAGGTAACGGGTGTACTGGGTGATCTTGCTCTGCCCGGACTGGCCCTCCTTCTTGAGGGCCTCCAGACGGGGGATCACCACCGTGAGCAGGTTGATGATGATGCTCGCGGTGATGTACGGCATGACCCCGAGCGCGAACACCGCCAGTTGCAGCAGGGCACCGCCGCTGAACAGGTTGACGAGCGCGTACACACCGGACTGGTCGGAGGAGGTGATCGCCTCCATCTGGTCCCTGATCGCCGCGGAGTTGATACCCGGCGCCGGGATCACAGAGCCCAGACGGAAGATCGTCAGGATGAACAGTGTGAACAGCAGCTTGTTGCGCAGGTCGGGCGTGCGGAATGCACGAACGAACGCACCTAGCACGTCTCCTCCTGCGCAGCTTCGGCGGCGGAACGGGTTCCAGACATCGCGGCCGATCCTGAATCGTCGTAGAACGTCAGCTCCGGGCGGTCGCCCGTTGCTCGGAAGTATTCACAGTACGTCAAGCGGTGAACTCAAACAGATGGCACTGTAACAGTGATCACTCGGCAGTTGAGTTCGTGAGACATAACGATCACCGCTCACAACGCGTGGGGGCGTCCGCCAGCCGGTCCTTGACCTGCCGGGCGAACGCCCCCAGTCGCTCATCGCGGGGAAGCCCCCTACAACTCGGTGGTCGAGCCACCGGCGGCGGAGATCCTCTCCTTCGCCGAGGAGGAGAACGCGTGCGCGCTCACCTGCACGGCGACGGAGATCTCACCCGTACCCAGCACCTTGACGAGCTGGTTCTTGCGAACCGCGCCCTTGGCGACCAGGCTCTCGACGGTGACCTCGCCACCCTCGGGGTAGAGCTCGCTCAGCCGGTCCAGGTTGACGACCTGGTAGGTCGTCTTGAACCGGGCGTTGCTGAAGCCCTTGAGCTTGGGCACCCGACGGATGAGGGGCATCTGCCCGCCCTCGAAGCCGGGGCGGACGGTGTTACGAGCCTTCGTGCCCTTGGTGCCGCGACCGGCGGTCTTGCCCTTGGACGCCTCGCCACGACCCTTGCGGATCTTGGCCTTGTTGGAGCCCGGGGCGGGACGCAGGTGGTGCAGCTTGAGCAGCTCGTCGGGGTTGTAGTCGCTCATTCGGCAACCTCCTCGACAGAGACGAGGTGCGCGACGATCGTGATCTGCCCGCGAACCTCAGGGCGGTCCTCACGGACGGTGGACTTGCCGATCCGGCCCAGGCCCAGCGACTGGAGAGCAGCGTGCTGCTTCACCTTGCCGCCGATCTTGGAGCGGGTCTGCGTGATCTTGAGCTTGGCCATGGTCAGGCTCCTGCCTTCGCCTCAGCGCGAGCACGCAGCATGGCAGCCGGGGCGACGTCCTCGATCGGCAGGCCACGGCGGGCGGCGATCTCCTCGGGCTGGTTGATGCCCTTCAGAGCCGCCACGGTGGCGTGCACGATGTTCAGCGGGTTGGACGAGCCGAGCGACTTGCTCAGCACGTCGTGGATGCCGGCGCACTCCAGCACGGCGCGCACGGGGCCACCGGCGATGACGCCGGTACCCGGAGCGGCCGGACGGAGCAGGACGACGCCGGCCGCGTCCTCGCCCTGGACCCGGTGCACGATCGTGCCCTGGATGCGGGGGACGCGGAAGAAGTTCTTCTTCGCCTCCTCGACACCCTTGGCGATCGCGGCCGGGACCTCCTTGGCCTTGCCGTAACCGACACCGACCATGCCGTTGCCGTCACCGACGACGACCAGGGCGGTGAAGGAGAAGCGACGGCCGCCCTTGACGACCTTCGCGACCCGGTTGATGGTCACGACCTTCTCGATGTAGGAGACACCCTTGTCTGCGGCGCCGCCGCGGCGATCGTCACGGCGATCACGCCGCTCGCCACCGGCGCCGCGCCGCGGTGCTGCAGCCATCAGTGGTTCCTCTTCTCGTGGTTGATCTTGGCCGTTGCAGAGGTCATCGCTAGAACTCCAGCCCGCCCTCGCGCGCCGCGTCGGCGAGCTTGGCGATACGACCGGCGTACTGGTTGCCGCCGCGGTCGAAGACGACCGAGGAGACACCGGCGGCCTTGGCGCGCTCGGCGATGAGCTGACCGACCTTGACGGACTTGTCGGACTTGGTGCCCTCGTCGGCGCGCAGATCGGCCTCGACGCTGGAGGCGGCGGCCAGGGTGTGACCCCTGGTGTCGTCGATGACCTGCGCGACGATGTGCTTGGAGGAGCGGAACACGGCCAGGCGCGGACGCTCGGCGGTACCCACGACCTTCTTGCGGACGCGGAACTGGCGGCGCGCACGGGAGGTGGCGCGCTTGGTGGTCCGCTTGCGGCTCACGGTGCTACCCATGCCTACTTACCAGCCTTTCCGGCCTTGCGGCGGATGTGCTCACCCTGGTACCGCACGCCCTTGGCCTTGTACGGGTCAGGCTTGCGCAGACCGCGGATGTTCGCGGCGACCTGGCCCACCAACTGCTTGTCGATGCCCTCGACGTGGAGGATGGTCGGCTTCTCCACGCGGAAGGTGATACCCGTGGGGGGCTCGACCACGACGGGGTGGCTGTAGCCCAGCGAGAACTCCAGGTTGGAGCCGCGGGCCTGGACGCGGTAACCCACACCGTGGATCTCCAGCGTCTTGGTGTAACCCTTGGCCACGCCCTCGACGAGGTTGGCGATGAGTGCACGGGTAAGACCGTGCAGCGAGCGGTTCTCCGGCTTGTCGTCCGGACGAGCCACCGTGACAACCCCGTCTTCGAGGGCCACGGTGATCGGCTCGGCGACGGTGTGCTTCAGCTCGCCCTTCGGACCCTTGACGGTGACGTCCTGCCCGTTAATCGTGACTTCGACGCCCTTGGGGACCGAGAGCGGCAGTCGACCGATTCGCGACATGCTTCAATCTCTCCCTGTTACCAGACGTAGGCGAGGACTTCGCCGCCCACGCCACGCTTCTTGGCCTGCTTTTCGGTCATCAGGCCACCGGACGTCGAAATGATCGCCACGCCGAGGCCACCCAGCACCCGCGGCAGGTTCTCCTTCTTGGCGTACACCCGCAGACCGGGCTTGGAGACCCGGCGGATGCCCGCGATGGAACGCTCCCGGGTGGGGCCGTACTTCAGGTCCAGGACGAGGTTCTGGCCCACGGGGGCCTCCTCGGTCCGCCAGCCCTGAATGAAGCCCTCCTGCTGGAGGATCTCGGCGATGTGCGCCTTGATCTTGGAATACGGCATTCCCACGGTGTCGTGGTAAGCCGAATTCGCGTTGCGCAGACGCGTGAGCATGTCTGCGATCGGGTCGGTCATCGTCATGGCCGACTGGCCCTTCCTCACCGCGGTTTCCGAGTGCGGGCTTTCCCAGAGCCTGCCCTTGCGCGGGTACTCCCGCGAAGATGCACAAACGGACCTACGGCGTGGTCGTGGGCACCGCGGTCCCCTTCGGGACTGCCGTGCCCTGGTGGTTGGATGTTGCCGGACCGTGCCGCATCGTGCGGTCACGGACGCTGTGCGCGCCGAGGATGGCGCTTCGGGGGGCCGACTCCGTGCGCTCAGGGGAGAGCGACCGGTCGGCCCCGCCGGAAACTACCAGCTCGACTTGGTGATACCGGGCAGCTCGCCCCGGTGGGCCATCTCACGGAAGCAGATACGGCACAGGCCGAACTTCCGGAAGACGGCGCGCGGGCGGCCGCACCGCGAGCATCGAGTATACGCGCGAACGGCGAACTTCGGCTTCCGCTGCGACTTCGCGATCAGCGACTTCTTGGCCATGTGTGCTTACCCCTCAGGCTTCCTTGAACGGGAAACCGAGCCGCTTGAGCAGGCTGCGGCCCTGTTCGTCGCTCGTGGCGGTGGTGACGACCGTGATGTCCATCCCACGCTGCCGGTCGACCTTGTCCGGGTCCACCTCGTGGAACATGACCTGCTCGGTCAGCCCGAAGGTGTAGTTGCCGTTCCCGTCGAACTGCTTCGGGGAAAGGCCACGGAAGTCCCGGATACGGGGCAGGGCCAGGGAGAGCAGCCGGTCGAGGAACTCCCACATCCGGTCGCCGCGCAGCGTGACGCTGGCGCCGATCGGCTGACCCTCGCGCAGCTTGAACTGCGCGATGGAGTTCTTGGCCCGGTTGATCCGCGGCTTCTGGCCGGTGATCGCCGACAGGTCGGCGACCGCGCCCTGGATCAGCTTCGCGTCACGAGCCGCCTCGCCCACACCCATGTTGACCACGATCTTCGTCAGACCGGGGACCTGCATGATGTTGGCGATGTCGTGCTCCTCCTTGAGGGCAGCGACGATCTCGTTCCGGTACTTCTCCTTGAGCCGCGGCATCGGAGGGGCGGTGATGTCGTTGGTAACCGTCATCAGATGTCCTTACCGGTGCGGCGGGAGACGCGAACCTTGGTTCCGTCTTCCTCGAAGCGGTAGCCGACCCGGGTGGCCTTGCCGTCCTCCACGAGCGCGACGTTGCTCACGTGGATGGGGGCCTCCTTGGTGACGACCTCGCCCTGCTGGCCGCCCGCCGGGTTGGCCTTCCTGTGCTTCTTGACCAGGTTGACGCCCTCGACAACGACACGGTCTTCCTTCGGCAGGGCCTTGACGACCTTGCCGGTGGCACCCCGGTTCTTGCCGGCGAGAACGATGACCTCGTCGCCAGATTTGATCTTCATCGCTTAGAGCACCTCCGGCGCCAGCGAAATGATGCGCATGTACTTCTTGTCACGCAGCTCGCGGCCGACCGGGCCGAAGATGCGGGTGCCTCGCGGGTCCCCACCGTCCTTGATGAGCACGGCAGCGTTCTCATCGAAGCGGATGTAGGAGCCGTCGGGCCGGCGGCGCTCCTTGACGGTGCGCACGACAACGGCCTTGACGACGTCGCCCTTCTTGACTCCAGCGCCAGGCAGGGCGTCCTTCACCGTGGCGACGATGGTGTCGCCGATCCCGGCGTAGCGCCGACCCGAGCCACCGAGAACACGGATGGTGAGGATCTCCTTGGCACCCGTGTTGTCGGCGACCTTGAGTCGCGACTCCTGCTGAATCACGTCTGCTCCTGATGTGATGCGTGCGGTCCACTGCCGCACGGCTAGGTGGTCTCACCCCTGGGATCGGCGGCCGACACGGGTGTCGGCCGCCGACAGGCTGGGGTTACTTAGCCTTCTCCAGGATCTCCACGACGCGCCAACGCTTCGTCGCGGAGAGCGGCCTGGTCTCCATCAGTCGGACCAGGTCGCCCACACCACAGGAGTTCGCCTCGTCGTGCGCCTTGTACTTGGACGTGCGACGGATGACCTTGCCGTACCTGGCGTGCGTGATGCGGTCCTCGACCTCGACGACGACGGTCTTGTCCATCTTGTCGCTGACGACGTAGCCCTCGCGCACCTTGCGGTAGTTGCGGGTCGCGGTCTGGTTCTCACTCATTCGGCTGCTTCCTTCTCCTGCGCCGACTCACCAGACAGCGGGGCGATACCCAGCTCGTGCTCACGCAGGATCGTGTAGATCCGGGCGATCTCGCGCTTGACGGTACGCAGTCGGCTGTGGTTGTCGAGCTGGCCGGTGGCGGCCTGGAAGCGGAGGTTGAACAGCTCTTCCTTGGCTTCCTTGAGCTTGGCGACCAGGTCCTCGACGGACTGGTCACGGAGCTCATGGGCAGTCACGGACTTGGCCATCACTCCCCCTCCCGCGTAACGAACTTGCACTTCATCGGGAGCTTGTGCATCGCACGGCGCATCGCCTCCTTGGCGATGGCCTCGGGCACGCCCGACAGCTCGAACATCACGCGACCGGGCTTGACCGGCGCGACCCACCACTCCGGGGAGCCCTTACCGGAACCCATGCGGACCTCGGCGGGCTTCTTGGTCAGCGGGCGGTCCGGGAAGATGTTGATCCACACCTTGCCGCCACGCTTGATGTGACGCGTCATGGCGATACGAGCGGACTCGATCTGACGGTTCGTCACGTAGGCCGACTCCAGGGCCTGGATGCCGAACTCGCCGAAAGTGACCGTCGTGCCGCCCTTGGCCTTGCCGCGCAGATCCGGGTGGTGCTGCTTGCGGTACTTGACCTTACGAGGAATAAGCACTGGTCAGCTCCCCTCGGACTTCGCGGACTCAGCCGGGGCCTTGGCCTCGGCGTTCTGCGGCTGACCGCCACCGGCGCCACCGCGGCGACGACGCTGGGGGCGCTCGCGGCGCTGACCGCCGCCACCGCCACCGCCGCCGGCGGAGCGCTGCGCGGCCTGGGCCGCCTCGCGCTCGGCGCGGGTGGCGGGCGCGTCACCCTTGTAGATCCAGACCTTCACACCGATGCGGCCGAAGGTCGTACGGGCCTCGAAGAAGCCGTAGTCGATGTCGGCGCGCAGCGTGTGCAGCGGCACACGACCCTCGCGGTAGAACTCCGACCGCGACATCTCGGCCCCGCCCAGACGGCCACCGCACTGGATGCGGATGCCCTTGGCACCGCTCTTCATCGCGGTCTGCATGGCCTTGCGCATCGCGCGGCGGAAGGCCACGCGGCTGCTCAGCTGCTCGGCGACGCCCTGGGCGACGAGCTGCGCGTCGATCTCGGGGTTCTTGACCTCGAAGACGTTCAGCTGGACCTGCTTGCCGGTCAGCTTCTCCAGGTCCGTCCGGATGCGGTCGGCCTCAACGCCGCGGCGGCCGATGACGATGCCCGGCCGGGCGGTGTAGACGTCCACGCGGACGCGGTCACGGGTGCGCTCGATCTCCACCTTGGAGATACCCGCGCGCTCCATGCCACGGGTCAGCATCCGACGGATCGCGACGTCTTCCTTGACGTAGTCCTTGTAGGACTTGTCGGCGTACCAACGGCTCTTGAAGTCGGTGGTGATGCCGAGGCGGAACCCGTGCGGGTTTACCTTCTGCCCCACTATCGGGTCCTTTCCTTCGTCTTGGACGAGGCGCCCGAGCGCTCAGCGACGACCACGGTGATGTGGCTCGTGCGCTTGGTCACCCGGAAGGCGCGGCCGAAGCCTCGAGGGCGAATGCGCTTCAGGGTCGGACCCTCGTCCACCCACGCGCGTTCGACCACCAGCGTCCCGCGGTCCAGCTTGTCGTTGTGCTCGGCGTTGGCGATGGCACTAGCCAGTACCTTGCCAACGGGCTCGCTCGCCGACTGGGGCGCGAACCGGAGCACCGCCTGTGCCTCGTCAGCGGGCAACCCGCGAATAAGGTCCACCACCCGGCGGGCCTTTCGGGGCGTAACACGGACGAACCGTGCCTGTGCCCTCGTTCCCATCGCTTTTCCCTCGCTCACGGAAATTCATCTCCACTCACCGTGGAGAAATGGTTCTTTCTCCTGCTGCAACCGCTAACGGCGGCTACGGCGGTCTTCCTTGACGTGGCTGCGGAAAGTACGCGTGGGAGCGAACTCACCGAGCTTGTGGCCGACCATCGACTCGGACACGAACACGGGGACGTGCTTGCGGCCGTCGTGGACGGCGATCGTGTGACCGATCATCTCCGGAACGATCATGGACCGCCGGGACCACGTCTTGATGACGTTCTTGGTCCCCTTCTCGTTCTGCGACTCCACCTTCTTGATGAGGTGGTCGTCGACGAAGGGACCCTTCTTAAGGCTACGTGGCATCAGACGTGCTCCTTACCGCTTCTTCTTACCGCTACGCCGACGCCGCACGATGAGCTTGTCGCTGGCCTTGTTCTTGGCCCGGGTCCGGCCTTCCTTCTTACCCCAGGGGCTGACCGGGTGACGGCCACCGGAGGTCTTGCCCTCGCCACCACCGTGGGGGTGGTCGACCGGGTTCATCACGACACCACGGACGGTCGGGCGCTTGCCCTTCCAGCGGGAGCGGCCGGCCTTGCCCCAGTTGATGTTGGACTGCTCGGCGTTGCCCACCTGGCCGACGGTCGCGCGGCAGGTGATCTCCACCATGCGCATCTCGCCGGAGGGCATACGCAGCGTGGCGTACTTGCCCTCCTTGGCCAGGAGCTGGATCTGCGAGCCCGCGGAGCGGCCCAGCTTGGCGCCGCCACCCGGCTTCAGCTCGACCGCGTGCACGAACGTACCCGTGGGGATGTTGCGCAGCGGGAGGCAGTTGCCGGGCTTGATGTCGGACTGCGGACCGTTCTCGACCCGGTCGCCCTGCTTGAGGCCGGCCGGAGCCAGGATGTAGCGCTTCTCGCCGTCCACGTAGTGGAGCAGCGCGATGCGCGCGGTGCGGTTCGGGTCGTACTCGATGTGGGCGACCTTGGCCGGCACGCCGTCCTTGTCGTGACGACGGAAGTCGATCACGCGGTAGGCGCGCTTGTGGCCACCACCCTGGTGACGGGCGGTGATCCGGCCGTGGCCGTTGCGACCGCCCTTGGAGTGGAGCGGACGCACCAGGGACTTCTCGGGCTCCGAGCGCGTGATCTCGACGAAGTCGCTCACGCTGGAGCCGCGACGACCCGGCGTCGTCGGCTTGTACTTACGAATGCCCATCTTCTTCGCGCATTCCTTTACGTGTTGCTTGGTGTGTAGCGGTCAGACCCGGGAGAGGTCAGACACCGAAGATGTCGATCCGGTCGCCCTCGGCGACACTGACGATCGCGCGCTTGGTGTCGGGACGCTTCCCGTAACCGAAGCGGGTGCGCTTGCGCTTGCCCTTGCGGTTGATCGTGTTCACGCTCGTGACCTTCACCTCGAAGATCTTCTCGATCGCGATCTTGATCTGGGTCTTGTTGGCGTCCGGGCGGACGATGAACGTGTACTTGTTCTCGTCCATGAGCCCGTAGCTCTTCTCGGAGATCACCGGCTCGACGATGATGTCCCGGTGGTCGGCGATCCTCACTGGTCGTCCTCCTCGGACTGCGCGGCCTTGGAGGCACCGGCCGCGTGGGCCAGGAACTCGGCGTAGCCCGCCTCGGTGAAGACCACGTCGTCCGAGTAGAGGACGTCGTAGGTGTTCACCTGGTCCGCGTCGAGGATGTGCACCTCTTCGACGTTGCGCAGGGCGCGCCGGTTGTGCTCGTCCTCGCGGGCCAGCACCACCAGGACCTTGTCGGACTCGGTGACCTGGCGCAGCGCCTTCAGAGCGGTCTGCGTGAACTTGCTCTCCAGGTCCTCGGCCACGAACTGGCTGACGACGTGGATGCGGCCGTGACGCGCCCGGTCGGAGAGGGCTGCGCGCAGGGCGGCGGCCTTCATCTTCTTGGGGGTGCGCTGGCTGTAGTCGCGAGGCTGGGGTCCGTGGACCGTGCCGCCGCCGGTGTACTGCGGGGCGCGGATGGAACCCTGGCGGGCCCGGCCGGTGCCCTTCTGGCGGTAGGGCTTCTTGCCACCGCCGCGGACCTCGCCGCGGGTCTTGGTGGCGTGGGTGCCCTGACGGCCAGCGGCGAGCTGGGCGTTCACGACCTGGTGGATCAGCGGGATGCTGACCTTCTGGGCGAAGACGCTGTCCGGCAGCTCGACGCTGCCCTTGGCGCCGCCCTCGGGGTTCTTGACCTCGATCTGGGCCATGGCTTACTTGTCCCCCTTCACAGCGGTGCGGACGAGCACCAGACCGCCGTTGGGACCGGGGACGGCACCCTTGACCAGGATGAGCCCCTTCTCCGCGTCCACGGAGTGGACGGTCAGGTTCTGGACGGTCTTGCGCACGTTGCCCATGCGACCGGCCATGCGCATGCCCTTGAACACGCGTCCGGGCGTGGCGCAGCCGCCGATGGAACCGGGCGAGCGGTGCTTGCGCTGGGTGCCGTGCGAGGCGGAGAGGCCGCGGAAACCGTGGCGCTTCATCACACCGGCGAAGCCCTTGCCCTTGCTCTTACCCGTGACGTCGACCTTCTGGCCGATCTCGAAGCTGTCCGCGGTGACCTCCTGGCCGAGTGTGTACTCGGTGGCGTCGACCGTGCGGACCTCGACGTAGTGGCGGCGCGGGGTCAGGTCGTGCCTGCGCAGGTAGTCGCCGAGCGGCTTGTTGACCTTGCGCGGGTTGATCTGCCCGTAGCCGAGCTGGATGGCGGAGTAGCCATCGGTGTCCGGAGTCCGGATGCGGCTCACGACGCACGGACCGGCCTTCAGAACCGTCACGGGCACCATCTTGCCCGTGTCGTCGAAGACCTGGGTCATGCCGAGCTTTTCGCCCAGAACTCCCTTGATCTGCTTGGTGGCCATGTCTGTGCGTCCTTAAAGCTTGATCTCGATGTCAACGCCCGCCGGGAGGTCGAGTCGCATGAGCGAGTCCACCGTCTTCGGCGTGGGGTCGATGATGTCGATCAGCCGCTTGTGCGTGCGCATCTCGAAGTGCTCGCGCGAGTCCTTGTACTTGTGCGGCGATCGGATGACGCAGTAAACGTTCTTCTCCGTCGGCAGCGGCACCGGGCCCGCGACCTGTGCGCCAGTTCGCGTCACAGTCTCGACGATCTTGCGAGCCGAGCTGTCGATGACCTCGTGGTCATAGGCCTTTAGCCGAATGCGGATCTTTTGTCCCGCCATGTGGCCTGTTCGTCCTTCGCTTCAGTGTCCGTAACGGTGAGCTGTCCCGGTCACAGACGCCCAGGCCCGGCGGATCCGCCGTGTAGCCGTGAGCCCCTATTCCCTTGAGAAACCGCAACAGGGCTTGCCCCTGCGGTGCGTCACCGTCACAGAGCCCGATGACGTCTTGTGTGCTGGTGGGCGGGCCGTGGACCCACGGCCCACCCACCACGGCGGGGACGGCTCCGGAAGGGGCCGCCCCCGCACGGGTACTACTTGAGGATCTTCGTGACGCGACCCGCGCCCACGGTCCGGCCACCCTCGCGGATGGCGAACTTCAGACCGTCCTCCATGGCGACCGGCTGGATGAGCTGGACGGTCATCTCGGTGTTGTCACCGGGCATGACCATCTCGGTGCCCTCCGGCAGCGTCACGACGCCGGTGACGTCGGTCGTGCGGAAGTAGAACTGCGGGCGGTAGTTGTTGAAGAACGGCGTGTGGCGGCCACCCTCGTCCTTGGACAGGATGACGACCTGGGCCTCGAACTCGGTGTGCGGGGTGGTCGTACCGGGCTTGATGACGACCTGGCCGCGCTCGACGTCCTCGCGCTTGATGCCGCGCAGGAGCAGACCGACGTTGTCGCCGGCCTGGCCCTGGTCGAGCAGCTTGCGGAACATCTCGACACCGGTGACCGTGGTGGTCTGCTTCTCGTCCTTGATGCCGACGATGTCAACGGTCTCGTTGACGTTGACGATGCCGCGCTCGATGCGACCGGTGACGACGGTGCCGCGACCGGTGATCGAGAAGACGTCCTCGATCGGCATGAGGAAGGGCTTGTCGGTGTCACGCTCGGGCTCGGGGATGAACTGGTCCACGGTGCCCATGAGCTCCAGGACGGCCTTGCCCCACTCCTCGTCGCCCTCCAGCGCCTTGAGCGCGGAGACCTTGGTGACGGGGACGTCGTCGCCGGGGAACTCGTACTCGCTGAGGAGCTCACGGACCTCGAGCTCGACGAGCTCGAAGATCTCCTCGTCGTCCACCATGTCGGCCTTGTTCAGGGCCACCACGATGTAGGGCACGCCGACCTGGCGGGCCAGGAGCACGTGCTCCTTGGTCTGCGGCATCGGGCCGTCGGTGGCGGCCACGACCAGGATGGCGCCGTCCATCTGCGCCGCACCCGTGATCATGTTCTTCACGTAGTCGGCGTGACCGGGGCAGTCCACGTGGGCGTAGTGACGCGCCTCGGTCTGGTACTCGACGTGGGCGACGGAGATGGTGATACCGCGCTCGCGCTCCTCAGGAGCGTTGTCGATGTCCTCGAACGGCGTGAACGGGTTCAGCTCCGGGTACGCGTCGTGCAGCACCTTGGTGATGGCCGCGGTCAGCGTGGTCTTGCCGTGGTCGATGTGACCGATGGTGCCGATGTTGACGTGCGGCTTAGTCCGCTCGAACTTTGCTTTCGCCACTGGATGTCTCCTAGACGTACAGAGCTGTCTGGTGCTCGCTCCCCGAGTGGACGGGGAGCGGGCTGGTTACGTGTTCGCGACTATTCGCCGCGGACCTTCGCCACAATTTCTTGGGCGACAGCGGACGGAACCTCCGCGTAGGAGTCGAACACCATCGAGTAGTTGGCTCGACCCTGCGTACGGCTGCGCAGGTCACCCACGTAGCCGAACATTTCGGAGAGGGGCACGAGGGCCTTGACGAGACGGACGCCGGAACGCTCGTCCATGGACTGGATCTGTCCACGGCGGGAGTTCAGGTCGCCGATCACGTCACCCATGTACTCCTCGGGGGTGGTGACCTCGACAGCCATGACCGGCTCCAGGAGAGTCGGCTTGGCCAGCTTGACGATCTCCTTGAAGGCGATCGAACCGGCGGTCTTGAAGGCCATCTCGGAGGAGTCGACCTCGTGGTACTGGCCGTCCTGGAGCGTCACCTTGACGCCGACGAGCGGGTAGTGCGCGAGCACGCCCAGCTCGGCGGCCTCCTGGCAGCCGGCGTCGACAGAGGGGATGTACTCCCTCGGGATGCGGCCACCGGTGACGGCGTTGACGAACTCGTAGCCCGAGGCGTCGCCGCTCTCGGTCTCCAGGGGCTCGATGTCGATCTTGACCTTGGCGAACTGGCCCGACCCACCGGTCTGCTTCTTGTGGGTGTAGGTGTGCCCCTCGACCTTCTTGCGAATGGTCTCGCGGTAGGCCACCTGGGGCTTGCCGATGTTCGCCTCGACCTTGAACTCGTCGCGCATACGGTTGACGAGAACCTCGAGGTGCAGCTCGCCCATGCCCGAGATCACGGTCTGACCGGTCTGGTCGTCCGTGGCGACCTGGAACGAGGGGTCCTCGTCCGCGAGACGCTGGATCGCGATGCCCAGCTTCTCCTGGTCACTCTTGGTCTTGGGCTCGATGGCCACCTCGATGACCGGAGCCGGGAAGGTCATGGACTCCAGCACGATCGGGTTCGCCTGGTCGCACAGGGTCTCACCGGTCGTGGTGTCCTTGAGCCCCATGACGGCGACGATGTCGCCGGCGCCGACCTCGGAGATCTCCTCGCGCTTGTTGGAGTGCATGCGGTAGATCTTGCCGATGCGCTCCTTGCGGCCCTTGAGGCTGTTGAGCACCTGGGTGCCCGCCTGGAGAACGCCGGAGTAGACGCGCACGTAGGTCAGCTTGCCCAGGTGCGGGTCGCTCATGATCTTGAAGACCAGGGCCGACAGCGGCTCGTCGTTGCTCGGCTTGCGGACGAGCTTGGTCTGCTCGGTCTCGTCCTTGGGGTCGTGACCCTCGACGCCCTCGACGTCCATGGGCGAGGGGAGGTAGGCGGTGACCGCGTCGAGCAGGGGCTGCACGCCCTTGTTCTTGAACGCGGTGCCGCACACGACCGGAACGGCCGTACCGGCGATGGTCGCACGACGGATCGCGGGGACGAGCTGCTCCACGGTGGGCTCCTGGCCCTCCAGGTACATCTCCATGATCTCGTCGTCGGCCTCGGCCAGCGTCTCGATGAACTGGTCGCGGGCCTCACGGGCGGCGTCGACGTGGCTCTCGGGGATGTCGACCGTGTCGTACATCTCGCCGAGCGCGGCCTCGTCGTTCCAGACGTAGGCCTTCATGCGAACGAGGTCGATGACGCCCTTGAAGTCGCTCTCGGCACCGATGTTGAGCTGGATCGGCATGGCGTTGGCGCCGAGGCGCTCACGGAACATGTCGACACAGCGCTGGAACTCGGCGCCGATCTTGTCCATCTTGTTGACGAAGCAGATACGCGGGACGCCGTAGCGGTCCGCCTGGCGCCAGACCTGCTCCGACTGGGGCTCCACGCCCTCCTTGGCGTCGAAGACCGCGACGGCACCGTCGAGCACACGCAGCGACCGCTCGACCTCGACCGTGAAGTCGACGTGGCCGGGCGTGTCGATGATGTTGATGGTGTGGTCGTCCCAGTGGGTGGTGGTAGCAGCGGAGGTAATGGTGATACCCCGCTCCTGCTCCTCCTTCATCCAGTCCATCGTGGCAGCGCCATCATGGACCTCGCCCACCTTGTGGGTCACACCGGTGTAGTAAAGGATCCGCTCAGTCGTCGTGGTCTTACCAGCGTCGATGTGAGCCATGATCCCGATGTTGCGGACCTTGGCCAGGTCAAGAACAGTTTTGGCAGCCATGAGGCTCGTCGTCCCTCGGTCTGTTTCGAACCCGCCGGAATTACCAGCGGTAGTGCGCGAAGGCCTTGTTCGACTCGGCCATCTTGTGCGTGTCCTCACGCTTCTTGACGGCCGCGCCGAGACCGTTGCTGGCGTCGACCAGCTCGTTCATCAGGCGCTCGGTCATGGTCTTCTCACGACGCTTGCGCGAGAAGTCGACCAGCCAGCGCAGAGCCAGCGTGGTGGACCGGGAGGCGCGAACCTCGACCGGCACCTGGTAGGTCGCACCGCCGACGCGGCGGCTGCGAACCTCGAGCGCGGGCTTGACGTTGTCCAGACCCCGCTTCAGGACGACGAGCGGGTCCTGGCCGGTCTTCTCGCGAGCACCCTCCAGGGCGTCGTACACGACGCTCTGGGCGATGGAGCGCTTGCCGTCGAGCAGCACCTTGTTGATCAGTGCGGTGACGAGCGGCGAGCCGTAGACCGGGTCGGTGATGAGCTGGCGCTTCGGCGCCGGGCCCTTGCGCGGCATGCTTACTTCTCCTTCTTGGCGCCGTAACGGCTACGCGCCTGCTTGCGGTTACGGACACCCTGCGTGTCGAGCGAGCCGCGCACGATGCGGTAACGGACACCCGGCAGGTCCTTCACACGGCCACCACGCACGAGCACGATGCTGTGCTCCTGGAGGTTGTGGCCGATGCCGGGGATGTAGGCCGTGACCTCGATCTGGCTGCTCAGCTTGACTCGGGCGACCTTGCGCAGAGCGGAGTTCGGCTTCTTGGGCGTGGTGGTGTAGACACGAGTGCACACACCACGACGCTGCGGACTCCCCTTCAGCGCCGGGGTCTTGTTCTTTGCGACCTTGTCCTGTCGGCCCTTGCGGACCAGCTGCTGGATGGTGGGCACCGCGTCTCCGTCTTCCTCGTGACCTACGCCGGTTCTCGTAGCCGATATCGCTATTGACCTGCTGGATTTCCCGAACCTCGCCGACCCCCGATGTCGGGCGTGTCGCGTTGGTTCCCGCGCATGGCGAAACCGGTTCACACCCGACCGAGAGGTCGAATTATGGGAGGGGGTTCACATGCGCCGCGCACCGTAGGTCCTCGTCTGCGGAACCGGGCGCCGCACACACATGTGCGACCCGTCGACTCACGGGCACAATCACACAGGCTACCGCTTGCCGTCAGGACGGTCAAAACGGTGTGCGACATGGCGGGAACCGTGGGAACGGATCCTCGCGTAGCCGTGGGTCACCACCAGTCTACGTGGTCCCGCGGCTGCTTCGCCCCGCTTCGCCGAGAGTGCGGCCGAAGGATGAAGGCCGCCTCCCCGGAACGATTGTCCCCGAGAGGCGGCCTCCGCGCTACAGGACCAGCCAGAGGGCGATGGAGATCACCGTCACCAGGATGCCGATGACGGCGAAGACCGTTCCAGTCGTGATCAGACCGAGGCCGTCCAGCTGTCCGCGGGACTCGCGGATCGCCCTCTTGGCCCTGGGTCCGGTGACCAGCAGGGCCAGGACGGCCGTGACCAGTCCCACGCCGGGCAGCAGCGAGGCCACGCCCAGCCACAGGGTGAGCGTCGCCCCCCGCTCGGTGTCGGCGAGGAAGTCGATGCTGTCGTAGCCGGGGTAGGCGTCACCGGCCTCACCCCCCAGGGGGCGGTCGCCGAAGCCGGGGAAGTCGTCGGCGATCGGGTCCTTGCGGCGCCTGCTGCGGCCCGCCGGGGCGGCGGGCATGCCGTAGTCGGCCGGGGTGAACCCGTCCTCGTACTCCGAGTCGTCGCGGTCATCGCGGTCATCGCGGTCGTCGCGCTCGTCCCGGCGGAACCCGGGCTCGGGATCGTCGTCGTAGCCGTACTCCGGCTCCGGCCGCTCCGCCTCCCCGTCGTGGCCGTACTCCGGCCCGTCAGGGTCGTACTCCGGCTCGTCGGGGTCGTCGTCGTAGCGGCCGTAGCCCGCTCCGTCGCCCCCGCGGCGGTCGCCGCGCCGGAACGCGTCGTCGTCCTCCCAGGCACCCTCCGCCAGGGCACGGGCGTCGAACATCTGGGTGGCCCCGCCGGGGTCCTCCGGCAGGTCCTGGTCCCTGGACCGGGCGCGCGACTGCATGTCGGCGATCGCGCCCAGGGGGTCGTCCGCGTCGGGGACCGCCGCGGAGAGCCCACCCGTGTCGGGCCCTCCCCAGTCGACGGTCTCCGGCCCTCCTGAGGACTCCCTGCGGCGCTGCTCCGCCTCCCGGACCACGTCCGGCAGCCGGGGGTCGTTGCGGTCGAACGCCCAGGTGTTGCCGGTGCCCGTGCCCAGCCCGGCGGATGAGAGCTCGTCGCCGTACCCGTCGCCCCACGAACCGCCGGAGCCCGCCCCGGACCGGTCGTCGGTCCGGCCGGAGGGCACCCAGGGGTCCGGGGCGTCAGCGCCCGCAGGGGCCCCGTCGGCGCTCCGGAGGTCGCCGCCGAGTTCGTCGTCGTCCCAGGACCGGACGCGTGCGCCGTCTCCCCCGAGGGGATCGTCGTCGCCGTAGGGCCGGCCGTCCCAGGCGTCGGCACCGCGCCCGCCGGTCCCGTGCCGGGGGGCGCGGTCGTCCCAGGGCCGGTCCACCGGGGCGTCGTCCTCCCAGGAACTGCCGTCGGGCCCGGGGACGTCGGTCCAGGAGGCGGAGCCGCGCTCGCGGTCCCGATCGCGGGCGGGAGCGTCGTCGTCCCAGCCCGAGGAGCCGCGTGCGTCGTCTTCCCAGGGCTGGCCGCCCCGGTCGGTGTTCCAGGCACCGCGGTCACCGGCGGGGTCGGGACCCCACGGCTGGTCGGTCGCGGAGGAGGCCGGGGCCTCCCACGAAGCCGGTCCCAGACCGTCGTCGAGGGGATCGCGCGTACCGCCCGCGGGAGCGTCGTCCCAGGGCTGCCCGGTCGCGGAGGAGGCCGGGGCCTCCCACGAAGCCGGTCCCAGACCGTCGTCGAGGGGATCGCGCGTACCGCCCGCGGGAGCGTCGTCCCAGGGCTGGGCGCCCTCGACCTGGCCGCCGCTCCCGGAGGCCCCCGGCCAGGGAGCCGGGTCCCGGTCACCGCCGCCACGGGCGGGGGCGTCCACGTCCCAGGCGGAGGAGGCGCGCGTGTCGTCCTCCCACGGCCGGGCACCGGAGGCACCCGCCGCACCGGAGGACGGAGCGTCCCACGAGGCCGTGCCGAGGCCGTCGTCGAGCGGGTCACGCCGGTCCGCGACCGGAGCCTCGTCCCACGGCTGACCACCGGTCACACCGGAAGCGGGAACGTCGTCCCACGGCTGACCGGACGCGGAGGGGGACGGGGCCTCCCACGACGCGGGACCCAGACCGTCGTCGGCCGCGTCACGGCCACGCCCCGGAGCGTCGTCCCACGGCTGGTCGGAAGCACCGGAGGCCGGGGCGTCCCAGGGCCGGGGCTCACCGGCGGAACCAGCGGTCCCGGAGGAGTCGGCCCACAGGTCCGGGCCGCGGTCGTCGCGGGCGGGGGCGTCCGCGTCCCAGGCGGAGGAGGCGCGCGTGTCGTCCTCCCACGGCCGGGCACCGGAGGCACCCGCCGCACCGGAGGACGGAGCGTCCCACGAGGCCGTGCCGAGGCCGTCGTCGAGCGGGTCACGCCGGTCCGCGACCGGAGCCTCGTCCCACGGCTGACCACCGGACACAGCGGAAGCGGGAACGTCGTCCCACGGCTGACCGGACGCGGAGGGGGACGGGGCGTCCCAGGGCCGGGCTTCACCGGCGGAACCACCCTCCACGGAACCAGCGGTCCCGGAGGAGTCCGCCCACGGGGCGGCGTCGCGGTCGCTCCCGCCGCGGGCGGGAGCGTCGGCGCCCCAGGCGGAGGAGGAGCGCACGCCGCCGACGGTGTCGGACGGCGCCTCCCAGGAGGGCGTGCCCCGGTCGTCGTCCGCCTGGGTGCCCGAACCCCACGGCTGCTCAGCGGCCGCGGAGGAACCGGGTGCGGAGGAGGGCGCGTCCCAGGGCTGCCCGGCGTCCTGGGCGTCCCGGTCCCCCAGCACGGGGATCTCCTGGGTCCGGGGACCGTCGGACCAGGACTCGGGCCGGTCGGTCCCCTGCTCCGACGGGAGCGGCACCTGGGCGCTGGCCGCGACGCTCGGCAGGGAGGACTCCTCGGTCTCCCCCGGAACCCTGGTCAGCGGCTGGTAGGCCGAGGACCCGGCGCCCGGGTAGGAGATGCCGTGGGAGACGGGGGGCGGCGGTCCGCCCAGCGCCTCCGGATAGGGCTCGACCATGGCCGGACGGGACGAACTCAGCCCCGCGTACCCCCCGCTGTCCGGGAAGACCGTGTCACCGGTCCCCTCCGGTTCGAGCGGGTCCTGGTAGTCCGACTGTGTGCGATAGCGGTTCTCACTCGGCTTGAACCACGAGTCCTCCGCGTCGGAGTCCCGCCGTTCGCCCCCGTTGTCAGTCACCTGTGCCTCTCCCGCCAGCGCAGTAGCGCCGTCTTCCGTCCGCGTCAGCGGACCCTGTGCGCGGAACGGCGGCGGTACCACCTCCCGCGAGGGGTGGCATACCGCCGCCGTCAGTCCAGCAAACCGCTTCTACCGGTTGTACGGCCCGAAGTCGTACTCCTCCAGCGGAACGGCCTCGCCCGAACCCTGTCCGAAGGTGTACTCGCTCGGCTCCTCGTACCCGGAGACCGAGTACATCGAGGCCTTGGCCTCCTCGGTCGGCTCCACCCGGATGTTGCGGTACTGCGGAATGCCGGTACCGGCCGGGATGAGCTTACCGATGATGACGTTCTCCTTCAGGCCGAGGAGCGGGTCGCTCTTGCCGTGGATCGCGTTCTCGGTGAGCACCCGGGTGGTCTCCTGGAAGGAGGCCGCGGACAGCCAGGACTCCGTGGCCAGCGAGGCCTTGGTGATACCCAGCAGCACCGGGCGTCCGGCCGCGGGCTGGCCGCCCTCGGACACGACGCGGCGGTTGATCCGCTCGAACTTCGGACGCTCGACCATCTCACCGGGCAGCAGCTCGGTGTCGCCCGACTCCAGGATGTTCACCCGCTTGAGCATCTGGCGGACGATGATCTCGATGTGCTTGTCGTGGATGGACACACCCTGCGACTTGTACACCTCCTGGACCTCGGACACCAGGTGCTGCTGCACCGCGCGCGGCCCCTGGATACGCAGGACCTCGTGCGGGTTGATCGCACCCTGGATCAGCTGCTGGCCGACCTTGACGTGGTCGCCGTCGGTGACGAGCAGCTGGGCGCGCATCGGCACCGGGTAGGCGATCTCGTCCGTGCCGTCGTCGGGGATGACGACGATCTTGCGGCTCTTCTCGGTGTCGTCGATCCGGATCCGGCCCTCCATCTCGGAGATCGGGGCCACACCCTTGGGGACGCGGGCCTCGAAGAGCTCCTGGACACGGGGCAGACCGTGGGTGATGTCCTGACCGGCCGAACCGCCCATGTGGAAGGTACGCATGGTCAGCTGGGTGCCGGGCTCACCGATGGACTGGGCCGCGATGATACCGATCGCCTCACCGACGTCCACCGGCTTGCCGGTCGCCATGGAGCGGCCGTAGCAGGTGGTGCAGACGCCGATCTTGGCCTCGCAGACCAGCGACGAGCGCACGCGGACCCGGGTGACCCCGGCCGCGATCAGCTTGTCGATGTTCTGCTCGGAGGTGTCGCTCAGGGCGGGGAGGACGACCTTGCCCTCGTCGTCCAGCGTGTCCTCGGCGATGGTCCGGCCGAAACCGGTGTTCTCGACGTTGTGCTTGCGCACGACGACGCCGGCGGCGTTCTTCTCACCGATCTCGTGCCAGAGCGAGCGCTCGGTGCCGCAGTCGATCTCGCGGACGATGACGTCCTGTGCCACGTCCACCAGACGACGGGTCAGGTAACCCGAGTCGGCGGTACGCAGGGCGGTGTCGGCCAGACCCTTGCGCTGGCCGTGCGTGGAGATGAAGTACTCCAGCACGGACAGGCCCTCGCGGTAGGAGGACTTGATCGGACGCGGGATCGTCTCACCCTTGGTGTTGGAGACCAGGCCGCGGATACCCGCGATCTGGCGCACCTGCATCGGGTTACCTCGGGCACCGGACTGGACCATCATCCACACCGGGTTGTCGGCGGGGAAGTTGGCCTCCATGTCCTGGGCGACCTCGGTGGTGGCCTGGGTCCACACCTCGGTGAGCTCCTGACGGCGCTCGTCGTCGGTGATGAGACCGCGGTCGTACTCGCGCTGGATCTTGTCCGCCTTGCGCTCGTACCCCTCCAGGATCTCGGTCTTGCGCGGCGGCGCGACGACGTCCTCGATGCCGATGGTCAGACCGGACCGGGTGGCCCAGTGGTAACCGGCGTCCTTGAGGGCGTCCAGCGTCGTGGCGACCTGGACCTTGGGGTAGTTCTCGGCGAGGTCGTTGACCAGCGTCGAGACCTGCTTCTTGCCCACCTGGAAGTTGACGTACGGGTAGTCGACCGGGGTGGTCTCGTTGAACAGGTACCGGCCCAGGGTGGTCTCCAGGGTGTACGGCTCCCCCGGGGTCCAGCCCTCCGGCGGCGTCCAGTCCTTGGGACCGGGGGCGCCGTCGGCGATCCGCAGCTTGATCCTCGCCTGGAGGTCGAGGTCCCCCAGGTCGTAGGCCATGATGCCCTCGGCCGGGGAGAGGAACGAGCGTCCCTCGCCCTTGGCTCCGGCCTTCTCCGTCGTCAGGTAGAACAGGCCGATGATCATGTCCTGGGTGGGCATGGTCACGGGCTTGCCGTCGGACGGCTTGAGGATGTTGTTGGTGGCCAGCATCAGCAGCCGCGCCTCGGCCTGGGCCTCGGCGGACAGCGGCAGGTGCACGGCCATCTGGTCGCCGTCGAAGTCGGCGTTGAACGCCGTGCACACGAGCGGGTGGATCTGGATGGCCTTGCCCTCGACCAGCTGCGGCTCGAAGGCCTGGATGCCCAGGCGGTGCAGCGTCGGGGCGCGGTTGAGCAGAACCGGGTGCTCGGTGATGACCTCTTCGAGGACGTCCCACACGACCGGGCGGGACCGCTCGACCATGCGCTTGGCGCTCTTGATGTTCTGCGCGTGGTTCAGGTCGACCAGGCGCTTCATCACGAACGGCTTGAACAGCTCCAGCGCCATCTGCTTGGGCAGGCCGCACTGGTGCAGCTTGAGCTGCGGACCGACGACGATGACCGAACGGCCGGAGTAGTCGACGCGCTTGCCCAGCAGGTTCTGGCGGAAGCGGCCCTGCTTGCCCTTGAGCATGTCGGACAGCGACTTGAGCGGACGGTTGCCCGGCCCGGTGACCGGGCGGCCCCGGCGGCCGTTGTCGAACAGCGCGTCGACGGCCTCCTGGAGCATCCGCTTCTCGTTGTTGACGATGATCTCGGGCGCGCCGAGGTCCAGCAGCCGCTTGAGGCGGTTGTTGCGGTTGATGACACGGCGGTACAGGTCGTTGAGGTCGGAGGTCGCGAAGCGGCCACCGTCCAGCTGCACCATCGGACGCAGGTCCGGCGGGATGACCGGGATGCAGTCCAGCACCATGCCCATGGGGCTGTTGGTGGTGTTGAGGAACGCCGAGACGACCTTGAGCCGCTTCAGGGCGCGGGCCTTCTTCTGACCCTTGCCGGTGCGGATGATCTCGCGGAGCCTCTCGGCCTCCACGTCCAGCTCGAAGTTGGCCAGCCGGTCCTGGATGGCCTGAGCGCCCATGCCGCCGCGGAAGTACTTGCCGAAGCGGTCCCGCATCTCGCGGTAGAGCATCTCGTCGCCCTCGAGGTCCTGGACCTTGAGGTTCTTGAACCGGTTCCAGACCTCGTCGAGGCGGTCGATCTCGCGCTGGGCGCGGTCGCGCAGCTGGCGCATCTCGCGCTCGGCGCCCTCGCGCACCTTGCGGCGGGCGTCGCCCTTGGCGCCCTGCTCCTCCAGCTCGGCGAGGTCGGCCTCCAGCTTGCGGTGGCGGTCCTCGACGGTGGAGTCGCGGCGCTGCTCCAGGTGCTGCTTCTCGACCGAGATCCGCGCCTCCAGGGACTGGAGGTCGCGCTCACGGGCCTCGGTGTCCACCCACGTGACCATGTAGGCGGCGAAGTAGATGATCTTCTCGAGATCCTTCGGCGCCAGGTCCAGCAGGTAGCCCAGGCGGGAGGGCACACCCTTGAAGTACCAGATGTGCGTGACGGGAGCGGCCAGCTCGATGTGGCCCATCCGCTCACGGCGCACCTTGGCGCGGGTCACCTCGACGCCGCAGCGCTCACAGATGATGCCCTTGAAGCGGACGCGCTTGTACTTGCCGCAGTAGCACTCCCAGTCGCGGGTCGGACCGAAGATCTTCTCGCAGAAGAGTCCGTCCTTCTCGGGCTTGAGGGTGCGGTAGTTGATGGTCTCGGGCTTCTTGACCTCGCCGTGCGACCACTGGCGGATGTCGTCGGCCGTGGCCAGGCCGATGCGCAGCTCGTCGAAGAAGTTGACGTCGAGCACTTAATTCGTCCCCTGCTCTCGAAGAATGCGGAAGTTAGACCTCTTCGACACTGCTCGGCTCCCGCCGACCCAGGTCGATTCCCAGTTCTTCCGCCGCGCGGAAGACGTCCTCGTCGCTGTCCCGCATCTCGATGGACATACCGTCACTGGACAGCACCTCCACGTTCAGACAGAGCGACTGCATCTCCTTGATGAGCACCTTGAAGGACTCAGGGATGCCCGGTTCGGGGATGTTCTCGCCCTTGACGATGGCCTCGTAGACCTTGACCCGGCCCACCACGTCGTCGGACTTGATGGTGAGCAGCTCCTGGAGGGCGTAGGCGGCGCCGTAGGCCTCCAGCGCCCACACCTCCATCTCACCGAAGCGCTGGCCGCCGAACTGCGCCTTACCGCCCAGCGGCTGCTGGGTGATCATGGAGTACGGGCCGGTGGAGCGCGCGTGGATCTTGTCGTCCACGAGGTGGTGGAGCTTGAGGATGTACTTGTAACCGACGGAGATCGGCTCGGCGAAGGGCTCGCCGGTGCGGCCGTCGAACAGACGGGCCTTGCCGTCGTCGTTGATCAGGCGGTTGCCGTCCGCGTTGGGGCGCACCGACCTGATCAGGCCGCTGAGCTCGTCGCCGTGCAGGCCGTCGAAGACCGGCGTGGCCACGCGGGAGCCCGGCGGCACGTCGGTGGCGCCGATGGCCTCCAGCGACTTCTGCCACTCCTCCTCGACGCCCTCGACCAGCCAGCCGTTCTTGGCCAGCCAGCCCAGGTGGACCTCCAGGACCTGGCCGACGTTCATACGGCCGGGCACGCCCAGCGGGTTGAGGATGATGTCGACCGGCGTCCCGTCCTCCAGGAAGGGCATGTCCTCCTGGGGCAGGATCTTGGAGATGACGCCCTTGTTGCCGTGGCGGCCGGCGAGCTTGTCACCGTCGGTGATCTTGCGCTTCTGGGCCACGTAGACGCGGACCATCTCGTTGACGCCGGGGGCGAGCTCGTCGCCCTCCTCACGGCTGAACACGCGAACGCCGATGACCTTGCCGGTCTCGCCGTGCGGCACCTTGAGCGAGGTGTCGCGGACCTCGCGCGCCTTCTCGCCGAAGATCGCGCGCAGCAGGCGCTCCTCCGGGGTCAGCTCGGTCTCGCCCTTGGGCGTGACCTTGCCGACGAGGATGTCGCCGTCCACGACCTCGGCACCGATGCGGATGATGCCCCGGTCGTCGAGGTCGGCCAGGACCTCCTCGCTGACGTTGGGGATCTCGCGGGTGATCTCCTCCGGGCCCAGCTTGGTGTCGCGGGCGTCGACCTCGTGCTCCTCGATGTGGATCGAGGACAGGACGTCGTCCTGCACCAGGCGCTGGGAGAGGATGATCGCGTCCTCGTAGTTGTGGCCCTCCCAGGACATGTACGCCACGAGCAGGTTCTTGCCCAGCGACATCTCACCCTGGTCGGTGGAGGGGCCGTCCGCGAGGACCTGGCGCTCCTCGACCCGCTGGCCCTCGGCCACGATCGGCCGCTGGTTGAAGCAGGTGCCCTGGTTGGAGCGCTGGAACTTGCCCATGCGGTACGTCTTGCGCGTGCCGTCGTCGGCCATGACGGTGACGTAGTCGGCGGTGACGTCCTCGACGACACCGGCCTTCTGCGACAGGACGACCTCACCGGCGTCGGTGGCGGCGCGGTACTCCATGCCGGTGCCGACGAACGGCGACTCGGCCGTCAGCAGCGGCACGGCCTGGCGCTGCATGTTCGAGCCCATGAGGGCGCGGTTGGCGTCGTCGTGCTCCAGGAAGGGGATCATGGCGGTGGCGACCGACACCATCTGGCGCGGCGACACGTCCATGTAGTCGACCTCGTCCGTGCTGACCTGCTCGAACTCACCGCCCTTGCGGCGGACGAGCACACCGGCCTCGGCGAAGGAGCCGTCGGGGTTCATCGGCGTGTTGGCCTGCGCGATGACGTAGAGGTCCTCCTCGTCCGCGGTCAGGTAGTCGACCTGCTCGGAGACCTTGCCGTCGATGATGCGGCGGTACGGGGTCTCCACGAAGCCGAAGGAGTTGACCCGGCCGTAGGCGGCGAGCGAGCCGATCAGACCGATGTTCGGTCCCTCGGGGGTCTCGATCGGGCACATGCGGCCGTAGTGCGAGGGGTGCACGTCGCGGACCTCGAAGCCCGCGCGCTCACGGGACAGGCCGCCCGGGCCCAGCGCCGAGAGGCGGCGCTTGTGCGTCAGGCCCTCCAGCGGGTTGGTCTGGCCCATGAACTGCGACAGCTGAGAGGTGCCGAAGAACTCCTTGATGGAGGCCACGACGGGGCGGATGTTGATCAGGGTCTGCGGCGTGATCGCCTCGACGTCCTGGGTGGTCATCCGCTCGCGGACCACGCGCTCCATGCGGGCCAGGCCCAGGCGGACCTGGTTCTGGATGAGCTCGCCGACGGTGCGCAGACGGCGGTTGCCGAAGTGGTCGATGTCGTCGGTCTCGATCCGGCGGAGACCGATGGCGGTCTCCTTCTCGACCTCACCCGCGTGCAGGCGGACGATGTAGTCGATCGTGGCGACGATGTCCTCTTCGGTCAGCGTGCCCTGCGTGTAGTCGGTGTCGAGACCGAGCTTCTTGTTGATCTTGTAGCGGCCGACCTTGGCCAGGTCGTAGCGCTTGGGGTTGAAGTACAGGTTCTCCAGCAGCGCCTGGGCCGACTCCTTCGTGGGCGGCTCGCCGGGGCGCAGCTTGCGGTAGATGTCCAGCAGCGCGTCGTCGGTGCCCGCGGTGGGGTCCTTCTCGAGCGTGTTGCGGATGGACTCGTACTGGCCGAAGCGCTCCAGGATCTGGTCGGTGGTCCAGCCCAGAGCCTTGAGCAGGACGGTGACGCCCTGCTTGCGCTTGCGGTCGATGCGGACGCCGACGAAGTCGCGCTTGTCGACCTCGAACTCCAGCCAGGCGCCGCGGGACGGGATGACCTTGCAGCCGAAGAGGTCCTTGTCCGAGGTCTTGTCGACGGACTTGTCGAAGTACACGCCCGGAGAGCGCACCAGCTGGGACACGACGACGCGCTCGGTGCCGTTGATGATGAAGGTGCCCGTCTCGGTCATGAGCGGGAAGTCGCCCATGAACACCGTCTGGCTCTTGATCTCACCGGTGTCGTTGTTGATGAACTCCGCCGTGACGAACATCGGGGCGGAGTAGGTCATGTCCCTGTCCTTGCACTCATCCTCTGAGTACTTGGGCGGCTCGAACCGGTGATCGCGGAACGACAGGGACATCGTGCCCGAGAAGTCCTCGATCGGGCTGATCTCCTCGAAGATCTCTTCGAGCCCGGACTGCTCCGGAACGTCCTTGCGGCCGGCGTTTCGGGCCGTCTCAACCCGGGTCTTCCACCTGTCGTTGCCCAGCAGCCAGTCGAACGACTCGGTCTGAAGGGCGAGGAGGTTCGGGACCTCCAGTGGTTCCTGGATACGGGCGAAGGAAACGCGGTGCGGACCAAGGGCGTTAGCGGAGGCGTTGCGCGAGGCTGCCAACAGGGGTCCTTCCGAAGGCTTGTGGCGGTTGAAGCGCGCACGCCAGACGATCCGTCACGAGAAGGACCGCCGCAACGCGGTTGAGACGGTCACATCGAGCGGGAGCGGGCCACCGTATGTCCGGAAAATGGAGTGGCGGTAGCCTTCACCGGCACAGGGATCACCAAAGGGCAGCGCAAAAGAGCAGTGTAGCCGAACACCACACCGCTGTCCACTCACGGTCCACAGCGCCACTCACGACACCGGCAGGATCACCCCTGGAGGGCGATCCGTCAAGCCCGCTCCTTGCGGAGGAGCCCGGATTCCGGCTGACCGGGACGGTCCGACGACCTCGTCGGTGGACTGGTGCGCCTGCCCTGGCCCGGGGGTCGGGAGCCAACGACATCCGAAGGATTCCCCCGCCTCAGGCGGGTAAACACGTCCTGCGGGCCTCAGCGGGTTTCCCGGGACGGGAGATTAGCGCGTCCGGGGGACAGTTCGCACACGCACCCCCGGTTCCGGGACCTCCCGGATCTCCCTCAGCTTCGCACAGGGGGCGAGACGAGCGGTGACGGACACGGCGGGGCTCCGGGAAAGGACTCCGGACCCGCCGCAGGTCAGCGCGCAGACGGGGCGACGCGGCCACGGGCCGGACCGGCGGGGCGGGAAGGCAGCGCGGGCGCGAACCGGACCGGTGGGCGCGAACCGGACCGGCGGGGCGCGGGAAGCCCGCTCGGAGACGGCGAGGGACCCCAGGACACACGAAGGCGGCCGCCCCTCCCCGGAAGGAGGGACGGCCGCCGGAAGCAGGCCAGCGGGCGCTCAGCGGCCCGCGCGGGACTACTTGAGGGTGACGGAGGCGCCAGCGCCCTCGAGAGCGGCCTTGGCCTTCTCGGCCGTCTCCTTGTTGACGCCCTCCAGCAGCGGCTTGGGAGCGTTGTCGACCAGGTCCTTGGCCTCCTTGAGGCCCAGGCTCGTGAGGCCGCGGACCTCCTTGATGACCTGGATCTTCTTGTCGCCAGCGCCCTCGAGGATGACGTCGAACTCGCTCTGCTCCTCGGCCTCGGCGGCGGCGCCACCCTGGCCGGGGGCGGCGACGGCCACGGCGGCCGGAGCGGCGGCGGTGACGTCGAACTTGTCCTCGAAGAGCTTCACGAAGTCGGCCAGCTCGAGAAGGGTCATCTCCTCGAACGCGGCAAGCAGGTCCTCGTTGCTGAGCTTCGCCATGATGCGATCTCTCTTTCTCTGCGGACACGCGGTCCTGTCGGGCCCGCGTGCGAGTCAGTGTCCGGGCGCCGTCGGCGCCCGGCGGGTTTCAAAACGGTCAGGCGGCTTCCTGGGAGCGCTTGTCCGCCAGAGCCTGCGCGAGACGCACAGTCTTGGAGGGAAGCGCCTGGAAGACGGCGGCGGCCTGGCCCTGCTTGGCCTTGAGCGCACCCGCCAGCTTCGCGAGAATGACCTCGCGGGACTCCAGATCGGCCAGCTTGGTGATGTCGTCGGCGCTCATCGGCTTGCCGTCGATGACACCGCCCTTGATCACCAGGGGCGAGTTCGCCTTCGAGAAGTCACGCAGACCCTTGGCGGCCTCGACCACGTCACCGTGGACGAAGGCGATGGCGGACGGGCCTTCGAGCAGGTCCTTGACCTGCTCGTCGACACCGGCCTCCGCGACCGCGATCTTGGTCAGCGTGTTCTTGACGATGCGGAAACGCGCGTTCTGGCCGAGGCTGCGACGCAGTTCAGTGATCTGCGCGACAGTGAGCCCCCGGTATTCGGTCAGCACGGCGCCGTTCGACTCACGGAACTCGCCCGTGAGTTCGGCGACCGCGGCTGCCTTGTCCGGCCTCGCCATGGGACTCCTTCCAACATTGAACGCTGGTTGACTCCAAGGGCCCGGGCGATCGGCGTCAGCACGAGAAAAAGCCCCGGGCGCGAGGCGCACGGGGCATGACCGCGTTCTGGTGGCCGCGCGGAGCGCGGTCCGGAACGGGAAGCTCTTGTGACACCTGCGCGGGCGCCCATCGCGGATGGGCCCTTAGGTCACCCGTTCGGGTGACGACCAGCGGTCTTCGGCAAGAACCCATCGTACCGCACGTCTCGGTGCCCCCGTTCCGCACCGGGGGGCGGAAACCGTGATCGCGCTCACTCCCCCGTGGGCGCGGCACCGCCTGGACACGGCGGACGCCGAAGCGGCGACCGGGTGGAGGGACCGGTGGGGACCGGAACGTCCCTCCGCCATGGCAGCATGACGCTACCGGGCACCCCCGCTCCCAGTCGTGCCCGTCCCCCGCACAAAAGAAGAAGGCGAACACCCCGTGAAGACCCGTATCCCGGTGCTGATCTCCGCCGGCACCCTCGCCCTGTCCCTCACCGCCTGCGGTGGAGGCGCCGCCGAGGAGGAGCCCGCCGAGGCGACGGAAGCGGCCGAGGCTTCGGAGGAAGGCGGCAGCAGCGTCCAGGACCTGGTCGCCGTGCTCGGCGAAAGCGTCCAGGGCGTCGACAACTACACCGTGGAGATGGAGGCGTCCTCTGCCGACCCCGAGTTGGGAGACGTCTCCATGACGCAGACCTACGAGGTCATGGACGATCCTGAAGCCATCAGGTCCACCATGGTGACGCCCTACATGGGCGAGATGATGTTGGAGATGCTCTCCCTCGCTGGCAGCGCCCCCGAGGGGGTCACGGCCGAGGATCTGAGCACCAACATCTCGATCGTCCACAACGGGGGCGAGGTCCTCCTCGCCGATCCACACGGCATCTACGGCGCGGGCACTCCGTGGGTGCGCAGCGAGCAGGCGGAGACAGCTGACGCCCCTCTGGACTTCAACATCGACTCGATGTTCGATCTGGTGAGTGTCTTCAGCGCTCTGGAGCAGATCGAGGAGACCGGCGAGGAGCAGGTCGACGGCGTCGACACCACCGTCGTCGAGGGCACCGTGACCGCGGAGGCGGTCGGAGCCCTGTCGGAGGAGAAGCGCACCGCGGTGGAGGAGCTGCTCGGCGGAGAGCTCGACGAGGGCGTCGAGGCCACGCTCTGGCTGGACGGGGAGGGCTTCCCCATGCGTCTGGAGTTCTCCGACTCCGTCTCCGAGGTGAGAATGGAGTTCTCCTCCATCGGTGAGACCTCCTTCGAGACCCCCGCCGAGGACGAGATCGGCACCATGTAGGTCCAGGGAGCACGGCTCCCGTGGGCCCCAGGCCGCCGCCCGGCGGCCTGGGAAGCCCGCAGGAAGCGGAGCGGCCCCCGCCCGTCCTCTCGGACTGCGGGGGCCGCTCTCGTCTGCGCTGGGCAGCCGCGAAGGCTAGGCGTCGAGCGGGATGCTCGGGCCCATGGACGTGGAGACCACGGCCTTCTTGATGTAGCGGCCCTTGGCGGCGGACGGCTTGAGGCGGTTCACCTCGTCGATCGCGGCCTGGTAGTTCTCCAGGAGCTTCTGGTCGTCGAAGGAGGCCTTGCCGATGATGAAGTGCAGGTTCCCGTGACGGTCCACGCGGAACTCGATCTTGCCGCCCTTGATGTCGGTGACGGCCTTGGCGACGTCGGGGGTGACGGTGCCGGTCTTCGGGTTCGGCATCAGGCCGCGCGGACCGAGCACGCGGCCGAGGCGGCCGACCTTGCCCATGAGGTCCGGGGTGGCCACGACGGCGTCGAAGTCGGTGAAGCCCTTCGAGACCTTCTCGATCATCTCGTCGTCGCCGATGATGTCGGCGCCAGCCGCGAGAGCCTGCTCGGCACGCTCACCGGTCGCGAAGACCAGGACCCGAGCGGTCTTGCCGGTGCCGTTCGGCAGGTTCACGGTGCCGCGGACCATCTGGTCGGCCTTGCGCGGGTCGACGCCCAGGCGCAGGGCGACCTCGACGGTCGCGTCGAACTTGACGGTGGAGGTCTCCTTGGCGAGCTTCACGGCCTCGGCGGGGCCGTAGAGCTTGTCACGGTCCACCTGCTGGCTGGCTTTGCGGTGGTTCTTGCTGCGCTTCACTCTGTTCTCCTGAGGAACGTGTGGTCACCGGGCCAGCGCCTGGCCCTGCCACGGTGGTTCTTGAACGTCGAGCGTCCCCGGTCGCTCCGGCCTCCGCGGGCCGGTGGCGCCGTGCGGGGACTACTTGACCTCGATGCCCATCGAGCGGGCGGTACCGGCGACGATCTTGGTGGCGGCCTCGATGTCCTCGGTGTTGAGGTCGGGCAGCTTGGTCTGCGCGATCTCGCGGACCTGCTCGGCGGTGATGGAACCGGCGGTGCTGCGGCCCGGGTCGGTGGCGGCCTTGTCCAGACCGGCGGCCTTCAGGATCAGCTTCGGCGCCGGAGGCGTCTTGGTGACGAAGGTGAAAGAACGGTCCTCGTAGATGGAGATCTCTACGGGGATGACGTTGCCGCGCTGGGACTCCGTGGCAGCGTTGTACTGCTTGCAGAAGTCCATGATGTTGACGCCGTGCGGGCCGAGCGCGGTACCGACGGGCGGCGCCGGGGTCGCCTGACCGGCGGGGAGCTGCACCTTGACGAGTGCGGCAAGTTTCTTCTTCGGAGGCATATCGGGTCCTTTGCCTGATCTGCGTTGTGTTCTGGTCCCGTCGCCTCCCTGACGGCACCGCGCGGCCGTTGAGGCCGGGGAACCGCTGCCGAAGGAGGCGGGGATCCCGCGCCCGACAGGCGCGGGGCGTCGGCCCGCCGGGACCGGGCGGACCGGGGGCGCGTCCCGCCGGAGCGGGGCGCGCGAGTGGGTCCGCCACGGGGCGGACCCACCAAGTCTATGCCGCTCGCACGAGTGCCCTGACAGGCGCTTCGCGATCACAGGGCCCGAGCCCGAGCGGCGGAGAGCACGAGTGCCCTGACAGGCGCTTCGCGACCGCAGGGCCCGAGCCCGAGCGGCGGGGGAAGACACCGGGTGCCCCGGCGGGCGCGGAACGCCTGCCGGGGCACCCGGTGTGGACGTGCTAGATCTTGGCGACCTGGTTGAACGACAGCTCGACCGGCGTCTCGCGGCCGAAGATCGACACCAGCACCTTGAGCTTCTGGGTGTCGGGGTTGATCTCGCTGACCGTCGCGGGCAGGGTCGCGAACGGACCCTCCATGACGGTCACGGACTCGCCGACCTCGTAGGCCACGTCCATACGGGCCTCTCCGACGCCGCCCGCGGCCCGGGCCTGCTGCGCCTGCTCCGGCTCCACCTCCGGCTCGGGGGCGAGGAGCTTGGCCACCTCGGTCAGGCTCAGCGGCGCGGGCTTGTTGGACAGGCCCACGAAGCCGGTGACGCCCGGGGTGTTGCGGATGGCCGACCAGGACTCGTCGGTCAGGTCCATGCGGACGAGCACGTACCCGGGCAGGACCTTCTCGGTGACCTGCTGGCGCTTGCCGCTCTTGACCTCGGTGACCTCGTGCTCGGGCACCTCGACCTGGAAGATGTACTCCTCCATGTTGAGGGACTGGGTGCGGCTCTCGACGTTGGCCTTGACCCGCTTCTCGTAACCGGCGTAGGTGTGCACGACGTACCAGTCGCCGGGCAGCAGGACGAGCTCGTTCTTGAACTCCTCGACGGGGTCCAGGCGGGGGGCCTCCTCCTCGGCGGCCTCGCCCTCCTCCTCGGACTCCTCGGAGTCCTCCAGGGCGCCCTCGTGGTCGTCGGCGGCGTCGGACTCGTCGGCGTCACCGGTCAGCTCCGGGCTGTCGGTGTCGACCGCGTCGGTCGCGTCCTCCGGCAGCTCGCCCGCCAGGCCGGTCTCTTCCGCCGACGACTGAACCGGCTCCTCTTCGGGGAAGTCGTCAGAGGTCAGTGGGGACTCGGACACGGCTGCTCTTTCTCTCGTCGGATTCGCTCTCGGGGCGACGCACACGAGGCAGCGCTGTACGTCGAACCCGGTTCTGCCAGCTTACGGTCTCTCCGGGCGAACCGGGACCAACGCGCGGACGAGTGAGGCCACGTCCCGACTCCTGCGGGAGAGGCGGCGCGGAAGGGGTGGTCAGACGCCCTGCGGAGTGCCGAACGTGCCGTACAGCCAGGTGACCGCCTCGCCGAAGCCCCAGTCCACGAGGGAGACGTATCCCAGGACGACCAGCACGAAGACGAGGACCACGATGGTGTAGGTCACCAGCTCGCGGCGCGTGGGCCAGCGGACCTTGCGCAGCTCTCCGGCGACCTGCTTGGTGAACGTCACCGGACCGGTACGACGCTTGGGCTCCTTGTCGGGCTTGGCGTCGGCGTCAGTCTGAGTCACCTGGGGTCCTTAGGGTCGCGGGCTGCTACTTGTCCCCGTAGTTTCGGTGCCCGTGACGGTGCGGCGCCCGCTGGGGCGCCGCACCGCACGCGCGAAGGTGCAGGGCAGGAGGGACTCGAACCCCCAACCGCCGGTTTTGGAGACCGGTGCTCTGCCAATTGAGCCACTGCCCTTAGCGGAAACTGCGATCCCACCATAGCCGGTTCCGGTGCGCTACGCACACCGTGCGCCAGGTAACACCTGGGCCACGACCGGCCGACCCGCAAGAGTGTATGCGCTCGGGACGCCGTGACCAAACCGTTCGTCCCGCCGGGGAGGGGAAACGACCCCCTCGTCCGGTTGCGCCCTCCTTCCCGCCCGCCCCCGGAGCAGGGGCGCATGACAACATGGGAGGCATGACTGATCGACCCCGTCTCTCTGCACGTATCAGCGCGATCTCCGAGTCCGCCACCCTGGCCGTGGACGCCAAGGCCAAGGCCATGAAGGCGGAGGGCCGTGCCGTCATCGGCTTCGGCGCGGGAGAGCCCGACTTCCCGACGCCCGACTACATCGTCGAGGCCGCCGTCGAGGCCGCCCGTGAGCCCCGGTTCCACCGCTACACGCCCGCCGGCGGCCTGCCCGAGCTCAAGAAGGCCATCGCCGAGAAGACCCTGCGCGACTCCGGCTACGAGGTCGACCCCGCGCAGGTCCTGGTGACCAACGGCGGCAAGCAGGCCATCTACGAGGCCTTCGCCGCCATGCTGGACCCGGGCGACGAGGTCATCGTCATCGCCCCGTACTGGACCACCTACCCCGAGTCCATCAAGCTCGCGGGCGGCGTGCCGGTCTTCGTCGTCACCGACGAGAGCACCGGCTACCTGGCCAGTGTGGAGCAGCTGGAGGCGGCCCGCAGCGAGCGCACCAAGGTCCTGGTGTTCGTCTCCCCGTCCAACCCGACCGGCGCCGTGTACCCGCGCGAGCAGGTCCGCGAGATCGGCCGCTGGGCGAACGGGCACGGCCTGTGGGTGCTGACCGACGAGATCTACGAGCACCTGGTCTACGGGGACGCCGAGTTCTCCTCGCTGCCCGTCGAGGTGCCCGAGATCGCCGACCGCACCGTCATCGTCAACGGCGTGGCCAAGACCTACGCGATGACCGGCTGGCGCGTGGGGTGGATCATCGGCCCCAAGGACGTGGTCAAGGCCGCGGGCAACCTCCAGTCGCACGCCACCTCCAACGTCGCCAACGTCTCGCAGGCCGCCGCCCTGGCCGCGGTCTCCGGCGACCTGGACGCCGTGGCGACGATGCGCGAGGCCTTCGACCGCCGCCGCAGGACCATCGTGCGCATGCTCAACGAGATCGACGGCGTGGTCTGCCCCGAGCCGCAGGGCGCCTTCTACGCCTACCCCTCGGTCAAGGGCGTGCTGGGCAAGGAGATCCGCGGCCGGACGCCGCGGACCTCCACCGAGCTGGCCGAGCTCATCCTGGAGCAGGCCGAGGTCGCCGTGGTGCCCGGTGAGGCCTTCGGCACCCCCGGCTACCTGCGCCTGTCCTACGCGCTCAGCGACGAGGACCTCGCCGAGGGCGTGAGCCGCATCCAGAAGCTGCTGGCCGAGGCCAAGTAGCAGCGCCTCTCTGGGGCTCCGCTGCGCTTCGCCCCGTGTCCGGGCGCCCAAGGAGCGGGAATCGGGTTGAAGCAGGCACAGTGGTGTCTCCGGCGGGTTCGCGCGTTCCTCGCGAACCCGCCTCCGCCACCTCCAGAACCCCGCGGGCACCCGGCCAGAACCCCCTGAAGCCGGGCACGCAGTCACCGACTCCGTTGACGCGCCCCGGGGACCGGTTCCCGGGGGCGCGTCCGCGTGTACGGGGCCGGTCCCCGCGCACCGAAGTGGGGCGTCCTGGCACCGGGGGCACGCCGTATACGGCAGGCTTACGTCATGGAGACACCGACCAGCGCCCGCCGGTTGGACCGGCTGCCCAAAGCACACCTGCACCTGCACTTCACCGGGTCGATGCGCCATCCCACCCTGGTGGAGCTGGCCGCCGAGCACGGCATCCACCTCCCCCAGGCCCTGGTCGAGGAGTGGCCGCCCAGGCTCCGCGCCACGGACGAGCGCGGCTGGTTCCGCTTCCAGCGCCTGTACGACATCGCCCGGTCGGTGCTGCGCAGACCCGAGGACGTGTACCGGCTGCTGCGCGAGGCGGCCGAGGACGAACGCGCGGCCGGGTCCGGCTGGCTGGAGATCCAGGTGGACCCGAGTGGTTACGCGTCGCTCTTCGACGGGCTCACCGCCACCCTGGAACTGTTCCTGGACGCGGCCCGCGCCGCTGAGCGCGCGACCGGCGTACACGTCGGCCTGATGGTGGCGGCCAACCGCACCAGGCACCCGCTGGACGCCAAGGTGCTGGCCCGCCTGGCCCGCCAGTACGCGGGCAGGGGCGTGGTGTCGTTCGGCCTGAACAACGACGAGCGGCGGGGCCGCGCCCTGGAGTTCGAGGGGGCCTTCCGGATCGCGCGCCGGGCCGGGCTGCTCTCCGCGCCGCACGGCGGTGAGCTCCAGGGGCCCCGCAGCGTGCGCGAGTGCCTGGACGTGCTGGACGCCGACCGGATCGGACACGGGGTGCGGGCCGTGGAGGACCCGCGGCTGGTGGAGCGCATCGCCGAACGCGGGGTGACGCTGGAGGTCTGCCCGACCTCCAACGTGGGCCTGGGGGTGTACGACGACCTGGGGCAGCTGCCGCTGCGCACGCTCTTCGACGCCGGGGTGCCGGTCGCGCTGGGCACCGACGACCCGCTGCTGTTCGGGCCGCGCCTGGTGGAGCAGTACCGGATCGCCCGCGAGGTGCTCGGGTTCTCCGACCCGGAGCTGGCCGAGCTGGCACGGATGTCGGTCCGCGGCTCGGGCGCGCCGGAGTCGCTGCGCAAGGAGCTGCTGGCCGGGGTGGACGCGTGGCTGGCCGCCGACCCGGAGCCCGCCGGGGACTGAGCCGCCCGGGGCGCGGTCCCGTGCCCGCCGGAGCGGCCCACCTCCCGGCTCAGGGCTCAGGGCTCAGGGCTCAGGGCTCAGGGCTCAGGGCTCAGCCGAGGAGCATCCAGGCGCCCTGGCCCAGCATGGCCGCGCCCGCGACGAAGAACAGGACGGCCGCGCCGATCTGGATGGCGCGCTCGGGCAGCTTCTTGCCGAGCACGGCGCCCAGCGCGATGGCGATGGCGTCGGCCGCGACCATGCCCACGGTGGAGCCGATCCACACGGGCAGCCAGTGGTACTGGGTGCCGACCGTGATCGTGGCGAGCATGGTCTTGTCACCGAGTTCGGCGACGAGGAAGACCACGAAGACGGTCGCGAACGCGGAGCGGATGCGCCGGGAGGCCGCGCGGGCCTCGTCCTTGTCGCTCATCTCGTCGCCGCGCAGGGTCCACGCGCCGAAGAACAGGAACGCGACACCTGCGGCGAGGGTGAGCCAGTCGGTGGGCAGCGCGGCGCCCAGGACCTCGGACAGCAGGACGCTGCCCGCGTGCACGACGGCGGTGGCGGCGGTGATGCCGAGGACGACCGTGAGGGCCCGGTAGCGGGTGGCCAGGGACATCGCCACGAGTTGGGTCTTGTCACCCATTTCGGCGATGAAGATGGCGAAGGCGCTGAATACCAGCCCGGCGGTGAACCCCGTCATGTTTCCCCTTCCGTCCGACTGTGTCTGGGCAGAAGGCGGCGGACGCCACTTCAACCCGGTCTTTTCCGGGTCAAAGGTCTCGTCCGCTCCTGGCTCGGCACGTCTGGCCTGGCCGGGCTCGTACGACCGGGCCGCGGGGCGGCCAGTGTGTCGATCGCACGCATTGGGGACTACTCCCCTTCGACGCCTCCGACTTTATGGCAGGACAGAAGGGGAATGCAATTCATGGCTTTACTGAATTGTTTTATCAGTCAGCCCTGAAAAACAAGTTCGCCGCGCCCAACTCCGAAATTGGGCGCGGCTGGGGCCGGGGCGGAACCCCGGGTCAGAGCGAGACGCCGACCATCACCGGCTCGTTGACCAGGCGGACCCCGAAGGCCTCCTCCACGCCCGCCCGCACCTCGCGGGCCAGCTCCAGGAGGTCCCCGGTGGTGGCGCCGCCGGGGTTGGTCAGGGCGAGGCTGTGCTTGCCGGAGATGCGCGCGGGACCGTCGCCGTACCCCTTGGTGAACCCGGCGCGGTCGATCAGCCAGGCCGCGGAGAGCTTGACGTCCCCCCGCGCGTCGGGGTGACCGGGCACCTGCACGTCGGCGCCCAGGCGGGCGGCGGCCCGCTCGCGCACGGCCGCGAACTCCTCGGCGGTGACGACGGGGTTGGTGAAGAACGACCCGGCGCTGCGGGTGTCGGGGTCGGCGGGGTCCAGGACCATGCCCTTGCCCCTGCGCAGCCCCAGGACGGTCTCCCGCGCCTGTTCCAGCGGCACCCGGGCGCCCGCCTCGGCCCCCAGGGTGCGGGCCACCTCGGCGTAGGCGACGGGACGGCTGAGCTTGGATCGGCGCAGCGCGAAGACCACCTCGCACACCACATAACGGTCGTCGCCCTTGAAGACGCTGTCGCGGTAGCTGAAGCCGCACCCGGCGTTGGTCATCCGGCGCCGCTCGCCGGTGCGCCGGTCGTGGACGAGCACCTCGCGGATGGTCTGGCTGACGTCCTGGCCGTAGGCGCCCACGTTCTGGATGGGGGTGGAGCCGACCCGGCCGGGGATGCCCGACAGGAACTCCAGCCCGCTGAGGCCCTCGGCGACGACGCGCTCCACCAGCGGGTCCCACTCCACGCCCGCTTCGGCGCGCAGCAGCACGACCGGTTCGCCCGCGTCGTCGGTGCCCGCCTCCTCGAAGGAGACCCCCTTGGAGTCCACGAGGACCACGGTTCCGGGGAACCCGGCGTCGGAGACCACGAGGTTGCTGCCGCCGCCCAGGACGAGGACGGGCTCACCGGCGGCGTCGGCCCCGGAGACCGCGGCGACCAGTTCGTCGGTGGTGCCGGCGACCCGGAAGGTCCGCGCCGGGCCGCCCAGGCGCAGGGTGGTGTACTCGGAGAGTGCGGTCACGTCTACCTCGCCAGGCGCACGGTGGCCTTGGACTGCACCAGGACCTTGGCGCCGCCCGACCGCGCGGTCAGCAGCACCGTGACGGTGCCGTCGTCGTTCTTGGTCTTGACCTTGCCGCCGACGGTGATCTCGGCGCCCTCGTCGTCGTCGGGGACCACCACGGGCGCGGAGAAGCGCACGGAGTAGTCGACGACGCAGCCGGGGTCGCCCGCCCAGTCGGTGAGCACCCGCGCGGCCTCGGCCATGGTGAACATGCCGTGCGCGATGACGTCGGGCAGCCCGACCGACTTGGCGAAGCGCTCGTTCCAGTGGATCGGGTTGAAGTCGCCCGAGGCGCCCGCGTAGCGGACCAGGTCCAGGCGGCGGACCGGGAAGGTGCGCTCGGGCAGCTCGGTGCCGACCTCGACGTCGGCGTGGCGCAGCCTGCTCATTCCTCTCCTCCTCGCGCGACCAGCATCATCGTGGCGGTGACCACGTGCTCGCCGTCGGCGTCGTGGGCCGCGGTCTCCAGGGTGATCAGCTCGTTGCTGCCCAGGGCCCGGATGGCCGTGATGCGGGTGACACTGCTGAGGACGTCTCCGGCGTGCAGCGGACGGCTGTAGCGGAAGCTCTGGTCGCCGTGCACGACCCGGGAGAAGTCCAGGCCGAGGCTGGGGTCGGCGATGGCCTGCGCCGAGCCGGCCATCCCCAGGATGACCGGGAAGGTGGGCGGGGCGACCACGTCGGGGTGCCCGGCCGCCCGGGCCGAGGCCTGGTCGGTGTAGACCGGGTTGGGGTCGTTGACCGCCTCGGCGAACTCCCGGATCTTGCCCCGGGTGACCTCGTAGGCCTCCGGCGCGGGGTACTCCCGGCCGAGGTAGTCAGGGTTGATCGCCACGCTCTCTCCTGTCGTGAAGGGGCCCGGACACGCGAACAGCCCGGTGAGCGGATCGCTCACCGGGCTGGAAGCCTTCGAGAACTGCCTCTGCGACGTCGCGGCGGAGACGATCGCGCTCGACAGGGACGCTCGCGCGGGACTAACGGGTCTCGCGGTGCTCGTTGTGCTTGCGGCAGTTCGGGCAGAACTTCTTGATCGCGAGACGGTCGGGGGTGTTCCGACGGTTCTTGCGGGTGATGTAGTTCCGGTGATTGCACTCCTGGCAGGCCAGGGTGATCTTCGGCCTCACGTCGGTGGCAGCCACTTCGGAGTGCCTTTCTCGCTGGAAACAGTGGTAAACGCCCGCGACGACCCCTGAGATGTGGGCTCAGGGGTCAGCGGGTTGGTAGCGGGGGCCGGACTTGAACCGACGACACAGCGATTATGAGCCGCTTGCTCTACCGACTGAGCTACCCCGCCCCGATCAACGGGCACAACCCTAGCAGGGCTGTGACCCGGCGCAGGCCGGCGGATGCTCCCTCCGGCCACCCACCTGAGTGGACCGTACCCCGTCAAGTGGTGGAGCCCCTTTACGGAATCGAACCGTAGACCTTCTCCTTACCATGGAGACGCTCTGCCGACTGAGCTAAAGGGGCGCGCTGGTGGGGCTTTCTCTCGTCCGCCCCGGGGGTGTTGCCCCCTTGCGCTGGTCATGACTATACAGGGATCCGGGGGTGCTCTGCCAAATCGAATACCCCCGGACCGCGCCCGGGCGCCGAAACCCCTGTTCACAGGGGTTTCGGCGCCACGACTGTGACTCAGACCGCCTCGACCCACACGTTGGACATGGCGTCCCGGTTGATCGTGCGGATGTTCGCGGGCAGGCCCAGCCTGCGCAGGGCGTCGGACAGGCGGGTGTCGTGGGTGAACACGATCAGCTGCCGGTGCCTGCCCACCTCCGCCAGCACCGCGGACAGCCCCTCCACGGTCTCGGTGTCCATCGCCTGGACCGGGTCGTCCAGGACCAGGAAGCCGAAGGGGTTGCCCTCCACCAGGGTGCGCGGCAGGCAGATGGACAGCGCCAGCGCCTGGAACTCGCCCTGGCTCAGGAGTCCGGGCGCGCTGGTCTGGTCCCCGACCCCGTCGACCGACACGTCCACCTCGACCCGGCGCCGGGCGCCCCGGCCGATCAGCCGCATGCCCTGGAGGTCGATGTGGCGCTCCTGGCGCAGGCGGTACCAGACCTGCTCGGCCTGTGCGGCGACCGGTCCCAGCCGCTCCTCGCGTAGGATCCTCGCCTGCTCCGACAGCCAGGTCAGCGCGGCCTCGGCCCCGTTGAGGGCATCGCTCGCCCTGAGGGCGTCCTGGGCGTCGTCCAGCCACCCCGAGAGCTGCTCGGCCAGCTCCGACCAGCCTCCGGTCGGGTCCTCCAGCCGCTCGCTCGCGTCCCGGCGGGCGCTCACCGCGGCCGCGCGCAGCCTGCGGCCGACCGCCTCGACGTGCTCGGCCAGCTCGGCCAGGTCGTCGATGTCCGCGCCGGACTCCCACAGCGACCACACCTGGCCCAGCTCGCTCTCCGGCGGCAGCCAGCCCGGCGCCGGTGACATCAGGAAGCGGGCCTGGTCCCTGGCCGCGTCGGCGCGCTCGTAGGCGGCCGAGACGACGGCCGCCTGCGGCTTGAGGGCGCGCAGCTGGGCGTTGGCCCGGCGCACCCAGTCGGCTCCCAACGGCGCGGTGCACGTGGGGCACTCGGTCTCCGAGGGGTGGCGCTGGTGGTGTTCGAGGGCCTGTTCCAGGAGCCTGACCACCCCGTGCGCGCGGTCGCCCTTGCTGCCCGCGGCCATGGCCAGCTCCATGGACGCGCCCCGGAGCTCGTTGACCACGTCGGACATCAGCGCCCGCTCGGGCACGGCCAGCCGCCGCAGGCGGCGCAGGACCGTGTGCAGCTCGGGGTCGCTGGGCCCGGTGTCGGACGCGAGCCTGCGCAGGGCGTCCATGTCGAAGTAGGAGGCGGTGAGGAGCTGGACGGCCTGGGCGGACCTGGGGTCGTCGGAGGCCCGGAGCGCGTCGAGCAGGTACCGCAGCTCCCGCGAGGGCCGGTCGCGGCGCTTGACGAGCCCGTCGCACACCTTGGCCAGGCGGCGTTCGGCCTCCGCCAGGCCGCTGAGCCCGAGCAGGCCGGTGAGCGTGTCGTACAGCTCGGCCGAGCGCCCGGTGACCGTGCGGCCGAGTTCGTCGTAGGACAGGAACGGGCGGTAGCGCACGAGGTTGTCGCCCCAGTCCATGGTCCTCAGGGGGGAGACCTCGCCGTCCGGGCGGACGACCTCGCCGCGCGCGGAGCGGACGCTCTCGCCCGTCCACCTGCGGGTGATGCGGGTGGAGCCCTCGTCCCCGGCGACGCGGACGTCCACGGTCGCCTCGGTGCGCTCGTCGTAGTGGAGGTTGCGCCAGCCGTCGCGCCAGCCCGTGGGCATGGCGTCCCACCGGGGGTTGCGGCCGGTGAGGGCGGCCTCGGCCGCCTCGGCGAAGCTGGACTTGCCCGAGCCGTTGCGCCCGACGATCACGGTGAGCCCGGGGCCGGCGTCGAAGGTGAGTTCGGCCGGGCGTCCGATGCCCCGGAAGCCCTGGACCCTGATCCCCGTGAGGTAGGTCCGCCGGACCCTGCCCGCGGGCGGCTCGGCCTCGGGTTCCGGCTCGGGGACGCGCTCGCCCCTCAGGCGGGCCTCCAGGGCGTCCTCGCCCCACAGGGCCGCGCTGACCCAGGAGCTGACCTCCCGGGGCAGCCCGGAGCGCGCCAGAGCGTCCAGGAGCGCCGTCCCACCCTCGAACGTCTCGGGTACCCGAGTCACTTCGTCACCCCGTTCATGTGTGGTCTCTGAACAAGCAGACTAGGACAGGCCGGGAGGAAGCACCCGCCGAACGTCCCTCATCGCAGGACACGGCACCCGGCTCCCCCCGCCCCGGGGTTCCCGTTCCTCGGGCGCCCGAACCAGGAGAACACCGCGCGTAGCGCCCGTCGGGGGCGGTGGCCCGCCCCGGCGCGAAGCGCCCCCGCGGGCGGTGGCGGGCGACGGGCGGGCCGAAGCGGGGCGGAGCCCCCGAGGAGTAACCCCTACACCCCCACCAGGCGTCTCCTGCTCCCGTCCCACGTGAAGTGCAGGGTGGCGATCCCGGGCACGTTCGGGTCCCGCAGGCACTCGTAGATGTTCAGGCTGGGGACGCTGGCGAAGCAGCCCCACACCCGTTCCGAGGTCAGGACGAAGTCCAGGTCCAGTTCGACCAGCAGACCCAGCAGGCGCCCGTGCGTGGGCTCGTCGACCTTGGCGAAGGCGTCGTCGAGCAGGATCAGCCTCGGCGCCCACGGCGCCCGGGCCGCCAGGGCGTCGAAGTGCGCGGCGGCGGCCGCGAACAGCACCAGGTAGGCCACCACGCGCTGCTCGCCCTGGCTGAGCGCCGTGCGGTGCCCCAGGCGCCGCTCGTCGCCCGCGCCGTCGGTGACGTACACGGTGAAGGTGAACCAGGACCGGTAGTCCAGGGCCGCGCGCAGCTGCGCGCCCCCCGTGGCGGTGGGGTCCAGGCGGCGGATGGCCTCGATGCAGCGCCGGAGCGCGTCGCGCAGCCGGGTCGTCTGCACACGGGTCCGCTCCCGGGCCGGGGTGGCCAGGAGCGGCACGACCGCCTCGATGTCCGCGCCCGCGTCGGGGGCCAGCCGCCAGTCCAGGCGCACGCCCAGTCCGGCCGAGGTGGTGACGTCCTTGAGGACGTCGTTCATGGTGGCGATGAGGGCCCTGGCCTCCTCCACCTGGCGCGCCAGGTGGCCGGCCAGCTCTCCCAGCAGGTGCCGCTCGAAGGCCTCCTCCTCCGCGATCGCGACGCTCTCCTCGGCCCCGGCGACCGCGGCGGCGATGTGCTCGGCGTAGGCGGTGACGTCGTGCGCGCCGTCCTCGTCGTGGACCGTGAGGCGCTTGACGCCCCGCGGTTCGCTCATCTCGGTGCGTACCTGCGTCCAGCCCGCCGAGGCGAGCACCCGGTCCAGGTCCTCGCGGCTGGCCAGGACCATGCTGTCGTCGACCCGCGGCACGTCCGTCGCGTCGTCGCCCTCAGGGGCGATCAGGCCCTCCTCCATCCGGACGACGAAGGCCTCCAGCAGGGCGAGGCGGGCGTCGGGCCCGGGGGGCGCGGTCTCGGCGCGGGCGGCCAGGTAGGCGGCCAGGGGCGCGCCGTCCTCGGCGCACGCGCCCAGTCCTGCGGCGCGCAGCAGCACGGCGTCGGGGGCCTCGGCCCCGGACTCGTCGGTTCCGGTGACCGCGGAGACCAGCCCGTCCCCGGCCGCGAGCGCGCGGCTCACCAGCTCGGCGCGCTCGCGCGTGGCCGCGGCCAGGCGCGCCTCGGCGCTGACCCGCTCGTCCCGGGCGCGCTGGGCGTCGCGTTCGAGCTCGGGCAGCCGTTGGGCGGCCTCCTCGGCCCTGGCCCCGACCTGCTCGCGGGCGGCGTCGAGCTGTTCGTCGGCCACCCCCCGCGCCCGGTCGCCGAGCTCGATCTGGCGGCGGACGGTGATCATGTCGTCGATCGCCGCGGCGCGGGCGTCCTCGGCCAGCGCCCGGTCGGCCCGGACGGCCCGCCAGGCGGCGACGTGGTGCTCGTGGTCGGCGAGCTCCCAGGCCAGGACGTCCAGGTCGCGCAGAGCGGAGGCGATGAGGACGCGCAGGTGGTCCAGGGCGCGCAGGGCGCTGTCCAGGTCGGCGCGCGCGGTGGGCAGGTCCTTCTCCCCCTCGGCGGGCCCGCCCTCCTCGGTGCCCTCCACCACGGAGGAGCGGCGCAGCCTCTCGCGGACGTCGAGCAGTTCGGCCCGGCAGTCCTCGGCCGTGTCGCGGGCCACGTCGTGGGCGCGGCGCGCGGCGGCCACGTCGTCCCGGGCGGCCTCCAGGGCGGCCCAGGCGCGGATCAGGGGGGCGGCGTCGGGCAGGTCGCGGGAGACCTCCAGGAGTTCGGCGTAGGAGTGCTCGACGGCCCAGCGGCGCTCGCCCGCCTCGGCGAGCAGGGCCTCGGCGATCGCCATGCGCCTGTCGGTGTTGGCGGTGGTGCGGTCGCGGGCCCGTTTGCGTGCGGCCTCGCCGATGTACTCGGGTTCGCTCTTGTAGTGGGCGCCGGAGGCCACGCCCAGGCGCCAGCCGCCGGAGAGGGACATGGCGCTGGAGAGGGCGACGGAGCCGGGGCTGTCCTTGCGGTGCCGGGGCTCGGCCTCGGAGTCCTCGGGGTCGCGGGCCCGTTCCGCCTCGGAGTCCAGGGCGATGGAGGAGAGCAGGGCGCGCAGGGTCTCGGGGGCGACGCCGCGGCCGGTGGTGGGCCCCGCGGCCGGGACGAGCACGTCGAACAGCGTCCGGCCTCGGACGGGGCGCGACAGCGCGGGGACCGGTACCGGGGAGACCATGAGGTCGCGCGTGGTCGGGTCGTGCAGGGAGCCGTCGGCGCGGACCCAGCCCGCCAGCAGTCCGCTGGCCTCCAGGGCGGCCTCCAGCCCGGCCTGCTCGCGCGTGCTGAGCCCGTCCGCGAAGTCGACGGCCAGGTAGAGCGGGACGCCGTCCCCGTCGGGGCGCGGGTAGGTGGCCCATCCGGGGCGCTCGGGTGCGTGCTCGGCGTTCTTGGTGCGCCGGTCCGCCAGTTCCGCGAGTTCGCCGGAGAGCTGGCCCTCCTCCCCGACGGCCACGTCGCGGCGGGCGCGCAGCTCCTCCAGGAGGGGGTCCACGGCGGCGTGCGCCAGGCGGGCCACCCTGCCGGGGACCGCGGGGTCCAGGACTCGCAGCGCGTCGTCGATGGGCAGTTCGACGCTGCCCTCCAGCTCGTGGATGGCCCCGCCCAGGGCGTGCGCGTGGCTGGAGTCGCGCAGCCGGGCGGACCAGTCCCGGACGCCCTCGGCGTAGGCCGCGCTCTGGCGCCGTACGAGGCCGATGGCGTCCTGCTCGCGCTGGTGTGCGCGTTCGAGTACGGCGTCGGCGGACTCGGCCTCGCTGGTCAGCGCGACGAGGCGGCGGTCGGCGGCGGCCTCGACGGCGGTGAGTCCGGTCAGGCGGGCGGCCAGGTCGGCGCGGTCGGCTGCGCGGTCGGCGGCTCCGGTGAGGCGGTCGTGGAGGCGGCCCAGGCGCTCGCGCAGGCCGTCCAGGTCCACGCCCTCGACGGGTTCGCGTTCGACGGCCTGTTCCAGCCCCCGCAGGTCGACCCGGGTGGTGCTCTCGCGGGGCGCGTGGACGGTGGCGACCGGGTCGGGGACGGTACCGAGGACGCCGGGGTCGATCCCCGCCGCGGAGGCGGCGCGCGCGGCCTCGGCGTGGGTCTGGCGCAGGACGTCGAGCGCGCGCTCGATCGTGGCGGTGTCCTCGCCGATCCGCTCGACGGTGTGGCGTTCGACCCGTTCGGCGTGCTCGGCGGCGACCCAGGCGGCCTCGGCCGCGCGGATGTAGGCGCCCACGGCGGCGTCGTAGGCGCGGCGCTCGCCGTCCGTGGCCGTGGCGGCGCCGCCCTGGGCGGCGGCGAGGGTCGTGTCGTCGGACCGGGCGGTGTCGCGGGTGCGGCGGGCCTGGTCGCGCTCCTCGGAGATCTGGCTCTCCGCCGTGATGAGGCTGTCCAGTTCGTCGCGCAGCCGCGCGGTCTCCTCGGTCCGGTCCGCGGCGGCGTCGATCTGCTCGCGCACCTCGGCGGCCCGGGCGCGCAGGGTGTGGACGAGGTAGCCCCGGTAGTCCTCCAGGAACGCGGTGACTCCCGCCCCGGCCTCGGTGAGGGCGTCCTTGTCGGAGCGGGCCCGCTCCAGGTCGGCGATGTTGCGGGCGACCTCGTCCAGGATGGTCTCGTCCATGGGCGGCAGCGCCTCGGACAGGACGCCGACGAGCTCCCCGGCCTCCAGGCGGTCGCCGATGGTGGGGCGGCGCAGCCGGTAGAGCAGGTGGACGAGGTTGCGGTAGCGGACGGAGTCGTCGATGCCGAACAGGTCGTGCATCACGCGGGCCCGGTAGGGGACGGGGCTGGTGAAGCAGTTGTCGGCGCCGATTTCCGAGCGGAGGCGGTCGACAGGCTTGGGACGGCCGTCGGTGACGAGTTCGAGGTCGTGGCCGACCCTGCGGTCGGTGACGAAGAACACGCAGCGCGGGTCGGAGTCGCCGACCGCCATGACGGCCGCGCCCAGGGTCAGGTGGCTGGGCGGGGCGTCGGGGTCGCGGGGCTCCGGCTCCCGCGCCGCCGCGTCGGACTCGGCGGCGGCACTGGCCGCCGCGCTGGCGGCGAGGAGGGCTGAGGCGCTGTTGGCGCCGGCCCCGGCGAGCAGCGCTGAGGCCCCCCGGCCGGTTCCGGGGCGGGCCGCGGCGTCGAGTCCGCGGTCGCCGCGCTCGGTGGTGAACTCCACCCACAGGTAGCCGAGCCGGGTGGCGGGGCCGGAGTCCTCCTCCCCCGCGGGGTCGCCGGACGCGTCGGCGCCGTGCTGGCCGTCCGCGGGACCGTCCTCCGCGTCGGGGCCGCCGAGCAGGTCGGGACCGCCCTCCTCGGCCCCGTGGAGGCGGCCCGGCCGCGTGTCCTCGGCCATGAGCCAGCGCAGGCTGGTGCGGTTGGTGCCCGTGGTGTCCAGGCGGCGCACGTCGCCGTCGAGCAGGAACGGGAGCAGCATCTCCAGCGCCTTGGACTTGCCCGCGCCGTTGCGGCCGCGCAGCAGCAGCCGCCCCTCAGCGAAGTCCAGGACGTGGTCGTCGTACTGCCAGACGTTGCGGATGCCCGCGCGTTCGAGCCGGTAGCGGGGGACGCCGTCGGAGGCGCCGGTACCGGCGGAATCAGCCGGACCCGTCGCCGCCGCCGCTTCCGGGGCCTGGCTGGTCTCCTGAGTCACCACTGGTCGCGCTCACCTTCTCGTTCGCCACCGCTTGCAGCACGGACGCCACCCGGCTCAGGTCGCCGCGGGGATCGGCGGGAGCGTCGGGTTCACCCTCGTCGTCGCCGGGGACACGCACCGGGTCGGGGTGTGTCCGGCTGTCTTCGTCATTGTCCTGGATCGGGGGGACGCGGACGTCCGTTTCGGCTCCGTAGCGGGCGGCCGCGGCGGTGAGCCGCCACCGCCCGGGGGCGCCCCGCAGCAGTCCGAGGTCGGTCAGCAGGACCAGGACCCGCTCGCGGAGCCGTCCGGGATCGGGGACCTCGGGTCCCGCGGTGCGGGCCCACTCGGCCCGCGCGGGTGCGTCGGCGCCGCAGAGGGCCTCCAGCGCGGCGTCCAGCTCCTCCTCCGGAACGGGGGATGAGGTGGCGGGGCGACCGGGGTGCAGGCGGCCGGAGAGGTGGCGGACCAGGGCCAGGGCGACCTGTCCGACGGGGTCGTCGGAGGGGAAGGCGTGGCGGGTCCCCGCCTCGTCGGGCATCACGAGGGCGACGCCCTCGGCGCGGACCTCGGTGTCGCAGCCCAGGAGGTTGCCCAGGGCCGCGGCGGCCCGCCACTGGTGCGCGGCGAGGCGGTCGCGCTGGCGGTCGGGGAGCTCCTCGCGGTAGACGACCGCGGTCTCGGCGAGGAGCCTGCGCAGGGCGGTCTCACTCTGGTGGTCGCCGTCGGGGTCGGTGTCGCGGGCGGCGGCGAGGAAGGAGTCGGGGTCGTCGGAGGCACGGGGCAGGTGGGCGGCGACCGAGCGCAGGACCTGCGTGTGCGGGATCAGCTCCGCGTCGGCGGAGGGGTCCTCCTGGTGGTCGGCGATGGTGCCGAAGTCCTCGGTGAGGGCGCCGAGCGCGACCAGGTGGAGCAGGGCGGCGCAGAAGGCGCGGCGCTCGGCCAGGCCGCGCGTGGGATCGGCGTCGACCCCGGCCTCGTGCGCGGCGGAGCGGACGCGTCCGGCCAGGCCGCGGACGGTGACGGGGCCGTGCTCCTCGACCAGGACGGCCAGGGACAGTGCCAGGTAGGTGTGCGTGCGCGGGGTGAAGGGGGCTCCGGTCCCGCGCGCGAAGGGGCGCGCGACCTCGGTGACGAGACCGCGTTTGACCAGGCGGGCGTGGTCCTCGGCGACGGTCAGGCGGTAGTCGAGCACGCGCTGGAACCGCTGGACGAGCCACTCGGTGTGGGAGCGCACGAGGGCGAGCTCGGCGGGATGGGTGCGCTCGGTGAGCAGGGGGTGCGCCAGGAGGGCGCGGGCCGCGGCCTGGCGTTCGCCGATGAGCGCGGCGTCCTCGCTGTAGGTGTCCGTCTCCATCACTCCCACGATCGCGTCTCGGGCGGATTCGCGGACAGGTCGTCCGGACCGGGGGTGTCCGGGTCCGGCCCAGGGAGGTTACCGGTGGGTTCGGTGTCCTCGGGGCGAGGCGCGGGGGCGGCGGGGGCCGGAATCCCCAGGATGTCCGCGTAGGAGGGGGCGGCGGGGGTCCCGAGGATCTCCGGGGCGGACGGGACACCGGGGTTCGCGGAGTACGGCGGGGCTGCCGGGGACTGGGGGAAGGAGGCTTCTGCCGAAGCCGCCGGGGTCTCGGAGGTGCCGGACGCGGCCGGGGACGGTGGGGTCCCCGTGCTTTCGGGTGCGGCTGGAACCCGTGGGTCGAACGGGGCCGCGGGGCCGCCGGGCGCGGCCGGGGGTTCAGGGGCACCCGTGTTCTCGGAGCGGTCCGAGGCAGTCGAGAGCCGGGGGTCGAAAAGGGGTGCCGGGGCCTCGGGATTCTTTGGGTCTGCCGGGGCGGAGGGAGCCGTCGGGACCTCTGCGTCAGCGGAGCCAGCAGAGGCGTCTGTGCTCACGGAGCGATCCGAGGCGGCAGAGTACCGGGAGACGGTGGGGCTAAGCGGGTCGTTTGAGGTCTCAGCGCTCTCAGGTGCGGACGGGACCTCGGGGTTCGCGGGGTACTGCGGGGCTGCCGGGAAGTGGGGGGAGGAGGGTTCCGTCGAAGCGGCCGGGGCCTCGGGGGTGCCGGGCGCGACCGGGGACGATGAGGTCTCCGGGCTCTCGGGGGTGCCGGGGACCCGCGGGTCGAGCGGGGCCGCGGGGCCGCCGGGCGCGGCCGAGGACGATGGAGCCCCTGAGCTCTCAGAGGCGACCGTGGTGAACGGGGTCCGGAAACCGAACGGCACGGACGGGGCTGCCGGGACACCAGGGGACGCGGGGACGGCGGAGCCGGTGGGGGCCTGCGGGTCCTCGGACGGCTTTTCGGCCTCCTCGGAGAGGTCCTCGTGGTCCTCGGCGGCAGGCGGGTCCGCTTCGGTGGCGGCGGAGCCGAGCGGGTCCGCGTCGGCACCGGCGGCGAGCGGGTCCGCGTCGGCACCGGCGGCGGAGGCGTCCTCCTCCGGAGAACCGTCGGCGAGGGGGTCCGCGTCGCCCTCCTCCGGCTCCTCGGGGAGCGGGGCGAGGTCGCCGGCGCTGTGCTGCTCGTAGGAGGTCACCAGCAGGCGCAGCCCCTCCAGGGTCAGCTCTCCGCCCTCCCCCCGGATGGTGACGTCGGCGCCCGGCGCGGCGACGACGTGCAGGCGCAGCGCGAACTCCAGGTCCCCGGCGGAGGTGGGGCGCCTGCTGGCGTCGCCGGACCCCAGGGCCGCGGTGAGGAGCTCCATCAGGACCTCCATCCCGGCGCCGGACAGGTCCAGGCGGGTGCGGCGTCCCGTGGGCTCGGTGAGCAGGGAGCGGATCTGCGCGGCACCGGCGCGGCGCCAGTGGGCGGAGGACTCGGCGGCGTCGCGCAGGCGCGCCTGCTGGGCGCGGTGGTCGCTCACCGGCTCGGGCGGGCGGGCGCCCGGGTGCTCGGTGACGGTGCTGCGGTCGGCCTCGGCCTGCCACCAGCTGGTGGTGGCGGCGACGCCCTCGTCCACCCTCCCCTCCAGGTGGAGCGCAGGGTGGAGGGCGTACGCGGCCGCAGCGAGGGCGTCGGCCCGGTCCGGGTCGGCCTCCTCGAACCAGGCGGCCAGGCGCAGCAGCGAGGCGCGGCCGTGCCGTGGCGTCGGCCGCCCGTCGGCGCCGCGTCCGTCGTCCGCGTGGTTGTCCGTCCACTGGTTGAGTCCCACAACTCAGCAGACTAGAGACCTCGCGGGCGCGCCACGCCCGTTTCGGCGCCGCCCGGTCCCGGGAAGAGGGCCGCGTCACCCGTTTTGATCAGGCGTTATGTTCTTTTGAGGAACTTTGGCATGATTCTGCGGAGGGAGGCGAAGCTCACTTCCGCCGGATGCGGCGGCGTGGACTCGGCGTCCGGTCCGGATCACCCGGCGCTCGGCAGCAGCAGGGTCCCGTTGTCGACCTCCTCCAGCGTCCCGATCATCTCCTCGGACATCTCCTCGCCGTAGTCGGTGATCGTGTACGTGGAGAAGTACATGGTGCCGTCGACGTCCACCGGGTCGCCCAGCTCGACCTCGACCTCGTAGGGGTCGTCCTGGCACCCCTCCTGCATGCACCAGGTCCCCTTGACCCCTCCCTCGCCGCGCGCGACCTCGTCCGCCCACGTGCCCCACTCCATGTCGGTGAAGGTGGTGGACTCCGTGGCGACGTACTCGGTGGGGGTCTGGTCGTCGAACCCGTTCTCGTTCCCGTAGCGGTTGAGGACGAAGGTCCCGCTGCTCTGGTTGGTGTCCTCCTCCGGAGCGGGCTGCGTCCCCTGCGGGCTGGCCTGCTCCTGCGGGCCGGCGGTCTCCCCCCGCGGGCTCTGTTCCGCCTCAGGGGCGCTGGTGCCCTCGGGCAGGTCGGGCGTGCTCACCTGCTCGCCGCAGCCGGTGACCGCCAACAGCAGCACCGCTCCCGTCAGGATCGTGCGCCTCATCTGGCATCTCCCCCCACGTCGGTTCCCTCAGTTGTCCTACCTGCGACAAGGCCCTCCGGCAGGCTGCCGGAGGGCCTCGACGAACCACTCGCGTTCCGTCACTGCGGGATCGGGGACCCCGCCACTCGAAGGTGGCTAGTACCCGTTGTCCCCGTCCTCACCCTCGCCCTTGTGACCCTCCTGGGAGCCGCTGTCGTGGCCCTCGGAGCTGTCGTGCTGGACGTTGGTGGTGGCGGGGCCGTTGATGCAGTCACCCGTCGTCTGTGGCGACAGGATGGGCACGTTGACCCCGGCCACCCCCACGGCCAGTTCGGCGTTGCAGATCTGGACCGGAACCAGCTGGAGGTTCTGGTTGAACTGCTGACCGCCGCCGTGCGAGCTGGCGAACACGGGCGAGGAGGCGAGCAGCGCGCCCAGGGCGACACCGGCGATGGCGGTGGCCGCCGTGAACTTGCGCAGCATGGGCCGTCCCCTAATCGATGTTGGTGCTGACCGGGCCGTTGACGCAGTCGCCCGTGGTCTGCGGCGACAGGACCGGCACGTTGACCCCGGCCAGGAGGCCGACCACCAGCTCGGTGTTGCAGAGCTGGACCGGAACCAGCTGGAGGTTCTGGTTGTACTGCTGGTCGCCGCCGTGCGAACCGTGCGCCTCACCCGCGGAGGCGGGCGTGGCGGCCAGGATGGCGCCCAGGGCGATCCCGGCGACGGCGGTGGCGGTGGTGAACTTGCGCAGCATGTCGGGACCCCCTAGTCGATGTTGGTGCTGACGGGGCCGTTGGTGCAGTCGCCGGTGGTCTGCGGCGACAGGACCGGGATGTTGACCGCGACCAGGCCGACGACGGCCTCCGTGTTGCACAGCGAGACCGGGATGGCCTGGAGGTTCTGGTTGTACTGCTGGTCGCCGCCGTGCGAACCGCTGGCGGAGGCCGGGGAACCGGCGAGGACGACACCGAAAGCAGCACCAGCGACGAGGCCGGCAACTCCGAGCTTACGCAGCATTGAATTACCCTTCGAGAAAGTTTGAGATAGCGTTTCTTGCGGACGGATTGCCGGAACTAGCTGATGTTGGTGCCGACGGGGCCGTTCACGCAGTCGCCGGTGGTCTGCGGCGACAGGATCGGGATGTTGACCGCAACGAGGCCGACGCTGGCCTCCAGGTTGCAGGACTGGATCGGAACCAGCTGGAGGTTCTGGTTGAACTGCTGGTCACCACCGTGCGAACCACTGGCGTGAGCCGGGGCTCCCATGAGGAGCGCGCCCATCGCGGCACCGGCGACCAGGCCAGCAGCGGCCATCTTCTTGAACATGACTTCCCCCGAGAATCGGTTACGAGGTATTGACAGAAAAAGACTCAGGCGCTTGTTGCACCTGTGTCGCGGTGGACTGGGGCAATCATCATCCGCCCCTCAGTTTTTGTCAACGCCGAAACTCGGAAAGCAATTTGTCCAGATTGTCGCGACCATTCTTTTCGCGCCGACCGCGAATGGCCGCATTGGCCTCCTTTTCGCTCGACACGCTCAAAGGGCCGACGCCGGGCCAAGACGGAGCCGGACCGGCGAAGCGGACACACCACCCGCTATCCGCACAGCCGGGACGGAACTCGCGCGCCAGCCTTCCGAGGGCAGCGACGAAACCGCAGGTCAACGCCCATGCGGGTAGGCATCCCGCGCTCAGCGCACCCACAGGGAGAGCGGAAATCCTCGTTATCCGCCCGTGTCCCGAACGCGATGGATCCGCGATCGGCCGAATCCGGAAAACAGCGCCGCCCGGGGTCCGGAACGCCTTCCGTCCTCCCGGCGGCACAGGGAATGTGACCCGCGTCTCCCCACTGTGGGGCGACACGCCCGCCCCTGGGCGGAGGCGCGCCACGGCCTGGGAGTGTTCCGTGACTGTTCCATGAGCGGTCGTGAACGACCGGGAACGCGAGAAGGCCCCGGTGTCCAGCGTCTCCGCTGGTCACCGGGGCCTTCTCCCCGTGTGGCAGGTCAAGGATTCGAACCTTGGAAGGCAAAGCCGACGGATTTACAGTCCGCTCCCATTGGCCGCTCGGGCAACCTGCCTGGGCTGCGGCGACGTGTTCGTCGCGGCGCATCACCGAGAATAGCGGATGATCCGCCCGAACCTGAAATCGGTTGTTCGGGCGCGCCCCGGACGGGCACGTCGGGCACCCGATCGGCGCGCGGCTAAGCTCTGAGGACCGTCCGCGCAGGATCCGGCGCGGACGACGAGAACCCACGCGGGCGTCCACGGACGCCCGCGACCCATGAAGACCTAGCGGGGTGTGAGCGAACGTGGCCGCCGAATCCAGTTTCGACGTCGTGTCCAAACTCGACCGTCAGGAGGTCGACAACGCGCTGAACCAGACCGCCAAGGAGCTGGCCCAGCGGTTCGACTTCAAGGGCACCGGAACCACCATCGCCTGGCAGGGCGAGGACGGGATCGAGGTCAGGGGCAACTCCGAGGAGCGGGTCAACGCCGCCCTGGACGTCTTCAAGGAGAAGCTGGTCAAGCGCAAGCTCTCCCTGAAGATCCTGGACCCCGCCGACGAGCCCAGGCTCTCGGGCAAGGAGTACCGCCTTCCCGTCGGCCTCAAGGAGGGCATCACCTCCGAGGACGCCAAGAAGATCTCCAAGCTGATCCGCGACGAGGGCCCCAAGGGCGTCAAGGCCCAGATCCAGGGCGACGAGCTGCGGGTCAGCTCCAAGAAGAAGGACGACCTCCAGAACGTCCAGAACCTCATCAAGGAGAAGGACTTCGACCTGGCGATCCAGTTCGTCAACTACCGCTAGCGGTGGCGGACCGGCAGGCGTAGCCGACGGCGAGAAACACGACGGCCGCCCTCCCCCTCGGGGACGGGCGGCCGTCGCCGTCCCGCTTCGCGGTCCTTACCTGTTGGTCTTTCCTTGCCTGCCTGTCGGCCTTTCCCGACCTGCCTGTTGGTCCGTCCTGGCAGACCGTCCCGCCTGTGCTGACTCACCGCACCGGCTCACCCCACCGGCTCAGCGCGCCGTCCCACCGGCACCGCCTCAGTGGCCCAGGTCCCAGCTGCGGCGCAGCTCCCGCAGGCGCCGGACGCGCTCCGCCGTCGGCGGGTGCGCGGCGAACAGGCGGCCCACGCCACTCGGGAACGGGTTGGTGGTCATCAGGTGCGCCGAGGCCAGCAGGCTGCGCTCCCGGGGCAGCGGGTACCGGAACGCGCCCACCTCCAGCTTGCGCAGGGCGTCGGCCAGCGCCAGCGGGTCGCCGGTCAGCCGCGCGGCCTGCTCGTCGGCCCGGAACTCGCGCCGGCGCCCCACCCCGCAGTAGACGACCATGGCCGCCAGAGGCGCCAGCAGCACCGTCATCAGGCCGCCCAGCAGGGTGGGCATGTCGCTCTCCTCGGAGTCCCCCAGCGGGACGAGGAGGGTGATGGCGGTCGTCGCCGTGATCACCGCGGTCAGGGTGGTCGCCACCGAGCTGATCAGCGTGTCGTTGGCCCGGATGTGCGCCAGCTCATGGGCGATCACGCCGCGCAGCTCGCGCTCGTTCAGCGTGCGCAGCAGCCCCGTGGTGCAGCACAGGGAGGCGCGGCGCGGGCTGCTGCCGGCGGCGAAGGCGTTGGGCGAGCGCACGGGCGACAGGTAGAGCCGGGGCATCGGCTGCCGGGCGGCCGTGGCCAGCTCGCGGACGATCCGGTACAGCTCGGGGCGCTCGATCTCGCTCACCGGCCGCGCGCGCATCGCGCGCAGCGCCAGGGACTCCCCGAAGAGGTAGACCAGGACCCCGGCGCACAGCACCAGGGCCACGGAGAACTGGGCGCCCTTCTCGGCTCCGCACAGCCAGCCGACCAGGACGACGAGCACCGCGGCACCGACGAACAGACCGGCCGCGCGGGCCACGCTGACGTGCACGCCACCACCTCCTCGTTCAGCCGACGATGAATGCGTACATGGTGGCAAACGTGCGGGTCGCCGCTCCGCGTTCCCGTTACGGGTCCAACGTCCCAGGCATCACTGATCTCCCCCTCACCTGCTGTCTCCCCCGCACCACCCGCATCTCCATCCACAGCCGCACCCCTCCGAACCCCCTCCGTGTGAGAATGGCCACCCGCCCGCGGTCTCGGCGCCCCCGACGACTTATAGTGCGAACGTGGCCCTCATCACTCCGCGTACCAGGCCGTCGGGACTCCAGCCCCTCGGTCCGGTATGCGGGCGGCCGTGTCGTTGAAGGCTGGCCCCTTCACGACCCGGCCGTCGCGGCGCGGCCGCACCGCGCGAGACCGGGTTGGCGCATCCGGCGATCGCGAGGGCCGCGAACGCTGTCCCCACGTCCCCGAGCCAGACACCCGGCCCGCGACGGCGCGGTCCGGTCGGGGGCGACACCCGAGCGCCGCCGCCCGTCACGACCGGCGGCTCACCAAGGAGGTCGTCGATCTCAGTGGCCAAACAGATCGAACAGCTCGACCGCGTCATCATCCGCTTCGCCGGGGACTCCGGCGACGGCATGCAGCTGACCGGTGACCGCTTCACGCAGGAGACCGCGTCGTTCGGCAACGACCTGTCGACCCTGCCGAACTTCCCCGCGGAGATCCGCGCTCCCGCCGGGACCCTGCCCGGGGTGTCCAGCTTCCAACTGCACTTCGCCGACCACGACATCATGACGCCGGGGGACGCCCCGGACGTACTGGTGGCGATGAACCCCGCGGCCCTCAAGGCCAATCTGGGCGACCTGCCCCGGGGCGCCACCGTGATCGTCAACACCGACGAGTTCACCAAGCGCAGCCTGGCCAAGGTCGGGTACACGGTCGACCCGCTGACGGACGGGACGCTGGACGCGTTCAAGGTGAGCGCGGTGCCGCTGACGTCCATGACGGTGGAGGCGCTGTCCGGCGCCGACATCTCCAAGAAGGACGCGCAGCGGGCCAAGAACATGTTCGCCCTGGGCCTGCTGTCGTGGATGTACAACCGGCCGACGGAGGGGACGACCTCGTTCCTGAAGTCGAAGTTCGCCGCCAAGCCCGACATCCTCGCCGCGAACCTGACCGCGTTCCAGGCGGGGTGGAACTTCGGCGAGACCACCGAGGACTTCGCGGTCTCCTACGAGATCAAGCCCGCGCGGCTCCCGGCGGGCACCTACCGCAACATCACCGGGAACCTGGCCACGGCCTACGGGCTGATCGCCGGGTCCGAGCGGTCGGGACTGCCCCTGTTCCTGGGCTCGTACCCGATCACCCCGGCGTCGGACATCCTGCACGAGCTCTCCCGGCACAAGCGGTTCGGGGTGCGCACGTTCCAGGCCGAGGACGAGATCTCGGGTGTGGGCGCCGCCCTGGGCGCGGCCTTCGGCGGCTCCCTGGGCGTGACCACCACCTCGGGCCCGGGCATGGTGCTCAAGCAGGAGACGGTGGGGCTGGCGGTGATGACCGAGCTGCCGCTGGTCATCGTGGACGTGCAGCGGGCCGGTCCGAGCACCGGCATGCCCACCAAGACCGAGCAGACCGACCTGCTCATGGCCCTGTACGGGCGCAACGGCGAGTCGCCGGTGCCCGTGGTGGCGCCCGCCTCCCCCGCGGACTGCTTCGACACCGCGCTGGAGGCTGTGCGGATCGCGGTGCGCTACCGCACGCCGGTGGTCGTGCTCTCCGACGGGTACCTGGCCAACGGTTCGGAGCCGTGGCGGCTGCCGGAGGTTTCCGAGCTGCCGCGGATCGACCCGGCGTTCGCGACCGGGCCCAACGGGCCGGGTGAGACCTTCCTGCCCTACCTGCGCGACGAGGAGACGCTGGCCCGTCCGTGGGCGGTACCGGGCACGGCGGGGTTGGAGCACCGGATCGGCGGTATCGAGAAGCACGCGCAGAGCGGCGACATCTCGTACACGCCCGCCAACCACGACCTGATGGTCCGCACACGCCAGGCCAAGATCGACGCGATCGCCCGCGACATCCCCGAACTGGCGGTGGATGACCCCGGCGGGGAGGCGGACGTGCTGGTCCTCGGCTGGGGCGGCACGTACGGGTCGATCACCGCGGCGGTGCGCCGCGTGCGCCGCGCGGGCGGCCGGGTGGCGCAGGCGCACCTGCGCCACCTCAACCCGTTCCCGGCCAACCTCGGCACGGTGCTCAACCGGTACGAGCGGGTGGTGGTCCCCGAGATCAACCTGGGCCAGCTGTCCCTGCTGCTGCGCGGCAGGTACCTGGTCGACGTCATCGGCTACAACAAGGTCCGCGGCCTGCCCTTCAAGGCCGAGGAGCTCGCGGGCGTGCTTCAGGAGGTCATCGACCGTGACTGAGAACGTGACGGGTCCCGGCGGCAACGGCCACGTCCACGGGGTGCCGGAGGTCCCGGGCGGACTGCGCCTGGTGCCCAGGACCGACACCGCGTACAGGATGAAGGACTTCAAGTCCGACCAGGAGGTGCGCTGGTGCCCGGGCTGCGGCGACTACGCGATCCTGGCCGCCTTCCAGTCCTTCCTGCCCGAGCTGGGCGTGCCGCGCGAGAACATCGTGATGGTGTCGGGCATCGGCTGCTCCTCGCGCTTCCCGTACTACCTGAGCACGTACGGCATGCACTCGATCCACGGGCGCGCCCCGGCGATCGCGACCGGGCTGGCCACCAGCCGCCCGGACCTGTCGGTGTGGGTGGTGACCGGTGACGGCGACGGACTGTCCATCGGCGGCAACCACCTCGTCCACGCGCTGCGCCGCAACGTCAACATCAACATCCTGCTGTTCAACAACCGGATCTACGGGCTGACCAAGGGCCAGTACTCCCCCACCTCCGAACCCGGGAAGATCACCAAGTCCTCGCCCGTGGGCTCGCTGGACCACCCGTTCAACCCGCTGTCGCTGGCGCTGGGCGCGGAGGCCACGTTCGTGGCCCGCACGGTCGACTCCGACCGCAAGCACCTCACGTCGGTGCTGCGGGCGGCGGCCGACCACCCCGGCGCGTCGTTCGTGGAGATCTACCAGAACTGCCCGATCTTCAACGACGACGCGTTCGAGCCGCTGAAGGACCCGGCGGCGCGGGACGCCCGGCTGCTGCGCCTGGAGCACGGCGAGCCGCTGCGGCTGGGCCCGGACCGGGGCGTGGTCGCCGGGGAGTTCGGCGGCCTGGAGGTCGTGGACGTGGACTCGGTGGGAGAGGACCGGCTGCTGCGGCACGACGCGCACCGGGAGGACCCGGGGTACGCGTTCGCGCTGTCGCGCCTGGACCAGCCCGCGTTCGAGCACGTGCCGATCGGGGTGCTGCGGGACGTGCGCCGCCCGGCCTACGACGAGCTGGTGAACGAGCAGGTCGCCGACGCGCGCGCCGAGCGCGGCGACGGCGAGCTGGCCGCCCTGCTGGCCAGCGGGGACACCTGGAGGGTGGAGTAGGGAGAGGGTGGAGTAGGGACGTGTCCGGGCCCCGTGTGCCCGGGCCCCGCCTGGTGTGGGGGCCCGGGCACACGGGGATCCGTGCGGCCGGGCCCTCCGCCGCTGGTGGGCGGGGCCGACCGTCACCGGTCCCGGACGCACGCGGCGCCGCGCCACCCGCTGCCCGTGGACCGGGCCAGGACACACGGAGAAGCGGGTTGTGACCCGGCGGACAGGGTCGCTACCCCGCTCACCGCCCCGCGAGGGCATACGCTCTCCCCCATGCGTATCGTCATCGCCGGAGGACACGGGAAGATCGCGCTGCGGCTGGCCAGGAAGCTGGCCGACCGAGGTGACGAGCCCGTCGCCCTCATCCGCAACCCCGACCACACCCAGGACGTCGTCGACGCCGGTGCCGAACCGGTCGTGATCGACCTGGAGAAGGCCACCGTCACCGAGCTGACGGAGAAGGTCATGAACGCCGACGGCGTCGTGTTCGCCGCGGGCGCGGGCCCTGGCAGCGGCACCGCCCGCAAGGGGAGCGTCGACCACAAGGCCGCCGTGCTGACCGCCGACGCGGCCTCCCTGGCGGGCGTGCGCCGCCTGGTCCAGGTGTCGGCCATCAACGTGGACGAGCCCGTGCCGGAGGGCACGGACGAGGTGTGGGCCGCGTACGTGGAGGCCAAGCGCGCGGCCGACGCCGACCTGCGCGAGCGCGACCTGGAGCTGGACTGGACGATCCTGCGCCCGGGCCGGCTGACCGACGACCCGGGCACCGGCAGGGTGGAGCTGGGCGGGGAGGTCGAGCGCGACGCGGTGACCCGGGACGACGTGGCCTCGGTGATCGTCGCCCTTCTGGACGAACCGGGGACGGTCGGCAGGGTTCTCAACCTGGTGAACGGGGAGACACCCGTCGCCGAGGCCGTCCGCGCCGCTGCCGCCTCCTCCTGAGGGGGCGCCCACGGCTTTCTGTGGCCAGATGCGCCTCCAGGGGGCATGATGGTTGCGGAGCCCGGCGGAGTCCCGCCACGGTGGACGCGGATGACCGGGTGTCAGCCCGACGAGTACGGCAAGCTCCACGCAGAGCAGATGGGTACGGTTATTCATGAGCGTCACGCAGGTCGTGAGGGACAGCACGGTCGTCGAGCACGCCAAGGTCGCCGCGCAGCAGAAGCGCCGGATGTTCGTCATCCAGCTGGAGGTGAACGCCTACGACGAGGCCTCCAGCAAGCTGCGTCCCGGGCTGACCCGCATCCTGGAGGGGATCGAGGAGGCCGGGTGGCGCCTGGACCTGATCACTCCGGGCGACGAGGGTGACAAGCCCGCCCGTCTGTTCATCTTCCGCCCGGACCCCGACAGCAGGAAGGGCGACGCCGCCAGGGCCGAGCAGCAGCACCAGCAGGAGCCCTCGGGCCAGCAGCACGCCTACCCGCACCCGCCGACGGGCGCGCAGCCGCAGGACCCGTACGCGGGTTACGGCCAGCAGCCCGGATACGGGCAGCAGTACCCGGGCTACGACCAGCAGCAGTACCCGGGGTACGGGCAGCAGCAGCCGGGGTACGGCCAGCAGCCCGGATACGGGCAGCAGTACCCGGGGTACGGGCAGCAGCAGGGCTGGTAGTCCTGCGGCGAAGCTCGTCCCACAGCGAGGCACCAGGCCCGCACGGTCAGCCGTGCGGGCCTTTTTCGTGCGTCTTTCGTGCGTCTGATGTCGGACAAATCCAGGTTCCGTTACATTCGCCGGTCATCGCCTCCGGCCCTGCTTTCGGTTGGGTAAAACCTGTCCCCGGCGAAGCGGCTATATGTCCGGCATGTCCACCCTGAAGCCGAGGAAACTCCAGGGAAACTCTGGATTCTCCCCTGAAAGTACTCCAAGCGCGCTCGCGACTACGCTAAGTTAATTCCGGCGGATGCAGCCACCCTGTTTGGAACTTCCGAAAGGTAAGAAGAATGTCCCGTATTGCCAAGGTTTCCGGATTCGTCCTCGCCACCGGCCTCGCGTTCGGTGCCTTCACCGGGACCGCCGCCGCGGACAACAACGCCGAGGTCCAGAACGTGACGATCCCGATCTGCCTCGACGTCCTCGCGGCCTCCGGCGTCAGCGGCAGCGACTGCAACGTCGTGAGCTGGGAGGACACGAGCGGCATCTCCGTCGAGGACTAGGACCGGGCCGCCCTCGCATTCGGCTCCGTCGCAGCGGGACCCGTGGGTCCTGTCAGCACCAACCATCACACCACGAACCGAAAAGGACCAACACCATGAAGCGTTTCGCCTCCGTCTCCGGCCTCATCCTCGCCACCGGCCTCGCCCTGGGCGCCATGTCCGGCACCGCCTCCGCGGACAACAACGCCGAGATCCAGAACCTCACCGTGCCGATCTGCGCCGACGTGCTGGCCTTCGACGGCTTCACCCTGGGCGGCGACTGCAACGTGGTCTCCGGCGACAGCACCTCCGGCATCTCCGTCGAGGACTAACCGGTCAACCCGACGAACCTCTTGCGTACGACCTTCTGTGGGGGTGGACGCGGGGCACGGCGCACGCCGCGCCCCGCGTTCCGTGTCCGCGCCGGGCGCGACGGTCAGGGCGCGCAGGGCCGCGGTTCGACGCCCTCCACCGGGTCGGTGGCCAGCCGGGCGTGCGCGCCCGTGTCGAAGCGCTCCGCGCCGTAGCGCAGCTTGCTCCGCTCGATCCCCTCCGGACGGAACCCGGACCGGCGCGCCACCAGGCACGACCCCGGGTTGTTCAGGCGGTGCCCCAGCTCCAGCCGGAACAGGCCCGCCTCGGCGAAGGCGTACTCGCTCACCAGCAGCGTCCCGGCCGTGGCCACGCCCCGGCCCCGGGCCTCGGCCAGGGTCCAGTAGGAGACCCAGCCGGTGTCGTGGTTCCTGCTGGTCACGGTGACCTGGACGTGTCCCAGCACCGGCCCGCCCTCCTCGACGACCGCGAAGCCGAAGGCCGTGCCCTCCTCCGCCCGGGCGCGCTGCCGGTCGATCCACGCCGCGGCCAGCTCGGGGGTGTCGGGGACCTCGGGCGACTGCCAGGCCAGCTCCGGCTCGGCGAAGGCCTCCAGCACCCGGTCGGCGTCCCCCGGCTCCCACGTGCGCAGTCGGTACACAGCGGCTGCCCTCCTCCTCGTCCGCGCTCTGACCGCGCCACGCTACTACTGTCCCCGCCTTCGGAAAGGGTGCGCCGACGGGACCCCGCCCACCGGCGGGAGCGTCCCGTCCACCGGACGGGTGGATCCGTTTCGCGGCCGGGGGATGTCACGTACGGACGGAACTGGTACGTCTGCCTGTCATGACCACCGATGTCTTCGAAGAGCGCCGCTCCCTCCTGACCGGCGTCGCCTACCGCATCCTCGGCAGCGCCTCCGACGCGGAGGACGTCGTCCAGGAGGCCTGGCTGCGCTGGTCCTCCGTCGACCCGGCCGCGGTGGACGACCCGCGCGCCTACCTGGTCACCGTCACCTCCCGCCTGGCCATCGACCGGCTGCGCAGCGCCCGGGCCCGGCGGGAGTCCTACGTGGGCGACTGGCTGCCCGAGCCGGTCAGCGACGTCCCCGGCGGGGCCGAGTACGCCGAGCTCGCGGACTCGGTCGAGTTCGCGCTGCTGGTGGTCCTGGAGACCCTCAGCCCGCTGGAGCGCGCCGTGTTCGTGCTGCGCGAGGCCTTCCAGATGCCCTACGCCGAGATCGGCGCGGTGATCGGCCGGGAGGAGGCCGCCACCCGCCAGCTCGCCCGGCGGGCGCGCGAGCACGTACGGGACAGGCGCCCCCGGTTCGAGGCCGACCGGGCCGTGCGGCGGCGGATGACCGAGCGCTTCCTGGGGGCCTGCCTGGAGGGCGACCTGGAGGGGCTCACCGGCCTGCTGGCCGACGACGTCACGCTGGTCAGCGACAGCGGGGGGCGGACCAGGGCGCCGCGCCGGACGCTGGAGGGCGCGGCCAAGGTCGGCCGGTTCCTGTCCGCGCTGTCGCAGCCGCGCAACACGGAGCGCTTCCTCCTCTCGGCGGGCCTGGGAGGCGCGGAGGAGCTGCGGCCCGTGGTCACCGAGGTCAACGGCGGTCCGGCCGCGGCCGTCTCCGTCGGGGGCAGGGTGATCGCGCTCCTGTCCCTGGACATCGCCGACGGCCGTGTGCGGCACGTGTACCTTCTGGTCAATCCCGACAAGATGTCACGTCTGCGGTTGCCCGAACCGTCCTAGGGGCATGGACATCACCGTTGTGGGCGGTGGGCTCGCCGGACTGACCGCGGCCATCGCCAGCGCCGAGAGGGGCGCGAACGTCACCCTGCTGGAAGCGCACCGGACCCTGGGCGGGCGGGCCCGCTCCACCGAACCGCCGTACACGGCCAACGAGGGGCCGCACGTGCTGTACGACGACGGTCCGATGTTCGCGTGGCTGGCCGAGCGCGACCTGCTCCCGCCGTACCTGCCCTTCCCCGCGCGCGGCGTGCCCCGGGTGCGCGTGCGCGACCGGGGACGCGTGGGGGCACCGCCGGTCTCCCTTCTCCGGGCCGCCGCGCGGCGGCGGCTGCGCGCTCCGCACGACCGGGACTTCGGCGCGTGGGCGCGGGAGGCCCTCGGGGAGGAGCCCGCGCGCGTGGCCGCGAACATGATGGGCGTGGCGCTGTTCGACTCCGACCCGTCGCGGTTGTCGGCCGCGTTCGTCTGGGAACGGTTCCTGCGGGTCACGAACCCCGGCTGGCCCTCGCCGAAGTACCTGGTCGGCGGCTGGTCCTCGCTGGTGGGGCGGCTGGCCGCGCGGGCCCGGGAGATGGGGGTGCGCGTGGGGACCGGGGAGCGGGTGGACGCGCTCCCGGGTACCCCGGCCATCGTCGCGACGTCGCTGGCCTCGGCCCGCGCGCTGCTCGGCGACGACTCGCTGGAGTGGGAGAGCGGGCACACCCTCATGGTGGACCTGGGGCTGCGGCGCGGCCGGGACCCCTTCCTCGTCTTCGACGCCGACGAGTGCGGTTTCCTGGAGCGCTACTCGCTGGTGGACCGCACGCTCGCCCCCGCGGGCGAGGAGCTGGTCCAGGCGCAGCTGCCGGTGCGGCCGGGCGAGTCCCGGGCGGGGGTCACCGAGCGGCTGGAGCGGTTCCTGGACCTGTCCCTGCCGGAGTGGCGGGAGCGGGTGACGTGGCGGCGCGACCAGGTGGCGCGCGGCCGCACGGGCGCGCTGGACCTGCCGGGCTACACGTGGCGGGACCGCCCGGCCGTCGACCGGGGCGACGGCGTCTACCTGGCGGGTGACGCGGTGGCGGCGCCCGGCCTCCTGGGCGAGGTGTCGCTCAACAGCGCGGTCGCGGCGGTGGAGGCGGCCACGGGCAGACGCGCCGTCCGCGCCGCGTAGGCGGCCGGGGGCGCCGGTCCGGTTGGGGCGGCGGAGGCCCGTGGAGGCCTCCGCCGTTCCCGTCGCCCGGATCCCGGTGGTGTGCTTGGTCAGGCGGGACGACAGGGTTCGCGGCCGCTCGCGCCGTGGCGTGCTCCAGGCCGGACCGGTCAGGCGGGTGCGTGCGCGACGGCCTCGACGTTGTTGCCGTCCGGGTCGCGGACGAACGCGCCGTAGTAGTGCTCGTGGTACTCCGGCCAGACCTTCGGCTCGTGGAGCACCTCCGCGCCCGCCTCGACGGCCGCGGAGAAGAAGGCGTCCACCGCCGCCCGGTCGGGCGCGGTGAAGGCGAAGTGCGACTCACGGGCCTCACCGGGCGCGGGCGCGGGTCCGATCCAGAAGTCGGGATCGGAGGTGCCGTAGCCGATGGTCTCGCCGAAGTCGAGGATGCGGCGCGCGCCCAGCGGGGCGAGGACGGCGTCGTAGAAGGCGGCGCTGGCCGCGGGGTCACTGACCTGGATTCCGAGGTGGTCCAACATGAGCCGAGTGTGACACGGGCCACGGACACTTCCAGGCGTAAGGGACCAGGTGCCAGGGCGGTTTTCGGACACCCTTGCGAGGCTTTCCCTGCGAAACCCGCCGGTAACCGAGCGTGCATCACCATACTGGCCCTCATGAAGCCGAGGAGGCATGATGTTGGTCATGGCTACCAGGCACCCGGAAGCACCCGAACGACGCCTGACCGTGGACGACCTGGAGAACACGCCGGACGACGGTCGGCGGTACGAGCTGGTCGACGGGCGGCTTGACGTGTCGCCAGCCCCCAAGCCCCTGCACAGCGTCGTGGACTCCCGGCTGACCATGCACCTGGCTCTCAAGGCACCGGACGAGTTCCTGGTCCTTACCGGCCCAGGGGTCAACCTCAACGGAGAGCGAACTCATCACCGTGTTCCTGATCTGGCGGTCTTCGACTGCGAGTTGCCGCCACAGGGCTACTTCGATGTTCCCCCCCTTCTCGCCGTGGAGATCGTCTCCCCGGAGAGCGTCCTACGGGACAACCACACCAAGCGCCACGAATACGCTGCGTTCGGCGTCCCCTCCTACTGGATCATCAACCCCCTCGCCGACAAGGTCGGGCTCGTCGAACTCCGTCTGGAGGACGGCTGCTACCAGGAGGTCATCCAGGTCCACGGCGAGGACGTCTTCGAGACCGCCCTCCCCTTCCCCGTGAGGCTCGTGCCGCACTGGCTGGTGGCCAACGGGCCGTGGAGGAAGCACATCGGCGGCGGGTCCGAGGAGGCTCAGGGCGTCCAGCGGTAGAGGTGTTCGGGGCGGCCCGCCGAGCCGTAGCGCATGCGCAGCTCGGCCCGGCCGACCGCGCACAGGTGCTCCAGGTAGCGGCGCGCGGTCACCCGCGACACCCCGGCGCGTTCGGCCACCTCCGAGGCCGACACGTCCCCCTCCGCGTCCCGCAGCACTCCCGCCACCAGGTCCACGGTGGTCGCGGTCAGCCCCTTGGGCAGTGACCGGCCCCCGGCCGGGCGCAGCAGCCCGAACAGCCGGTCCACCTCCTGCTGGGTGGCCTCACCGTCCGCGTCCATCCTCCGGCGCGCCACGGCGTAGCGCTCCAGCTGGTCGCGCAGCACGCTGAGCGGGAACGGCTTGAGCAGGTAGTGGACCGCCCCGCCGTGCATGGCCGAGCGCACCTGGCCGATGTCGCGCACGGCGGTGATCATCAGGAAGTCCGTCCGCTGGGGCGCGGCGCTGGTGGCGGCGGCACGCAGGGCGCGCATCACCGAGATCCCCGAGGCGTCGGGCAGGTGCAGGTCGAGCAGCACCAGGTCGGGCTGGTGCCCCCGGATCTGGGTGAGGGCGGAGGCGGCCGTGTGCGCCACCCCCGCCACGGTGAACCCGGGCAGCGACTCCACCAGCTCCTGGTGGTTGCGCGCCACCCGCACGTCGTCGTCCACGACCAGCACACGGATCATCGGGCCGCCCCCTGCGGCGCCCCCGACAGGGGCAGGCAGGCGGTGAACACCGCGCCCTCGTCGGCGTCGGGCGCCTCCATCTCCACGCTTCCCCCTCTTCCCTCGCAGACCTGCTTGACCAGTGCCAGGCCCAGCCCGCGCGTGCCGCCGTCCCGGGACGCCTTGGTGGTGAACCCGAGCCGGAAGATCTCCTCCGCCACGTCGTCGGCCACCCCGTGCCCGGAGTCGGTCACCCGGATCTCCAGCAGGTCGTGCGGCAGGTCGGTGCCCTCGGCCCGGTGCAGCCGCACCATCAGCTCCACCCATCCGTGCGGGGACGAGGCCACCGCGTCGAGCGCGTTGTCGACCAGGTTGCCGAGGACGAGCAGCGCGTCGGAGCGCACCTCCCTGTCCAGCGCGGGGGCGCTGGTGAGGGGGGACAGCCGCAGGTCGACGCCCAGCTCGGAGGCCTGCGCGGACTTGGCGATGGTCAGAGCGGCCAGCGCGGAGTCGCCGACGTGCCGGGAGATGTCCTCGCTGGTGCGACTGTGCGTCGCGGACAGGTCGGCGAGGTAGGCGCGGGCCTCGTCGTGGGCGCCGAGTTCGAGCATCCCGGCGATGGTGTGCACCCGGTTGGCGAACTCGTGGGTCTGGGCGCGCAGGCCGCGGGTGACCGTGCGCGCTCCGTCGAGCTCGCCGGTGAGCCGGTCCAGCTCGGTGCGGTCGCGGAAGGTGACGACCGCTCCGGCGTCCTGGCCGCGCACGTGGACCGGCATCCGGTTGGCGACCAGGATGCGGTGCCCCGCCAGGAGGAGGCGGTCGTCGCCGGGGTCGGCGCCGGAGACGATGTCGCGGACGCGCTCGGACAGGCCGAGTTCGTCGAGTCCGCGGCCCTCGGCGTCCTCGGGCAGGCCGAGCATCTCCCGGACGGGCGGGTTGGCCAGGACGAGGCGGCCCGAGCCGTCCACGGCGAGCACGCCCTCGCGGACCGCGTACAGCAGGGCCTCGCGGCTCTCCAGCAGAGAGGTGATGTCGGCGGGTTCGAGGCCGTGGGTCTTGGTGCGGACCTGGCGGGAGAGGGCCCACGCGCCGGCCACGCCCAGGACCAGCACCACGGCCACCGTGCCCAGTATGGCGGGGATCGCGGCCCTGGCCTCGGTGGCGGCGCTGGAGGCGAGGATGCCCAGGGAGACGTAGCCGACCACCTCGCCCCGCGCGTCGCCGCCGTTGACCGAGCCGCCGCCGGAGAACACCGGGACCTTGGCGCGCACGGTGCGCCCCCGGGTCCCCTCCTGCACACCGGTCCACTCCCGTCCCTCCGCGGCGGGTCCGGGCGGGGTGGACACGGTGCGGCCGATGAGTTCGTCGTCGGGGTGGGAGTAGCGGATCCCCTCCGGGGAGGCGATGACCACGAACTCGGTGCCGGTGGCGGAGTCGATCCGGTCGGCCAGGGGGGAGAGCCCGTCCGCCGGGTCGGCGGACTGGAGGCCCTCGACGACCTCCGGCATCACGGCCACGGAGCGGGCCAGGCTCAGGACCCGGTCGGCGTAGTGGCGGTCGGTGGCCCGGTCCATGTGGACGGCCCACAGCGCACCCACGGCGGTGAGGGCCAGTGCCAGCAGGAGCACGTAGCCGATGAACAGGGAACCGGTGAGCGACAGGCGAAAGCGCGCGGGGTACGTGATCATGTGTTCTCCAGGCGCCGTGGCGGGGGACGCGGAAGCCCCTGCCGGGCGAACCCGCAGGTGGGCGTTGCACGAACAATACGACCGAACGTGACGCGGGTGTTAACAGAATCCTGACACGCGCGTGACCCGTGTCACCATCCAGCCTGTTTCGCGGCACTCGGGGAGAGGGCCGGAGGGGGTCGGGACGTGCCGGTCGGGGCGGCGGACCTCAGGCGGCGACGCGCCGGAAGACCTGCCTGAAGTGCCAGTCGACATGGGCGGGTTCGACGGCGGGGCGCCCCGGTACCGGGCTGAGGAGTTCGCGCCCGGCGAGGGAGAGGACGGTCGTCTCGGCCGCGGGAGAGCGGGCCTCGAACCGCGGGGACACCGCGACGGTGAGTTCGCCGGTGAGCCCGAGGACGCCGCGGTCGAACAGCAGGTGGTGCGTCGGGCACAGGCACAGGCCGTTGTCCAGGTCGTTGGGGCCGTCGTGCGACCACCAGCGGATGTGGGCGGCCTCCAGTCCGACCGACACGTCGTCCAGCCGCCCCTCGTACCCGCAGAACGCGCACCGGTGCTCGTAGGCGGTCAGTACGGTCTCCCGGAACCGGGGGTCGCGGACGCCGCCCTCCCCCGGTGCGGGAACCGGCCCCTGGCCCACGCGGAGACCGGTGAGGGCGATGATGCCCTCGTGCAGCGAGGGGGCGAAGTTGTCGTCGAGCAGGTGGCGGCCGATACGGGCGGCCAGAGCGGGGTCCTCCCGCAGGGCCGCGTCCAGGTCGGCGCTCAGTCTGCCCCGCGCCTCCTTCCCGCGCAGCAGGGTCACCCCCGAGCCCGGCGAACCCTCGCCGTCCACCGTGGTGACCCGCCAGAACCCGTCGGTCTCCAGGTGGTGGAAGGGGTAGCCGGGCTTGGTGCCGTTCGCGGGGCCGAACTCCCGCAGGAGCCTCGCCAGCCGGGCCTCGGCCTCGCTGTAGACGATGGGGGTGTTGCCGTGCCGCTGGTGGTGCGCGAGCGCGTACAGCAGCAGGAGGGGCTTATGGGGGGCGCGGACCCCGGCGCGGGTCCACCGCTTGACGGATCCGAGCCTCTGGGTCCAGTCCATAACGGCACACCCTAGTACGGGGCCCCCGTCCACCGCCCCTTCCCCCGGGCCGAGGCCGACCCGGGCCCGGCAGGCCGCGGTACCAGGAACTATCGACGCGGGTCCCCGAAGCCCGGCGGACTACCATCTTCACCATGACAAGCGGGAGCACGGGTCGAAAACGCCCCACGATCAGCGATGTCGCCCGTCGGGCGGGCGTGAGCAAGGGCGCTGTGTCACGGGCGTTGAACACCGGTACCGGTACCAGCGCCAGTACCCGTGAACGCATCCGCCAGGCGGCGGTCGAACTGGGCTGGAGCCCGAGTTACGTCGCACGCGCGCTCAACGGCAAGTCGCTGGGCACCATCGGCCTGGTCGTACGCCGCTCCCCCGAGATCCTCGACTTCGACGCGTTCTTCCCGTCGTTCCTGTCCGGTATCGAGTCGGTGCTCTCCGGCGAGGAGCACGCCACCGTCATCCGCTTCGTACCCGACGAGCGGACCGAGACCGCCACCTACGAGCGGCTGTTCAACGACCACTTCGTCGACGGTTTCCTGGTCACCGACCTGCGGACGGACGACGGCCGCCCCGCGATGCTGCGGCGTCTGGGCGCGCCCGCCGTCGTGGTCGGCGCACCGGAGGGCTCCTCCGACTTCCCCACCATCACCAATGACTCCAGGGAGGCGATCCGCGGTCTGGTCCGCTGCTTCGTGGAGGCGGGCCACCAGCGCATCGCCCACGTCCAGGGCGACCCCCACATGCTGCACGCACTCCAACGCCGACGCCACTGGGAGCAGGCGGTGCGCGAGTTCGGGCTGGAGCCGGGGCCCGTGGAGGAGAACGGCGGCTACACCATCGCGGGCGGGGCCCAGGCCACGGAGCGCATCATCGCCGGGCGCGACGGCGAACGCCCCACCGCCGTCTTCTACGGCAGCGACCTCATGGCCATAGGCGGTTACTCCGTGCTGAGGGAGGCGGGTCTGACCGTCCCCGACGACATGGCGGTGGCCGGGTTCGACGACATCGCCCTGGCCTCGTTCGTCACGCCACCGCTGACGACCGTCCGCAACAGGCACCGCGCGCTGGGCAGTGTCGGCGCCCGCATCCTGTTGGACATGCTCAAGGGGCAGGAACCGCCGCTGTCGACCGTGCTCACCGGCGAGCTCCGCCTGAGGAAGTCGTCCGGACAGCCGGACCCTCACTTGTAACGGTTCCACAACTGACTCTCCTGCCTTTCTGTGATCTCGCCTACACTGGCCAGGTAAACCGGTTTACCTAATCGTCGGACCACGCAGAGCGACATGTGTGGCCCACGGTTTTCGATGCTCTCGCCCGCAGGTCCACGGGCGCGTCCGACCTGCCCGTTCCGTCATCGCCGAGGCTGACGACGGGCCCACACGGCACACAGAGAAACGGAGACGGCCGTGAAGACACCCCCCACAGCACTCCTGTCCGCTTCGACCGCGCTGGGACTGGCCGTCGCGCTGACCGGCTGCGGCTCCGGCGAGGACTCCGGGGACCAGACGCTGACCTACTGGGCCAGCAACCAGGGAGCGAGCGTGGAGGAGGACCGGGAGGTCCTCCAGCCCGCGCTCGACCGCTTCACCGAGGAGACCGGCATCGAGGTCGAACTGGAGGTCATCCCCTGGAGCGAGCTGTACAACCGCATCCTCACCGCGGTCAGCAGCGGCGACGGGCCCGACGTGCTCAACATCGGCAACACCTGGGCGGCCAGCCTCCAGGAGACCGGTGCCTTCGTGCCCTACGAGGGCGCGGACCTCGAGGCGGTGGGCGGCGAGGAGCGCTTCGTCAGCACCAGCTTCGCCACCGGCGGCGCCGAGGGCCAGCCGCCGACGTCGGTGCCGCTCTACGGACTGTCCTACGCGCTGTTCTACAACCCCACCATGTTCGAGGAAGCGGGCATCGAGGCGCCGCCCGCGACCTGGGAGGAGTTCGTCGACACCGCGGACGAGCTGACCAGGGACACCGACGACGACGGTGAGGTCGACCAGTACGGCTTCGTGCTGGAGGGCGGCAACGAGCGGCAGAACTCCCACATGGCCTTCATCCTCGGCCAGCAGCAGGGCGGACGGCTGTGGGGGGAGGACGGGCCCAGCTTCTCCTCCGACGAGCAGGTCACCGCGGTCAAGCAGTGGGTGGACCTGATGGCCGTGGAGGAGGTCGTCGACCCCAGCAGCGCCGAGTTCAGCGACGGCACCCAGGGCATCAGCGACTTCGTCGACGGGCGCGCGGCCATGATCATCGTGCAGGGCAGCGCCCGCACCAGCATGGCCGCCCGCGGATTCGAGGACTACGAGGTCGCCCAGGTGCCCATGCTCGACCCGCTGCCGGGCGAGCCCATCCAGAGCCACGCGGCCGGGATCAACATCAGCGTCTTCAACGACACCGACGACAAGGAGGGCGCCCTGCAACTGGTCGAGCACCTGACCAGCCCGGAGGAGCAGGTGTACCTGTCCCAGGAGTTCCAGACGCTGCCGGTGGCCACCGAGTCCTACGACAGCGAGGAGCTGCGGGGCGACGAGTCGATGGAGACCTTCCGCACGATCCTCACCGAGCACTCCGCACCGATGCCGCTGATCCCCGAGGAGGGCCAGATGGAGACGGTGCTCGGCGAGGCGATCGGCCGGCTCTTCGCCGAGGTGGCGACCGGAGGCGAGGTCACCGAGGCCGACGTCCGCCAGGCCATGGAGGAAGCCGAGACCCAGATGGACGCCGCGAACTAGGCGGTGTGTCCCTTCGGTCGCCCCGTCCCCGCGGCGGGGCGGCCGTCTGATGGAGGCGCTAGATGTCGACTACAGAAGAACAGGGGCCCGGTACCGCTGAGGTCCTGCCCGGGGCCGGCCCCGTGGAAGAACCGGGCAGGCGGCGCACGCGCCGCCCGGGGTGGTTCCTGCCGTACGGCATGCTGCTGCCGGCGGCGGTACTGGAGCTGCTGGTCCATATCATCCCCATGGCCCTGGGGATCTACATCGCGTTCACCTCGCTGACGCAGCTGACCATCCGGCGCTGGACGACGGCGCCGCTGGTCGGCCTCGACAACTTCGTCCGCGGTCTCGATCCCGGGAACGCCCTGGGCAGCGCCCTGTTCGAGAGCCTGTTCCGCACCACCGTCTACACCGTGCTGGTGGTCGGGGTGTCGTGGGTGCTGGGGATGGCCGCCGCTGTCGCGCTGAACACGAAGTTCCGGGGGCGCGGCGTACTGCGCACCCTGTTCCTCGTGCCCTACGCCCTGCCGGTCTACGTCGCCGCGATCGTCTGGGCGTTCATGTTCAACCAGCGCGACGGCATGGTCAACCGACTGCTCGTGGAGGATCTGGGACTGCTGGACGAGCGTCCGTTCTGGCTCATCGGTGAGAACGCCTTCTGGGTGCTGGTGATCGTCTCGGTGTGGCGGCTGTGGCCGTTCGCGTTCCTGATGCTGCTGGCGGCGCTACAGAGCATCCCCGAGGACATGTACGAGGCAGCCGCCATCGACGGCGCCTCGACCTGGAGGCGCTTCACCGGCATCACGCTGCCCATGGTGCGCTCGGCGAACGCGGTCGTGCTGCTCGTCATGACGTTGTGGACGTTCAACGAGTTCAACATCCCCTTCCTGCTCTTCGGCGACACCTCACCCGAGAGCGCGCGGCTGATCTCACCGCTGATCTACGAGCACTCCTTCGTCAACTGGAACTTCGGACTGGGCTCCGCGATGAGCGTGCTGCTGCTCGTCGCGCTGGTCATCGCGTCGGCGGTCTACGTCCGGATGGTGCTGCCCAAGGGGAGTGGCAATGAATGAGACACGGGGATTCCGCTGGTTCCGCCGGATCGTCCTGACCTTCCTCACCGTGTTCACCGTGCTGCCCCTGTACGTGCTGGTGGTGACCTCGGTGAAGCCGCTGGAGAACGTCCGGGGAATGTTCACCTGGTTTCCGGACCGCGTCACCCTCCAGCCGTACGTGGACATGTGGACGACGATCCCGTTGGCCCGCTACCTCACCAACAGCCTGGTCGTCACCACCACGGCGACGGCCCTGGCTCTGGTGGTGGCGGTGCTGGCCGCCTATCCGCTGTCACGGCTGCGCTTCCGCGGCAGGCGGCTGTTCAGCATGACGGTGCTCTCGACGCAGATGTTTCCCGGCATCCTGTTCCTGCTGCCGCTCTTCCTGATCTTCGTACGGATGGAGGACCTCACCGGCATCGAGTTCACCGGCTCCTACACCGGGCTCATCATCACCTACCTGACCTTCGCCCTGCCGTTCTCGATCTGGATGCTGGCCGGGTACTTCAGCGCCATCCCCGAGGGCCTGGAGGAAGCGGCGATGATCGACGGCACCAGCAGGATCGGCGCCCTGGTCCGGGTCATCCTCCCCGTGGCCCGCCCGGGCATCCTCGCCGTCGGGGTGTTCGCGTTCATCACCGCCTGGGGCGAGGTGCTGTTCGCCTCGGTGCTCACCGACACCGAGACCCGCACGCTCTCCATCGGGCTGAAGCTCTACACCAGCCAGACCGACACCCTGTGGAACGAGCTGCTGGCCGCGTCGGTGACCATCTCCCTGCCGGTGGTCGTCGCCTTCATGCTGGTCCAGCGCTACCTCGTGTCCGGGCTGTCGGCGGGCGCTGTGAAGTAGCGCGCGGGCCCCGCCCGTCCCGGCCCCGCCGTCGGCGGGGCCGCGGGGCGCCCCACAGGGCGGTCGGGGCCCTCGTCCCGCCGGGCGCCTCCGACCGGCCCGGCGGGCCCGGCGGCGCCGTCACGCCGACGCGGGCCTGATCGGAGAGGACCCTGCTCACTCCGTGGGCGCCACGCCGATCGGGCAGCTGGCACCGGTCCCGCCGATCCCGCAGTAGCCGTTGGGGTTCTTGGCGTCGGACAGGTACTGCTGGTGGTAGTCCTCGGCGAAGTAGAACGCGCGCAGCGGCGCGATCTCGGTGGTGATCGGCCCGTAGCCCGCCCGGGCCAGCACCGGCTGGAAGGCGTCGCGGCTGGCCTCGGCCGCGACCCGCTGGGCGTCGTCGTGGTACAGGATCGCCGACCGGTACTGGGTGCCCACGTCGTTGCCCTGGCGCATGCCCTGGGTCGGGTCGTGGCCCTCCCAGAACACCTTGAGGATCTCCGCGTACGAGATGCGCTCGGGGTCGAACACCACGCGCACCGCCTCGGTGTGCCCGGTCAGTCCCGAGCACACCTCCTCGTAGGTCGGGTTGGGCGTGTAGCCGCCCGCGTAGCCCACCGCGGTCGTGATGATCCCCCGCTCCGCGCCCAGGCGCCAGAACACGCGCTCGGCGCCCCAGAAGCAGCCCATCGCCACGTCGGCGACCTGGCTGCCCTCCGGGTAGGGCGGGGTGAGGCTGGTGCCCAGCACCGTGTGCCCGAAGGGCACGTCCATCGGGGTGTCCCGACCGGGCAGGGCGCGTGCTGGATCGACCATGGTCGTCTTTGTCCCGAACATGCTCCCCAGGGTATCCACGGGCCTGGTCCGGCGCACGGACGCGATCGAACCTGTGGACGGACGCGGACGGCGGAGGTCACCGCCGCGTCCGCGGGGAAGACACTCCGGACAATTCGTCCTACCATTGCTGGCGTGCCGGAATCCAAGCGTGGTGTCGTCCTCGGGGCGGCCGCCTTCCTCCTCTGGGGTGTGGCGGCCCTGTACTGGCCCCTCCTCTCCTCCTCCGAACCCAGCGAGATCCTCGCCCACCGCATGGTGTGGGCCCTGCTCGCGATGTGCGTCGTCCTCCTCGTCACCCGCCGGGGCTGGTCCTGGTTCCCCTCGGTGCTGCGCAGCCCCCGCCGCCTGCTGCCGGTGGCCGCGGCGGCGGTGCTGATCTCCGTCAACTGGTGGGGGTTCATCTACGCGGTCTCCACCGAGCAGACCCTCCAGGCCTCGCTCGCGTACTTCATCAACCCGCTCATGTCGGTGTGCCTGGGGGTGATGCTGTTCTCCGAGCGGCTGCGGACCCTCCAGTGGGTGGCGGTCGGCCTCGGCGTCCTGGCCGTGGCCGTGATGACCGTCGCCTACGGCGTGGCCCCGTGGCTGTCGCTGCTCATGGCCTCCTCCTTCGCCGCCTACGGCGCGGTGAAGAAGTACGTGGACCTGGACGGCGTGCAGAGCCTGACCATCGAGACCCTGGTGATGTTCCTGCCGGCGCTGGGCTTCGTGGTCCACCTGGAGGCCACCGGTGCCGGAACCGCGTTCTCGGTGTCGGCGGGCCACACCGCCCTGCTGGTCGGCGGCGGCTTCGTGACCGCCCTGCCGCTGCTGCTGTTCGGCGTGGCCGCGCGCCAGGTCCCCCTGAGCGTCATCGGCATCCTCCAGTACATCGCCCCGGTCATCATGTTCTTCGTCGGCTGGCTGGTGCAGGGCGAGGACATGCCGCCCGCCCGCTGGCTGGGCTTCGCGCTGGTGTGGCTGGCGCTGTGCGTGTTCGTCGTCGACCAGGTCCGCGACGTCCGTTCCCGTCCCCGGCCACGCGCCTCCGACCGGGACGGGGAGCAGACCGAGGAACAGCCCGAGGAACAGCCCGGGAAACAACCCGAGGAGCCGACCGGGAAGCAGGACGGGGGCCCCGACGACCAGCGGCGACGGGAGCTCGGGTCTCCCCGGAAGCCGCTTCCGGGGGGACCCGCCCGGCCGGAGCCCGCGGACTGACCCGGCATTCCCTGGTTGCGGAAAACCCAAACTACCCTCTGTGACTCTGTGCTAACGTCAGGTCGCGAGCCGGGGGCCTCTCCCGGCTCGGACCAGGCCGCACGTCCCGGAGGGCCCTCCCATGCCTCGCACCAGCCGAACGGCACGCGCCACGCGCGCCGCCGCGGCCGTGTGCCCCGAGGCGCCCTCCCTGCTCCTGCTGCCGCTTCTGGCCGGGGCGCTGCTGGTCGGCCTGTGGCTGCTCGGCGCGGCCCCCGCCTCCGCTGACTCCGGCGGCTCCGACTCCAGCACGGGCGCCTCCCGCCCCCTGCTCGGCGAGGGTTCACTCACCGCCGGTCGGCTGTCGGACGGCTTCTCCGGCGCCTCCGGGAGCCATGACCGCGCCTCCTCGGAGCGCACCGCCCCGCACCACACCCTGCGGGACCGCGCTTCCTCAGGCCTCGCTTCCTCCGACCGCGTCTCCCTGGACAGCGCGTCCCTGGACGCCTCCTCCCTCCGGCTCGGGGACTCCGGCCGCCTCGGCGAGGTCGTCCCCGAGGGCGTCGGCCAGGTGACCGAGCCGGTCGCCTCCACCCTCGGCACGGTGCACCAGCGCCTCGAACACGGGGCCGGGCGCACCGCCGCCGGGACCGCCGTGGTCCTGCCCGAGGGCGCGTGGCCGGTCGCCGGGATGGGCGAGGGCGCACGGGGCGCGGTCCGCGGACTCGACCGCGACGGCCGCACCGCCGGAGGACTCCTCTCCGCCGTGGCCTCCGCGGTCTCCGACCCCGGCCCGGAGCCTGACGGCGACGGCTCCGGGACCGAACCGCGCGAGCGGGCGGAGGACGACGGCGCCGTTGGCGGGACCGCGCACGGGACCGTCCACGGGCACGGCGCCGTCCTCCCCGCGGACACCGCCGGGGCCCCCGCCGGGGAGGACCTGAGCGAGCGGCCGGGCGCCGCGGCCGCGGTCCCCGGTTCCTCCGCCCACCAGCTCACCACCGGTTCGGCCGCGCCCGCCGGGGGCTCCGCCCCCGTTCCCGCCGTCGCGGGCTACCTCACCGCGGCGCCCGTCACCGCGCCCTCCGCCGACGCCGTCCTGCTCGCCGCCCGGGCCCTGCTCACGGTGCCCGGCGGCCCCAGCGACGACCCCACGGTCTCCCCCGACTAGGACGCGCCCCTCCCGCGCGGACGCACGCTCCCGCGCACGGACCCGTCCCAGCCCGGCCCTCTGGGAGCTGACCTGAGTCCCGTGCCCCGTTCACGGAATTCACGCCAGCCGGTGGTCCACCCCGGCTCCGGCCGAGCGCGCCCCACGCGTTCGGCCCCCGTATCCACTGATCCAGAGCACAACCTCCGAAGGGAAACCCATGACGCAGGTCAAGCGCGTATCAGCCAGGGCCGTCCTCCTCGCCGCCGGAACGGCGGGCTTCGTCGCCCTCGGTGCCGGGGTCTCCGGTGCCGAGAGCCTCTCCTCGCCCGTCCACGAGATCGCTCCCGTCGTCGAGCGCGCCCTGGTGGAGGGCGTCGCCCCCACCGTGAACAGCCTGGCGCCCGAGGGCGTCGGGCCGATCGCCGACAGCGCCCTGTCGGAGCTCCAGGAGACCGCGCACAACCCCGACAAGCCCGCTCCCGACCTCTCCGCCCCGCTGCCCGCGGGGGAGGACATCCGGACCCCGCTCGGCGAGGTGCCCAACCCGACCTCCGAGCTGGCCGACACCGTCTTCGAGGTCCAGGACGCCACCGGCCTGGACGGCGACCCCCACGACACCATCGGCCACGACGCCGGGCGGGCCCTGGAGCACGGCGGCCACCGGGCGGGTGAGGCGGTGGAGGAGACCGCCGTCACGGTGCTGCCGCACACCCTGGAGTCGGTCTACGGGCTGCGCGAGCAGGTGGACCTGCCCCGGGTCGACCAGGTCGCCCAGCTGCCGGACACCTCACGGCTCCACGACGTCGCCAGGCTGCCCGACACCTCGGACCTGTCCTCGGTGACCGGCGGCAACAGCCTGGCGCTGGACGGCGCCGAGGCCCCCGCCCTGGAGGACGCCCTGGGCCTGGGCGGCCCCTCCACCGTGCGGCAGAGCGCGTCGGCGCCCGCGACGCCCGGCCTGGGCGACCTGGCCGACGCCCTCAGGAGCGGTTCCGAGAGCGGCGACCTCCGGACCGCCGAGCTCCAGCCCCTGAACGTGGAGGGCCCCCTGGCCGAGTCCGGGGTGCCCCGCCTCTCCGGCACCGGTGTGCCCGTGGTCGACGACGCGGTGGACTCCGTCGTGCCGCAGCTCGCCGACGCCGGGGTGCCCGGGGTCGCGGAGGGCGTCAACACCGAGACCGCCGAGGACCTGGTGGCCGCGCTGAGCCGGGGCACGGACCTGCTGAACGACGTGGACACCAGCGACCTGCTGTCCGTCGAGGGCGGCACCGTCCCGCAGGAGACCCCGGCGGGCATGACGCAGCACCCGACCTTCATGGACCTGCCCGGTTCCGAGGCCCTGCCCGTCGTGAGCTAGGGCGCGACCCCGCACAGCCGGCGGGCGCGACGGCTCTCCCCCGCCGCGCCCGCCGGTCCCGGGGCGGTCCGCCGGGCACCTGAACGGAATCCCACCGCGACACCGGCGCGGCCTCCCCGCACGGCGGGGCTGAGAGAACGGCGACGGCGCCGCCCCACCGGGCGGCGCCGTCGTCGCGTCACCCGCGCCGGCCCCGGGCCGGAACGCGTTGGTAGCGTCGTCGGGCCCCGACACGGCCCGCTCCGGGCCACGTTCCGAACGCCGAGGTGCCCGAATGAACCCGCACGCCGACCTGTACTGCAAGGTCTTCGTCGGAGGGACGACCGCGACCGACGCGCGGGCCCTGCTGTCCGCGCTCCTCGGCGTCGGTTTCAGCAGGGGCACGGCACGCCTCGGCGACCTCTTCGTCGACGTCCGCCGGAACAAGGAGCACGTGGCGGGCGAGACGGACTTTCTCTTCTGGCCGGTGGTCGTGGAACTCGACAGCGGGGAGAGGGCGGCCGAGGAAAGACTCGTCGAGACGACCGCCGCCGTCCTGCGGGCCCTCTGGAGCGCCGGGTGCCCCGCGATCGCCGCATGCGACTTCGAGGACGTCCTGCCCTGGAACGGGGGCATCGGGAGCCCGGTCATGCCACCGGAGGACGCCTGACGGCCGTAGGGAGCCGCGCGGGGCCCACCCCGCCCCACGAGGAGGGAGAGCGTGACGGACGCCCGGCCCTCGCGCGTCTGTCGAACCTGGAACGTCCACCGGTGGGTACCGAGTTTGGACTGGCCGGAAACGTTGCTGGCGTGATGCAAGGGTTCTGACCTGTGATGATCTTGTACTTATAGCCAACCTCGACGGTCGAACCTCGCTATAAGTACAAGATCACGGCGAAGAGGGCCGCTGCCGCCCACACACGCGGGCGGACGTGCGGAGTGCTGCCCACCGCCCGGGCACAGCGAAACGGCGCCGCCCCACCGGGCGGCGCCGTCGTCAGTCCTTGGGTCCCTTGCCCCTCGGCCGCCGCAGGCGCCCCTGTGGACACCCGCGGGAGGTCAGCCCGAGCGCTCGACCACGTAGTCGCACAGCGCCTCGAAGGCGCCCCTCGCCGGGCTCTGGGGCAGGGTCGCCAGCTCCGCGCGCGCCTTGTCGGCCCAGCCGCGCAGGGTGGCCTCGGCCTCGGTCATCGCCGGGTGCACCCGCAGCAGCGCCAGCGCCTCCTCGGCCTCCTCGTCCCCCAGCGGGCGGCCCAGCAGCGACTTGAGCCGCTCGTCCGCCGCGTCCTGGGAGCGCAGCGCGTAGAACATCGGCAGGGTCAGCACGCCCTCGCGCAGGTCCGTCCCCGGGGTCTTGCCCGAGTCCGTGCTCTCGCTCGCCACGTCCAGCAGGTCATCGGCCAGCTGGAAGGCCATCCCCAGCGCGTCGCACGCCCGCGTGACCGTCCCGATCGTCTCGGGGTCGACCTTGCCGAACATGCCGCCGAACTCCGCCGACGACGCGATCAGGGACGCGGTCTTGTCGCTGATCACCCTCAGGTAGTGGTCCAGCGGGTCGGTGCCCTCCTGCGGACCGGAGGTCTCCAGGATCTGCCCCTGCACCAGGCGCCCGAACGTGGTCGCCTGGAGCCGGACCGCCTCGGTGCCCAGGTCGGCGAGCATCTCCGAGGCGCGGGCGAACACGTAGTCGCCGGTCAGGATGGCGACGCTGTTGCCCCAGCGCTGGTTGGCGCTGGGCTCGCCGCGCCGCAGCTCCGCCTCGTCCATGACGTCGTCGTGGTAGAGCGTGGCCACGTGGGTGAGCTCCACCACGGCCGCGGCCGGGATGAGGTCGGGCACGGACGGGTCCCCGAAGTGGGCGGCCAGCAGCACCAGGGTCGCGCGGAAGCGCTTGCCCCCGGCCGCCAGCAGGTGGGACGCCGCCTCGGTCAGCAGGGGGTCGCTCGACGCGACCGACTCCCGCAGCAGGTCCTCGACCTTCTCCAGGTCGTCCTGGACCTCCCGGGCAAGGGCATCGTCGACTCTCGGCAGAGCGAGAAACCCGCTCGGGACAGCACCGCTCACCGTACAGCTCCACCTGTCGAACGGCACGGAGGTGACCCCGGGTGAGGGGGCCGCCGCGTGCTCAGCACATGAACATGATCCGACTTGCCACGGTATCCGACCCGGAATGAACAGCCAAAGCCACACCCGGGTACGGAACCGGCAGGTGACGAATCCCAGGTCAGACCCGGTAATTGGTCACTCTGCCGGTCACTTGGGGTCAGCGTTCGCACCCGCCTCGGACCCCGCGCCCGTACCCGCCGGTCAGCGCACGTCCACGGCCGCCGGTCACTCCGCGCCTCCGGCGGATCCGGTCTCCGTGGACGCCTGGTCCACCATCACCGAGGTCGGAGCCTGGTCGGCGTCGACCGAGGGCAGCAGGTTGTCGAGCACCGCGCCCGGGTACACGCCGAGCAGCAGCGTCGCCGCCACCCCGATCGCGATGACCCCGCCCGTGGCCGCACCCGCGCGCACCACCGTGGGGCCCTCGCCCTCCGGGTCCCGGAAGAACATCACCACGATGATCCGCACGTAGAAGAACGCGGTCACCGCGCTGCTCAGCACACCCACCACGACCAGCGGAACGGCACCGGCCGCCACCGCCGCCTCGAACACCGCGAACTTGCCGATGAAGCCGCTCGTGAGCGGGATCCCGGCGAACGCCAGCAGGAACAGCGCCAGCGCTCCGGCCAGCACCGGCGAGCGGCGTCCCAGCCCCGCCCACCGGTCCAGGTCGCCCAGCTCCTGGCCGCCGTCCTTGGTCCGCACCAGCGTCACCACGGCGAACGCGCCCAGCGTGGTGAACCCGTAGGCCGCCAGGTAGAACATGGCGCCCGCGAGCCCGTCCGTGCTGCCCGCCACGACCGCGGTCAGGATGAACCCGGCGTGCACCACCGACGAGTAGGCCAGCAGCCGCTTGACGTCGCGCTGGGTCACCGCGATGACCGCGGCCACGACCATCGTCAGGACGGCCACCGCCCACAGCATCGGCTCCCAGGTCTGGGCCGAGCCCCCGAAGGGCACGAAGAACACCCGCAGCAGGGCGCCGAACGCGGCGACCAGCGTGCAGGAGGCCATCAGGGCCGTGATCGGGGTCGGCGCGCCCTGGTACACGTCCGGCTTCCAGTTGTGGAAGGGCACCGCGCCGACCTTGAACAGCAGGCCGACCGCCACCAGGCCGATGCCCATGAGCAGCAGCGGCTCGCCGTCGCCGCCCCGGAAGATGTCCGCGCCGCCCGCCTCGACGGCCGCGCGGATCTCGCCGAAGTTCACCGAGCCCGCGTAGCCGTAGACCATGGCGGCGCCGAACAGGAAGAACGCCGAGGAGAACGCGCCCAGCAGGAAGTACTTGACCGCGGCCTCCTGCGAGAACAGGCGGCGGCGCCGGGCCAGTCCGCACAGCAGGTACAGCGGCAGGCTCATGACCTCCAGCGCGATGAACATCGTCAGGAAGTCGTTCGAGGCCGGGAACATCAGCATCCCCAGCACCGCGAACATCACCAGCGGGTACACCTCGGTGTGCTGGGAGCCCGCCATGATGTGCGCGCGCTCCTCCTCGCTGCCGGGCACCGTCGCCGCCTGCGCGGCGAACGCGTCGCGCCCGTCCCGGCGCTCGGAGATCAGCAGCAGGCTCACCAGCGCCAGCACGGTGATGGTGCCCTGGAAGAAGATCACCGTCCGGTCCACCGCCAGCGCCCCGACGCCGACCGTCACCCCCGGCGCGTCCTCGGGCAGCGAGCCCACCTGGAGCACCAGCAGGACGAACACGGCCAGCAGCGCGAGCGCCGCGAGCCCGATCTGGATGCCGCGGCGCCGCTCCCGCGGGACGAACGCCTCGAACAGCACGCCCAGCACACCGGCGGCGAACACCGTGAGCAGCGGCGCGAGCAGCCACCAGTCCAGCTGCGGCGGCGCCTCGGTGATGACGGGAAGGTCCATGTGGGGGATCACTCCGCGTCTCCTTCCTCTTCCTGGGCGCCCGCGGCGCCCCCGGTCCCGCTGTCAGGGCCCGCGCCGACCTCCACGGTGCGCTCCACCGCGGGGTTGATCACGTCCAGCACCGGCTGCGGGTACAGGCCGAGCAGGAGGATGAGCGCGAGCAGCGGGGCCACCGCCCACGTCTCCCGCGCGGACAGGTCGCGCAGTCCGGTCAGGTCCTCCCTGGTGGGTCCGTTCATGGTGCGCTGGTACATCCACAGGATGTAGAGCGCGGCCAGGACCACACCGACCGCCGCGATGACCGCGGGGGCCGGGCTGAACGCGTACACGCCGACGAACACCAGGAACTCGCTGACGAACGGAGCCAGCCCCGGCAGCGCCAGACCGGCCAGGCCCGTCACCAGGAACACCCCGGCCAGCCGGGGCGCGATCCGCTGCACGCCGCCGTAGTCGCTGATGAGCGCGGAGCCGCGGCGGGCGATCAGGAAGCCCACGACCAGGAACAGCGCCCCGGTCGCGAACCCGTGGTTGACCATGTACAGGGCGGCCCCGGCCTGCCCCTGCGCGGTCAGGGCGAAGATGCCCAGGGTGATGAAGCCGAAGTGGGAGACCGACGTGTACGCCACCAGGCGCATCATGTCGTTCTGCCCGATGGCCAGGATCGCACCGTAGATGATGCTCACCAGGCTCAGCGCCACCACCGGCCACACGAACCAGGACACGGCCGCCGGGAAAAGCTCCAGGCAGTAGCGCAGCATCCCGTAGGTGCCGACCTTGTCCAGCACGCCGACCAGCAGCACGGCGGTGCCCGGGCGCGAGGCGCCCGCCGCCGAGGGCAGCCAGGTGTGCACGGGCCACATCGGCGCCTTGATCGCGAAGGCGATGAAGAAGCCGAGGAACAGCCAGCGGGCCGTGGCCGGGTCCACCGCGGCCAGGGCGCTGCCCTCGCCGACCAGGTCGCTCCACAGGAAGGTGCCGCCGACGACGTACACGCCGATCACCGCGACCAGCATGACCAGGCCGCCGGCGAGGCTGTAGAGCAGGAACTTGACCGCGGCTCTGGCCCGGTCGTCGCCGCGCCCGTAGCGCCCGATCATGAAGTAGACCGGGATGAGCATGGCCTCGAAGAACACGTAGAACAGGAAGACGTCGGTGGCGGCGAAGACGCCGATCATCATCGCTTCCAGGACCAGGATGAGCGCGAAGTACCCGCGCCCCCCGTCCTCGCGGTCGTCGTGCTCGCGCCAGGCGGCCAGGACCACCAGGGGCACCAGCACGGCCGACATCAGGACCAGCGCCAGGGCGATGCCGTCCACGCCCACGGCGTAGCTGACGCCGAAGCGCGGGATCCAGGGGTGGACCTCCTCGAACTGGAGGGCTCCCGCCCGGGAGGTGTCGAACTGGAGGGCCATGGCCCCGAGCACGAGCAGGGTGGCGAGCGAGAAGCCCAGCGTGAGCCGCTTGGCGGTCTCGGCCGGGGCCCCGGCCGCGGCGGCGGGCCGCACGGCCGTCGCCGTGGCGGTGGCACCTCCGGAGGAGGCGGTGGCGGACGAGGCGGCCGAGGCCGCGGCCGTCCGCTCCGTGGCGGTCCTGGCGGTGCGCGGCAGCGCCCAGACCAGGACCGCGCCGACCGCGGGGAGCGCGATCGCGATGGTGAGCCAGGGGATCATGTCAGAACCTCACAGCCAGCGTCGCGGCGACGATGACGGCGCCGAAGAGCATGGTGAGCGCGTACGTGCGGGCGAACCCGGTCTGGACCCGGCCCAACCCGCTGGAGGAGTCGCGCACCCCGGCGCCCAGTCCGTTGACCGCCCCGTCGATGACCTTGTCCTCGATGACGAGCAGGGCCCGGGTGAGCTGTTGTCCGGGCCGCATGAGCAGGCCCTCGTTGATCTCGTTGCCGTACAGCTCGCGGCTGGCGGCGACGGTGACGAGGTTGCCCCGGGGCGCGGTGCGCTCCACCGGCCTGCGCAGGTACACCGCCCAGGCGGCGGCCACGCCCAGGACCATGACGCCCAGGGCGGCCAGTCCGTAGGGCGCGGTGAACGCGTGCACGACGTCGAAGTGGTGCGGGTGGGCCCCGGTGGACGGGGCCAGGAAGCCCGCGAACCGGTCGCCGAGCGTGAGGAAGGCGCCCAGCGCGACCGACCCGACGGCCAGCACCACCATGGGGGCGGTCATGCTGACCGGTGACTCGTGCGGGTGCACTCCCTCGTCCCACCGCTTCCTGCCGAGGAAGGTCATGAAGACCATCCGCGACATGTAGAAGGCGGTGAGCCCGGCGCCGACGATGACGGCGGTCCCGAGCACCATGCCCTGGGTGCCGCCCACGCCGAAGGCCGCGGAGATGATGCTCTCCTTCGTCCACCAGCCCGACAGCAGCGGGAAGCCGATGATGGCCAGGTAGCCCAGGCCGAAGGTGACGAAGGTGACCGGCATGACCCGGGCCAGCCCGCCGTAGCGGCGCATGTCCACGCCGTCGTTCATGGCGTGCATGACCGATCCGGCGCCCAGGAACAGCCCGGCCTTGAAGAAGCCGTGGGTGACCAGGTGGGCGATGGCGGCCACGTAGCCGACCGGGCCGAGCCCGGCGGCCAGGACCATCATGCCGATCTGGCTCATCGTGGACCCGGCCAGGGACTTCTTGATGTCGTCCTTGGCCGAGGCGATGATCCCGCCCGCCAGCATGGTCGCGGCGCCCACGACGGTGACCACGGTCTGGGCCACCGGGGCGCCCTCGAAGATGGGTCCGGCGCGCACGATGAGGTACACGCCGGCGGTGACCATGGTGGCCGCGTGGATGAGCGCGGACACCGGGGTCGGGCCCTCCATGGCGTCGAGCAGCCACGCCTGGAGCGGCAGCTGCGCGGACTTGCCGCAGGCGCCCAGGAGCAGCAGCAGTCCGATCGCGAGCAGCACGCCGTCGCCCGCGCCCGGGACGGCCGCGAACACGTCGCTGAAGCTGACCGCGCCCAGCACCGCGAACATGATCATGATCGCGATGAGCAGGCCCATGTCGCCGACGCGGTTGATGAGGAACGCCTTCTTGGCGGCCACCGCGGCGGAGGGCTTGTACTGCCAGAACCCGATGAGCAGGTAGGACGCCAGGCCCACACCCTCCCAGCCGAGGAAGAGCAGCACGAAGTTGTCCGCGAGCACCAGCACGAGCATGGCGGCCACGAACAGGTTGAGGTAGGCGAAGAAGCGCCGCCTGCCCGGGTCCTCGGCCATGTAGCCGACGGAGTAGATGTGGATGAGCGACCCCACGAAGGTGATCAGCAGGACGAAGCTGATCGAGAGGGGGTCGACGAGCAGGTCCACCCCGGCGGAGAACTCGCCGACGGAGAACCACTCGTAGACGGGGACGGAGACGCTGCGCGCGTCGGCCGCCCTGCCGAGCAGGTCGAACAGGACGAGGAGCGCCCAGGCGAAGGAGGCGACCGGCAGGGCCGTGGCCAGCCAGTGCCCCCACTTGTCGGTGCGCCTGCCGCCGAGCAGCAGGATCGCCGCGCCCGCGAGCGGCAGGGCGATGAGCAGCCATGCGCCCGACAGCACGGCGCTGTCGGCCGCGGTCGCCACCACGGGTTCGGCGGCGAGGTACGCGTGAGATGTCACAGCCACGTCGCCTTCTAGTGCTTGAGCAGGTTGGCGTCATCCAGCGACGCCGACCTGCGGGTTCGGAAGATCTGCATGATGATCGCGAGGCCCACGACCACCTCCGCGGCGGCGACGACCATCACGAAGAAGGCGATGACCTGCCCCTCGATGTCCCCGTGCATCCGGGCGAACGCGACGAACGCCAGGTTGCAGGCGTTGAGCATCAGCTCCACGCACATGAAGACGATGATCGCGTTGCGCCGGACCAGGACGCCGACGGCGCCGATGGTGAACAGCAGCGCCGCGAGGACGATGTAGTTCATCGGGTCCACGAGGACTCGACCTCCTGCCCGTTGCCGTTGCCGTTGCGCGGTCCGTCCACGTCGTCGGGACCGCCGGAGCCCTCGGCCCCGCCGGGGCCGTCGCCCTCGTCGGCGTCGCCCTCGACCCGCGTGCCGGTCTCCACCTGGCCCCCGGGCGCCTCCGCCGCGGGCCGGGCCCGGTCGTCGGCGGCCGGCTCGGCCGTCTTGGACCCGACCGAGTCCGAGGCCCCGCCGGGCAGCGCCGCCTGGCCGGTGCGCACGGTCTCGGGCACCCGGGACTGGTACTCGGGGTCTCGCGCGGTCAGGACGGGGTTGAGCGAGAGCTGGGAGACCGAGCCGTCCGGCAGCAGCGCGGGCATGTCGATCGCGTTGTGCCGGGCGTAGGTGCCCGGTCCCGGCAGCGGTGTCGGGTGGTCGCCACGGATGCGGTCCTCGGCGATCTCCCGCTGTGTGCGGCGCTTCTTGGTGCGGGCGGTGTGCGCCAGGACCATCGCGCCCAGGACCGCGGTGATGAGCAGCGCGCCGGTGGCCTCGAAGGCGACCACGTAGCGCAGCAGCAGCTCGCCCGCGATCCACGGGATGGTGCCCCCGGCGGCCGCGGCTCCCTCGGTGAGGCCGACCGGGTCGCCCACGGCGATGCGGGTGATGCCGGTGGCCAGGGCGCCGACGAAGGCCAGGGCGACGACGGCCGTCATGACGCGCTGTCCGCTGATGGTCTCCACCAGGGAGTCGGCCGAGCTGACGCCGATGAGCATCAGCACGAACAGGAACAGCATGAGGACGGCGCCGGTGTAGACGACGATCTGCACGACCATGAGGAAGGGCGCCGCGTTGATGCCGTAGAACACGGCCAGGCCGAGCATGGTCAGCGCCATGGACATCGCCGAGTGCACGGCCTTGCGGGAGAAGACCACGCCCAGGGCGCCGAGGAGGACCACGGCGCCCAGGATCCAGAACGCGGTCGCCTCGCCGCCGCCGATCGGCGCGGCCAGGTACAGCGGCTGGTCGGACGGCGGGGCGGCGGGGACGCTGGTGAGCGGGTTCAACGGACCGCCTCCGGAGTCTCGGGCGCCTCGTGGCCGTCCTGTGAGCCGTGCTGGCCGCGCCCGGTGGCGTAGTAGTCCTGCTCGGTCTCGCCCAGGCGCATGGGGTGGGGCGGCTGCTCCATCCCCTCGCGCAGCGGGGCCAGCAGCTGCTCCTTGGTCCAGATCAGGCTCTGCCTGCTGTCGTCGGCCAGCTCGTACTCGTTGGTCATCGTCAGGGCGCGTGTGGGGCAGGCCTCCACGCACAACCCGCACAGGATGCACCGCAGGTAGTTGATCTGGTAGACCCGGCCGTAGCGCTCGCCGGGCGAGTACCTGTCGTCGTCGGTGTTGTCACCGGCCTCCACGTAGATGGCGTCGGCCGGACAGGCCCAGGCGCACAGTTCGCACCCGATGCACTTCTCCAGGCCGTCGGCCCACCTGTTCAGCTGGTGCCGTCCGTGGAAGCGCGGCGCCGTGGGGCGCTTGACCTCCGGGTACTCGACGGTCGGCACCTTCTTGAACATCGTGTGGAAGGTGACACCGAAACCCTTGACGGGGTTGAGCCACTCAAGCACCGGTAACCTCCTCACCCTTCTTGTTGCGGTCGGCGGCGGCCGGGGCCGTCCGCGGCGGTTCGGCGAGCATGCTGCTGCCGTAGTGCGGGGCGGCGCTCGGCGGAACCGGGAAGCCGCCGAATGCGGGGTCCCGGTGCGCCCGTCGGGCGTTCTCGGCGCGCTGGCGGGCCTCCTCGGCGCGCTCGCGGCGCGCGTGGCGCAGCCAGGCGGCGAAGGCGGCCACGGTCGCGGCGGTGAAGGCGGCGACCACCGCACCGACGACCACCGGGGAGGCGCCGTCCAGGACGAGCATCCGCACGACGGCGACGGCGGTGATCCACACCAGCTGGATCGGGATGAGCACCTTCCAGCCCAGCTTCATGAGCTGGTCGTAGCGCACCCGGGGCAGGCTGCCGCGCGCCCAGATGAACAGGAACATCACGCAGACGAACTTGAGCAGCCACCACAGGGCGGGCCACCAGCCCTCGTTGGCGCCCGGCAGGAACGCCGTGATCCCGGGCGGGGCGAGCCAGCCGCCGAGGAAGAGCGTGACGGACACGGCGGCGACCGTGCACATGTTCACGTACTCCGCGAGGAAGAACATCGTGAACTTCATGGACCCGTACTCGGTCATGAAGCCGCCGACGATCTCGCCCTCGCCCTCGGCCAGGTCGAAGGGCAGCCGGTTGGTCTCGCCGACCATCGTCACCAGGTAGATGAGGAAGGACGGCAGGAGCAGCACGGCGAACCACAGCCCGCGCTGGGACTCGACGATCCCCGAGGTGGTCAGGGTCCCGGACATGATGAAGACCGCGACGAAGGACAGGCCCATCGCGATCTCGTAGCTGATCACCTGCGCGGAGGCGCGCAGGCCGCCGAGCAGGGCGTAGGGAGACTGGGAGGCCCAGCCGCCGAGCACGAACCCGTAGACGCCCAGCGCGGCGGTGGCCAGGACCACCAGGGCCGCGACGGGCAGGTCGGTGAGCTGGAGCGGGGTGATGACCCCGAACAGGTTCACCTCGGGCCCGATCGGGATCACCGAGAAGGCGATGAAGGCGGGCACGGCCGCGATCACCGGCGCGGCGATGTAGACGAACCGGTCCACCCCGCGCGGGATCAGGTCCTCCTTGAGGGAGAGCTTGATGCCGTCGAAGAGCGACTGGAGCAGGCCGAAGGGGCCCATCCGGTTGGGTCCGTGGCGCTGCTGCATCCGGCCCATGACCTTGCGGTCGGCCATGATCATCATCAGCACGCAGAGCATGAGGAAGACGAAGATCGCCAGCGCCTTGATGGTGGTGATCCACCAGGGGTCGCCGCCGAAGGCGCTCAGTGTCTCCTCGGAGGCAAGGTGGGCGGTGACGCGCGGATCGAGAGCGGCGGGGGTCACTGCTGCCTCCCGTTGGTGCTGGAGGACCCGTTGCTGGCGGTTCCGTTGCTACCGGTTCCGTCGCTGGCGGTTCCGTTGGTGGTGGACGCGGCCAGCAGGACGGTCTGCCCGGCGCCGCCGCCCAGGTCGCGGGGCACGTCGCACCCGTCGGCGTTGGCCGGGAGCCAGACGACCCGGTCGGCGATGTCGGTGACGATGACCGGCACGGAGACCGAGCCGCGGGCGCCGGTGACGTGGAGCGTCCCGCCGTCGGGGACGCCGACCTCGTCGGCCGTGGCCTGGGACAGGTAGGCGCGCGCCTGCCGGGCGGTCCCGGCGAGGTAGGGCTCGCCGTCCTCCATGCGGCCGGTGCCGAGCAGCTGGCGCCAGGTGGACAGCAGGGCCTGGCCTGGCTCGGGCCGCACGACCTCGGCGGGCCGCACGCGGGGTCCGTCCGCGCGCTCGCCGGTCCACAGGCCCAGCTCCATCAGCTCGCCGTAGGCGGACGCGGCGTCGGGCAGGCCCAGGTGCACGTCCATCTGGTCGGCGATCGCGGAGAGCACCCGCAGGTCGGACAGCGCGCCGGGCACCCTGAGCGCGTCGCCGAAGGGCCGGTGGCGGCCCTCCCAGTTGACGAAGGTGCCGGACTTCTCGGCGACGGCGGCCACCGGCAGCACCACGTCGGCGCGGTCGGTGACGTCGCTGGCGCGCAGTTCGAGGCTGACGACGAACGGCACCCGGGCCAGGGCCGCGCGGGCGGCGTCGGGGTCGGGCAGGTCGTCCAGCTCCACCCCGGCGACCACCAGGGCGTCCAGCTCTCCGGCGGCGGCCGCCGCCAGGATGGCGGCGGTGTCGCGTCCGGGGGCCTCGGGCAGGGAGCCCGTGTTCCAGACCCGGGCGACCTCGGCGCGGGCGGAGGGGTCGGTGACCGGTCGGCCTCCGGGCAGCAGGCCCGGCAGCGCTCCGGCGTCGACGGCCCCGCGCTCTCCCGCGCGGCGCGGCACCCACGCCAGGCGGGCGCCGGTCCGCTCGGCCAGGGCCGCGGCGGCGGTCAGGGCGCCGGGCACGGCGGCCAGGCGCTCGCCCGCCAGGATGACCGCGCCCTCCTCGTTCAGGGCGGCCACGACGCCGGGGTCGTCGGTGTCCAGGGCGTTGAGGACGCGGGCCTCGTCGCCGGGCACGGCCCTGACCAGGGTTCCCCGGGTCTTGGTCAGGCCCAGGCTGGCGTGGGAGCCGACCGAGTAGACCTTGAGGCCGCGCTTGCGCACGCCCTTGCGCAGCCGCAGGAAGACCAGGGGCGACTCGTCCTCGGGCTCGAATCCGGCCAGCAGGACCGCGGGCGCCTTCTCCAGGGCGGTGAAGTCCACGCCGACCGGGGTCCCGGCCACGTGGGCGGCCAGGAAGTCGGCCTCCTCGGGCGAGTGCGCGCGGGCCCGGGCGTCCACGTCGTTGGTGCGCAGGGCCACGCGGGCGAACTTGGCGTAGGCGTAGGCGTCCTCGTAGGTGAGGCGGCCCCCGGTCAGGACGCCGACCCGGCCGCGCGCGGCGGCCAGCCCCTGGGCGGCGAGGCCGATGGCCTCGGACCAGGAGGCGAACTCCAGGGCCCGGGACTCCTCGTCGCGCACCAGCGGGCGGGACAGGCGGTCGGACTGGGTGGTGTAGCTGAACGCCCACCGGCCCTTGTCGCAGTTCCACTCCTCGTTGACCTGCGGGTCGTCCCCGGCCAGGCGGCGCATGACCTTGCCGCGCCGGTGGTCGGTGCGCTGGGCGCACCCGTCGGCGCAGTGCTCGCACACGCTGGGCGTGGACACCAGGTCGAAGGGGCGCGACCGGAACCGGTAGGCGGAGCCGGTGAGCGCGCCGACCGGGCAGATCTGCACGGTGTTGCCGGAGAAGTAGGACTGGAAGGGCTCGCCCTCGGCGATGCCGACCTGCTCGTCGGCGCCGCGCTCCATCAGCTCGATGAGCGGGTCGCCCGCGACCTGCGCGGCGAAGCGGGTGCAGCGGGCGCACTGCACGCAGCGCTCCCGGTCCAGCAGCACCCCGGTGGACAGCGCGATCGGCTTGGGGAAGGTCCGCTTGACGTCGGTGAAGCGGGTCTCACCCCGCCCGGTGGACATGGCCTGGTTCTGGAGGGGGCACTCGCCGCCCTTGTCGCAGACCGGGCAGTCCAGCGGGTGGTTGATGAGCAGGAACTCCATGATCCCGCGCTGGGCCTTCTCCGCCACCGGGGAGGTCAGGTGGGTGTTGACCACCATCCCCTCCATGACGGTGATGGTGCAGGAGGCCTGCGGCTTGGGCATGCCGCGCCCGTTGCCCATGTCGGGGATCTCGACCAGGCACTGGCGGCAGGCCCCGACCGGGTCCAGCAGCGGGTGGTCGCAGAACCTCGGAATCTGGATGCCGAGGAGTTCGGCGGCCCGGATCAGGAGGGTCCCCTTGGGCACCTGGACCTGGAAGCCGTCGATGGTGACGGTGACGAGGTCCTCGGGCGGCGGTGCGGGCGCGGCGCCGCCGGAGGAGTTGGAGGTGACGGTCACTGGTGTCCTCCCGTCGTGGTCGGCCGGTCGCCCCAGAGGGTGGCCCGGGAGTGGTCGAAGGGGCAGCCGCCCCGCTCCACGTGGTCGATGTACTCCTGGCGGAAGTGCTTGATCGAGGAGGTGACCGGGCTGGTCGCGCCGTCGCCGAGGGCGCAGAAGGAGCGGCCGAGCAGGTTGTCGCAGATGTCCAGGAGCTTGTCGAGGTCGGCCTCGGTGCCCTGCCCGTTCTCCAGCCGGTCCAGGACCTGGACCATCCAGAAGTTGCCCTCGCGGCAGGGCGTGCACTTGCCGCAGGACTCGTGGGCGTAGAAGGCGATCCAGCGGCCGACGGCCTTCACGACGCAGGTGGTCTCGTCGAAGATCTGGAGGGCGCGGGTGCCGAGCATGGACCCGGCGGCGCCCACCGACTCGAAGTCGAGCGGGGTGTCCAGGTGCTCCTCGGTGAAGATCGGCGTGGAGGAGCCGCCGGGCGTCCAGAACTTGAGCCGGTGCCCGGGCCGCATCCCGCCCGACATGTCGAGCAGCTCGCGCAGGGTCACGCCCAGCGGGGCCTCGTACTGGCCGGGGTTGGCCACGTGCCCGGACAGGGAGAAGAAGCCGAACCCGGCGGACTTCTCGGTGCCCATGGACGTGAACCAGTCGGCGCCGTTGGCCACGATGCTCGGCACGCTGGCGATGGACTCGACGTTGTTGACCACGGTCGGCGAGGCGTAGAGCCCGGCGACCGCGGGGAAGGGCGGCTTGAGCCGGGGCTGACCCCGGTAGCCCTCCAGGGAGTCCAGCAGCGCGGTCTCCTCGCCGCAGATGTAGGCGCCCGCCCCGGCGTGGACGACCACGTCGAGGTCGAAGCCGGTGCCCAGGACGTCCCTGCCGAGCAGCCCGGCCTCGTAGGCCTCGGCGACGGCCCGGCGCAGGCGCCGGATGACGTGCACGACCTCGCCGCGCACGTAGATGAAGGCCTGGCTGGACTTGATCGCGTACGCCGCGATCGCCACCCCCTCCACCAGCGCGTGCGGGTTGGCGAGCATGAGCGGGATGTCCTTGCAGGTGCCCGGCTCGGACTCGTCGGCGTTGACGACGAGGTAGCGCGGGTTGGGGTTGTCCGCGGGCAGGAAGCCCCACTTCATCCCCGTGGGGAACCCGGCGCCGCCGCGGCCGCGCAGGCCGGACTTCTTGACCAGGTCCACGATGGCGTCGGGCTCCATGGCCAGCGCCTTGCGCAGCGCGCCGTAGCCGCCGGTGGCCCGGTAGCCCTCCAGGGTGAAGGAGTCGGGGCGGTCCCAGTCGCGCGACAGGATCGGGGTCAGGGTGGTCACTTGGCGTCCTCCTCACCCTGGTCGGAAGGCTTGGCGGGGAGGTTGTCCGGGTCGGGCGCGGTCCAGCCGCGCTCCCGGGCCAGCTTCAACCCGGCCAGGGAGGGCGCGGCGGCCTGGACGCCCTCGCCCGCGCGGCCGTCGTCGAACCCTGCCAGCACCCGGGAGGCCTGCTTCCAGGTGCACAGGCTGGCGGGGCCGCGCGTGGGCGCGACGTCCCTGCCCAGGCGCAGGTCGTCCACGAGCCGCCTGGCCGTGTCGGGGGTCTGGTTGTCGAAGAACTCCCAGTTGACCATCACGACCGGCGCGAAGTCGCAGGCCGCGTTGCACTCGACGTGCTCCAGCGTGACCCTGCCGTCCTCGGTGGTCTCGTTGTTGCCGACCCCCAGGTGGTCCTTGAGGCTCTGGAAGATCTCGTCGCCGCCCATCACCGCGCACAGGGTGTTGGTGCACACGCCCACCTGGTAGTCGCCGCCGGGGCGGCGGCGGTACATGGTGTAGAACGTGGCGACCGCGTTGACCTCGGCGAGGGTGATGCCGAGCTGGTCCGCGCAGAAGCGCATCCCGGCCTTGCTGACGTGCCCCTCCTCGGCCTGCACCAGGTGCAGCAGCGGCAGCAGCGCCGACCTCGGCCGCGGGTAGCGGCCGATGATCTCCTTGGCGTCCGGCTCCAGCCGTGCGGTGACCTCGGCGGGGAACGCCTCGCGAGGCTCGGCCGTCCCCGCGGTCTCGGTGGTCTCGTGCTCGCTCACCGGTCCACTCCTCCCATCACCGGGTCGATACTGGCCACGGCGGCGATGACGTCCGCCACCGTTCCCCCCTCGCACATGGCCGCGACGGCCTGGAGGTGGGTGAACGAGGGGTCGCGGAAGTGCACGCGGTGGGGACGGGTGCTCCCGTCGCTGACCGCGTAGCAGCCGAGTTCGCCCTTGGCGCTCTCGACGGCCGCGTAGACCTGGCCCGCGGGGACCCGGAAGCCCTCGGTGACCAGCTTGAAGTGGTGGATGAGCGCCTCCATGGAGCTGCTCATGATGTGCGCGATGTGGTCGGGCGAGTTGCCCAGGCCGTCGGGTCCCAGCGCCAGCTTGGCGGGCCAGCCGATCTTGGCGTCCTGGATCATCACCGGGCCGGGCTGGAGCTTGTCCAGGCACTGCTCGATGATCTTCAGGCTCTCGTCCATCTCGGCTATGCGCACCCGGTAGCGGGCGTAGACGTCGCCGCCGTCGGAGACCGGGACGTCGAACTCGTAGTCCTCGTAGCCGCAGTAGGGCTTGGCCTTGCGCAGGTCCCAGGCCAGGCCGGAGGCCCGCAGCAGCGGTCCGGTGACGCCGAGCGCCATGCAGCCGGGCAGGTTGAGGTGGGCCACGTCCTGTGTGCGGGCGAGGTAGACGGGGTTCTCGTCCAGGAGCTTGCGCATGACGGTGATGCGCTTGGGCATCTCCTTGAGCAGCTCGCGGACCTTGCCGACCGCGCCGGGCGGCAGGTCCTGGGCCACGCCGCCGGGGCGGACGTAGGCGTGGTTCATCCTCAGGCCGGTGACCAGCTCGAAGATGTCCAGGATCATCTCGCGTTCACGGAAGCCGTTGGTCATGACCGTGGTCGCGCCCAGCTCCATGCCGAAGGTCGCCATCGCCACGAAGTGCGAGGCCATCCGGTTGAGCTCCATCATCATCACGCGGATGACGTTGGCCCGCTCGGGGATGCGGTCCTGGATGCCGAGCAGCTTCTCGACCGCCAGGCAGTACGCCGTCTCGTTGAACAGCGGCGTCAGGTAGTCCATGCGGGTCACGAACGTGGTGCCCTGCGTCCACGTCCGGTACTCCATGTTCTTCTCGATACCGGTGTGCAGGTAGCCGATACCGACGCGTGCCTCGGTGCAGGTCTCGCCGTCGAGGGTGAGGATGAGCCGGAGCACGCCGTGTGTGGAGGGGTGCTGGGGACCCATGTTGACGACGAGGCGTTCGGCGCTGGTGGCCTGCGCCTTCTCGATGACGTCGTCCCAGTCCCCGCCGGAGGCGTCGATGTAGTCCTCGGTGACGGTCATGCCGGGCCTCCCTTCGTGGCGGAGTGCGTGGGGTTGGCGGGGCTCACTTGTAGGACCTCCGCTCGTCCGGCGGGGGCACGGTGGCCCCCCGGTACTCGACCGGGATGCCGCCCAGCGGGTAGTCCTTGCGCTGGGGGTGGCCGTGCCAGTCGTCGGGCATCTGGATGCGGGTCAGCGCCGGGTGGCCGTCGAAGACGATCCCGAAGAAGTCCCAGGCCTCGCGCTCGTGCCAGTCGTTGGTCGGGTAGACCGACACGATCGAGGGCACGTGCGGGTCGGCGTCGGGACAGGTGGTGGCGACGCGGATCTCGCTGTTGTGGGTGATCGAGCGGAAGTGGTAGACCGCGTGCAGCTCCCGGCCGGTGTCGTCGGGGAAGTGCACCCCCGCCACGCCCGTGCACAGCTCGTAGCGCAGGGCCGGGTCGTCGCGCAGCAGGCGGGCCAGCTCCGGGAGCGCCTCGCGGCGCACGTGGAAGGTCAGCTCGCCGCGGGCGGCCTCGACCCGCTCGACCGCTCCCGCGTCCTCGCCCAGGGCGGCCTCCAGGTCGTCGGCCACCCGGTCGAAGTCGGCGGTGCGCGGGTCCTCGGGGTCGGTGAAGGGGCGCTGGCTGTGCGCGGGAGCGCTCCCCCGCACCCGCAGGCCGCCGAATCCCGAGGTGTCGCCGGTGGTCGTGGCGCCGAACATCCCGGTGCGCCGGATCGGCGCGGCCAGCCGCTCGCGGCCCAGCTTGTCGGGGAGGTTCGCCGCTTCCTCGTCGCGTTCGCGTTCGTTCTCGGTGCTCATGTCAGTCCTTGCTCACCAGCGGCAGCGAACGGCGGAGCATCCGCTCCTCGTTCTCGGTGATCTCCTGCTCCCGGTGGGCGCCGAGCTTGGTGTTCTGCACCTTGTCGTGCAGCTTGAGCACGGCGTCCAGGAACATCTCCGGCCGCGGCGGGCAGCCGGGCAGGTACATGTCGACGGGGACGATGTGGTCCACGCCCTGGACGATCGCGTAGTTGTTGAACATGCCGCCGCTGGAGGCGCACACGCCCATCGCGATGACCCACTTGGGCTCGGGCATCTGGTCGTAGATCTGGCGCAGGACGGGGGCCATCTTCTGGCTCACCCGCCCGGCGACGACCATCAGGTCGGCCTGGCGCGGGGTGGCGCCGAACTTCTCCATGCCGAACCGGGCCAGGTCGTAGTGCGGGCCGCCGACGGACATCATCTCGATGGCGCAGCAGGCCAGGCCGAACGTGGCGGGCCACATGGAGCTCTTGCGGGCCAGGCCCACGACCTGCTCGACGGTCGTGAGCATGATGCCGGTGGGCAGTTTCTCCTCGAGTCCCATCAGCTGTGCTCCTCCTCCGGGCTGGACTGCGGGGTGTGGTCTGCGGAGACCCGGGGCGAAGCGGCGCGGAGCCCCAGGGAAGTACCGGTCAGTCCCATTCGAGGCCTCCGCGGCGCCACTCGTAGGCGTAGGCGATGGAGACGTTCACCAGGAAGAGGACGATCGCGACCAGTCCGAACCAGCCCAGGGCGTCGAAGTGCACGGCCCAGGGGATGAGGAAGATGATCTCGATGTCGAAGACGATGAACATCATGGCCGTCATGTAGTACTTGACGGTGAAGCGGCCGCCGCCCGCGGGCTGGGGCGTGGGCTCGATGCCGCACTCGTAGGCCTGCATCTTGGCCCGGTTGTAGCGCTTGGGCCCCAGGACCGCACCGGCGACCATCGACACCACGACGAACGCGGCGCCGATCCCGCCGAGCACGAAGATCGGTGTGTACAGCTCCACGCTCACCCTCCTCCTGGCTGCTGGGCACGCCCGCGCGGCGTGCCGGGGGCGCTTGTGATTGCTTTCACTTGTGCGGACTCATCTCCGGTCGTCCCGTGTGTCCTGTTGTGGAGCCGGGCTCGACCGCCCGGTGGGTTGTGTGTCCGCCTGGTCCGGCGCCCCGTGTCCGGGGGTCTCGGTGCCGCGGCGCCCGGTTGGCGGCGCTCGTGCGGCTCCGGCCCTCCCCGGGTCGGGCCCCGTCCGGGCGGGTCCGGGCGCGGGCGCCCGGACCCGCCCGTCAGGCCGCGGGGGCGATGCGGGACAGGCCGTTGATGACCCTGTCCATGGCGTCCCCCTGCGTGGGCTCGGTGAGGTTGGCCAGCATCTTCAGCGCGAACTTCATGAGGGTGCGCTGGCGCAGGCCGTACCTGGTCGCGTACTTCATGAACTCGGGCTGGCCGATGACCTTCACGAAGTAGCGGCCGAGCGTGTAGTAGCCGCCGTAGGTGTCGGCGAGCACGTCCGGGTAGCGCAGCAGGGCCCGCTCGCGGGTCTGCTGGGTGGGTCTGCCGTGCGCCTGCACGATCACGTCGGCGGCGATGTTCCCGGCCTCCATGGCGTAGGCGATGCCCTCGCCGTTGAAGGGGTTGACCATGCCGCCCGCGTCGCCGACGAGCATGAGGCCGCGGGAGTAGTGCGGCACCCGGTTGAAGCCCATGGGCAGCGCGGCACCGCGGATGCCGCCCTTCTGGTTCTCCTCGGTGAAGCCCCACTCCTCGGGCATGGAGTCGGTCCAGCGGCGCAGGAGCTTGCGGTAGTCCACGTCCTGGAAGGAGGCGGTGGAGTTGAGGATGCCCAGGCCGACGTTGCTGGTGCCGTCGCCGACGCCGAAGACCCAGCCGTAGCCGGGCAGGAGGACGTCCTTGTCGCCGCTGCGGTCCCACAGCTCCAGCCAGGACTCCAGGTAGTCGTCCTTGTGGCGGGGGCTCTCGAAGTAGGTGCGCACGGCCACGCCCATGGGGCGGTCGTCGCGCTTGCGGATGCCCATGGCCACGGACAGCCGGGAGGAGTTGCCGTCGGCGGCCACGACCAGCGGCGCCCGGAAGGTGACGGGCTCGCGGTCGGCGTCCTTGGCCCGGACCCCGACGATGCGGTTGCTGCGCTCGTCCATGAGGGGGCCGGTGACGGTGGTGCGCTCCAGGAGCTTGGCCCCGGCGGCCACCGCGCGGTTGACCAGGATCTGGTCGAAGTCGTAACGGGTGCGCACGAGGCCGAAACCCGGGTAGGCGGCCAGGTCGGGCCAGGGCAGTTCCAGGCGCACGCCCGCGCCGACGATGCGCAGGCCGTGGTTCTTGATCCACCCCTCGTCCTCGAAGGTGACGCCCATGGCGGTGAGCTGCTTCACCGCCCGGGGGGTGAGTCCGTCGCCGCAGACCTTCTCCCTCGGGAAGGAGGTCTTCTCCAGGAGCAGGACGTCCAGTCCTGCCTGGGCCAGGTAGTAGGCGGTGGTGGAGCCGGAGGGACCTGCGCCGACCACGATCACGTCGGCGTCGTACTCGGTCCGCTCCCGGCCTCGGGGAGAGGAGGTGGCTGTCTCGCTCACGGGTGGGTCCTCGACTGCTCGCGCGGATGCACCGTGGCGGGCCTGCCTGCGGGATGGACCCGCTCACGGGGGGAGTTGTATGGGTGCTGTGGAGAGTCCGTTATGTCCGACATAGAGGCATGTGTCCTATACCTCCTAGACTTGTGAAGCACTTCACAAGCCTCTTTTCGGCAGTCTAGACCCTCCTGGAGTCCGAGGCGAGTCCCCGGGGGGTATTCAGACGGCCTGCTATCAAAGGGGACATAGGCCCCCAGAAGGCTTCACGAGCCCCGAACTGCGCCACTCTCCGTCAGAGCCCCAGATCAGAATGGTGAGCGCCGCCTCAGGCGCCACACGGGCAACACGAAAATCCCGAGGAGCGGGGTGCTCCTCGGGATTACGGAATCCTTATGCCTGATGTGCTCTGGTCGCGCGCGGGGGCGGGCTCATGGGGCCCGCAGGGGCCGCGGGGGCGCAGAGGCCCGCAGGGGTTTCGGCGGCGCGGGAGAGGGACGGCCTTCTCGGCGTGATCTTGCTACTGGAGGCGAGTTCGCAGCCGACTTTGACTCCAGTAGCAAGATCACCGCAGGGGGAACCCCGCGTTTCCCACCGGCCACACTTGCGGCGGGGCCGCTACTCGTCGCGGAAGCCGCGGTGCAGGGCGACGATCCCCGTCGACAGGTTGCGCCAGGCCACCCGCGACCAGCCCGCGCCCTGGAGGCGGCGCGCCAGCTCGGGCTGCTTGGGCCAGGCCATGATCGACTCGGACAGGTAGTCGTAGGAGTCGCCGCTGCCGGACACCATGCCCGCGATCTTGGGCAGGGCGCCCATGAGGTAGGTGGAGTAGAGCCGGTCCACGAACTCGACCGGGATGTGGCTGAACTCGCAGATGACCAGCCGCCCGCCGACCTTGGTGACCCGCCGCAGCTCGCGCAGCGCCTGGTCCACGTCGTTGACGTTGCGCAGGCCGAAGGAGATCGTGACCGCGTCGAAGGTCTCGTCGGCGAAGGGCAGGTGCAGGGCGTCGCCCGCCACGAAGGTCACGCCGCCCCGGGAGGCTCCCCCGCGCCGCCGCACTCCGGCGCGGAGCATGCCGAGGGAGAAGTCGCAGGCCACCACGCGGGCGCCCTTCCTGACGAAGGACTCCGAGGAGGTGCCCGTGCCCGCCGCCAGGTCCAGGACGAGTTCGCCGCTGTAGGCGTCGACCGCGTTGACCGCGGCCTTGCGCCAGATGCGGTCCTGGCCCAGCGAGATGACGTCGTTGACGAGGTCGTACCTGTCGGCGATGCCGTCGAACATCGCCGCGACGTCCTGGGGCTGCTTGTCGAGTTTGGCGCGGGTCATGGGCACAAGACTAAGGGTGCGGCCCGAGCGCCCCGACCCCGCGGGCCCGTACGGGGCGGACTCCGTGGCGCGGAGCGGACAACCCCCTGGGCAGACCGACTGTCCGCGCGCGAGAATAGGGTGTGCACGAGGTTTCCCGAACCACCGCGGGCCTTCGGACGTCACAACGGACGGACACGGCCCGGCTGAGAGGGGGAGTACATGAAGTTCGACCTGGTGGAGCCGAGCGACGAACAGGCCGTCGTCGACGAGGAGCGGCCCGAGGACCCCCGCGAGGGGGCCGCCCGCGGCGTCCACCCCAGGCTCGTCATGGCCTCCGCTCGGATGCGCTCCCGGATCCGGGACGACCTCGCCGCCCTGAACGCGTCCCTGGGCATGCTCAACGAGCAGATCCAGGCCGTCCAGCACCGGGAGGGTTCCGCGACCGCGGACGCGGACGCGGTGCCGCCCGCGAACTTCCGCTCGGGCGCCTTCTCCCGCCCCAGCGACTCCTGAAGCCCCCCGAAGCCCCGGAGAGGAGAGGATCCCGATGTCCAAGTGGAACATCCAGCCCGCTGATGTGGGCGCCGTGCTCACCAGCGTCGCCGGACACATCGGCGAGGAGGGCGGCAGCGACGGTCTCGTCGGCGCCATGACCTCCGCCGAGAGCCTGATCACGGCCATCAACGAGGAGGCGAACAGCGCGCCCGTCAGCGTCGCGCTGGGCGAGTTCGCCGAGCACAACTTCGGTCTCATGGGCGACATGGCCGGGCTGACCGTGAGCGCCGTGACCGGGGCCAGCGAGGCCACCACGCACTACTTCAACGGCAACACGGAGATGGCCGCCGAGGCGCAGGCCAACGCGGGCGTGGTCCCCGAGCCCGAGCCACCCCAGCAGTACGGACCCCACGCGCCCGTGTAGCGGGCACCACGCGGCCCGTGCGGCGGACCCCGCCGCACGGAACCCCGCGCCCCGCCCCCGCTCCTCCCCTGGTCCCCCAGACCCCGGAGACCCCCGACGACCCCACCCTCCCTCCGGTTCCTCAGATGGAGACACCCCTGTGACCGAGATGTGCGTCCCCACGGGCGGCGTGATCGACCCCCGGAACTTCCCCGTCCCCACCGCGAGCCCCGCCACCCTGGAGAGGCAGGCCAGAGACCTGCGCCGAGAGGGATCCAACGTGGCCGGGATCGGCGGCGACATCAAGAGCGCGTGGTCCGGCCTGTCCTCCTGCTACTTCGCCCCCGAGGCCGAGACGCTGTACGCGGTGGTCGACCCGGTGGCCACCGACGGCGACAAGGTGGAGACCTCCTTCGACAAGGCCGCGAGCGCGCTGGAGACCTTCGCCGAGGCCGTCCGCGACATCCAGGCCAAGTGGACCACGCTCACGAGTGACGCCTACACCTTCCGCAACTCCATCGAGGGCGACGACGACTGGCGCGAGGCCGACGGGTTCTTCAACAGCCTCCTGGGCCGCGAGAGCGACAAGGTCGAGGAGCACCAGGCGCTGCTCGACCGCGCGGACGCGCTGCGGCGGGAGTTCGAGGCCGCCGAGATCGCGTGCGCCAACGCCATCAACGCCGAGATCCCCGACCGCACCAACTTCATCGCGGGCGACGGCGACGGGGAGTCCGCGACGGGCGTGTTCGAACACGGCTACGACGGCTACCTCGGCGACGTCGCCATGGCCTGGGGCGGCCCCATGGAGACCGACCACGGCTGGTGGGTCGACGCGGGGGCCGCTGTGGGCGACTTCTTCGTGGGGATCGCCGAGGACGTCGGCGGGATCACCGGGATGTACAGCTCCGAGGGCTGGTTCGAGATGTCCTGGGGCGACGCCATGTGGGAGTACCACGAGGGCAACCTCCAGTCGCTGGCGTCGCTGGCGGGCATGTACGACTCCGAGAGCGACAGCTGGGGCTGGTCGGGCTGGGACACCGTCGGCAACGCCTGGAAGGACGCCGCGCACGCGGTGGTGCCCTGGGAGGAGTGGGGCGAGCGGCCCGGCTACGTCATCGGGACCGCCCTGCTCAACATCGGCGCGACCGTGGGCGGCGCCGTCCTGACCGCGACCGGCGTGGGCGCGGTCGTGGGCGTGCCGCTGATGGCCTGGCGCGGTTCGGCCATGCTCAACAGGATGGGCGGGGACGGGCCGAGCGTCCCCGACGTGGACGTGCCGGACATGAGCCGGATCAACCTGAGCCTGCCGCGGTTCGGCAACGTCTCCCTGGCCGACCTGAGGATCGACCTGGGCCAGCTCCGGGAGGGCGCTTTCAGCACCTCCCGGCTGTCGGAGATGCAGAACCTGCTGAGCAGGTTCACCGGCGGGGGCCTCTTCGGCGGTGGCGGGGACGGCCCGGGCGGTTCCGGCAACGGCTCCGGCGGGGACGGGAACGGCTCCGAGGGTTCCGACGCCCGGCGCGTCGCGAACCACCACGGCGACGAGGAGGGCGACTCCGCCAACACCCGCCCCGCCGTGAACCCGACCACGCGCCAGCTCGACGACAGCCGGGAGCTCCTGGAGCTGCTGGCCTCCCGCCCGGACGCCACCGAGCTGGGCGAAATCGGCCGCCGGGTCCTCGGTGAGGAGGGCGGTGACAGCGGCGCGCCCGGGTCGGACCGTCCGACGCGGTCCGACCTGGAGGAGCTGGGCCTGGACCCGTCCCTGGAGGCGGTGTTGAACGACATGAACGCGCACGCCTCGGACTACCCGGCGTGGGAGGCCAGCCAGTCCCCGGACGGCCCGGACTCGGGCAGGGTGCCCGCCCTCGTCGGCGGCGGCAACAACGACACGTTCGACGCCCAGGCCGATGCGCCCCGTCCAGACACGGTCATCGGTGATCGCAGCGTCATCGACGTCTCGGGCCTCGACGACCTCGGCGACCGGTTCGACGCCGATGGTGCGCAGATGAGCAACACCATGCCGGAGGTCACCAACCGGGACGGCAACGGTGGTGACCCGCTGGACACCGACGGGAACTCCCCCGGCGGCACGGACGTCCTGGACCGGCCCGGCGACGGCGGCACCAGTACGGGCGGCGAAGGCGGAGGCGACCGGCCGGGCGTCCCGGGCACGCCCGTGCTCAACGGGGACGGGACCTCCGGCGGCCGGGGCGGCGACAACGGCGGGGAGAACAACGGCCCGACGAACGCGGACGAGTTCAGGACCCACTCGTGGGGGGACAGGAACGACCCCGCCAATCAGCAGCGGTTCATCGACGACCTCCGACGGCTCCTCAACGAGCGTCAGGGCAACCGCGAGTACAACGACTTCTACCGGGAGTTCTACAAGGAGAACAACGGTCACCGGAAGCGGGCTGACACCGTGGTCGGCGCGGAGAACTGGGAGCTCCCCCGGATCAGCCGGGCCGACAACGGTGACTGGGTTCCGCTGAAGCCCGCGGAGGCTCCGAACTACCTGGGCGAGAAGACGGAGATCCGCCTCGACAGCCAGCGCTTCATACCGGAGAGGGGGGACAACCTCTCAGCCGAGGAAGCGGCACGAATCGACACGGAGATCGCCCGACGCGAACAACTCCGAACCGATCTGGAGGGGCTGGACTCTCTGACAGAAAGGCGGCGCATGGCCATCGACGAGGCCATGGCCGCCGATAAGCACCTGAAGGACATGGAGGAACAGTACGGCAAGTTCAAGGAGGGCGGGCCCAACCATCCCCTGGTGGAAGCCGCCAAGAAGGACTACAGGGAGGCCCATAGCCACTCCACGGACCTCTCCGAGGTGTTCGGCGAGATGACTGCCAGATACGGCGCCAGGTTCGAGTTCGACGGCAGCCCCATTCTGGACAACGACGGCAATCCGCTGATGAGGCACGAGGTCGACGCTAACGGTGACACCGTCTACGAGAACGGTGAACCCAAGCTGGTCGAGCTGAGGCCGAACCTCGAAGGGGCGACCGAGATCCCGGCCTCACCGTTCGCCCCAGGGAACGGAAACCACCAGTTCGACCAGATCTACCGCACCGTGGACGGCGACTTCGTCATCGTCGAGGCGAAGAGCAGTACCAGGACCGAACTCGGCGAGCGCGAGATCAAGGTGCCCGGTGAGGATCCCCGTCTAGTGAGCCAGGGTACGCGAGCCTACCTGGAGGACATCCTCAAGAAGATGGAGGAGAGGGGCAAAAAGCCGGGGAACATCCAGGAACTCATGCTCGCCGATGAGATCCGGGAGAAACTCAAGCAGGGTCGCGTCGTCTACACGGTGTTCAAGGGCGACCCCGTGGACTCCTACCAGCTGAACGAAAAAGGCGAACGGGAGTGGACCGGGGAGTCCACTGCCAACGGCTACGATCATCGCATCTTCGACCTGTCAGATAAGGAGGCCTCGTGACCGTCCACGTCTCCCGGCACGAACTGGACCACGGAGTGGACCAGGACCTCATCGCGTACCAGACCAAACGTCGTGCGAAGTTGGTCAGCAGGTTGGAGCAGGACTGCTCCAACATCGACCTGGACCTGTACCCCATCTTCGACGCAGCACAGACGAGGCTCCTGGTGGACCCCGAGGCCGCGGAAGTGGAGACCTGGGAGGCGTGGACCGTCGCAATGCAGGTCCACAGCGCTGTCTTCGCCGTCTCCGAGGCGGAGAAGGGGACACAGGTCGCGTACCTGATCGACCATGAGGTCCGTGCGCTCACGGCACCCGGGATGCTCCACTGCGCCGACCCTGCCACGTGGGAGAAGGCGTTCTACCTGGCGGTCGTCTGCCGCGACAACGCCCGCGCCGACGCCCTGTGCCGCGTCCCCGTGGAACACCTGCGCCGCGCGGCCGAGGGCGCGAAGGTGCGGTACAACGAGTACACCTACCACTGGATCGCCGCCCTCCAGGCCTACGTCAACGGCACCGATGACCTGGTGAGTGAGCTGCGGTCGGCCATGGAACTGTCCTCTCCCCGAAGCGGCGCATTCGGCGACGATAGCCTCGACCTGTTGGTCTTCCCGAAGATGGAGGTCTTCCGCCGTCTGCTGATGGGTGACTCCACCAAGTTCAACGAGGCGCTCGTCTTCGCTCTGGAGAGTTACAAGCGGTACAACACCACCGAGGAGGCTCAGGCCGGGGTCCAGGGCATCGTTCCGCTGGGGTTGCTGGCGTGGGCCTGCCTGGCCTACGACAAGTCCCAGCGCGGCGACTTCTCCCTCGACGTGGAGTCGGAGTACCTGCCCAAGCACCTCGTACAGCGATCCTGGTACGGCGAGTTCCCCGTCTAGGAACCTACGGCGGAACCCGGGGAGCCGCCCCGGCTACGGAGGACAACCGAGCGGTGAGCCATTTCCAGCGCGGACATCTGGGACCGGAAGAGCAGCAGAAGGTCCTCACGCAGATCGGTGGACGCATCCTCGATGAAGCCCCCGAAGGATGGACAAGGATCTTCTACACCAGGAAATCCGTTATCGAACAGTCCACGAGCACCCTCGTCGTTGAATTCGAGGACGGAACCAGTCAGAGGGAGTCCGTTCCGAGCGGCATGGGGCTGATGCTCGACGATCTCAGGGCGGGGATGTACCAGGAGGGCAAGGGCACCTGGTTCTCCTTCGAGTACGTCATCACCCCGCCCGGCAGGTTCAACGTCACCTACAACTACGACGAGGACCCCGGCATCACCTTCCCCACCGCCTTCGGATTCACCAACGACCTCAAGTACTTCCCGCGCGACGAGGAGTACATCCCCGGCTGGCTCCGCGAGAAGCTCCAGGAAGAGGCCGAAGGCCGCGCGATGGAGTGAGTGCTCCCTTCCTTCGGTCGTGCCCATGTGACACGGCCGAAGGAGCCCCCGTTACACACAGCGGTCCAGAACGCTCCTGACCGGTGAGGCGGCCTTCTCCGCCGCCCACAGTGAACACTCCGTGTAACCAACTCTGCCCGATTTCAGGAATCCCGCGCAGCGCCTGGATTCCCCGGAAAACCTTGCGCACAAGGTGAACCAAAGCCGCGCACCTCCCATCTGACAATACGGACGGTGATCAACAGCGGAGCCGGGGACCTTCCCCGAAGCCACCGCCGAACCACCGCACCAACCGTCGTCAAGAAGGGAGAACCACCGTATGACCAGCTGGAACATCCAACCCGCCGAAGTCGGTGGAGTCCTGACCGCTGTCGTCGGCCACATGGGCGAAGAGGGCGGCGGGGAGGGCCTGATCGGCGCCGCGAACGGCTTCGGGCAATACCTCTTCCTGTGCTTCGAGTCGTCCAACAGCGGCCCCGTCCAGACCTCTCTGGAGGAGTTCGGCGCACACCACCTCGGCCTGATAGGCGACATGGCGGCCCTGGCCTCCAGCGCCGTCCAGGGGGCGAGCCAGGCCACCATGGCCTACATCAACTCCCAGACGGATATGGCCTCCCAGTACGAGGCGGCCGCGGGCGTGGTCCCCGAACCGGAGGACCCCACCGCGGGTCACAGCGAACCGCTCTAGCCGAACGCCCTCGCCCTTCCCCGGGAGAAGATCCCTCCTCCTGCCCTGGCTGAGGCCGCTTTCGCCCCTTCCCCCTCTTTCTCCTCCCCCGCCCCAGGTCCCGGGCGCCCCATCCCACACCCCCCTGGCATCGGATGGAGACACCCCCATGACCGGTGAGTCCGTTGAATCCTGTGTGACCGGCGGCCCGATCAACCCCGCCACCTTCCCCGTCCCCGACATCCACCCCGGCCAGTTGGAGTACCGAGCGGGTCGGCTCCGGGCCAAAGCCGCCGACGTCTCACAGGCCGGGAGCGACATCAAGAGCTCCTGGGCGGGACTGAGCTCCTGCTACTCGTCCCCCGAAGCCGAGACCCTCTACGCCGTGGTCGACCCCGTCGCCACCGACGGGGAGAGCGTCGCGACCGGCGCGGACAAGGCGGCCACCGCCCTGGAGGCCTTCGCCGAGGAGGTCCGCGGCATCAAGGAGCGCTGGGCCGCCCTCACGGCGGACGCCAACGCCTTCCTCGCCAGTGTCGAGGGCGACGACGACTGGCAGAAGGGCGGGTGGTTCGGCGGGGAGAGCGAGAAGGTGGAGGAACACAACCGGCTCCTCGCACGCATCGACCCGCTCCGCCGCGCGTACGAGACCGCCGAGATCGAGTGCGCCAACGCCATCAACGCCGACCTCGCCGTGCGCACACACTTCGTCCACGGCGGCGAAGGCGTCGACGCAGGAGTGCACGAGTACGTGCACGGATACGACGAGGACCTCAGCGGCTACGACATGCCGTGGGGCGGACCGATGGACACCGACGACCGCTGGTACGTGGACGTGGCTCATTCGGTAGGGGACTTCGCCACCGGGGCTCTGGAGGACCTGGGCGCCAAGGCCGGCATGTACAGCTCCGAGGGCTGGTTCGAGATGTCCTGGGATGACGCCATGTGGGAATACCACGAGGACAACATCAGGACCCTCGGCGCGATGGCGGGCGTGTACGACCCCGAGAACGGCACTTGGGGCGAGGTCGACTGGGAGACCTTCGGAAACACCTGGACGGAGGTGGCGCACGCGGTCGTCCCATGGCGGGAGTGGGACGAGCGGCCCGGGTACGTCATCGGCACGGCCGTGCTCAACATCGGCTCGATCGTGGCCGGAACCGTGCTGACCGCGACCGGCGCGGGTGCCGTCGTGGGCGTCCCGTTGCTGCTGTGGCGCGGCTCGGCCATCCTCGACAAGGTCGACCTCGACCTCCCCCGGGGCATGGACGGTTCCTCCCCGAACGGCATCGACGTGCAGCTGCGGCTCAACCTCCCGTACTTCGGCAACGTCGGGGCACCGCTGGCCAGCTTCCGTCTCGATCTGCCCGGCCTGGGGAACTCCCTGAACCCGTCCGAGATGGCCGAGCTCCGGGACGCCCTGAGCCGGCTGGAACAGGCGAACGACGGGGACACCGCGGTCCCCGACCTACCGGACGATCCCACCACCCGTGGCCTCGACGACGGCCTGATCGTCGAGGACGTGCTCAACCCTGCCTCGGCTGAGGCCACCCGTCTGCGGGAGAAGTACGAGGGCGACTTCCTGGAGAACGACGTGCGCGGCGACGGCGCTCCCGACAGCTGGGAGGCCTCCGAGACGGGCGGCGGGTCGAACAACGGCGACCACGACGGTAGCGACGAGAACCGGGTACCCGCCCTGGTCGGCCCACGATCGGACCCGGGTGAGTCGGCCGGAACCCCGGACCCGTCCCCGGACCGGCCGGTCGACCTCACCGGGAACGGCGACGGCTCCCTGGACATCGCCGGCGGCGACAGCCGGGTTCCCGTCGTCAGCAACAGCGTCGACAACGGCCACGCCGCCGATACCCCGGCCCATGACGACCGCGGGTTCACCCATCACGGGAACGACGGGGGAATCCCCTCCGACGGCGGCGGTGGCGGTATCCGCCCGGGCGACGGGTACGGCCCGGACCACGGTGACACCCGCCCGGGCAGTGCCGGGGGCGACCTCACCAGCGACCGGAGCGAGAACGGGCCGGATACTCCTCTGACGGACCAGCCCGCGATTCGCCACGACAGCACCGACCCCGAGATCCAACGACTCGTCCCCGGACGGGGACGGCGCTTCGGCGACGGCGTCGACCTGGAGCCCAACAGCAGATACACACTGTACGCGGACGACAACAAGCGGCACACCGAGTACATCACTGACGCCGACAGCAATATTCGGGAGATCAGGGTCGATTCCGAGGGTTGGGGAAGCAGGCATCCGGAGTTCATGGACCCTCGACCCGATATGACCTACAACGTGGACGGATACGTCTACAGAACCGACGGCCTCAGCCGGACCGTCTCCGTGGAGGGAACGCTTCGCGAGGGGAAGAACGCCCGTAACGACAACGAGCAGAAAATAGTCAACAATCAGGGCTCGCTTTACTATGAAGAACTGAACAAATATAACCAGGAAAAACTCGGCAGCGAAGCCCCACAGTACCGGGAAATCGACTGGAACGGCGGGCACCTGATCGGGTCCAGCGAGTTCTTCGGGATCGGCGAGCGCCTGAACCAGGTCCCGATGCGGTTCGATGTGAATCGGACCCAGCCCTTCAAAGCGCTTGACAAATTATCCGTAGAGCAGCGCAGAAGCCTCGGAGGCAGCTTCCGGAACATAGAGCGCACCTGGAGCGGTCTCATGCGAAAGGGCGAGAGATGGCACGGGTTTCACAATTCGCGCTTCAATGACGGCACCTGGAGCGAAGCCCTCAAAAGCGGACCAGAGAAACCAGAGGAACCCAAGAAAACGAAGATCGATGTGAAGATCACCAACATCTACGACCCTCAGATGCCCGTACTTTCTCACCCGAGCAAGTCAAATAAAAAAATCCTGCCGCCGCCGAGCATGATCGAAGTACAGTGGTCGATCAACGGGACGGCCATGAAGACTCAGACATACAACAACGTCCCGCCCCGTGCCAACTAGGAGGAAGAGGCGAAAGAATGGTCACCCATAGTTTCGAGCGAGGCCATCTGGACCCGGAAGATCAGCAGAAGGTTCTTACCCAGATCGGCCAACGGATCCTCGGCGAGGCGCCCGCAGGGTGGAAGAGCCTGTCCTACCGGGCCCAGACCGTCATCGAACACGGAAGCAGCGAACTCGTCGTCGAGTTCGAGGACGGCTCGACCCGCAGGGAGTTCCCTCCGCCCGGCATGGGCATGCTGACCGACGGCCTCAGGGCGGGGATGTACCAGGAGGGCAAGGGCACCTGGTTCTCCTTCGAGTACGTCATCACCCCGCCCGGCAGGTTCAACGTCACCTACAACTACGACGAGGACCCCGGCATCACCTTCCCCACCGCCTTCGGATTCACCAACGACCTCAAGTACTTCCCCCGCGACGAGGAGTACATCCCCGGCTGGCTCCGCGAGAAGCTCCAGGAAGAGGCCGAGGGCCGCGCGATGGAGTGACCTCTCCGCCCTCATCCTCCGGTCGCGCTCGGCGTGCGCGGCCGGTCCAGCTCGAACCACACCGTGGTTCGACCCCGGTCGTGGAAAGCAGACCTGGAACACCGCGAACGCGCCCGACGCACTACCGGCCGGGTACACCGAGGTCGGCCAGCTGGAGCGCGAGGCGCCTGAGCGAGCAGATCGCGCAGGTCCTGGCCCTGATCGACAGGGAGAGGATCCGCTTCCAGGTGGTCCCCGCCGACGCCGAGTGCCACGCGGGCGGTTCCAGGCCCTTCCGGCTCCACACCTTCCCCGACAGGCACACGGTCACCTCAGCGGAGCACATGGAGGGCGAGCAACTCATGGATGGCATGATGCCGGTGCAGCACTGCGCGACGCTCTTCGGCGTTCTCCAGTCGGAGGCGCTGTCGCCCCGCGCGAGTCGGGATCTGATCAGCAAGGTCAAGGAAGAACTCGATGACGAAGCGTGAACCCCACTGGCGCAAGAGCAGCTACAGCGGCGGATCGGGAAGCTGCGTCGAGGTAGCCGAGGGACAGTCGGTCCTGGTCCGCGACACCCAGAACCGCGAGCGCGGCCACATCGACTACACCCCGGGAGCCTGGACCGCGTTCCTGCGCCACACCTCCCTCACAAACTCCTGAAAACAGGGCATAACAACGGCCGACCAGAATTCTGGTCGGCCGTTTTCTCATTTCCCCCCATATTACTCCCCAGTATTTTGGCATTCCACTCCCACCACCCCTTATCCTCTCTCTCGAACACACAACCCAAATGACCCCGCGACGACTAAATACCGCCCGGGGCCGTGGCCAGCAACATCCATCCCTTTAGCAACAAGGACTGCTAGCATGCGCCAGTTTAGCGCTGCCCTTCTCAGCCGTGCCCTCGGCCCGCTGATCGCCTTCCTCTCCGCGCCCTGCGGACGCCACTCCACGGTGGCCGGTCGCCGCCGACGCCGCTCCACCCGCGTCCGCCGCTACGTCCCCGAAGCCCCGCACGTCTCCGTCCCCGCCGCACCGCGCCTGACGTCTGCGCGCGAGGTCGTCCCGGCCGAGGACGTGGCTCTGGTCCGCCCCTACTTCGCCGCCCACGAGCTTCTGCGCGCGTCCGAGCCGGGCGTCCCCGCGCCCCGGAGTCCCGAACCCGCTCCGGAGACGGACGAGGTCCGGCGCGCGTTCGCCCTCGTCCAACAACGCGCCGCCGCCCTGGTTCGGCAATGGCGGGAGGACCCCGGCGGCGACCTGCTCGGCGAACCCGCACCCCGCTTCGGCGTCATGCGCCCCACCAGGCCCGCGAAGCCCACCGCGCCCACCCGCTACGCCGAGTGGGACGAACTGGCCTCCCTCATCCGGATCTGGGACGAGCAGCGACAGGGGGTTCCGGCATGAGCGCCTCCGGCCCCGACTCCGCCGTCCGCCGCGCCCACGTCCACTGGGAGCACCGCGTCTACCCCGGTTCGCTGTCCCGGCTCTCCGAGGTCCGCGCGGACCTGGCCCGCGACCTGTCCGGCTTCGACCCCGACCTGGTCGACACGCTCACCCTGGTCACCAGCGAACTGTTCGCCAACTGCTGCAAGTACACCGATTCCGGCCGGTCCGACGGCGATGTCCTGCGCGCGCTGTCGATGCCCGGCCCCGGCACCCTGCGCGTGGGCCTGTCCGACTGCGGCGGCGGGGGCGGCGTTCCGGCCGTCCCGCACCAGCGCACGGCCGACGAGTGGGACTGGGCCGAGGGCCAGCGCGGCCTGCTCCTGGTCGAGAACCTGTCCGCCGCCTGGGGCCACTACCGCCTCGCGCCCTGGGCCGACCTGGGCACCCACGTGTGGGCCGCCTTCCCCGTGGACCCGGTCGCGGTGCCGTCCGGCCTGCGCTCCTTCGTGTTCACCCGCTGACCGCGCCGGGCGGACGGGAGCTCGCACCCCGTCCGCCCGGCTACCGGCCCCAGGGAACGGTCGGCTGGAGCACGGCCTCGCTCAGGGCCTCGGTGCGCAGGTGGGTGATTCGCTGGTACTCCGGATCGGCGACCATGCGGCTGAACGCCTCCCGGCTCGGGTAGCGCACGAGCAGCACCGCGTCCCATGCCTGCCCCTCCTCGGCCACCAGGGGCGACGCGCCGTCACCGGCGTAGAGCAGTTCGGCCCCGTAGCGCTTGAGGAACCCGCCCGCCCGCCGTGAGTACTCCTCGTACGAGGGGCGGCCGTCCGGCTTGAACCGGAGCAGGTTGAGCATGACGACCGGGCCGCCGGGGTCCTCGTCCATCAGACGTGCGAGATCCGGTCCCGAGGGGTCGACTGCCATCGGTGCCTCCTTGGCCATCGTCTTCCGTGTCACGAGTGGCAGAAGTCTAGGTGTGCCGCACCCCTTTTGCATACCGTCCGGTTGGTATCTCATGCGAGCGCCGCAACCGGAGACCGCCGCGGCCCCGACTCCAGCCGTGGGACGCCATGGACCATGGCCAGCGCGGTCCGCGTGCGATCATCGCGTTGTGTCAGAGAACGAGGAGGTCCGGGAGCTCCCGGACCGCGCTGGCGCAACTGGACCCCGTGGTCCCAGTCCCGGGCGGTGCGCTCGTTCACCCCTACTTGCTGCGCGACCTCTGGCCGGGACAGTCCCTGGTGAGCGCAGCCGGTGGAACTGCGCCATCTCTGGGCGCGGGAGCCGTTGGGAGCCCAGCCCGGCCTTCCTGGCCCGTGAGAAGGCGGTGTTGCGGTTCACCTCGAGGCGGGCTGCAACCTCAGAGACGCCACCGATCTCGTCCATCAGTCACAGGAATCCGGTCCTGAGTGCCTGGCGGTCCTGCGCAAACGACATGGTGGTCGCAACCCCCTGGAAATCAGGGTGTTGCGCCCACCGCTAGAACCCAAGAACCCAGCGGGCCGTGCCAACGCTGTCCGCCGAACACCCCGGCCGGTTCAACGGACCCGTCGAAGGCACAGGTCGAATCGCAGGATCAGGGGTTCGCGCGGTCGGCGGTCAGCACTCTGGGAGTCTCGTCGAGCAAGGTGCGCAAGCGGCCCGCGGAGAGGGGCGCACCGGGATCCCCGAAGATGTCACCCGGCGGGGTGCGGCCAGCTTGGAGCGCCTTCTTGACTTCGGCCTCGGCGGCCTCCAGGTTGCCGGGGTCCTGGAAGTACGGCACCGCGGACGCGAGCGTCTCCGGTTCGAACCGCCAGCTCTCGGCCAGGGGACCGACATCGACGGTGTCGAAACCGAGTTGGCTGATCAGCTCCGCAGCGGCCGCCTTGGCCCGGAGGCTGTTGCCGGCGATCGGCAGGGCCGAGCGCTCGGCGGAACCCACGGGCCGGGCCAGCGTGAGGATGTGCGTGTCGAGGAGGTTGGTGAACGCCTTGACGGTGTGAGCGTCGGCCAGTTGCTCCTGGACGAACTCGGCCGTGGTGATCCTGCCCGAGTCGAGCACATCGATGTACCCGTCGCGCCACGACGGGTAGTAGTTCGTGGTGTCCAGCACGGTCTTCCCGGCCAGCGCGGTAGCCGGGAGCCGTGGGACGGCTGCGAGTGGGACGCTGACCACCACCCAGTCACCTGCCTCGGCAGCCTCCGCAGGGGTCGCGGCCCGGGCGTTTCCGCCGAGTTCGGCGACCGTTTCCGCAAGGCTCTCCGGGCCTCGGGAGTTGGACAGTACGACGTCGATACCCGCCGCCGTCGCGAGCCGGGCGATCTTCAGACCGATGTTGCCACTGCCGATGAAGCCAAGTGCTGCCATGGACGTCCTGCTCCCCGGATGGATGAACGGATCGAATGGCCTACCACAAAACGGAGCATGTGCTCCGCTTGAATGTAGCATAAGCGGAGCACATGCTCCGATACGTTCGGGCTTGTAATCTGACCTCGTGAGCAAAGCCGATCACCCCGGGAGCGAACCCCTCCCGGCCAAGCGCCCTCGGCGTGCGGATGCCGAGCGCAACCGCAATGCCATCCTCGAAGCGGCCGACCAGGTCTTCGCCGAGCGGGGCAGCGCGGTCGACGTCCGCGAAATCGCCCGCCGCAGCGGCGTCGGCATGGGCACGCTCTACCGTCACTTCCCCACCAAGAACGCTCTGTTCACCACGGTCATGGAACGCGAGTTCAAGGCTTGGGTCACCAACGGTCACCGTGTGGCCGCCGCGACTGAGGACCCATGGCTGGCTCTGACCAGATTCTTCGAGCACACCCTCACTCATCAGGCGCGCAACCGCGCGCTGGTCGAGAGCTACCTCGACACTGGAGGACCCACCCACGAATGCGCCCGGCTCCGCGACTCCTTCCTGGAGGAGCTACATGCCCGCTGCCTCGATGCCGGCGTGCTGCGCGCCGGTGTCACCAGCGCCGATCTGATCTTGCTTCTCGCCTCGCTGAGCCAGGTGGCCCAGACGCCGGGCGATGGCCGCTCTGGTCGGTGGCGCCGCCTACTGCGCATCTCCCTGGACGGTTTGAAGAGGCACAACACCGATCCGCTGCCGGACATGTCGAGTGAGCACGACCCCGGAAGCAACTCATCGGCCTGACCCTCTCGGTGACCTCGGGTGAAGGTGGCCACTCGACCGTTGTGCGACCAGACCCATACGCCCTGCGCACCCCGCTCACCCAGCCGCTGGCCCGCTGGGTCGTGCGCGCCGAGGACGGGAACTGCTTCGACGGTGTCAGCGGCCTCCCCCTGCGCTGGGACCCCGTGCACGCCTACGTTCCCGTCCCGCCCAAGGACGGCGCGCCCGAACCGGCGGAGGGGTTCCTGGACGACTCGCCGACGGGCGCGCACCTGGTCGTGGACCTGTCGGTGCGCCACCGCGGGTCCTTCGCCCCGCCTCTGGGCCGGGCCGTGGAGGTGGTCACCGAGCACCTGGCCGGGACGCTGCCCGCCGGGTGGGGCGAGCACGAACCGGCGCTCGCCCCCTGGGAGCGCGAGCGGCTGGGGCGGGGGGCGGGGCACCGAGCGGATCTCCATGGCCGTCGGCTACGAGGACGCGTCGGCGCAGCCCCTCGACGCGCTGCCCGGCCTGGTGGCGGCCCTCGCTGAGGAGGGTCTGCTGGACGTGCTCCACGTCCGCAGGGCGCGCGGACGCCGCGACGTCACGTACGAACCCCGCTGGCACGGGCTGGCCGTCCCGGTCGGCATGGCCCTGGGCCCGGACGGGGTGCGCCGCGCGGGCGTGGAACACGCGCTGGGCGGACCGCTCCCCGGCACCCTGTTGGGCGGGGAGGGCGCCCCCGCGGTCTGGTACCCCGTACCCGAGGACGCGCCGCGCCACCTCAGGAACCGGGTCGTGGCCGCGCAGACGCGGCACCTGGCGGCGGCTCCGTCCGCCTGACCGGCGCGTCCGGCCCCCTCCACGTCCTGACCGACGCGTCTGGCCCTCTCTGCGTGAGGAAGCCGGAGTCGACCGCGCCACTCTGGTTACTCTTTGTGATTTTGTGGCGACTCTTTGCGAGAATGCGTTCAGTCCTCCTGCCGGTCACCACGCCGACCCGCACACGGTTCGCACGACCCGCACGACCCGCACGACCAAGGGAGAATCCTCCGTGAAACCCAGCCGCCCGCTGCTCGCCCTGACCATGGGCACGCTGCTCCTGCTCCCCGCCGGGGCCGCGACCGCGGCGCCCGCCGCGCCAGCCTCAGACGCCGACCACTCCCGCGTGGTCAGCGAACAGCCCGTGCGGTGGACGCCGCACGTCCTGGACGGGGCGGTCAAGGACATCCTGCGCGTCGGCGACACCGTCCTCGTCGCCGGAAGCTTCACGCAGGTCAGCGCGACCGAGGGGGGCCGCGCACACGACCTGCCCCACCTGTTCGCGTTCGAGCACGGCACCGGGCGGATCCTCCACGGGTTCGAACCCGAACTGGACGGCACGGTCACCACGCTGGCCCCCGGGCCGGACGGAACGGTGATCGCGGGCGGGGACTTCAGCTCGGTCGACGGCCGGCCCTCCACGGGGCTGACCCGGCTGTCGGCCGACGACGGCGACCGGGTGCCGGGGTTCCGCGCCGAACTCGACGGGGGCCGGGTCCACCGCGTCGCCAGCGACGGCGGGCACCTGTACGTGGGCGGCAGCTTCCCCGGCGTGAACGGCGTGGAGCAGCCCGCGCTGGCCCGCCTCGACGCCCGGAGCGGCAAGGTGGACACCGGCTTCACGCCCAGCGTGTCCGAGGAGCGCAACGGCGTACTGAAGGTCCAGGAGCTGGCGCTGAGCCCGGACGGGCGGCGGCTGGTCGTCAACGGGTCCTTCACCAAGGTGGACGGCGAGGACCGCTACCAGATCGCCATGATCGACACCGCGAGCGGTGCGGTCGCCCCGTGGTCCACGTCGGCCTACGAGGCCCCCTGCGAGGACGTGCGGCTGCACACCTACATGCGGCGGATGGACTTCTCCCCGGACGGCTCGTACTTCGCGGTGGTGACGGCGGGCGGCCCGGAGGTCAAGCCGGGCCTGTGCAAGTCCGTCGCGCGCTTCGAGAACACCGACACCCCGGACTCCGACCCCACCTGGAGCAACAAGACCGGCGGCGACTCGCTGTACTCGGTGGAGATCACGTCGGCGGCGGTGTACGTGGGCGGGCACCAGCGCTGGATGGACAACGAGGAGGGCGCCCTCAACCCCGGCCCCGGCTCGGTGGCCCGCGAGGGCATCGGGGCCGTGGACCCCGGGACCGGCAGGGCACTGCCGTGGAACCCCGGCCGGACGCGCGGCCACGGCGTGGAGGCGATGCTCGCCACCTCCGACGGGCTGTACGTGGGCAGCGACACCGAGCGCCTCGCCGGTGAGTACCACGCCCGGCTGGGGATGTTCCCGCTCTCCTGAACCGGGGAGGTCAGGACACGGGGGCGTCCCTGCGGCGCCCCCGGCGTCCGCCGGGCACCGGCGTGTCCACGCCCTTGAGCAGCTGGTGGACGCGCTGGTGCGAGAGGTCGACGACGTCGGCCATGGCCCGCTGGGTGACGCCCTCCCTCCGCATGGTCTCCAGGACACGGGCGCGGGCCCGGTCGCGCTCGGCCTGGGAACGCCGGAACTCCTCCTCCGCCACGAGGTACTGGATGACGTCCTCGGTCACGTCCTCGCCGCCGAACTCGTAACGCCAGGTGATCGTGAAGTCCTCCGGCGCCGACCTCGTCAGGTCGGCGATGAACTCCGGCACCTCGTCCTTGATCTCGGAGAAGTGCAAGTAGTCGGCCACTCCCGCAACGTTCTTCGGTAGACCGTCGATGGTGACGGCCCAGAGGTCATCGTCTCGGATGACGGTCACGGTGTAGTCAGTCATGACTTTTCCCTCCACTTCTCTCCGAACAGATGCTTCAGGCTGTCCTCGACACCTTTCAACACAGTCCAGCTCAGCTTCCTGGGATGGTCCGTTAGACCGAAGTAACCCACTTCCTCCCCTTCGGCACTGACGACGACGTAGTGCTGGTGGGACCCCTTTCCTCGCCGGTGCAGTTCTTCGACACGCAAGTCGTTCTTGCGTGCCATTCGGCGCACCAGGGCGAGCAGGACCCGCGCCTTCATCCGCTTGTTGGCCATGAGCCTCAAGCTAGGCCGGTTGCCACTCAAACGCCTAGGAAACCAGATACATGACTCACGGGCCCAGGGGTTCCGGATTGCCGGAACCTTCCCAAGACTTGTTGGCCAACAACCCTTGGCCAACAACCCTTGGGCGTTTACAGTGAGCGCATGAACGACTCCGCCCCCCGCGACAGCGAGATCCCCGACCGAGCCGACGAGCGAGCCGACGACCGCACCCCCGACCCGGGCCCAAGCCCCGTCCCCGATCCCTTCGCCCGCGCGGCGACCCTCGACGCCCGTTCCCTTCGTGGGCTGGCCCACCCCCTGCGCATCCGCGTCCTCAACCTCCTCCAGCAGCGCGGACCCGCCACCGGCAAGACCGTCTCGGAGCGGTTGGACGTCTCCTCGGCCTCGGCCAGCTACCACCTGCGGCAGCTGGAGGCCCACGGGTTCATCGAGGAGGACCCCTCCCTGGGCTCCTCACGGGAGCGCTGGTGGCGCTCCCGGCACAGGGGCTTCCGCTTCCCCGAGCACCTGGACACCGACGAGCCCGAGCTGAGCACCGCCGTGCGCATGGCCCTGGCCGCCAGTTGGAGCGAGGAGCTGGCCGCGGCCGTCAACATGTGGGCGGCCCAGCCCGAGGGCTGGCGCGAGGCGCAGGTCATGTCCGGGCGGCGCACCGAGCTGACCCTGGACGAGCTCACCTCCTTCCGGGAGGAGGTCCGCGCGCTCTTCGACCGCTACGCGCGCGAGACCGGCGCCCCCGGCAGCCGGCCGGTGCACATCCAGTTCGCCGCCTTCCCCGACCCCGAGGACCGGAACCCGGACGGAGAGGACGCCGGGAGGGGCGTCGGGGAGGCGGGGACGTGAGGGGCGTCGGCGGGCTGGTCGCCGCCCAGGCCCTGTGCTACACCGCCACGCGGCTGGCGATGATCGCCATCCCCTGGTTCGTCCTGGAGACCACCGGCGACCCGGCGTCCATGGGGGTGGTGGCCTTCTTCGAGATCGGCTCCTACACCCTGGCCCGGCTGCTGGGCGGACCGCTGCTGGACCGCATGGGCCAGCGCGCGGTGAGCGTGCGCGCCGACCTCGTCGCCGCCGCGGCGGTGGCCTGCGTCCCGCTGCTGCACGCGGCCGGGCTGCTGTCCTTCCCCGTGCTCCTGGCGCTGGTGACCGTGATCGGCCTGGCCACCGGCCCCGCCGAGGCCGCCAAGGTCTCCATGGCCCCGGCCGTCGCCGAACGCACGGGGACGCGCCTCGAACGGGTCACCGGGCTCACCGGAACCGTGGACCGGCTGTCCACGACCGTCGGTCCGGTGGTCGCGGGCGGACTGGTGTCCCTGCTCGGCGCGCTCCCTGCCCTGTACGCGAACGCCGCGCTGCTCGCCGCGGCGGCGGCGGTGCTGGCCGTCACCCAGCCCGGGGACCGCCCCGCCCCCGGCGAGGACCCCGAGGCGGACGCGGGCTACCTGGCGAGGCTGCGCACCGGCTGGCGGGCGGTCTGGGGCGACGCCACCCTGCGCGGCCTGGTGGTCGTGCTCGCGGTCACCAACATGATCGACATGTCCGTGGCGTCGGTGCTGCTGCCGGTGTGGGTGGACGAGAACGGCATGGGACCCGCGGTGGTCGGGCTCCTGGGCGGCGTGATGGGCGCGGCCTCGGTGGCGGGTTCGCTCGCGGCCACGGCTGTCGGGCACCTGCTGCCCCGGCGGGCGGTGTTCTTCACGGGACTGGTGCTGGCCGGGCCGCCCCGGCTACTCGTGCTGGCCCTGGACGTGCCGCTGTGGGCGGTCCTGGCGGTGTGGGGCCTGTGCGGGCTCGCGGGCGGGGTGCTCAACCCGATCCTGAGCGCGGTCCTGTTCGAGCGCCTGCCCCGCCACACCGTGGGGCGCGGGACGGCGACCATCGGCGCGCTGGCCCGGATGGCGGCGCCGTTGGGCGCGCCCGTGGCGGGCGCGGCGGCCGGGCTGCTCGGAGCGGCGCCGGTGCTGCTGGTGTGCGCGGCCCTCTACCTGGCCGCGGTCCTGCCGCCGCTCGTGGGCCGCGCGGCCGAGGGCATCGACAGGCGCGGGTCGGGGTCGGACCGGTCGCCGGACGGAGCGGACACGGGCTGAGGCGCCGGTCGCCCCGGTCGGGGCACACGGACGCGGGCCGGTGTGCACGGGAGCGCGGAATCCGGCCCCGGCCGGGATGCGGGGACAGCACCGGCAGTCCCCGGCCGGGATGTGCGGGGGCGCGGCGCCCGGTCAGGACTCCCTGGCCGCGGTCGGCGCGTCCTCGCCCTCCGTGCCCTTCCCGGCCCTGGCCTCCTCGGCACCGGAGCCGGCGTCGGCGTCCGTCCCGGCCGGGGCCTCCCCGTGGTCCGGCGCCTCCCGGTCCGCCGCTTCCTGGGCCGGTGCTTCCTGCAAGCCGTCCTCACGGGCGGAGGCGGCCGACAGGCGCTCGGACACGCTGCCCGCCTTGCGGCGCTCCATCCGCTCCACCGCGCCCGCCGAGATCTTGTCACGCATCCCGGACAGCAGGACATAGGAGGCCAGGCCGCTGACCAACCAGGCCAGGATCAGGGCGATCCACGCACGGGCGCCGAAAAGGTAGACCACTCCGAAGGCCGCCGCGAACAGCCCCAGGCGGGCGGCGGTATAGGTCAGCAAGCTACGCATCCAAAAGCCTCACAACAGACGATTACCTGGACTAGATTGGTCGCTACGCCCATCGGCGGCGCGGAACGCCCGGTCAACACCTGTGTCCGGACGTTCCCACACCCGGCACGGGTCGGGCTGACGGCGTCCCACAGGTCCTTATCTCCAGGTTAAGGGCGTGCCCGCTGCGACGGGCATCGGGTCGGTGTGTCGCCTGCGGCACAGGGGAACTGGACATAGGCGAACACGATTCGCATAGTCATGGGATGTTTCCAATCCCGACAGCAGGGTCCGAACATCACGTTCCGGTCACATATCCGGTACTCCTCCCCCCAACACCGCAATTTCTCCGAAAACTAGGGAGGAAACGGTCCAACTCGTGCACACTAGGGGATCAAACGCCCGCCGCCCCCACAGTCCGAGGCGGGCACGATTGGGGGAATGTGAAGGTGGAACGAGCAAGCGAACGCCTGTTGACCCCCGGGGAAGTGGCCTCACTCTTCCGGGTTGATCCCAAGACCGTCACGCGCTGGGCCGCCTCCGGGCGGATCAGCAGCATCCGGACTCCGGGCGGGCACCGCCGCTTCCGCGAGTCGGAGGTGCGCGCCCTCCTGCTCGGGGAGCCGAGCGAGAGCACACCCTGAGTCAGAGCGCCCTGAGACCGAGCGCCCCGAGACAGCCCATCCGGCGGGAGCCAGGGCTCCAGGAGCCACGGGGCTTTCCGGCCGCCCCGTCGGCCGGGCAGCCGCCCCGCGGTCTCCCCCTGCCCTCCGGCCCGGTGTCCCGACCGTGAGGAGTCGACTGCAAGAGTTAGGCTGGAACCATGGTGTGGCTTGGTGGCCTGATCACGCTCGTATCGATCGTTCTCTGGGTGTACGCGTTCTTCGACGCGCTCACCACCCCTTCCTCTGAGGTGCGTACTCTGCCGAAGGTGCTGTGGGTGTTCGTCATCGTGCTGTTCGTGCCCGTCGGCGCCGTCCTGTGGCTCCTCCTCGGCCGCCCGCGCCAGGCGGCCGCGCCCCGCGGGAGCGCGCCCTCCCCGGAACAGACCACGGCCTCGGCCGACGATCTCGACCCGTCCGACTTCACCAAGCCCTCGGGCAGCCCGCACCCGCTCGGACCGGACGACGACCCCGAGTTCCTGCGACGACTCAACCGGCGCATCGATCCGGAGGACTGACCCGGACACGACCGACCCGGACCGGCGCATGACGAAGGTGGGGGCCGCCCGACAGGAGGCGGCCCCCACCGTTGTGTACGGAGCCAGGTACGGAGCGGTACCGGCGTGTTGACCGGAGGCGTCGCCGTCGGGGCGCGGGCGGAGTCCGGAGCCCCGCCCTCCGCCCCGGCGCTCTCCTCGCGGGCACCGGCCGAACGGACCAAACGTCGATGTCACATCCCCGCATCGAAGCCACCGGCCCCGGAACCCGCTCTTCGCGTTCGGCGTCCAGACCCCTGCACGTGTCACCGAGAGTTGAGGAGGCCGCGATGCGGCAGGCCGGACGTAGTCGAATCATCACCGGAACGATGCTGGGCGCGGTGTCCCTGTTCATGGCCACCGGCTGTTCGTTCGAGTTCAGCGCCGGCGGCCCCGCCGCGGTCGACGCCGAGCAGGTCGCCGAACGGTCGAGCGAGATGCTGGCCGAGCAGGTGGGCCAGACCCCCGACGACCTCACCTGCGCCGAGGACCTCCCCGCGGAGGTGGGCGCCGAGATCCGCTGTGAGCTCACCGCCGACGGCCAGACCCTCGGCGTGACCGTCACGACCACCTCGGTCGACGGTGACGACGTCCAGTGGGACGTCAAGGTCGACGACGCCCCGACCGGGGACAGCGCCGCCGAGGAAGGCGCCGCGGATGGCGGCGCGGGCGAGGGCGCCGGCGGGGACGACGGCGCCGCCGCGAGCGACGGAGTCGTCCCCGCCGACCAGGTCGCCCAGCAGTCGGCCGCGCAGCTGGAGGAGGTGGTCGGCCAAGCCCCCGAGGACTTCTCCTGCCCCCAGGGCCTCCCCGCGGAGGTGGGCGCCGAGATCCGCTGCAACCTCGTGGACGGCGGCATGAACTACGGCGTGACCGTCACGACGACCTCCGTCGACGGTACCGACGTCCAGTGGGACATCAAGGTCGACGACCAGCCCCTGTAGCGGCGGCGGTCCGCCCGGCCGGGACCGGGCGGGCCCGCCCCTCGCCACGTGATCACGCCGGGAGTGCCGGGCTCAGAGCAGTCCGGCGCCCGCCTCACGCGGCACGCCGCGGACCGCGTGCACCGGCTCCACCCGCGTGGAGTACTGCGGCACCCAGGTCAGGTCGGTGCCCAGCGCCTGGTCGGGGTAGGCGTCGTTGTGCGCCTCCACCAGGTCGACCTCCGTGACGCGCCCGCGGCCGTCCTCCATCACCGCGTTGCCGTGCTCCACGATGTCGGTGCCGCCCCAGTTGGCGACGACCTCCCCGGCTCCGATGCCGTCGCGCAGGTCGAACAGGTTGTTCTCCGCGTACAGGTGCGACTCGAAGCCCACGCCCAGGCTGTACTGGTACAGGTCCGTGGCCACCGTGTAGTGGTTGTTGTAGACGTGCACCTGCCCGTAGCGCACGCGGGGCGCGCGCTGGCCCAGGCCGTCGAAGTGGTTGTGGTGCCAGGTGGTGCGCAGGTACCCGCGGTCGGTGGTGCGGCCGTCGCTGTTGCCCACCAGGATGGCCTTGTCGCGGCCGTCGAAGTGGTTGTACGACACCGTCACCAGGTCGCTGGCGCGCACGATGTCGAGCAGGCCGTCGTGCACCTCGTACCTGCGCCCGAAGTACTCCGGCAGCTCCGAGCCCGGGTTGTCGCCGTCGTCGAACGTGTTGTGGTCGATCCACACGTTCGTGGAGCCGGAGACCTCCAGGTGGTCGTACTCGGAGTTCCAGTTGCCCTCACCGCCGTCGCCGGGGTCCCAGCCGGGGAAGCAGTCGTGCGTGTCGGAGAGGGTGAGGTTGCGCAGGATGACGTTGCGCGCGCCCACCACCCGGATGCTCATCCCGGTGATCTCGGCGCCGTCCCCGGCCCCCACCACGGTCGTGTTGGAGCCGACCTCCACCCGGATCCGCTCCGCCTGGGCGGCGGACGAGGCCTCGCGGGCCTCCTCCAGCGGGCCGCTGGGGTCCTGCCAGCCCCACACCTCGGGGTCGTAGGCGGCCAGGTAGTTCTCCAGCGTGTAGCCGTCCACGGCGTAGTCCCCGCACGACAGGGGCGTGCCGTCCGGTGCCGTGTTCGCGTCGATGAGGCCCTCGACGTGGACGATCTTGGGCTCGTCGCCGCTCACCGCCTCGCGGAACTCCTGTGCTGTGGAGACGCGGAAGACGTTCTCCGGGGAGGCGTCCGCGCCTCCCGTCGTCCCGCCTCCGGCCGAGGCCCAGCCGTCGCCCTCGGGCAGGACCTGCCTGCCCACGTCGGGCGCCGCCTGGACGGGAGCGACCGCGGTCATCACCAACACCGCGCTCAGAGGGAGTACGAGCCTGCGCATGGTTCTGCTCCTCAGGGGGGAAACTGCAAACGGTTGCAAGAACATCTCCCAGGAGTCGGATCCGCGTCAACCCCTCCCACCCCGGAAAACCCCGGAAAACCAGGCACCGCCCCCCAAAGCACGCACTGGTCAACCACAACCGGTTGCCAGTAACCTCGAACCGTTCCCCACTGAAGGAGGCCACGGGTGGCCGTGACCATCAAGGACGTCGCCCTGGCGAGCGGGGTGCACGTCTCCACCGTCTCCCGGACCTTCTCCGCCGCGCACCTGGTCAACCCCGACACCCGGACCCGCGTGCTCGCCGCCGCCAGCGCCCTGGGTTACCGGCCCAACCGCGCCGCGCGCGCCCTGTCCACCCGCCGCACCGGCAACCTGGGGCTGATCGTCGCCGACATCGCCAACCCCTTCTTCCCGCCCCTGATCAAGGCCGCGCAGGCCCACGCCCGCCGCAGCGACCACCACGTGTTCGTCGCCGACACCGACGAACAGGCCCGCGTGGAGGAGGAGCTGATCCGCTCCATGGCCACGCAGGTGGACGGCGCGCTCCTGGTGGCGCCGCGCCTGAGCAACCGCCTGATCGCCGAACTCAGCGCCGACGTGCCCTTCGTCGTGGTCAACCGCCAGCCCGTCGGGCTGCCCGCCGTCCTCATGGACGTGGCCTCGGGCGCCGCACAGGCCGTGGACCACCTCGCCTCCCTCGGCCACCGCGAGATCGCCCTGCTCACCGGCCCGCGCGCGTCGTGGACCAACCAGCGCCTGGAGCGCGCGGCGGAGGAGGCCGCCCTGCGCCGCGGCCTCGTCCTGCACAACGTGGGCCCCAACCAGCCCACCGAGGAGGGCGGTGCCGCCGCTGCCCCCGGGGTGCTGGCCCTCGGCGCCACCGCCGTCCTGGCCTACAACGACCTGGTCGCCCTCGGTCTGGTCCAGGAGCTCCGCGCCCTGGGCGCGTCCGTGCCCGGCGACCTCAGCGTCGTCGGCGTCGACAACACCCACACCGCCCGCCACTGCGGCCTGACCAGCGTCGACATGCCCACCGCCGCCGCCGGGCGCTCCGCCATCGACCTGCTGCTGCACCGCATCAGCAGCGAGGACTCCCCCGGCACCGTCACCCTGGACACCCGCCTGGTGGTGCGCGGGTCCACCGCTCCCCCGCCCGCCTGAACACGGGGGGCACCGCGCGTAGCGTCCGTTGGGGGCGGTGGCCCGCCCCTGCGCGAAGCGCCCCCGCGGGCGGTGGCGGGCGACGGGCGGGCGGAGCCCCCGGGCAGGCGCGTCCGGGCACCCGCGGGGTTCTGGAGGCGTCGGACGTGGGGCCGCGAGGAACGAGCCATCACACGGGAGGCGGCGAGGGTTCCCGCTCTCCGGACGCCCGGACACGGGGCGGAGCGGAGCCCCGGAGCAAACGGGGCCCCGCCGTGGCGGGGCCCCGTGCGTCAGTCGGGATCAGGCGTAGGAGTGCAGACCGCTGAACATGTAGTTCACCGCGAAGAAGTTGAACAGGATGGTCGCGAAGCCCACCACGTTGATCCACGTGGCCTTGGGCCCGCGCCAGCCGCCGGTGGCGCGGGCGTGCAGGTAGGCCGCGTAGATCACCCAGGAGATGAACGACCAGACCTCCTTGGGGTCCCAGCCCCAGAAGCGGCCCCAGGCCTCGTCCGCCCAGATGGAACCGGCGATGATGCCGAAGGTCCACAGCGGGAAGGCGAAGAGGATGAACCGGTGGGAGATCCGGTCCAGCAGCTCGGGGCTGGGCAGGCGGCCCGCGATACCGGCCACCTTCTCGCCCAGCGCGCGCTTGGCCTCGGCCCGGTGCGCCACGAGGTAGGTGACACCGGCCGCGCCGGAGACCATGAAGGCGCCGCCCGCGATGATCGTCGCGGTCACGTGGATGGGCACCCAGTACGAGTGCAGGGCGGGGATGAGCGGGCCCGGGTCCACGTACAGCCAGCGGACGCCGATGCCCAGCAGGACGAGCACCGGGACCAGCACGAACGCGCCCAGGAAGCGCGCCTGGTACCGGTAGGAGGCGAAGAGCAGACCGCCCACCGCGACCAGGCACAGGGCCACGACGAACTCGAACATGTTGCCCCACGGCCAGCGCCCGGCGGCCAGGCCGCGGGCGATGATCTGGGCGACGCCCATCACGAAGCCGAACGTCGTCACGCCCAGGGCGATCTTGCCCAGGACGCTCTGGGAGGCCCTGGCCTCCGCCTCGGTGCTGCGGACGTTGACCTCGATGCCGTCGTCGGCGCCGGACTCGGCGCCGGCGTTGACCGGCATGAGCCGACCGGCCCTGAGCTTGGTGCGTCGTCCGTAGGCGGCCTCGATGGCGAAGAGGAACAGCGCAGCCGCGTACGTGACGATCATCGCGATGATCAACGAGTCACTGACTGACGTCATCACCTCGTCCACCTGTGCGGCGAGCGTGTACGTCACCGGTCACTCCCTTGTGTCGTCGACTCTGGCGGGTCGGATGGCGGATGGGGGTCGGAGCCCGGAGCCGGGTCCGGGTCGAGGTCCGGCTCGGGGCCCGGAGGGCTGTCCGGTGCGGAGCCGGGGTCCCCGTCGGACCGGCTCCGGAGCCGTCCGGCGAGTTCCGTGGTGAGTTCGTGGAACTCCACGTTGTTGCCCGCCGCCTCGGTCTTGCCCAGGGCGGCCAGCTCCACACGGGTGCGGCCGTCCCCGCCCCTGGTCGCGCGCACCCACACGCGGCGCGGACGGACGAACAGGGTGATGACCAGCCCGGCCACGGCCAGGGAGGCCGCGGTCAGCGCGGGCAGCCGCGCGCCGTCCCGGTTCATCTGGAGGCTGACGTACTCCTTGTAGCCGGAGAAGGTGATCGACCCGGCGCCCTCGGGCAGCTCCCAGGTGTCCCCGATCTCCATCACGGGGGAGCTGCCGAGCTCCTCCATGCCGCCGGTGCGCAGCTGGTAGACCGACTGCGGGTCGACCAGGCCCAGGTCGCCCTGGTAGCCCTCCAGCGTGATCCGGGGGTTCTCGGCGCCCGGGAAGTTGGACACCAGCTCCCCCTCGGACGTCTCCACCGCGCTGGGCAGGAACACGCCGACGAAGCCGAGCTGCTCGCCCCCGGTGTCGGGCACCTTGACCACGCCGTCGGAGGTGTAGGAGGCCGTGTCCCGGTGCAGGAAGGGGACCGCCTGGTCGAAGACCACGTCGCCCTCGCCGTTGCGCACCTCGAACTCCGGCGCGTACCCGTGGCCGAGCAGGTAGACCTGCACGCCGGACACGCTCAGCGGGTGGTTGACCTCCAGCCGGTGCCGCTCCTCCCGCGCGTCGGGGGTCTCCCTGTAGGTGAGGTCGGCGACGTAGGACTCGGCCTGCCCGCGCAGGTCGCCGTCCTCGATGAAGGAGGCCTCGAAGTCGTCCAGGTGGATGGAGAAGGGCTCCAGGGAGTCGGTGTCGGTCCAGTGTCCGGGGTAGATGGCGTCGTAGGAGGTCAGGGTGTTGGCGAACCCGTCGCCCTCCACCAGGAGCATGTTGCCGCGGTAGCCGAGGAAGGACCCGGCGGCCAGCGCCAGCAGCAGGCCCAGCAGGGCCAGGTGGAACAGGACGTTCCCGGCCTCGCGCAGGTAGCCGGTCTCGGTGGAGAGCGAGTCGCCGTAGCGCTCGGCCCGGTAGCGCCGCAGGACCTTGCGGGACTGCTCCAGCACCGTCTCGGGGTCGGCGTCGGTGGTGAACGAGGCCGCGTAGGGCATCCGGCCCAGGTTCTTGGGCGTGCGCACCGGGCGGGCCCGCACCGCGCGGGCGTGCGCCAGCGCGCGGGGGAGCACGCAGCCCGCCAGGGAGACGAACAGCAGCAGGTAGATCGCCGCGTACCAGGGCGAGGAGAACACGTCGAAGAGGTAGAACCGGTCCAGCCAGGGCGCCAGTTCGGGGTTCTCCTGGAAGTAGGTGTTGACCTCGTCGACGCTCACCACGTTCTGCGGCAGGATCGAGCCCGGGATGGCCCCGACCGCCAGCAGGAACAGCAGGATCAGGGCGGTGCGCATCGAGGTGAGGGTGCGCCAGATCCAGCGCAGCCAGCCGACCGCGCCCAGGCCCCTGGGGCTCGGCCGGGCGCTCTCCTCGTCGTGGGAACCGGTTCCGGTCCCCTGGTCGTTCGCGGTCGTGCTCATCAGATCACCGTCTGGAAGTCGGCGGCCCAGCCCTGCATGGCGATGGTCAGCTGTGTCCACAGCCCGGTCACCATCGCCAGGCCGACCAGGACGAGCATGGCCCCGCCGATCACGGTGACCGTGCGGGTGCGGCGCTTGAGCCAGTCGAAGGTGCCCAGCGCGCGCCGGTAGAGGAGGGAGGCCAGGACGAACGGCAGCCCGAGGCCGACGCAGTAGACCAGGGACAGCAGCATGCCGCGCCCGGCGCCGCCCTCGACGAAGGCGAGGGTCTGCACGGCGGCCAGGGTGGGCCCGATGCAGGGGGTCCAGCCCAGGCCGAACAGGACGCCGAGCAGCGGCGCGCCCGCCAGTCCGGCCCGCGGCAGGCGGTGGAAGCGCAGCTCCCGCCCGAAGCCCGGGATGACGCCCATGAAGGCCAGGCCCAGGACGACGGTGAGGACGCCGAGCACCCGGGTGATGGGGTCGGTGTAGTCCATGAGGAGCTCGCCGAGCCAGCCGATGAAGCCGCCGACGGCGACGAACACCAGGGTGAACCCGGCGATGAACAGGACGCTGCCCGTGACCATGGTCCAGCGGCGGGAGGCCAGTTCGGCGTCGACGTCGGCGACGGTGGCGGTGCCGCCCCCCGCGGCCGAGGCGGTGCGCTCGCGGACCTGGGTGCCGCTCATCCCGGTCACGTAGGACAGGTAGCCGGGCACGAGCGGGAGCACGCAGGGCGAGAGGAAGGAGACCAGGCCCGCGGCCAGGGCCAGCGGGATCGCGGCCAGGAGGGAGCCGGTGAGGACGGTGGTGCCGATGGGGTCCATCAGCCCTCGCCCCCGGACCCGCCGTCGTCCTCCGCGTCGCCCGGGCCCGGGTCTGCGGAGTCCGCACCGCCGGAGCCGCCCTCCTCCTGGGACGCCGTCTCCTCGGCCTCCTGCTCCGCGACCCGGGGACGCTCCTCCGGGTCGCCGAAGTCGAACTCGACCACCAGCGGGTTGAGCAGCTCGGTCAGCTGGCCGTAGGTGGTCGGGCCGATGACGCGGGCGGCGATGCGGCCCTCGGGGTCGATGACGAGCGTGCTGGGGATGGAGCGCGGGGGCACGGTGTCGCGGAAGGCCTGGGGCACCGCACCGGGCTGGTCGTACAGGCTCGGGTAGGGGACCCCCATGCTCGCCTGGTAGGACCGCGCGGCCGTCTCGTCGTCCTTGATGTTCACACCGAGGAAGTCCACGCCCAGCTCCGCGTACTCGGTGTGGACCTCGTCCAGGACCGGCTGCTCCGCGCGGCAGGGGCCGCACCAGCTCGCCCAGACGTTGAGGACGACGATGCCGCCCTCGTAGTCGCTGAGGGAGACCTCCTCGCCGTCGAGGGTGGTGCCGGTGACCTCGGGCGCCTCGGTGCGGTCGGCGGTCTCGAAGGCGGTGGCGCTTCCGTCTCCGGAGATGAAGCGGTTCTCCTCGTCGCTGGCCTGGATCTCGTTGCCCCCGGCGCAGCCGGTCAGGGCGAGTACGGCGGCCAGTCCGGCCGCCGCCAGGCGCGGCACGGCACGGCCTCGGCGCGTGCCGGTGCTGGTTCTGGGCATCGAGGGGACCTCGCGAACGGGGTGTGAACAGGGCGGACTACAACAACGACAAAGTGTAGTAGATGCCCTGGAGCCCGTTCGGCCGCCCCGGCACAAGGGGGTACCGCGGCCGGTGGGGGTGGGGACGGCCCCGTCGTGCGCCGGACGGCGCGCGGTGAGGGGGTGGAGGACCCCGGCGGAGGGTGGAGACCCCGGTGGGGGCGGTGGCCGTCAGACACCGCCCCCCGGGTGTGTCGGCTGACCGGGGGCCGGGGGACGGCCCCGGTCGGCCGGGCCCTGCGTCAACCAGCCTCGACGAAAGCCTCGCGGAGGTAGTCGTGCACGGCCCGCTCGGGGACCCGGTAGGAACGCCCCACGCGAATCGCGGGGAGAACTCCCGAGTGCACCATTCGGTAAACGGTCATCTTGGACACACGCATGATCGTGGCTACCTCCGCCACGGTCAGGAACCTGACCTCTTCGAGAGGCGGCTTGCTCCCGTTCATCTTTCGACGCCCTCATTCCCGGACGTGAGCATTGTCTACCCTTGGGACCGGCGCGGTGTGCGGCGGCGACCCCGGTGTGCCCGCCCCAAACCACGCCAGCGTGTCACGCTGTCACTACTGACACGTCCGTTTTCAGAGTAGAGCCGAGTTCGCCTCAGCGAAAGGCCGTTGGGGCTGTCTTCGGCGCTATGTGTTGATGGCGGGTCGGATGAGGTTTAACGGTGGGTATAAATGGTCTTCCCCACTCACAGGAGACCGGCTCGTGCGAGAACGTATTCGCGCAGCGGGGCGTAGTCCTCGGTCAGGTAACCGTCGTCCAAAGGCACCGTGACCAGTAGTTTCCCCTCGGCCTCGGCGAGGAAGAGGGCGGGGTCGTTGCAGTCGGCGAAGCCCATCGCGGGCACTCCCGCCTCACCGGCCGCACCCGCGAACCCGTGATCGGCGATGACCAACTGCGGCCATGCCTCACCGCGGTCCGCGAGGTCCCCGAGGATGGCACGCATGGCGAAGGGGTGGTGGCTGTGGCGTGCGAGGCGACCGTCCGTGACGATGGCTATGTCGTCCTCCCACACCACGATCCTTCGGTTCGGAGGGCGTTCTGTGGTCACTTCGTAGGAATATCCGCCACCAGCGGTGATGATCTGGCAGCCGCGCTCGGCGAGGGCGTCCTTCCAGGCGCGGTAGGTCTCGCGGAGGTTGCGCGGGTGACCGGTGGCGAACATGACCCGCTCCCGGCGCTCGGCGGCCAGGGCCAGCCGGTCAGCGAGGGCCTCCAGGGCGTCGATGGTCAGGTCGGGGTCGATGGTGTCGATCCCCCACACGTAGTCCTCGTCGGCCACCACACCGCAGCGCTTGCTCATCAGCGCCAGGACCTCCGAGAAGGTCCAGTCGTGGGAGAAGGTGAGGCCGAACTGGTGGTAGGGGTCCTTCTGGACGAGCCGCCGGTAGTGCCGCAGGTTGTTCTGTCGCGGGGTGTCGACGTGCCCGGCGATTCCCGTGCGCACCAGATAGGTGATCAGTTCAGCGCGTGTCGGCGGCGTCACCTGGCGCTCCCCTTCCTCGTCTGCGCAGCGAGCGTGCGCCACGCTGGGCGGCCACCACGACGCCTGCTCCTGTTCGCCCGGTATTCAACCTCTGTCCTACCCGCTTCGGACGCGACACGCGCGGCTCCTCCGGAATTCACACCGGTCGACACCGGGGTGTTATGGGAGCCGTCCCGTGAGCTGTTCGGAGCCCCCTGAACCCCTGCCGACACCGGATCCGCGATCCGCGGCCCGGGTCACGGCGGAGCGGAAGGTCCGCTCCCTAGAGGCTCGGGTCGATCCCGTGGCTGGGGAAGACCGCGGTCCGGGTCGCGTGGATGGCCCGGTCCACCGGGTCGCCCGGGTCGTAGCCGTCCACGAAGTGGTCGAAGACGACCTCGCGCCCGTCGGTCATGTACAGCGGCGCCAGCTCCCCCGTGCGCTGTCGCACGAAGTCGCGCCAGCGCTGCGGGGTCTCGGTGTCGGGGTCGATGGGGCGGCCCGCGGCCTCGCCCAGCAGGTGGGTCCAGGCGCGGGGGACGACGTGGACCAGCCCGTACCCCCCGCCGCCGAACAGCAGCCACCGGCCGCCCGCGGTCTTGCGCGCGAGCTCGTGGAGCTCGGCGTAGGCGCGGCGCTGGCCGTCCACGCTCAGGGTGAGGTTGGCGAGCGGGTCCAGGGCGTGGGTGTCGCAGCCCTGCTGGGTCACCAGGATCTCGGGCTGGAACTCGTGCAGCAGCGGCGGCACGACGGCGTCGAAGGCCCGGTGCCAGCCGTTGTCCCCGGTGCCCGCGGGGAGGGCGACGTTGACCGCGTACCCCTCGGCGTCGGGGCCGCCGGTCTCGGAGGCCTGGCCGGTGCCGGGGAACAGCGTCGCCGGGGACTCGTGGAGGCTGATGGTGAGCACGCGCGGGTCGTTGTAGAAGGCGTTCTGGACGCCGTCGCCGTGATGGACGTCCACGTCCACGTAGGCGACGCGTTTGGCCCCCTGCTCCAGCAGCCAGGCGATGGCCAGGGCCGGGTCGTTGTAGACGCAGAAACCCCAGGCGTTGCCGCGCATGGCGTGGTGCAGGCCGCCCGCGATGTTGGCCGCGTGCGCGGTCTCCCCGCTCCACACGGCCCGCGCGGCGGCCACGGACGCGCCGGAGATGAGCGCGGCGGCGTCGTGCATGTCCTTGAAGACGGGGTTGTCGGAGGTGCCCAGCATGTGGGCGTCGTCGGGTTCCAGCGTGCGGCCCGCGCGCTTGACCGCCTCGATGTAGGCGGGATCGTGCACGAGGGACAGGAGTTCGTCCGAGGCCGGTTCGACGTCCAGGAGTCCGACCCCCGGCGCGTCCAGCACGCCGAGCTCGCGGCTGAGCGCCATGGTCAGCTCGACGCGTATCGGCGCCATCGGGTGCTGCGGACCGAAGTCGTAGGCCGTGAGTCCGTCGTCCCATGCCACCCGAAGCGAGCAGGACGTGCGCCCTCCCATGTGGTGACCCCCGTTTCAGGTGTGCGTGCTCCGAAGCACACAGTACGCACAACCGCACGCGTGGACGAACCCCGGGGTTTGGATGGCCCGGTCCGGCACGGGGCCGATCCCCGTGCCGGACCGCGCTGTCCGGGCCTCGGCGTCCGGGCTACTCGGTGACGAAGTAGCAGGACTCGTACAGGTCGCCTCCGGAGAAGTCGACGGTGCCGTGCAGGGGCGCCGCCCCGAAGAGCGAGTCCTTCGAGGTGAGCAGCACCCGGTACTCGCCCGGTTCGAGCTCGACGCGCATGACCTCGCCGTCGTCGAAGCAGGAGTTGCCCGTGGGCGGCGAGCTGTAGACCTCGCAGTTCTCGCACGCGGGGGTGATGATCTCCTCGTGGACGGCGTCCGGCCCGACGTAGAGGAACTGCATCTCGTACGGGGTGTTGTTGGTGATCTCCAGGACGCTCTTGTCGCTGCCGGAGCCGCCGGTGGGAGCGGGCGCGAAGTCGACCTCGCCGATCGAGGTCATGGCGTCCATCCTCTCCTCGATGCGCCCCGCGCCGATGTGGGTGACCATCCGCTCGACCTCGTCGGTCTCGTGGTCGGGGTACTCCGTCTCCAGGAGGACGACCATCTCGTCGGCGGTGTCGAGCGAGCCCCCGTCCACGCTCTCCCAGCCGCAGTTGAACGCGGCGTCGGGGCGCTCGGTGGTGATGCGCTCGGCGATCTCGGGAGCGGCGTCCCAGGCCAGGTCGGAGAACATGTCGATCTGGTCGAAGCCCGCGCACCAGTTCTCGGCGGCGTACTCGGCGGTGCCGGTGCCGTAGAGCTCGGTGAGCGCGGTGGGGACCTGGCCCGCGGCCTCGGTGCCCTCGTAGTCCACCGGGATCACGATGTAGATCTCGTGTGCCCGCCGCATGCTCTCGCGGTACTCGTCGGTGACCTCTCCGCCGAAGTCCTCCTCGGCCGAGGCCACCAGGTCCGCGGCGTAGGAGAGGTGGATGTCGGCGACCTCGCCGTCGGTGTCATTCCAGCGGGCGGAGGGGTGCTCGAAGTAGGCGGCGTAGGAGTCCAGGGCCTGCCCGTACTCCTCGGCGGCCACGTCGGACTGGGCGCGCTCCAGGAGCGCGCAGGCCTCGGCGCCCGCGCGGGCGCGCGACATGAGCGACGGGGAGAAGGAGAGCTGGAAGAGGTCCTCCACGCTCCCGTAGGCGGCGACGGCCTCGGAGGCGCCGCACTCGCCGCGGGCGTGGGCGGCGTCGGCGACGCGCAGCCGCCACTCCCCCGCCTGCCACACGCCGGTGAGGGCCGCCAGCAGGGCGACCGCCAGCCCGGCGGCGGTGAAGAGGGGAAGCGCCCGCCTGGATGGCTGTTCTCCCCCGCCGAGCAGGCGCTCGTCGCGGGAGCGCCCCGCGAACAGGCCGTGCACGGCCGCGGCGACGAACCAGGCCGCGAAGATCGACACCCACAGCAGGAGGTTGTCGGCGGCGCCGAGGACGGCGGCGGTGACCAGCAGGCCGAGGGTGATGACGAGCGCGGCGGCGAAGAACGGCCACTGGCGCAGGTAGGCGTATCCGGCCCCCATGCCCGAGGCGTTGAGCAGCGAGGTGCGCAGCGCGGACGGGGAGGAGAACAGGCCGAGCCTGGGCGGCTTCGGGGGCGGCGGCGGGCCGAACTGCCCCGGGGGCATGCCGCCGGGGGGCATGCCGCCCGGAGGCGGCATCATGCCGGGCGGCCTACCGCCGGGGGGCGGCCCCATGGGGGGCGGCCCCGTCGGAGGCCTCCCTCCGGGGGGCATCCCGCCCGGGGGCGGACCGGGCACACCGCCCGAGTGCATCCCGCCCGCGGGCGTGCCCCCGGCGGGCGCACCGCCGTGGAAGGCCCCTCCGGCTGGGTTGCCACCGCTCGGACCGCCCTGGGCGGGGTTGCCCCCCGTGGGGTTGGCGCCGCTCGGACCGCCCTGGACGGGGTTGCCCCCCGTGGGGTTGCCGCCGCTCGGGACTGAGGGCGTGTGTCCCGGGGGCGGGAAGCCTCCGCCGGGCGGCTGGGAAGGGTCGGGCGGGGGAGGGGAAGAAGTCATGGAGGACCCTGGGATCGGGAGATGGGGGAGATCCCGCGCGTACGGGACCGAGGGGGCCGTGTACACCCTTCACCAAAGACACTACCCAGGACCGCCGACGACGGACCCCGCAGGACGGGCCGCTTCCGGCCATCTCCCCTCGCCTCGTCCGCCGTGATCTTGTACTTGCAGCGAGGTTCGGACGCCGACATCGGCTACAAGTACAAGATCATCGGGGTCGGAACCCCTTGCGTCACACCACCACCGGTTCCGGGTAGCGCGTCAGCTGCCGGAGAGCGCGCCGCTACGGTCCCGGGCCGCCTCGATGGCGTCGGTGAAGGCCGTGCGCACACCGTGCCGCTCCAGCTCGCGCAGCGCGGCGGCGGTGGTGCCGCCCGGCGAGGTGACGGCCTCGCGCAGCACGACCGGGTGCTCGCCCGAGCCGTTGAGCATGGCGGCGGCGCCCGTGATGGTCTGGCCGACCAGCTTCTGCGCGGTGGCGCGCGGCATCCCCATCGCCACACCGGCCTCGATCATCGTCTCGGCGATGAAGTAGAAGTAGGCGGGTCCGCTGCCGGAGATGGCGGTGACGGTGTCCATGTGCTGCTCGCCCACGCGGATGACCTCGCCGACCGTGCCCAGCAGCGCCTCGGCGCGGTCCAGGTGGGACTCTCCGGTGTGGGCGCCGCCCGCGATCGCGGTCATCCCCTGCCCCATCAGGGCGGGCGTGTTGGGCATGGCCCGGACGACGGGGGTCCCGGCGGACAGGTGCTCCTCCAGCACGGCGGTGGTGATCCCGGCCGCGACGGAGATCACGAGGCAGGCGGAGGACAGGCGCGGAGCCAGGTCGTCCAGCAGCGCCACCATGTCCTGGGGCTTGAGCGCGAGCAGGAGGGTGTCGGCGCGCTTGGCCGCGTCCGCGGCCGGGACCACATCGACCCCGTAGCGGGCGCGCAGCTCCCCGGCGTGCTCCTCGCGCGGCTCGGTGACGAGGACGTCCTCCGGCGCGTGGCCCTTGGCCAGCATTCCGGCGAGCAGAGCCTCGCCCATCTTCCCGGCACCGATGATGGCGATCATGAAGGGTCCTTCCTGCGGATACCTCCACGCTAACGGCACGGACTACCCCGCGTGGACACCGCGTCCCACTCCGTGGACTCCCGGTGCGCCCCGGCCCTGCGGCGGGCCGGGCTCACTCGGGGTCGACGACGCCCTTGTCGTCCACGGTGCCGCCCTCGTCGACCGCGAAGCGGCGGGGCGGCTCCGAGGGGGCGCGGCGCAGCAGCGCGATGCGCTCGCGGCGGTCGCGCGTCCGGTCGCCGGGGCCCGCGGTCCGGGCGAAGTGCAGCCGGGTGAAGGCCAGGGCCTCGGCCAGCTCGCGCATGCGCGCCTGGCGGTCGGGGGCCTTGCGGGTGCTGACCTCCAGGACCAGCTGGCCTCCGAAGCCGTTCCCGGCCAGGTACTCCAGGAGCTCGCCCACCGGCTGGCGTCCGCGCCCGGGGATGAGGTGTTCGTCGAGGTTCTGGCCGCCGATGCCGTCGGCCACGTGGATGTGGGAGAGGCGGTCGCCCAGGCGCTTGGCCATGTCCATGGCGTCGGAGCCGGACATGGCGGTGTGCGACAGGTCGAGCGTGACGTCGGGGTAGTCCCGGTCGAGCGGGTTCCAGCTCGGCGCGTAGGGGACGACCTCGCGGTCGCGCACGCGCACCGGGTACATGTTCTCCACCGCGAAGACGACGTCGGTCTCGTCCTGCATACGGGAGATACCGGTCTCGAACTCACGGGCGTAGTCGCGCTGCCATCGGAAGGCGGGGTGCACCACGATCGTCTTGGCGCCCAGGGCCTCGGCCATCTCCTTGGAGCGGACGAGTTTGCCCCAGGGCTCCCTGCCCCACACGCGCTGGGTCAGGACCAGGCAGGGCGAGTGGACCGCGGTGACGGGGATCTGGTGGTAGTCCGAGAGGCGCCGCAGGAGGTCGATGTCCTGGCTTGCCGGGTCGGAGGAGACGAGCACCTCCACGCCGTCGTACCCCAGCTTCGCGGCGATCTCGAAGGCGGCCGGGGTCTTCTCCGGGTAGACCGACGCCGACGACAGGACGACGGGCGCGTCTGGGACCTGGATAGGGCTCACGCGACCCAGACTATGCGCTAACGCGCCTCGTGTGCGTACCGCCCGCGTGAACGCGGCGTGCCGTTCTCCCCACGCCCTCCCCCACGGAGGGTGCGGGTCCCCGTCGCGCGACGGTGGTGAAGGGGTCCGCGGGTGCACCCGCGGAGCCCTGGTTCGTGGTTGCCGACCGCCACGTCGTCGGGGCGGTCGTGCGGGTCGTGTCGCCCTCCGTGCCTGCCGCGCCGCCGTCGGGTCCGTGCGCGGGACCACGCGGCCGTGTCGCGGTGGAGGCGGGGCACCTGGTGCAGGGGTGCCGCTCGGGGCTGGCCGGGTTCACTCCCCGGGGCGTGCGGGGCGGCCGTCAGCGCGCTGCGCGAGGCCTGCCCGTCTCACAGCCGCACGGCACCTGCGAGATCGTGTTTGTGGACGCCCCGCTCACGGACGTGGTCCCCCGAGTTCGGCGCGTCGATCATGCGCCCGTCGCCGAGGTAGATGGCGACGTGGTAGGCGTAGCCGCCGCTGTCGGCCCAGTACAGGATGTCCCCCCTGCGGGCGTCGGAGTAGGGGACCCGCGTTCCGGCGCCGACCTGGTCGTGGGCGATGCGGGGCAGTTCCACCCCGGCCTGCTTGTAGGCCCACTGCACGAGTCCCGAGCAGTCGAAGCCGTTCGGGCCGGTGCCTCCCCAGCGGTAGGGGGTGCCCTTCTTCGACTCCGCGGCGCTGATGGCGTCCTCCACCGTCGACGTGGCCAGGGACAGGTGGACGCGTCGCGGTCCGGCGGAGTCCTGCGCGGTGGCCGCGGCCTGCTGCGCCGGTCGCACCGGCTGCGGCGGCTGGAGCGGCTGGGCGAGCGCGGGCGCCGTACCGGCGGTCAGGGCGGCCGCGGTGAGCGCGGCGACGGCGAGCGCGCGCCCGCCGCTCCGGCGCGGAGAAACGGGCGAGGCCTGCCGCCCCGGGTCCGTGGAACGACAGGCCTGCGTTTGCTCGTGGTGACGCGGTATTCGCATGACGGTGGTTCTCCCGCTCTCGCTCGGAGCGCCGCGGCGCCCACGTCACTGTGACGCGGATCTCCCTGTCGCGACGCCCTCACCATTCGTCACACAGACCACGCGATATGTCACTCTCCGTAGTTCGATCAGCCATCAAAGAAGGTAAAGAGTCCTTGACCTTCGGAGGACGAAAGCGGTCAGGTCACCATCGAACGGGCTCCCCTCCTCGGAGGTCGATCACCCTGGGCTACGCGGCGTCGTCCACGGGCACCGGCACCCCCAGCTCGGCCCCCACGAAGTCGGCCGTGGCCACCATGCCCTTGTAGTTCGGGTGCACCGGGGCCCCGTTCTCGGGGATCAGGCCCTCCACCCAGCGGGTGTCGGAGGACTGGCAGACGTCGTGGCCGCGCTCGAAGACGTCCACGAAGACCGCGCCCTGGGCCTCGGCCTCCTCCGCGATCATCGCGTTCAGCGAGGTCTGCGCCTCGTCCAGGAAGGGCACGTCGCCCACCGCGATGGGCGTGCTCGGCCAGCAGCCCCAGCTCTCGGGCAGGATCTGGAGGTAGCCCACGGCCAGGACGGTGGCGTCGGGGCTGCGCTCGGCGATGTCGGCGTAGACCCCCGCGACCACCGGGCGCAGGTCCTCGACGCGCTGGTCGAGTTCGTCGCCGTAGTGCTCGGCGCACGGGTCGCCCAGCGGGTTGGTCAGGCTCTGCTTGGCGCACTCCAGGAGCACCTCGGAGAAGCCGAAGTCGTTGCCCGCGATCCCGACCGTGACCAGGTCGGTCTCCGGCGTCAGGGCGTCGAACTGGGGCGGCGTGTCGTCGAACTGCGGCTCGTAGAGGTCGTTGACGACCGCTCCCGAGCAGCTGGCGTCCGTGAAGTCGGTGACGCCCAGCCGCTCGGCGAGCATCGTGGGGTAGTTGTTGGAGGTGCGCAGGCAGCCCAGCAGCGGCATGCTGCTGCTGACCCGCTCCTCCCGGATGAGCGGACCGGCGACGAAGGAGTCGCCGAGGGAGACGTAGCTGTCGAAGGCGGGCGCCTGCGCGGTCTCGGCGGTGGCGGGTGCGGCGGCCAGGAGCACCGACCCCAGCGCGGCGGCGGCCACGGGGGCCAGGGCACGGCGCGGGAATCGGGACGCGGCGGTGGCGGATGTACGGGGCACGCGGGTTTCCTCTCCGTGGAGCGGGGGCGTTGGAGCTGTCGGACCCTAGGAATTCTTTAACACGCCCTACGGGAGAAGGCCCCTAACTCGTAGGTAACTTTCATGTGTCTCCGAAAGGTCCCTTTACTCCTTCCGGCGGGGTTGTCCCAGGGAGCCGCTAGCGTTGCCACCATGGCGAAGGCAGCGAAGACCACGTTCCGGTGCGCCGAGTGCGGATGGAGCACCCTCAAGTGGGTGGGGCGCTGCGGCGAGTGCCAGGCCTGGGGCACGGTCGAGGAGGCCGGCGCCCCCGCGCCCTCCGCCGTCGCGCCCGCGCCCGTCACCTCCCGGGCCCGGCCCATCACCGAGATCAGCGTGGAGAGCGCCGAGGCCGTCCCCACCGGCGTCGACGAGCTCGACCGGGTGCTGGGCGGCGGCGCGGTCCCGGGCGGCGTGGTGCTGCTCGCCGGTGAGCCCGGCGTGGGCAAGTCCACCCTCCTGCTGGAGGTCGCCGCGATGCGCGCGGCCGAGGGGCCCGTGCTGTACGTGACCGGAGAGGAGTCGGCCGGACAGGTGCGGCTGCGCGCCGAGCGGCTCGGCGCGCTCTCCGACAAGCTCTACCTGGCCGCCGAGACCTCCATCGCCTCCCTGGCCAGCCACGTGGACGCGGTCGGTCCCCGGCTGCTCATCGTGGACTCGGTGCAGACCATGGTCTCCCCCGACACCACCGGCGTCCCGGGCGGTGTCACCCAGATCCGGCAGGTGACCGGCGCCCTGATCCAGATCGCCAAGGAGCGCGGGATCGCCACCGTCCTGGTCGGCCACGTCACCAAGGACGGGTCCATCGCCGGTCCGCGGATGCTGGAGCACCTGGTGGACGTGGTGCTGCACTTCGAGGGCGAGCGCCACTCCCAGCTGCGGCTGCTGCGCGCGGTCAAGAACCGCTACGGGCCCACCGACGAGATCGGCTGCTTCGAGCTGACCGAGTCCGGCATCGTCGGTCTGCCCGACCCGAGCGGACTGTTCCTCACCGAGCGCACCGACCCGGTCCCGGGCACGTGCGTCACCGTCACCCTGGAGGGACGGCGACCGCTCATCACCGAGGTCCAGGCCCTGGTCGCGCCGACCCCGCTGCCCGCGCCGCGCCGGGCCACCTCGGGCCTGGACACCTCGCGGGTGAACATGATCCTGGCCGTGCTGGAGAAGCGCACGGGCATGAAGCTGGCCAACATGGACGTGTACGCCTCCACGGTGGGCGGCGTGAAGCTGACCGAGCCCGCCGTGGACCTGGCGCTGGCCATGGCGGCGGCCAGCTCCAACAACGACGTCGCGCTGCCCGTCGGCTTCATCGCGATCGGCGAGGTGGGCCTGGCGGGCGACGTGCGCACCGTGAGCGGCGTGCGGCGCCGGGTGTCGGAGGCGCAGCGGCTCGGCTTCACCGAGGCGGTCGTGCCCAAGCACTTCGGCGACCCGATCCCGGGCATCCGCGTCCACGAGGTGGAGGAGCTGAGCGAGGCCCTGAGCCGGGTGGCCCGGCGGTCCCGGCGGGCCCGCGCCCCCCGGGACGAGGACTGAGCGCCAGCGCGCCCGGGTCGAGCAACCACTGGCGGACGCCCTGAGTACAAGAACATCACGGTCCGGGGCCCCGCGCCGCACCGGCGGCGCTTCCGGCCAGCGCGTCAGAAGTCGAAGACCGCGCCCTTCTCGCTCATGAGCACGCACTCGTTGGAGAACTCCTCCCGGTAGTCCTCGGTGCCGTAGGCCACGGCGACCACCGGGTCGTAGACGAACGGGCAGGCCTGCTCCTCACCCCTGACCTCCGCCAGCGAACCGGCCTCGGCGATGGCCTCGCAGGCCTCCTCGGCTCTGGGGTGCGTGCCCGCGGCGACGGGGGCGCACACCAGCGTGGCCTCCCGCGTCTCGCCACTGGTGAGGCCGTGGACGCGCAGGATGTAGCCGTTGTCGCCGGTCTGCGCCGCCTCAGCGGCGTGCGCGGGCACGGCGAGCGCCAGGGCGAGGACGGGAGCGGCGGCCAGGGCCGGGACGGTGCTATTCACGACAGCCTCCAGGGACGTGCGGATTCCAGACAGCACGGATGGTAATCGAACCATTACGCGAAGCTGCCACTTTTCCGCGAGGTCGCCGGAATTTCCCTGCGCCGGGGTTCCGGCCAGGCCCGATTTCCGGGCGAAAAGCAAGGAAATAGGGGTTATGTCGGAGTCCCCGTCACCCCCGTGCCGACACTCCCGCCAGGTGCCCCACGACTCCGTAGCCGTCGGGCCGCAGGTCTCCCCCCGCGTCGGCCGTCCAACGACTGACCGAGGCCGCCGCCGCGGGCTCCCCCCTGCTCACCCGCCACACCTCGGCCTCCTCCAGGCCCTCCAGGATCCCCCGGAGCAGGACCACGACCGGCTCGTGGGCGAACAGCAGCACACGCTCGCCCGGGTACTCCGCGCACAGGTCGCGCAGGAACGAGCGCAGCCGCAGCAGGACGTCGGCCAGGGACTCACCGCGCTCGGGACGGTGGTGCGTCCGGTCGGCCAGGCGCCGGGGCGCCTCGCCGGGGTCGTACTCGTCGACCATGGCCGGGGTCATGAACGTGAAGGGGCCGCCGTCGTGGTCGCGCAGCCGCTCGTCCGGGTGCACGGGCAGGTCCAGCCCGGCCGCCTCCAGCGCCAGCCCGGCGGTGCGGCGGGCGCGCAGGTAGGTGGAGGAGAACACGACGCCGGGCCGCCGGTCGCCGGGCAGGGGTGCCAACCAGCCCGCGCCCACGGCGCGGGCCTGGCGCTCGCCCAGCGGGGTGAGGTCCACGTCGGCGTTGCGCGCGGGCAGGTCCGCCGCGTCCAGGCGCCCGCCGTCGCGCGCGGCGGCGGCCAGGGCGGCGTTGAACACGCTCTGCCCGTGGCGGACGACCGTCAGCTCCGCCGGTCCGCGGTAGCGCATCGCCGCGCCCTCCTCCGTGTCGGCCCATGGGGCGCCAGTGGAGACTCCCTGGGAGGCGAGAGCGGGCACCCCCGGAGGAGCGCCCGCTTGGGAGCGCTCCCAACCGCAGGAAGAGTATCCCCCAACTCCGGTGGCGTAAAGGGGCCCTCCGCATCGCGGAACCGTCACCGCGGGGCCGGGGGGTCGCGCGTCCCCCGGCCCCGTGTCGTGCGGCGGCTCAGGCCTTGAGCTGGAACGGCAGCTCGGGCTGGTCCCCGGCGTAGTCCCCGTGCAGGTTGGCCCGGTACCAGCCGGGCTGGGCCGAGGCGTCGGTGCCGCGGCAGTCCTCGAAGGAGCGCAGCCGCTCCCAGGTGAACGTGTACTCGTGCGGGACGCCCCTGCTGATCTGGCGCTTCTCCGCGCTCTTGTTCTCCGCGCAGTCGGCGGTGGAGAAGATCCGGTCGTCACCCGAGTGGATGCGGATCTCCATGGCCCCGCCGCCCACGTCCACGGTGCAGGTCTGCTCGGCGGTGTTGACCACGGTGATCCTGAAGCCCGGGTTGACGCCGGCGCCGTAGACCTCCTGGCCCTCCTCCGCGTACTCGAAGGTCACCACGACGTCCTGCGGGCGGCAGAGGTCCTCGGGACGCTCCGGAGCGGGCACCTCGCCGCCCTCCCCGCCCCCGGCGGAGCCGCCGTCACCGGCCGCGGCGCCGTCGGAGCCCTCGGAGTCCTCAGCGCCCTCGGAGGGGTCGGCGCTCTCCCGCGCCCCCTCGGAGGGGTCGGCCCCGGGTTCCTCGCTCGCGTCCGCGGAGGGCTCGGTGGGTGAGACACTGGGAGAGGCCTCGATGCCCGCGTCCGAGCGGGTCGGCTCGCCGCTCCCGTCGCCTGAGGGACGGCAGGCGTACGCGATGAGCGCGAGCACCAGCAGGGCCCCGGCCAGCACGAAGGCACGCCGCTTCCAGTAGGTCTCGCGGCTGACGGCTCCTGGTTGTCCGGTACTTGACGCCATGCGCCGTAGTATTGCGGTTTTGCGTGTACCTCACCTACTCAACCCGCCGATTCCCAGTTAAAGATGAGCGATAACCCTTACAGCACCCCGGTTCTGGCGTGGTACGAGAGCCACGCCCGCGACCTTCCCTGGCGTCGGCCCGACGCCTCCCCGTGGTCGGTCCTGGTCAGCGAGATCATGCTCCAGCAGACGCCCGTGGTGCGCGTACTGCCCGCCTGGAGCGCCTGGATGGAGCGCTGGCCCACCCCCGCCGACCTGGCCCGGGAGCCCTCCGGGGAGGCGGTGCGCATGTGGAACCGGCTCGGCTACCCCCGCCGGGCGCTGCGCCTGCACGCGTGCGCGGTGGCGATCACCGGGGAGCACGGCGGGCGGGTCCCCGACGACCACGCCACCCTGCTGTCCCTGCCGGGCGTCGGCGCCTACACCGCCGCGGCGGTGGCGAGCTTCGCGTTCGGTCAACGGCACGCCATTCTGGACACGAACGTTCGACGTGTCCTGGCGAGAGCCGAAACCGGGGTCCAGTACCCGCCGAAAACACAGACGAAGGCGGAGACCGCCCTCGCCGAGTCCCTGCTGCCGTCCGCGCCCTCGGTGGCCGCCCGCTGGGGTGTGGCCGTCATGGAGCTGGGCGCGCTGGTGTGCACCGCGCGCACGCCCGCGTGCGCGGACTGCCCGATCGCCCACCAGTGCGCCTGGCGGCTCGCGGGCAAGCCCGCCTACGACGGCCCGCCCCGACGCGGCCAGACCTACGCGGGCACCGACCGGCAGGTGCGCGGACGGCTGCTGGCGGTGCTGCGCGACTCCGCCCACCCGGTGCCCAAGGGCGCGCTGGACGTCGTCTGGGACGACCCCGTCCAGCGCGAGCGGGCCCTGGACGCGCTGGTCTCCGACGGCCTGGTGGACCCCCTGGACGACGGCCGGTACGCCCTGCCGGGCTGAGCGCGCCCCGGCCCGGGCAGGCCGGTCGCCGCACGGCGTCCCGGACCGGCTCCGCCTTCGGTCAGCGGCCGGGAGGCGGGCGCGTCCTGCTCCGGTGCCGTCCCCGGACGACGCGGCCGGGGGCTCCTCAGGTCCGCGGGTCGGAGTACCGCGCCGCGGCGGTCCCGGTCTCCCCCGCGGGGTCGGCCTCGGTGCCGGAGTGGCCGTCGCTGCACGGCGCGCCCGGTTCGGGGGTGTTCTCACCCTGGACGAACTCGACGAGGTACTCCGCCAGGCGCGGGTCCTCCGGGTCCTCCAGGAGGATCTGGGAGCCCCAGGCCGACGCCACCACAGGGGCGGGCAGGCCCTCCACGGGGCTGACCACCAGGTAGTCGCCGGGCGAGTAGTACCCGGCCAGGGTCTGGACCTGGGCCTGGGAGAGCCCGGGGTCGTAGGCGATCCACACGGCGCCGTGTTCCTGGGCGTGCACGACGTACTCCGAGCGCAGGGGCTGGTCGTAGACGCCGCAGTTCTGCCAGATCGGGTAGTGCGCTCCGCCCGCGGGCGGGAACATCTCGTAGTCGACGGTCTCGCCCTCGTCCACGTGCTCGCTGGACAGGCCCTCGTAGTACCGCACCTCGCCGACGCCCTCCGCGGAGGCGCCGCCACCGCCACCGCCGCCGGAGAACAGTGACACAGCGGCGATCCCGCCGCCCGCCATGAGGACGACGACCAGGACGACGGCCCCGATGATCAGGCCGGTCCCGCCCCTCCTACGCGGCTGGGGCTGGTTCGGGTGCGGACCGGGCGGGCCGTAGGGGCCGTGGGGACCCTGGGGGCCGGGCGGACCTCCGTGGGGTCCCTGCGGCCCCATGGGCGGCGCTCCGCCCGGGGGGAACTGCCCTGGGGGGAACTGCCCCGGGGGAGGCGGCCCGCCGGCCGGGGGCTGGCCTCCGGGAGGCGGCCCGCCGACCGGGGAAGGGCCGCCGGGCGGGACCGCGCCGTGGTGTCCTGGGGACGCCTCACCCGGCCGGGGACCGTGGGGAGCGGGTCCGGGCTGCGGCTGCCGCGCCTGCCACGGATCGTGCTGTCGGGGATCTGGATGAGTCACGTTCGCACCTTAGAACATGTCCGGCGGCCACACACCCCGCTGTGCGACGGGCGGCGTCCGCCGGACACGTCCCGTCCCCACGACGAAGGGGGCACCCCCGAAGGGGTGCCCCCGATGTCAGGTGCGACCGGGCGGTACTACTCCCGCTTGCCCGCGGCCGACTCCTCGACCTCGGGCGTGTCCGGCACCTCGGCCGGCTTGGGCACGCCCTTGAAGGTGAACTTGGCGTCCGTGCCCTCGCCCTCGGCGTCGATCACCACGATCTGACCCGCCTTGAGGTCGCCGAACAGGATCTTCTCGGACAGCTGGTCCTCGATCTCCCGCTGGATCGTCCGGCGCAGCGGGCGGGCGCCCAGCACCGGGTCGAACCCGCGCTCGGACAGGACCTTCTTGGCCTTGGGGCGCAGCTCGATCCCCATGTCCCGCTCCTTGAGACGGCCGTCCAGGTTCGTGATCATCAGATCCACGATCTGGAAGATCTCCTTCTCGGTCAGCTGGTGGAAGACGATGATGTCGTCCACACGGTTGAGGAACTCGGGCCGGAAGTTGGTCTTGAGCTCCTCGCTGACCTTGGCCTTCATCCGCTCGTAGTTGGTCTGGGCGTCGTCCTCCTTGGCGAAGCCCATGGCCTGGCCCTTGGAGATGTCCCGGGTACCCAGGTTGGTCGTCATGATGATGACCGTGTTCTTGAAGTCGACGATGCGACCCTGGGCGTCGGTGAGACGTCCCTCCTCCAGCACCTGGAGCAGCGAGTTGAAGATGTCGTTGTGGGCCTTCTCGATCTCGTCGAAGAGCACCACGGAGAACGGCTTGCGGCGCACCTTCTCGGTGAGCTGGCCGCCCTCCTCGTAGCCCACGTACCCGGGCGGGGAGCCGAACAGCCGCGAGACGGTGTGCTTCTCCATGAACTCGGACATGTCCAGCTGGATCAGCGCGTCCTCGTCCCCGAACAGGAACTCGGCCAGCGTCTTGGACAGCTCGGTCTTACCCACACCGGACGGACCGGCGAAGATGAACGAACCACCCGGACGCTTGGGGTCCTTGAGCCCGGCGCGGGTACGGCGGATCGCCTGGGAGAGCGCCTTGATGGCGTCCTCCTGGCCGATGACGCGCCGGTGCAGCTCGTCCTCCATCCGCAGCAGCCGGGAGGACTCCTCCTCGGTGAGCTTGAAGACCGGGATGCCGGTGGAGGCGGCCAGGACCTCGGCGATGAGCTCCTCGTCCACCTCGGCCACGACGTCCATGTCGCCGGCCTTCCACTCCTTCTCCCGCTGCGCCTTCTTGCCCAGGAGCTGCTTCTCGTCGTCGCGCAGGGACGCCGCCTTCTCGAAGTCCTGCGCGTCGATCGCGGACTCCTTGTCACGGCGCACAGCGGCGATCTTCTCGTCGAACTCGCGCAGGTCCGGCGGAGCGGTCATCCGGCGGATGCGCATCCGCGAGCCCGCCTCGTCGATGAGGTCGATCGCCTTGTCCGGCAGGAACCGGTCGCTGATGTAGCGGTCGGCCAGCTGCGCGGCGGCCACCAGCGCGCTGTCGGTGATGGAGACCCGGTGGTGGGCCTCGTAGCGGTCGCGCAGGCCCTTGAGGATCTCGATGGCGTGCTTGATGGTCGGCTCGTCCACCTGGATGGGCTGGAAGCGGCGCTCCAGCGCGGCGTCCTTCTCCAGGTACTTGCGGTACTCGTCCAGCGTGGTCGCGCCGATGGTCTGGAGCTCGCCCCGGGCCAGCATGGGCTTGAGGATGGAGGCGGCGTCTATGGCACCCTCCGCCGCGCCCGCTCCGACCAGCGTGTGCAGCTCGTCGATGAACAGGATGATGTCGCCGCGGGTGCGGATCTCCTTGAGCACCTTCTTGAGGCGCTCCTCGAAGTCACCGCGGTAACGGCTGCCCGCGACCAGCGCGCCCAGGTCCAGCGTGTACAGCTGCTTGTCCTTGAGCGTCTCGGGGATCTCCCCCTTGACGATCTTCTGGGCCAGCCCCTCGACCACGGCCGTCTTGCCGACGCCGGGCTCACCGATCAGGACCGGGTTGTTCTTGGTCCTGCGGGACAGGACCTGCATGACGCGCTCGATCTCCTTGTCCCTGCCGATGACCGGGTCGAGCTTGCTCTCCCGGGCGGCCTGGGTCAGGTTGCGACCGAACTGGTCCAGCACCAGCGAGGTGGAGGGGGTGGACTCCGACGAGGCGCCGGTGGCCTGCGGCTCCTTGCCCTGGTAGCCGTGCAGCAGCTGGATGACCTGCTGGCGCACGCGGTTGAGGTCCGCGCCCAGCTTGACCAGGACCTGGGCGGCCACGCCCTCGCCCTCGCGGATCAGGCCCAGCAGTATGTGCTCGGTACCGATGTAGTTGTGGCCCAGCTGAAGCGCCTCGCGCAGCGACAGCTCCAGGACCTTCTTGGCCCGCGGGGTGAACGGGATGTGCCCCGACGGGGCCTGCTGCCCCTGGCCGATGATCTCCTCAACCTGCTGCCGAACCGCTTCGAGGCTGATACCAAGGCTCTCCAGAGCCTTGGCGGCGACGCCCTCACCCTCGTGGATGAGGCCGAGCAGGATGTGCTCCGTACCGATGTAGTTGTGGTTGAGCATCCTGGCCTCTTCCTGGGCCAGAACCACCACTCGCCGCGCGCGGTCGGTAAACCTCTCGAACATGTCTCGTCGCTCCTCTACAGAGCGGTCAGGCAGGGACGGTTCACTCCGACCCAACTCTTCCGCATATCGGCCCCACAGGGATGAACCGCCCCGGGGAGCGCTGTCGCACCCGTCCGAACGGTCGACCGGCTGCCGACCAGACGTAGGCCTCCGTACGGTCGGCCGCAGCCGTCCGTGCCAGAGACTTTCCCCGACGATAGGGCGTTCACCCAACATCCAACTACCAATTGCGGCGTCAGATTTCCCTGTACGCCGAAGGCGAACGGCCCAGGCTCTCCCTGTGTCACAGGAGTGCCCGGACCGCGCACGTGTAAGCGTTATCGGCTCTGAGCGAACAAGCCGCGTGTTGTTCTTCCGACCGGACCGTTCGGGCGGGGAAAGCGGAAAATGCGCGCCGTCGACCGGAGCCGGGAGGGGTGCTGCTCGGGTCCCGCGACCGGGGTCGCGGGACCGGAAGCGAGTGCCTTTCCCCGGCGCCGGGAGGTCGCGTGCGGTCCCGTCGCGTGCGGTCCCGTCATGCGCGGGCGGTCGCGCGCGGGCACGGCGTCGCGGCGCTCCGGCGGACTGCCCCGGCCCGCCTCGCCGTCCGGCCCAACCCGTGGGTGTGGCGGCGGAGGCCTGGAGCCGCAGGGCCGGAAGACCGCTGTCATCGGCGCGGAGCCCTGTCCGGTGCTCCGTACCGCCCGAAGGGCCCGGCGGGCCCGGTGTATCCCCTGGCATCCCGTGTCACTGGGCCGCTCCGCGGCCCGGGATGGTCGGGTTCGGGTGTCTCCCCTCGGCAGGTACCGACCGTAATTCGATCAAGACCTGACAACATTTCGGTGACCGGGGGTCGGCGGCAAACCTAGCCCTTGATGGCCTCATATTCGGCGACGATCGCCGCGGGGATACGGCCGCGCTCATTGACCGGCTTGCCCGCGGCCTTCGCCCAGGCGCGAATCTCGGCGCTGCGCTCACGGCTGGGAGCATTCCGGCTGCCGGTACGGCGGCCCGCGCTGCGGGACGCCTTGGCCGGAGCCTTGCGGGCGGCGTCGACGAACGGAGTAAGGGCCTCACGGAGCTTGGCCGCATTACCCGCGCTGAGGTCGATTTCGTACACGGAGCCGTCCAGACCGAACGTCACCGTCTCCTCGGCCTCGCCGCCGTCGAGGTCGTCGACCAGGAAAACCTGGACCTTCTGTGCCATGGAATCAAACCTTTCAGAAGAGCGGTGTCTCCACACCTGAATGTAAAGCTATCTCGCGAGAACGCGGAAGACAATTCCCGGCGTGCCTGAAATCACCCGGACACCGTCTCGGGTTTCGGGGGTCGCCGACAGGCGCGCGGGATCGGCGAGATGGCCCGCGCACGCGCGTGGCCGGTTCGCCGCGCCCCGCGGGCGCGTGATCGGTTGAGTACCGTATCAACGACCGTCGGATTCGGTGCGTTCCCCACCCTGGACAATCGGCGTCGCGTTCGCGGCTCCCGGCTCTGCGGCCCCGGAACCCTCCCTGCCCCCACCCTCACCCTCGGCGGCCCCGTCCTTGCTGACCAGGCTTCCGTCCATCCGGCGGGGCGCCATCTCCTTGCGCAGCAGCTGGACGACGAAGGTGCAGAAGACGGCACCGACGACCACCGGTGGGATGAGCGCCGACAATACGTCGATCAGTCCAGGGGGAAGCACCGACGACAAAAAGTTCCCCATCGAAGCCGTCCACCCTTCCTGGTTGTTACTTATTGCAGCAAATACCCGACTCCGTGTCGGCTGCTCCTGGGGGATGGCTCGCCGGGCACCCGGGCAAACGCATACCGGACATCATAGACATCGTTTGCCCCCGGTTTGACACCGGACGTACCCGAGACACCTCCGGCAAACCCGATGAGGGGTCAATGTCCGACCGTGCGTTCGGCGTCCTGGTGTGTCCGCGGGGGAACACCGTGTCCACCGGCGTCAAATCCCGACCCTTCGCCACCGCTCCGTGGAACTTCCTTCAACGTGTGGACGGGACCCTGCCCCCGGGGTACACATTACCCGCCCCCTTCCCCGGCCCCGCCATCCGGTTGTGCATAAGCTGCGCGGACGCGGGGAGGACGCGGTGTTGGCCCGGCTGCGGCCCGTATGGGGAACTTGGTCCCGAGTGAGCGCGAAAACCTTTAGGTCCGGGCGGTTCACGTTGCCGCGTCGAGGTGCACAAGCATGCGGGTGTTCCCAAGGGTGTTGGGCTTAACCCGCTCCAAGTCGAGAAATTCGGCGACGCCCTCGTCATAGGAACGCAGGAGTTCCTCGTACACGCGGGAGGAGACGGGCGTGCCCTGGATCCGGGCAAAGCCGTGTTTGGCGAAGAAACCGGTCTCGAATGTCAGGCAGAACACACGGCGCACGCCCAACTCCCGAGCGGTGTCGAGCAGCGCGGACACGATCCGGTGGCCGACGCCGAACCCGCGCAGGGAGGGGTCGACGGCAACGGTGCGCACCTCCGCCAGGTCCTCCCAGAGCACGTGCAGAGCGCCGCAGCCCACCACGCGGTACTCGGTCCCGGCGACGGGGGGCTCGGCGCGGTCCGCTCCGGGCACGGGGGCGCCGGGGAAGGGTGTGGCGGACGGGGAGGCGGGGTCCGGGGGGTCGGGCGCCACCTCGGCCTCGGCCACCCAGAACTCCTGGACGTCCTCGTAGAGGTTGACGGTGCTCTTGGAGAGCACGCGCCGGTCGACGGTGTAGGTGTCGACGAGGCGTCGGACGGCGGCGACGTCGCGCGTCCTGGCGCGGCGCACGTGAACATGGCGAACGGGCATAGCCGGACCAGACTACGCCCGGGCCCCGCGCCCGGCGGACGCGCGCGGTCCGAAAACGCGTCGGCACCCACCGGTGTTCCGGTGGGTGCCGTGGTGGGTGCCGCGCCCACCGGAGCGCTCTTCCTCCGGAGGGCGCCCCGCTCCGCCGTGCGCCCGCGGCCCCGTGCCGCGGACGGCTCAGATGAGCTGGCGCCGCGCGGCCCAGACGACCGCCTCGATGGGTGTGTTCACGCCGAGCACGTCGCAGATGTTGCGGATACGGCGACGCAGGGTGCGCGCGCTGAGTTCGAGGTGCCGGGCCGCCACCTCAGTGGTGACACCGGTGGCGATCTCGGCGAGCAGTTCGAGTTCCTCGTGGTTCAGTTCCACCGGCGCGTAGGGGCTGCTCACAGCCGTCTCACGCGGGCGGGCCTGCAAGGGGACCACGTTCTCCCGGTGCTCCCTCGTCTGAAGGGTGCCCTGGTCATCAGCGGTGCGTCGTACGAGTGTGGCCTGTTCCACTCCGTCCTCCCTCATCATGTGAGTGCGGAACATCGACTCGTCACCTGGTGGACGCGAGCGCGCCGGACACGGGTCTCCCCTGCTTCCGGCGCGACGGATACCCCCGGGCGCACCGCTGTCCCCCACGCATCCCTCTGGCACAGGGACTGGGGGCGGGCGCACGGACGTCGCAGGGGCCGGTTCGCTGGAGGCTGGGACGGACAGACTCCACCGAGGGCACACATGCGCGCGGGGGGCGCGGACCGCGTCCGGCGGCCCCTCTCCCCGCTTACCGTCGTTCTCGATCCACTTCGGCAAACTCCACGGGTCTCGACCCGCTCACAGCACGCTAGGCCGCAGAGATGGTACCGTCAAGACCCGATAAATCACCATGTGTAGTTATAGTGAGCCCTTCCGTGACAAAGTAATGGAAGGGAAAATACGCTGACTACATTGACCTGCGTAAACAATGTTGAGCGGAGAGTGGTCGCCTTCTCCCCGCCTCGCTCGGCAAAAACCTCGGAACTGTCCGGCGGGACACGCATCCGTGTCCGCCGGTTCGCCCGCCCTGTCCGGCCGGGAGGACGGAGCCCGTGGTGCGGGCCCTGTCCCGGCGGAGGGGACGGGGCCGCCGCACCGCGTGCGCGACGGCCCCGCTCCGCCTTTCGGTCATCCGACCGATGCCGTTATATCCCCGGTAAATCCGGGCCCATGGTGCTCCGGCTCAATCCCCGGAAGGCTTCACAAGCGGGAAAAGGACAGTTTCCCGGATGTTCTTTCCGGTGAAGGCCATGAGCAGGCGGTCGATACCGACTCCTACACCGCCGGTCGGCGGCATTCCGTACTCCAGGGCCCGCAGGAAGTCCTCGTCCAGCTGCATCGCCTCGGGGTCGCCCTCCGCGGCCATCAGCGACTGCCGGGTGAGGCGCTCGCGCTGCTCGACCGGGTCGACCAGCTCCGAGTAGCCCGTGCCCATCTCCATGCCGAACCCGATGAGGTCCCACTTCTCGGTGAGCAGCGGGTCCTCGCGGTGCTGCCGGGTGAGCGGGCTGGTCTCCACCGGGAAGTCGCGCACGAAGGTGGGCTGGACGAGCGTGCGCTCCACCAACTCCTCGAAGAGGTGCTCGACGAGCTTGCCCTGTCCCCAGGAGGGGTCGTACTCCACGCCCCGGGAGTCGGCCAGGCGGCGGACCTCGTCGATCGGCGTGCGCGGGTCGACCTCGGCTCCCAGCGCCTCGGACACCGCCCCGTACAGGGTGACCTGCGGCCACTCCCCGCCCAGGTCGTAGGTCCGCCCGTCCCGCTCGACCACCGTCGAGCCGAACACGGCGCGCGCCGCCTCCTGGATGAGCTCGCGGGTCAGGTCGGCCATGACGTTGTAGTCGGCGTAGGCCTGGTAGAACTCCAGCATCGTGAACTCGGGGTTGTGCGTGGAGTCCGCGCCCTCGTTGCGGAAGTTCCGGTTGACCTCGAAGACCTTCTCCAGGCCGCCCACGACCAGCCGCTTGAGGGACAGCTCGGGGGCGATGCGCAGGTACAGGTCCATGTCGTAGGCGTTGATGTGGGTGGTGAACGGGCGCGCCGTGGCGCCGCCGTGCACCTGCATCAGCATGGGCGTCTCGACCTCGACGAAGTCGCGGGAGGCGAGCCCCTCCCGGATCGCGCGGATGGCGGCCGAGCGGCGGCGCACCATCTGCTGGGACTCGGGGTTGACGATGAGGTCGACGTAGCGCTGGCGCACACGGGCCTCGGGGTCGGTCAGGCCCTTGTGCTTCTCCGGGAGCGGACGCAGGCACTTGGCGGTCAGTGTCCAGCCGGTCACCAGGATCGACAGCTCGCCGCGGCGGGAGGTGATGACCTCGCCCTCCACGCCCACGTGGTCGCCGAGGTCGACGTCGGCCTTCCAGGCGTCCAGGCGCTCCCGGCCCACCTGGTCCAGGGACAGCATGATCTGGATGTCGCCGGTCTCGTCGCGCAGGGTGGCGAAGCACAGCTTGCCGCCGGTGCGGTAGAGCATGACGCGTCCGGCGACGGAGACCTCCGCACCCGTGCGGGTGTCCGGCTCCAGTCCCTGGTGTTTGTCGCGCACGGCCCCGATCGACGTGGACCGCGGGAAGGTCACGGGGAAGGGGTCGGTGCCCTCCTCCCGCAGCCGGTCCAGCTTCTGGCGCCGGACCCGCATCTGTTCGGGCAGGTCGTCGTAGGTGTCGTCGTGCGCGTCATTCACGCGCACGATCCTACCGGCGGCCGCGGTCCGGCCCGACCGGTCGTCGCCCGCGGGCGGGCGGGCCGCGGCCCGCCCGGGGAGGGGCACGGTGGGCGCCGACGTGTCGCGGATCACTAGTATTGCGCTGCCCTGCCCCGCGCCTTCGCAGCCGAGAGCAGTACCTACCGAGAGATGGACCCCACTGGTGAGTGTTGAGGGAAGCACGAGAGCCGTCGTCACGGCGCTGTGCGCGAATCTGGGAATCGCCGCGACGAAGTTCGTGGCCTACCTCCTGACCGGCTCGTCGTCGATGATGGCCGAGTCCATCCACTCGGTCGCCGACTCCAGCAACCAGGCGCTGCTGCTCATCGGCGGCAGACGGGCCCGCCGGGGCGCCACCGAGGAGCACCCCTTCGGCTACGGCCGCGAACGCTACGTGTACGCGTTCATGGTGGCGATCGTGCTGTTCAGCCTGGGCGGCCTGTTCGCGCTCTACGAGGCCTGGCACAAGATCTCCCACCCCGAGCCGATCACGGCCTGGCAGTGGGTCCCCGTGGCCGTGCTGCTGGTGGCGATCGTGCTGGAGTCGTTCGCCATGCGCACGGCGGTCAAGGAGTCCAACGCGGTCCGGGGCAAGGCGACCTGGGTGCAGTTCGTCCGTCGTTCCAAGTCCCCCGAGCTGCCGGTGATCCTGCTGGAGGACGCGGGCGCGCTGCTGGGCCTGGTGTTCGCCCTGGCCGGTGTCAGTCTGACCCTGGTCACGGGCAACGGCCTGTGGGACGGCCTGGGCACCGCCGCCATCGGCGTTCTGCTGGTGATCATCGCGATCGTGCTGGCCGTCGAGGTCAAGAGCCTGCTCATCGGCGAGTCCGCCACGAGCGAGAACGTGCGGGCCATCCGCCGGGCCATCGAGTCGGTCGAGGACATCGACCGGCTGATCCACATGCGCACCCAGCACGTGGGCCCCGAGGAGCTGCTGGTGGCCGCCAAGGTGGCCGTGGACGCGCACGACGACGCGGGCCGGATCGCGCGGGCGATCAACGAGGCCGAGGAGCTCATCCGGACGGCGGTGCCCATCGCCACGCTGGTCTACATCGAGCCGGACCTGTTCCGGAGCGACGCCTCGCCGGAGGCGTCCCCCGGCACCGCCTCCTCGGGCTGAACCGGGGGGCGGTGGCGCGGCGGCCGGGACCGGTCGCCGCACCACCGCGGGCGCGGACCCCTGGCAACCGCTCACTTACACACAGCAACAGGCGCAACCTGGGTGTATGAGTCGCACCAACATTGACATCGACGACGAACTGGTCACTACCGCCATGGAACGCTTCCAGGTGGGCACCAAGCGTGAAGCCGTGGACATCGCCCTTCGCCGAGCCGTGGGCACACCTCTCACCAAGGAGTTCCTCCAACGCCTCACCGACGGCCTGATCCAGCTGTCCTTGGACAACAGGCTCGACTTCCACCATTCGGCGGGCATCTACCGTGAGGCCCGCTCCAGGGGCAAGAGGATTCGCAAGCTCTACGACTGCCTCATCGCGGCCGTGGCCCTGCGCACCGACGCGGTCCTCGTGCACTGCGACCGCGACTTCGACCACCTCGCCGAGGTGTTCCCCGGCTGCGCGTGCAGCGGCACGACCGGGCCTGAGCCCGCCGGGGCGGAAGACCCCCCGCTCCCCCCGCCCCGGGCACGGATCAGCCGACGTTGCGCCCGTAGACCAGGCGCAGGCCGATGAGGGTCAGCCACGGCTCGTGCAGGTCGACGGTCTCGCACTCGGCCACCACGATGGAGGCGAGCCCCCCGGTGGCCACCACGGTCACGTCGTCGGGCGCGTCGGTGAGCTCGGCGACCATGCGGTCCACGATCCCGTCCACCTGGCCCGCGAACCCGAACACGATGCCCGAGCGCAGCGCCTCGGTGGTGTTCTTGGCGATGGCCGAGCGCGGTTTGACGATCTCCACCATGTGCAGCTGGGCGCCGCGCCGGGACAGGGCGTCCACGGAGATGTCGATGCCCGGGGCGATGGCTCCGCCCACGTACTCCCCGCGCGCGCTGACCGCGTCGAAGGTCGTCGCGGTCCCGAAGTCCACCACCACCGCGGGGCCGCCGTAGAGGTGGTTGGCGGCCAGCGCGTTGATGATCCGGTCGCTGCCCACCTCCTTGGGGTTGTCCATCCGGATCGGCACCCCGGTCTTGACCCCGGGTTCGACGATCACGGCCGGGACGTCCCCGAAGTGGCGGCGGAACATGTCCCGCATCTCGTGCTGCACCGACGGGACCGAGCAGCACATGGCGATCCCGTCGATGTCCTCGGGGCGGCCCAGGCTGCTGCCGTCGACGAGTCCCCGCAGGACCACGGCCCACTCGTCGGCCGTGCGCCTGGTGTCGGTTCCCACCCTCCAGTGTTCGAGAAGGTCGTCGGATGCGAAGAGACCGAAGACCGTCTCGGAGTTGCCGACGTCGATCGCGAGCAGCATGCTGGGGGCCTCATCTGTGGTCGAAGTGGTGTGTTCTCAAGGAATCTTCCACCACCCGGGCCGCTCACAACAGGTCAAGTGCGATATCCAGCGCCGGGCTGGAGTGGGTGAGCGCCCCGACCGCCAGGTAGTCCACCCCGGTGCGGGCCACGTCACCCGCCACGTCCAGGGTCAGGCCGCCGGAGGACTCCAGCCGCGCGCGGCCCGCGACCAGCGCGACGGCCTCGCGGAGCCGTTCGACGGTGAAGTTGTCGAGCAGGATCTCCTCGGCGCCCGCGGCGATGGCGTCCTCGATCTGGTCGGTCCGGTCCACCTCGACCTCCAAAGGCAGGTCGGGGAAGCGCGCGCGGATGGCGCGGACCGCCTCGCCGACACCGCCCGCGGCGACGACGTGGTTGTCCTTGACCAGTCCGGCGTCGCTGAGGCCGTAGCGGTGGTTGACCCCGCCGCCGCAGCGCACGGCGTACTTCTCCAGCGCGCGCAGTCCCGGACGGGTCTTGCGGCTGTCCCGGATCCGGGCGCCGGTACCGGCCACGGCGTCCACCCACGCGCGGGTGGCGGTGGCGATTCCGGACATGTGGGTGAGGAAGTTGAGTGCGGTCCGCTCCGCGGTGAGCAGGTCGCGGGTGCGCGCGGTGACCGTCATCAGGACGTCGCCGCGCTTGACCGCGTCGCCGTCGGCCACGGTCCGGTGCGCCTCCAGGGCCCCGTCGGCGACCAGCCAGAAGACGAGTTCGGCGAGCGGGAGGCCGCTGACGGTGCCGTCGGCGCGGGCCACCACGTGCGCCGTGCGCACCTGGTCGCCGGGGATGGTCGCGACGGTGGTGACGTCGATGCCCGGTCCCGCCGTGAGGTCCTCGGACAGGGCGCGGCGGACCAGGTCCACGTGGGACTGCGAGGGGGCGGTGTACGGGAGGGTGAACTCGGCGCGCGCGTCCGGGTGGGCGCCCGGGCTGTGCTTGCCTTGGGGCTCCGCTCCGCTTCGCCCCGTGTTCGGGCGCCCCGAGAGGCGGGAACCGGCGAGGGGGAGGGCGATGGAGTCCAGCTCCGCGGTGAGCGCGGGCGGCAGCGAGGGCGTCCAGTCCTCATCCGTGGTCACGATGGTGTTCCCTTCCAGTCGGACGACGACGGGTCGGATCCGGAACCCGGGTACGGGCTCGGGGTGGTCGGCGCGCTGGTGGGCGCCCCTGCTCTCGGTCCTGTGCAGCGCGGCGGCGGCCACGAGCCGGGCCGCGGTGAGCAGGTTGGCGGTCTCCCAGGCGGCCACGTCGGGGGTGGCCGGGGAGCCGGGGCGGGCGAGGGCGTCGAGTTCGGCGGTCAGCTCGGCGAGCCCCTCGCCGGTGCGCAGCACCCCGGCGTGGCGTGACATCAGGGTACGCACGCGTGCGGCGGTGGCGGGGTCGGGAAGCGGCGTGACGGTGCCGGTGGCCTCGGCCCGCGCTGGCCGGGGGGCGGGGTCCTCCGCCAGGCGGGCGGCGATCCGGTCCGCGTAGACCAGTCCCTCCAACAGGGAGTTGGAGGCGAGCCGGTTGGCGCCGTGCACCCCGGTGCGGGCGACCTCGCCGACGGCCCACAGCCCGGGGACCGAGGTGCGGCCGTCGATGTCGACCTCGGCGCCGCCGGACGCGTAGTGGGCGGCGGGGGCGACGGGGACCGGCTGGGCGAGCGGGTCGATGCCGTGCTCGCGGCAGGAGGCGAGGATGGTCGGGAAGCGCCTCTCCCAGGTGGCCCGGCCGAAGTGGCGGGTCTCCAGGTAGACGTGGTCGACGCCCTGCTCGGCCATCGTGCGGGCGATGGTGCGGGCCACCACGTCACGGGGGGCGAGGTCGGCCAGCTCGTGGACGCCCTCCATGATGCGCCTGCCCCCGGCGTCCACCAGGTAGGCGCCCTCGCCGCGCAGGGCCTCGGAGACCAGGGGCTGGCGGCCGCGCGCCTCGGGGCCGAGCCAGAGCACGGTGGGGTGGAACTGGATGAACTCCAGGTCGCGCAGGCGCGCCCCGGCGCGGGCGGCCAGGGCGAGGCCGTCGCCGGTGGACACGGGCGGGTTGGTGGTGGCGGCGAAGACCTGTCCCATGCCGCCGGTGGCCAGCACCACGGCGGGGGCCAGGACCGCGCCGACGCCGTCGCGGGCGCCCTCCCCCATGACGTGCAGAGTGGCTCCGCACACCGCTCCCGTGCCGGGGTCGCGCAGGGCGTCCAGGGCCACGGCGTGCTCGACGGTCTCGATCCGCTCCTCGGCCAGGACGGCGGCCACGAGTGCGCGCTGGATCTCGGCGCCGGTGGCGTCGCCGCCCGCGTGCGCGACACGGTCGGCGCGGTGGCCGCCCTCGCGGGTGAGGGCCAGGGCGCCGTCCTCGGCGAGGTCGAACTCGGCGCCCAGGCCGATGAGCCAGCGCAGGGCGTCGGGGCCCTCGGCGGCCAGGACGTTGACGGCGTGGGGGTCGGACAGCCCCGCCCCGGCCAGGTGGGTGTCGACCATGTGGGCGACGGGCCCGTCCTCGGGCGCCATGGCGGCGGCGATCCCGCCCTGGGCGTAGGCGGTGGAGCCGGTGGACAGGCGGTCCTTGGTGACGAGCACGACCCGGCCGCGCTCGGTGCGCTGGACGTAGCGCAGCGCGGTGCTCAGACCGGCGATGCCCGAGCCGACGACCGCGACGTCGGCCTCGACCGTCCACCCCGGCTCGGGCGCGTCGAGCCGTGTCTGGAGGGGTGTGCTCATCTGGTTCTCTCTTCCGGGGTGCCGCCGGTACGCGGCGCTGGTGTGCGACGGGTCCGGCCCTCCCCTGGGACTCGGGGTGGGGGTCTGCTGTGGACTGACCGGAACCGTTACCGGTGTGCCACGAGGGTTCCGACCTGCGTCTCAGCGAGGTTGGACTGTCGAGACTCGCCATAAGTTACGAGATCACGGCGGAAGGGACGGGGGACGGCTCAGAGGGTCAGGGACACGTTGTCGATGAGCCGGGTCGCGCCCACGCGGGCGGCGACGGCCAGGACGGCCCCGCCCGTGTGGTCGGCGGGGGCGTCGGCGAAGGTCGCGGGGTCGACCAGCGCGAGGTAGTCGAGCTCGACGGGGGGCTCGGCCCCGGCCGCGTCGTCCAGGACGGCCCGGGCCGCGGCGCGGACGGCGTCGGGGCCTCCGGCGGAGGCGGCCCGGCCCGCCTCCAGGGCGCGGGACAGGGCCAGGGCGCTGGCGCGCTCGGCCCCGGACAGGTAGACGTTGCGGCTGGAGGTGGCCAGGCCGTCGGGGTCGCGCAGGGTGGGCGCGCCGACGATCTCCACGGGCATGTTGAGGTCGGCGGCCATGCGGCGGACCACGGCGAGCTGCTGGGCGTCCTTGCTCCCGAAGACCGCGAGGTCCGGGCCGACCAGGTGCAGGAGCTTGCTGACCACGGTGAGCACGCCGGTGAAGAACCCGGGGCGGGAGGCGCCCTCCAGCCGGTCGCCCATCGCGCCCGCGTGGACGGTGACCGTCTGTTCGGCGGGGTACATGGTGTCGACGCCGGGCGCGAAGACCACGTCGACGCCCTCCTCCGCGCACACGGCGGTGTCGGTGTCCAGGGTGCGCGGGTAGCGGTCGAAGTCCTCGTTCGGCCCGAACTGGAGCGGGTTGACGAAGACGCTGACGACCACGGTGTCAGCGCGTTCGCGGGCCAGGCGCATGAGGCTGCGGTGGCCCTCGTGCAGGGCGCCCATGGTGGGGACGAGGGCGACGCGCCCGGCGTCGGCGAGGGCGCGGCGCAGCTCGTCGGGCGTGTGCGCGACGAGGGGGCCGGAGGTGGCGGAGCGGGGTGCGGATGCGGATGCGGTCATCGGTGGTTTCCCGTGGTGGTGTTCTGCGTCGCGGCGGCCGTGCGCGCGCCGGACCCTGCGCTTCCTCAGCGGCGGAGGACGTCGAGCAGGCGCGCGGCGTCCTCGGGCTTGAGCATTCCGGCGTTGATGGCGCGGTCGGCGGTGAGACGGGCGAGTTCGACGTAGCTGGCCACGCTCTCGGGGGCGTTCTCCCGCAGCTGCTCGATGTGCCCGGCGACGGTTCCGGAGTCGCCGCGCAGGACCGGGCCGCTCAGTCCGTGGATGCCCAGGCGCAGGGCGTTGTCCAGGGCCGCGCTGAGCATGGGGGCGAGCATGCGGCCGGGTTCGGGGACACCGGCGGAGGCGAGCAGGGCGGCGCTGTCGGAGACCAGGGTGACCAGGTGGTTGGCGCCTCCGGCGAGGGCCGCGTGGTAGAGGGTGCGCTTGTCCTCGGTGATCCACACGGGTTCGGCGCCCATCTCGACGACGAGGGCCTCGGCGATGGGGCGCAGCTGCTCGGGCGCGGTGACGCCGAACGCGCAGTTGGCGAGGCGGTCGACGTCCTCGTCGCGCCCGGTGAAGGTCATGGCGGGGTGGAGCGCGAGAGGCAGCGCGCCGACGAGGGTGGCGGGGGCCAGGACGCCGTAGCCGTGCGCGCCGCTGGCGTGGACGAGGATCTTGCCGCGCAGGTCGGTACCGGTGGAGGCGAGCCCCTCGGTGAGTTCGGGGAGGGCGTCGTCGGGGACGGTGAGCAGGACGAGGTCGCTGGCCTCGGCGACCTGCGCCGGTTCGAGCACGCGCGCGGTGGGCAGGCGGTCGGCGACGCGGGCCCGGGAGGCGTCGGAGACCGCGGAGGCGGCGACGACCTTGTGCCCGGCCCGGCCGAGGGCCTGGCCGAGGACGGAGCCGACCCGTCCGGATCCGATGACCCCGACCCGCAGTCGGGCGGGGCGTCCCTGCGTCGTCTCCATGTGTGCCCCCTCGTGGTCCGAATGCGTCAGGCGCGTCCGGTTCCCGTCGTGCCGGGGCGCCTGAGCACACGATAGTCCTCCCCGGCCGGTGACCTGCCGACCCGCCCCCGCGCACGAGTGTGGGGGCGGACACCGCGTCCGCCCCCGCACCCCGCTCCGTCAGCCCCCTCCGCGGGGCCGGTCGGATCAGTCCTGGATGATCACCCCGGTGTTGAAGCACGAGCCCAGGGACTGGCCGAAGGCGGCGTTGGAGTTGCCGCAGCCCACGTTCCCGTTCGTCAGGCCGTTGATGTAGGAGAGGTTGCCGCTGAAGTCGGAACCGTAGTTGGAGGTCCAGGTGCCGACGTTCGCGGCCGCCGGTGCCGCGGTGAGGAGGACCCCGGCGGAGGCGAGGATCACGGCACTGGTGGCGAGCGTCTTCTTGAGCACTGCGCGTCTCCTTCTGTGTCCGGTCGGGGGGACCGCCGGACGAGTGGTTGTGTGGTGGCACCCTGGGGAGCCGCTCACGAAATTACCCCCGAAGAGCCCTCACTTCCCCGACCTGAACTGGCCTTATAACGAGAAACATCCTTATGTTCACCCTCCGTGCGCACGCCTCTCGGGTGCGATCGGGACAAAGGCTCCGACACCGGTGGGAGGCGCGTGCGCGCAGCGTCACCGGCTTGACGGTTTCCAGTCGGACGACAATTGCGGTTGCGGTCGAGTGGAAGGGGCGGGTCGCAGCCGGGGTTCGCGGGGCGGATCCGGGAGAATCGCGTGCGGGACGCGGACACGGCGAAGGCGCCACCCCGTCGTCACGGAATGGCGCCTCGCTCGGGAGCCCGTCGCCCGGCGGGGCCGGGTCGCCCGGAGCTGCTACCAGTTCTTCACGGTGGCGCCGGAGTCGGTGCAGTTGGCACCGGCCACACCGAGGACCGCGATGGCGTTGCCGCAGACGTTGATCGGCACGTCCAGGTCGGCCACGAGCTGGTTGCCCCCCAGAATGCTTCCGTTGCCGGAGGTCGAGACGTTGCTGTTGGCCATGGCCGGAGCGCCGGTGAGCAGGACGCCCGCGGCGGCGGCGATGGCACTGGCGGCGAAAGCCTTCTTCAGCATGTGGTTTCTCCCGTCGGACCGGTTGGCGGGGGGCGCCAACCGGTCGATACCATTGACTATGCGTATGACAGTGAACACTCCTCGTGTTCGGTCACCATTTAGCCATACTCCCTCGCCCCACGTGGCCATAACGCGAAAGCGTTTCGCGGCCGCAAGCTGGAAGTATCACCATCCGTGCACATCCATGTCCGACATGTGAACCACAAAAGGGAGACTGAGAGCCCCTTAATGTGACGCACGACACATCAGCGTTCGGGGGTGTCCCGGGTCCCCTCCGTACCGTCCTCGGCGGAGGTGTCGCCGGTGCCGTTTTTCCCGGCTTCCGGAGCCCCTGGTCCCGGATTCTCGGTTTCGGGACCTTCGGCCCGCGGTTCCAGGAACCGCGGACGGCCGCTCGGCGGCGCGGCGGGAGCCGGGTCCTCCGCAGGTGGCGGACCCTCGACGGGCACCGGCGCCCCGGAGGGCGCGGGCTCCCCGGGTCCGGTCGCCTCGGAGGGGGGCGGTCCTGCGGCCCCGGGCCGACGGGTGAGGGTGGCGCGGGTCGCCCAGCGCTCCGTGCCCGCCGCGGGTCCCCGGGCCCGGCGCCCGTGTTCGGCCAGGGCGTCCAAGAAGCTGCGCGCCTCCAGCGCCTCGCGCCCGTGGGCCCTGGCGCGGACCGGCCCCGGGGGCGTGTCCACGTCCACCGCGACACGCCCCGTGACGCGGGCCAGCGGTCCGGCCACCAGGCGCACCGTCTGGACGCGTTCCACCGGGACGATCTCCGTCACCAGGCAGAACAGGCCGCGCGTGCTGACGAAGAGGTGCTCGTCCACGCCCACCAGGCTCGGCACCGGCCTGTCGTTGGGCACGAGCGGCACGTGGGCCGCCTCGCTCTCCGGGAACAGCTCGTTGACCAGCGCGAAGGCCGTCCGGCGCGGCGCCACGGGCAGCAGGGTGGCCGAGTCGCCCTGGCGTGCGCCCGCGTAACCGGCGACGTTGGCCTCGACCCGCGCCACGCCCAGGGCTCGCCAGAGCAGGGGCTCGACCACGCGCACGGCCTGCACGCGCCCCGGCGGGACGGTCTGCATGCGCCGCTGGAACATGCCGTAGCGCAGACGCAGGCCGTCGGAGGACAGGGAGGCGTAGTAGTCGGTGTAGCGGGCCAGGGGCCCCCAGAAGTAGCGCAGCAGCCCCAGGGTGAGCGGCAGGAGCGCGCCCACCACGCCCGGTTCCGCGAAGACCGCGCCTGCGGTGGCGAGCATGAGCAGCGCGATGAAGGACAGCAGGACCGGCACGCGGAAGGTCAGCGCGCCGAGCAGCAGCAGGAAGGGCAACCGGTAGAACGGCCACTCCGGCGCCTCCGGCGAGCGCCCGGGAAGCCCTGCGGCGTGCGCGAGGACGGCCACGCGCAGGCGCTCGGCCAGGACCCGGGGCAGACAGCGCAGCCGGATGTCGCTCCCGTCGCCGCCCGCCAGCTCGATACGCAGTTCGGCCATGCCGAACACCTGGAGGAACAGGGGCCGGACCACGTCCACCGCCTGGAGGCGGCTGAGCGGGACCTCCCGCGAGCTGCGCCTGACCAGGCCGCTGTGCACGACCAGGTGGTCCTCGCGCAGTCCGAAGGTGGCGTACCACCATGCGGGCAGGGCGTAGGCGAGCGTGCCGAAGACGACGGCCACCGCCATCATCACGACCCAGGCGAGGCCGAAGGTGTTGAGGATCGGGCCGACCAGCGCCACGAAGACCAGGGTCACCGCGATGACCTGGAGCGGGACACTCATCCAGTGCGAGCGGAACACGCCCGTGGTGACGTCGTCCTCCGGCCGCGGGGGCCGGAGCGGCGGGGGCCGCCACCCGGACGGCGGCAGCAGGGCGGGCGGCGGCCCGAACGGCGGCCCCGGGGGTCCCGGCGGCCCGAAGGGGGGCCCTGGAGGCCCCGGGGGGCCGGGAGGGCCCTGGTACCCCGGAGGCCCCGGTCGGACGTACGGGCCCGGAGGGCCCTGCGGCGGCTGAGCTGGTCCGTGCACTTACAACCCCGTCGAGAAGCTCTCACTGCGCGCCGCGAGCCGGTCGCGCATCCGGACGGCCTCGGCCAGCGGCAGCCCGACCACCCGGGTGTCCGCGGTACTGGCGGCGGTGCGCACCTGCACGGTGGCGATGCCCAGGGCCTGTTCGAGGAGGTCGGCGGTGACGTCCACGACCTGCATCCGACCGTAGGGGATGACCACCAGCTGCCTCACGAACACCCCGTAGGTGAGGTAGAGCTCCTCGGAGGCCTCCGCGTAGCCCCACGAGCGGCGGAAGAGCCCGGCCAGGACCCAGCCCGCGACCAGGACCGCCGCGGCCAGCACCGCCCAGGCGGCGGCCCAGGGCCAGGAGGTCCGCACGAGCAGCAGCAGAGCGCCCCCGCCCCCGGCGATCAGGCACAGTACGCCCACCACGATCCGGCGGTACCAGGCCAGGGCGGGCGACACACGGCTCCAGGAGGCGTCCCCGGGCGGTGCGAACGCCGCGTCGAGCGGCCTGGAGGGCCCGGGCGGCGGTGTCGTGTCACTGGTCTCCACGGAGCCAGTCAACCATCCGGGGGCAAGCGCAGGCAGACCGACGCGGCGCGCAGGCGAATTCGGACGAAAGACCCCGAGGCGTCAGAACCGGGCGCCGTCCGGCGGATCGTCGTCCTCGGGGACCCGGCAGGCGTGCTCCAGGTACAGGGCGGCGGCCAGCAGCAGCCCCGACGACAGGGCCGTGCCCAGCGCGGTGAGGAACACCTCCCGGTGCACGGGCAGCACCAGCGTGTCCGACACCGACAGCGCCATCCCCGCGAAGAAGCCCAGTGCCAGGGACGCGAACAGCGCGCTGGCCTTGGCCAGGGCGACCAGGCGGGCGGCGCTGAGCGGCTGCATCGGCTCGGTGCCCGGCTCCCGGCGGATGCGCCTGCGGGTCCGCCCCGCCGTGTAGCCCTCGGCGACCGCGAGCAGCAGCAGGGTCGGGATCGCCGACCACGGCAGCAGCGGCAGACCCGACAGGGAGTTGGTGATCAGCACCCCCGCGAGGGCGCCGACCACCGCCAGCAGGGACGGCACCCGCCACCCGGTGGGGCGCATCCGCCCCTCCTCGTCCTGGGGCATCAGTCGCGCCCCGGCAGACGCAGCCGCAGGTCGTCGCGCCGGTGCAGCCCCTGCTCACCGCAGGCGTCCAGCAGGTCGGCGACCGGCCCCCTCCCGGGCAGACGCGCCCCGGGGTCGGCGTCCAGCCAGGGCCGGAGCACGAACCCCCTCTGGTGGGCGCGCGGATGCGGCAGGGTCAGCTCCGGGTCGGCGTCGCGCACGTCCCCGAACGCGATGACGTCCACGTCCAGCGTGCGCGGCCCCCAGCGGACCTCGCGGACGCGGTCGAAGGCCCGTTCGGCCGCCCGGGCGCGCTCCAGCAGGGCGCGGGGCGGGCCGTCGGTGTCCACGACCAGGACCGCGTTGAGGAAGGCGCCCTGTTCGGGTCCGCCCACCGGCGCGGTCTCGTAGACGGGGGACACCGCCACCGGGACCGGCGCGTCCGCGCCGCCCAGCAGCGTGTCCACGGCCCCCTGGAGGGTCGCCATGCGGTCCCCAAGGTTGGACCCCAGGGAGAGCACGGCACGCCGTGTGGAGAGGTCGCGTCGCGCCCGGACCACGGTGACGGCCACGTCGGCGAACTCGTGCTCGATGGGCGCCGACGGCTTGTGCACCGTCACCTCCGCCCGCTCGACCAGCGGTTCGGCCAGGCACTCCCGGGCCAGCCGCTCGGCGAGGGTCTCGATCAGGTTGACCGGATCCCCGGTCACGATCGCGACCAGCCGGTCGGCGAGCAGGCCGTAGTGGACGGTGTCGCCCACGTCGTCGGAGGCCGCCGCGGGGGCGGTGTCCAGGTACAGCACCGCGTCGACCACGAAGTCCTGGCCCTCCCGGCGCTCGAAGTCGAACACGCCGTGGTGGCCGCGTGCCCGCAGTCCGCGGAGCGCGACGCGATCGGGCATCAGGCCTCGACCTCTCCCTCGTCCTCGTCGTCCTCCATGAGCACGGGCGAGGCGTGGTGCGACCACAGCCGCCACCCCTGGTCGGTGTCCACGAACAGGTTGGTGGTGACCACCTGGCCGCCCGCGACGAAGCCGGGGCTGTCCTCCTCTGCGGTCAGCACGTTCTCCTCGCACGTGACCATGGCGATGTCGCCGCCGATCCCGATGTGGGTCTCGGTGAGCACGTACTGGATGTAGGTGACGTTGGCCATGATCAGCGACCAGGCGCGCATGATCTCGGTGCGCCCGCGCAGCAGCGGCCAGCCGGGGTTCACGCACACCAGGTCGGGCGCCTCGTGCTCCTCCGCCCAGACGCTGCGCATCAGGTCGATGTCGCCGTTCTCGATGGCGCTGTAGAACTGCGCGTTGGCCTCGGCCACGCGCTCCATGACCTCCTGACGCGACTTCACAGGCGGCCCTCCACCGGCTCGGCGCGTCCCTCGTCCAGACGGGCGCCCCCGTCGGACCAGGCCGCCGCCACGCGGACGGCGTCGGCGCTGGGGCGGACGTCGTGCACCCGCACGGCCCACGCCCCCCGGTCCGCGGACAGGGTGGTGACGGCCGCGGTGGCGGCGTCGCACTCGGCGAAGGGACGGTCCTCGCCCTTGGCGTCGCCGAGCAGGCGGCTCAGGAACCGCTTGCGCGATCCGGCCACCAGCACGGGGCGTTCCAGTTCGTGGAAGCGCTCCAGCTGGTGCAGGAGCGCCCAGTTGTGCGCCTGTTCGGGGCGCTTGGAGAATCCCAGCCCGGGGTCCAGAACGATCTGGCCGGGGTCGACACCTGCACTGATCATGGCCTCCATACGGTCGCGGAGCTCATCGAGGACCTCCTGGACGACATCCGTGTACACGGCACGGCTCTGCATGTCATGACTATGCCCACGCCAGTGCATCAACACGTAGGCAACGCCGGAAGAGGCCACGAGTCGGGCCATGGCCGGATCGGCCAGCCCGCCGCTGACGTCGTTGACCAGGACGGCCCCGGCCTCCACGGCCTTCTCGGCGACCTCGGCGCGCATGGTGTCGACGCTGACGAGGACACCCCGCGCGGAGAGCTCCCGCACGACCGGTTCGACCCTGCGCAGCTCCTCCTCCGCGGAGACGCGCTGCGCACCGGGACGGGTGGACTCACCGCCCACGTCGATCATGTCCGCGCCCTCCTCGACCAGGCGCGTCCCGTGTTCGATCGCCCTGTCGGGGTCGAACCACGCGCCGCCGTCGGAGAACGAGTCGGGGGTGACGTTCACGACCCCCATGACCAGGCACCGCCCGCGGTCAGGCAGGCCCGGAAGTGTGTGTTTCGGCCGCATAAGGATCACCCTACGCGTACGCCGGAAAACCGGAGGCGCGCGCCCGGGGCTTGCGCCCGCCCGGGAAAACACGGAACCCTCCCCGGTGATCTCGGCCGCCGGGGAGGGTTCAGGGGAAGGACGGGCCCGGCCTCCCCGGGGAGGCCCCCGGCGCGGCCCTACCGCTGGCTCAGGATCAGGCTCATCGCCTCGGAGCGGGTCCGGTCGCTGCTGCGGAAGATCCCCCGCACCGCCGAGGTGACGGTCTTGGCCCCGGGCTTGCGCACCCCGCGCATGGTCATGCACAGGTGCTCGGCCTCGACCACGACGATCACCCCGCGGGGCTGGAGGAACTCCATGATCGCGTCCGACACCTGGCCGGTGAGCCGCTCCTGCACCTGCGGGCGGCGCGCGTACACGTCCACCAGGCGGGCGAGCTTGCTCAGACCGGTGATGCGGCCGTCCGAGCCGGGGATGTAGCCCACGTGCGCCACCCCGTAGAACGGCACCAGGTGGTGCTCGCAGGTGGAGTAGAGCTCGATGTCCTTGACCAGGACCATCTCCTCGTGCCCGGCCTCGAACACGGTGGTGAGCACGTCCCCGGGCTTTTGCCCCAGTCCCGCGAACTGCTCCTCGTAGGCCCTGGCCACCCGCTCGGGTGTCTTGGCCAGGCCGTCGCGGTCCGGGTCCTCGCCGATGGCGAGCAGGATCTCGCGGACGGCCCGCTCGATGCGCAGACGGTCCACGGATCTGGGAGGTAGTTCCTCAGCCGCGCTCACGCCCCGTCCCCCTCACCTCTGGCGGACGGCCCCGGGAGCTGTCCGTTGGCCGAGGAGCCCCGGACCGCCTGGGGGTCCTCGACGTCCGTGGAGCCCTGCACCGCACCGGCCCCCGTGACCTCGGCGCCGTTGAGCACGGCCAGCTCCTTCTTGGAACGCACCGGGGGCCGCTCCGAGGGCTGGCGCTTGCCGTACCCCGTGTAGGAACCGCGGGACGGGCGCTTGACCACCGGCGCGAAGATCTCCAGCACCTGGGCCTTGGACAGGGTCTCCTTCTCCAGCAGCGCCACGACCAGGTCGTCCAGGACGTCCCGGTACTCGACGAGGACGTCGTAGGCCTCGTCGTGCGCGGACTCGATGAGGCGGCGCACCTCCTCGTCGATGATGGAGGCGATCTCCTCGGAGTACTCGCGGGCGTGCGACATCTCCCGGCCCAGGAAGGGCTCGGTGTTGCCGGAGCCGAACTTGCGGGCGCCCAGGCGCTCGCTCATGCCGTACTCGGTGACCATGTTGCGGGCCAGGCTGGTGGCCTTGTCGATGTCGTTGCCCGCGCCGGTGGTGGGCTCGTGGAAGACGAGCTCCTCCGCGGCGCGGCCGCCGAGCATCATCGCGAGCTGGTCCATCATCTGCGAGCGCGAGGTGAGGAACTTGTCCTCCGTCGGCACCGACATCGTGTAGCCCAGGGCCCGGCCGCGCGGCAGGATGGTGATCTTGTGCACCGGGTCGGAGTTGGGCAGCGCGTGGCCCACCAGGGCGTGGCCGCCCTCGTGGTAGGCGATGACCTTCTTCTCCCGGTCGGACATCACCCGGGTCTTGCGCTCGGGACCGGCCATGACCCGCTCGATCGCCTCCTCCAGGACGGCGTGGGTGATGACCTTCTGGTCGCCGCGCGCGGACAGCAGGGCGCCCTCGTTGATGACGTTGGCCAGGTCGGCGCCGGTCATCCCTGCGGTCTGGCGGGCGATGACGTTGAAGTCGACGTCGTCCGCCATGGGCTTGCCCTTGGCGTGGACCTTGAGGATGTCGCGGCGGCCGTCCATGTCCGGGCGGTCCACGACGACCTGCCGGTCGAAGCGGCCGGGGCGCAGCAGCGCCGGGTCGAGGATGTCGGGCCGGTTGGTGGCGGCGATGAGGATGACGCCGCCCTTGACGTCGAAGCCGTCCATCTCGACCAGCATCTGGTTGAGGGTCTGCTCGCGCTCGTCGTGCCCGCCGCCCATACCGGCGCCGCGGTGGCGGCCGACGGCGTCGATCTCGTCGATGAAGATGATCGCGGGGGCGTTGGCCTTGGCCTGCTCGAACAGGTCGCGCACGCGGGAGGCGCCCACACCGACGAACATCTCGACGAAGTCCGAGCCGGAGATGGAGTAGAACGGGACCCCGGCCTCACCGGCCACGGCGCGGGCCAGGAGGGTCTTACCGGTTCCGGGCGGGCCCATCAGGAGCACGCCCTTGGGGATCTTGGCGCCCATCGCCTGGAACTTGGCCGGGTTCTGGAGGAACTCCTTGATCTCGTGGAGCTCCTCGATGGCCTCGTCGGCCCCGGCGACGTCGGAGAAGGTGTTCTTGGGCGTGTCCTTGGTGATGAGCTTGGCCTTGGACTTGCCGAAGTTCATCACGCGCGAGCCGCCGCCCTGCATCTGGCTGAAGATGAACCAGAAGATGACGATGATGATGACCAGCGGCAACAGGCTGAACAGCGCGGTGGTCCACACCGGCGTGGTGGCGACCGAGACCTCGTAGGACTCCAGGCTGGAGCCCTCGCTGTCCAGGGAGGACTGGAGCATCTCCGCGAGCTGGAGGCCCTGCCCCTCGACCCAGTACGCCTCGTAGATCTCGTCGTCCACGGTGGTCAGCACGATGCGCTGGTCGCGGTCGACGATCTCGGCGTTGTCCACCTCGTCCTGCTCGATGAGCTGGTGGACGGTCGAGATGTCGGTCTCCGTGGGTTGGGGACCGCCACCGACGTCGAACACGCGGAAGCCGATGATGAGCATGAGGCCGACGGCCAGGATCCAGATCCACGGGCCGCGGAAAAAACGCTTCAGATTCATGTGAGCGGAACCCTGTCGGGTCCGTCCCTCCTGACCAGGCCGCCCCACCCCAGAGGAGTTTCCGAAGCAGGACCTATCGGACACGTGGTTCCCCGGAACGTCGCCGGGATATTCGACGGTACACCTCGCCCCCAAGGGCGGGCACGCCCGCACGGACGACCGGACGGGAACCGTCATGAAGGCAACGACGACACCCCACCGCGTTGTTCCCGTGGCTCTCCCCGCAGCCTCCGTGCGGGTCCGCGCGAGCCCGCGCGGAGACGGAACGGAACGCCCGGTGACCGAAAAGGTTCACCGGTCCGGCGCTGTCCAGCGTGATCTTGTACTTATAGCGGGTCTCGACCGTCCAACCTCGCTACAAGTACAAGATCATCACGGAGGAAACCCCCTGTTGCACACCAGCGACGTTTCCGGCCAGACCGCTAGCCCTCGTAGACGTGCGGGGCGAGGGTGCCGATGAAGGGCAGGTTGCGGTACTTCTCGGCGTAGTCGAGGCCGTAGCCGACGATGAACTCGTTGGGCAGGTCGAAGCCGACGTACTCGACGTGCAGGTCCACGTCGAAGGCCAGCGGCTTGCGGACCATGGTGCAGACCTCCACCGAGCGGGGTCCGCGCGACTTCAGGTTGCCGATCAGCCACGACAGGGTCAGACCGGAGTCGATGACGTCCTCGACGATGAGGACGTCGCGGTCCTTGATGTCGGTCTCCAGGTCCTTGAGGATGCGGACCACCCCGGAGGAGGTGGTCCCGGCCCCGTAGGAGGAGACCGCCATCCAGTCCATGGAGACCGGGGTGTGCAGTACCCGGGCGAGGTCGGCCATCACCATCACCGCGCCCTTGAGCACACCGACGATGAGCAGGTCCTTGTCCGCGTAGTCGGCGTCGATCCGTGCGCCGATCTCCTCCAGGCGGGCCTTGATCTCTTCCTCGGTGACCAGGACCTTCTCCAGGTCCCGACCCATGTCTTTGGCGTCCACGCTGATGTCCTCGCTGCTGGGTTCCCCGTTTGCGGCAACCAGGATAAACGTGCCGAACACGGCGACGGAGCCGGACCGGCCCGCCTTCCCCCACGACGGTGCGTCCCGCGGGCCGGACACGCCGGGCACAGCCGGACCTCAGCCCTCGAAACGGACACGGCCCGCGACGCGAAGGCCCCGGACGCCTCCGGGCAGGTCGATGTGGGCCTGGCCACGCCACGCGGTGACCAACCGGTCCAGTTCGCGCACGTGCCGGGCGGTCAGCGCGCTGGCCGGACAGCCCGCGGCGAGCGCGGCGCGGCGCAGCACACGGGTGCGCAGGGACTCGGGGGCCCGCTCCAGCGGCGCCACCGCCAGGGCGGGCCCGGCCGGGCGCGCGTCCCCGCGGTCCCCGTCCCCCGGGGCGGACGCCTCCTCGAAGAGGCCGTCGGCGAGCAGGTCCAGGGTGTCGGCGTCCGCGCGCAGCATGCCCGCCGTGCGGGCGAGCGCGGCGGCGATCCCCGGCCCCAGCGCGCGCTCCAGGGCGGGCAGCGCCTCGTGGCGCACCCGCGACCGGGCGAAGCGGGGGTCGAGGTTGTGCGGGTCCTCCCACGCGTCCAGCCCCATCCGGGCGCAGGCCTCGCGCACGGTGGCGCGGTCCAGGTCCAGCAGGGGGCGCAGGCGGTGGCCGGTGCGCGGCGCCATGCCCGCCAGCGATCGGGCCCCGGAGCCGCGGGCCAGACCGAGCAGGACCGTCTCGGCCTGGTCGTCGAGGGTGTGGCCGAGCAGCACCACGGCGGGGGCGCGGTCGGCGACCGCTCCGTCCAGGGCCTCGTAGCGGGCGCGCCGGGCGGACGCCTCGGGCCCGCCCGGGCCGGTCACCCGCACCGACCTGACCAGGACGGGGTCGAGCCCGAGCCCGGCCAGGACCTTGGCCACGGCTTCGGCGCGCTGGGCCGATCCCTCCTGGAGCCCGTGGTCGACGGTGACCGCCCCCGCGGCCCGGCCGACGCGGGGGGCCTCGAAGGCCACCGCGCCCGCCAGCGCCAGGGAGTCGGCGCCGCCGCTGCACGCCACGAGCGCCGTGGTGTCGGCGGACAGGTCGCGCAGCACCCGCCGGACCGCCGAGCGCACGGCGGCGACGGCGGGGTGCGGACCGCTCACTCGGTGATGGCGGCCGGGCGCACGACCCGGTCGATCCAGGCTGTGGGGTTGCGGATCTCCGCCAGGGTGGGCAGGGTCTCGGGCGAGGTCCACACCCGGTTGAACTCGGTCATCCCGACCGCGGCCACCACGGCGCGGACGAAGGCGGCGCCCTCCTCGTACTGGCGCATCTTCATGTCCATGCCCAGCAGCTGGCGCATGATCCGGTCGACCGGGTTGGCGGACTCGCGGCGCTTCTGGAAGCGGGCGCGGATGGTGGCGACGGTGGGCACCACCTCGGGACCGACGGCGTCCATGACGAAGTCGCCGTGGCCCTCGGCGAGGCTCATGACCGCGGTGACCCGGTCCATGATCTCGCTCTGCTCGGGGCTCTGGATGGCGGTGATGAGGTTGCTCTCGCCCCCGCCCCGGACGGCGTCGGCGACGGCCTCGCCCGCGGCGCGCAGCCTGCTGATGAGGTCGCCCGCGTCCATCTCCGACGACAGGAGCAGCTCCTGCATGAGGTCCTGGACGTGGCCGCGCAGCCACGGCGTGGCCGTGAACTGCATGCGGTGGGTCTCCTCGTGCAGGCACACCCACAGCCGGAAGTCCCGGGAATCGACGTCCATCTCGCGTTCGGCGTTGACGATGTTGGGCGCCACCAGCGTCAGACGGCCGGTCGGCAGGGTGCCGTCGGGGTCCGGTGGCAGGAAGAGTTCGTACTGACCGAGGACCTTCCCCGCCAGGTAGGAGAGCACCGCTCCGAGCTGCACCCCGGTGATCCGGGAGCCGACCGCGCTGGTCAGGTTCCCGGCCGGGCTGTTGTTGAGCCGGTCGGCGCCCATCTGTTCGAGTACGGGTTCGATGACCACTCGGAACCCGTCGACGTTGGCTCGGATCCAGCCGGGGCGGTCCACGATGACCGCGGGGCCCGCTGGTTCGAGGGGGTTCATCCCGGTGAATTCGCGTACGTGTCCGGCCGCCACGGTGGAGAGTTCGCGCAACTGCGCGACGGCCTGCCGCGCGTCGGACAGGTCCACCTGCGGGCCCGGGCGCACGAGGCGGACACCGGTGTTCACGGCTACGTCCCAGTCGATCACAGTCACACCGCCAGCCTACCCACGAGGCGCGGCACGGCACGGGGATCAGGGCGGGAATTCCGGGTACCGCCCGGGATGACCCTGAGGACGACCGGTTTCCCCGGTACCACCGGGCGGTCCCGCGCCGCCGCCGTCCGGACACGCGGACGGCGGCGGGTGCACGTGGTGACCGGTCAGGAGCAGCCGCACCGGCTGAGCGCGGCGGCCAGGGGGTCCAGGCGGGGGCCGGCGGCGGCGGGGTGGTTGGCCATGAAGGCGAACAGGAGCACGTTGCCCTCCTGGTCGCGGACGGCCCCGGCCAGGGTGCTCACCCCGTTCAGGGTGCCGGTCTTGCCGCGCACCAGCCCCGCGCCCTCGTGCGCCGTGGAGTGGGCCGAGTAGCGGCCCCCGCTGGCCAGGGTGCCCGTGGAGTTGGCCGTGGGCAGCCCGGTGATCGCGGCGTTGAGGTCGGGGCGGTCACCGTTCGCGGCCAGCCGCAGCAGTTCCACCAGGGCACGCGGTGTGATCCTGTTCTCCGTGCTCAGACCGCTGTTGTCCGACAGCCGCACGCCCTCCACGCCCAGGTCCGCCATGATCTGGTGGGTGGCCGCGGTGGCGCCCGCGAAGGTGGCCTCGTGACCGGTCTCGACCGCGACGGCCCGGGCCATGGCCTCGGCCATGATGTTGTCACTGGAGAGCATCATGTTCTCGACCAGCACGGACATCGGGGCCGACGCCACCGAGGCGATCGGGTCCCCCGACGCGCTGGCGGGGACGGGTTCCCCCTCGACCGTGATCCCCGCCGCCTCCAGCTGCTCCGCGAAGGCCCGGGCCGCGTGCTGCGACGGCTCGGTCGTACGCGAACCGGAGCCCGAGGCGTCGGGCGAGACCCGACCGGAGTCGAGCATCAGAGCGGTGACCGGGGCGGCGTCCCCGTCGGAGATGTAGTTGGGCTTCCAGCCCGGCGGAGTGCCGGGTCCGGTGAACAGGGAGTCGTCATAGCCGAGGGAGACGACGTCCACGCCCTCCGCCGCCAGGGCGCTGGCCGTGCGCTCGGCCAGCTCCTCCAGGGTCGCTACCTGCGGGTAAGCTGCGGAGTCGGCGGTCGCGGTCAGTGTCGCGTCGCCCCCTCCGCGCAGCACGACCCGCTCCTCCCCGGGGACGAGGTGGGCCTGGGTGCTGAGTACGTGGTCGGGGCCGAGGGCGGTCAGCACGGCGACGGCCGTGACGATCTTCGTGGTCGAGGCCGGGGTCACGGGGGCGTCCGGGTCCAGCTCGAAGAGCGTCTCACCGGTGGCGGCGTCCGCGACGAAACCGGAGAGGCCCTCCTCGATCCCGGAATCCGACATGGGATCATCGAGGATGTCCGCGATCCGTTCCGGGTCCGCCGGCGTCGAGGCCGCGGGTTGCGCCGCCGCCACGCCCTCGGCGTCCGTGACCGGGTTGGGCGCCGCGGGAAGGGGGCGGGCCCCGATCACGTCGAGGGCGACAAACCCGGCGATCAGCACGAATATGTTGAGCAGGGCCAGCGCGAGGAGCGCCTCGCCTCGTACCCGTCGCACTCGGGGGCACCTGCCCTTCCTTCGGTGTAGCGGCCTGACGTTGTAGTTATACGGCGACATTAGTCGCATTGGGAGCCGAGATCAGCATGGAATTCGACGTTACGATCGAGATCCCCAAGGGGGAGCGCAACAAGTACGAGGTGGACCACGAGACCGGTCGTATCCGTCTCGACCGCATGCTGTTCACCTCCACGACCTACCCCGCCGACTACGGGTTCGTCGAGGGGACCCTCGGCGAGGACGGCGACCCCCTGGACGCCCTCGTCCTGCTCAAGGCCCCGACGTTCCCGGGCTGCCTGATCCGGGCACGCGCCATCGGCATGTTCCGCATGCGCGACGAGGCGGGGGGCGACGACAAGCTGCTCTGCGTCCCCGCGACGGACCCGCGCCAGGAGCACCTGCGTGACATTCACCACGTGAACGAGTTCGAGCGCCTGGAGATCGAGCACTTCTTCACGGTGTACAAGGACCTGGAGCCCGGCAAGTCCGTGGAGGGCGCCACCTGGGTCGGCCGCCACGAGGCCGAGCAGGAGATCGTGGCCTCGGTCAAGCGCGCCGAGGAGGCGGGCGTGCACGGCGACGCCTCGCACATCTCCGAGGTCAAGGAAAGCTAGTGCGGTGACCGAAAAGGTTCACCAGCTCGGCACTGACCAGTGTGATCCTGTACTTGTAGCGCACCTCGGACGTCCAACCTCGCTATAAGTACAAGATCACCATGGAGGAAACCCCCTGGTTCACACCAGCAACGTTTCCAGCCAGACCACTAGCGGCTCCCGAACACACGTGTCCCGGCGTCGCCGCGACGGCCCGGCGGAGGACTCCCCGCCGGGCCGCGTCGTGTCCGGGCCCGGGTACGGCGCGCGTGACGGTGGTCTCAGCGCTGGCCGCGCGAGGCGACCGCCCCCGGGCCGGGGAAGGGCTCGTGCGCGGAGTCCGTGGTGAGCACGTACCCCGCCAGCGCGATCAGCAGCAGGGCGCACAGCAGCGCCAGCGCGACGGGCAGCAGGGAGACCAGGCCGCGGGTCAGAACCGGGTCTCTCGGCGGTTTGGGGAAGCCCTCGCGGTCGAAGCGGTCGGCGCGCACGGCCACGTGCGTGCGGTAGCCGTCGAGTTCGGGACCGGCCATGCCGTTGAGCACCCGCAGCGGGACCAGCGCGGTGTTCTCCGGCAGCGCCAGCTCCCGCGGCACGCCGCTCCGCGGGCCGTTGGCCCGGTGGCGGGCGCACTCGGCCTCGGCGAGCGCGTGCAGCCACTCCCCCAGCCGGTCGGCGTCGGCGAGGCGCCCGATGTGCGCGCGGGCGACGATCAGCGTGTCCCTGAGCACCACGTGCGCGGCGTCGCGGTCGCGCAGGACCAGGATGCAGCGCCGGTACAGCTCCGCCCCGTACGCGTCGAGAAGCCTGGCGTAGGCGTCCTCCGGCGGAGTACGGCCGGAGCGCAGGGCGTGGAGGAGATCCCGGTCCGTCATAGACCAAGAATCTACGCCGCGCGCGGCACGGTGCTCACCGCTTTGTCGAAAGAGCGTCCGGCGGCGTGGCGCGTACGGCCCCGACGGCGGGCGACCGGGCTCAGCCCTCCTCCGGGGGGCGGCGCGGGTCCGGCCCCCGGAGGGTGTCCGGCCGCGGCGCGGCGGGCACTCCGGCGCGGGCGCGCAGCCACAGCAGCACGAAGGTGAGTGCGGTCAGGACGGCGACGAGCAGGGCCTCCCCCGGTCCGAGGAAGCCGAGCGCCATCACCCAGGCGGCCGCGACAACGAGCGCGCGCACCAGCACACGCGCCCACAGTCCCGGTGCCTCGGTGCTCAACTGCGCCTTCCGGGGACGGATGCCATAACGGCCGCTCCTGTCACTACGGCTGGGGGATGGAGCCCTTTCCGGCGGTGGCTGCACGCCGTACTCGGGTTCCACATGTCACCACCACGGAGCGCCGCCCGCAACACGCACCGGGAACGCCGGGGTGAGGGGAACGACACGCGCGGCCACCGGACCGTCGCTTGACTCCTCCCGGCCTTTGCTGGTCTCCTTACACCCATGTATCCGCGCACGCGCACCGACGCCATGGCTCGTACGGCCCCCGGGGCCTCCTGCCACCTGGCCCGTGCGGCGTGTCCGTGTTGTCGTCGCTGAGTCGTCGCCGAGGCGTCCTCGTACGCCGCCGACCGACCGCGTGCCCCTCCGCGCCCCCCACTCCATCGTGGACGCCGGGCGCTGGGCACCTCCCCGCAGGGTGATCTCCGTCTCCGCGTGAATCCGCGGGGCCGCTTCCCCTGCCTCCCCGGTGCACCGGGGCTTCCAGACGACATCCGCGCGCTCCCGTTCCCGGGGCGCGCACACGTGAAGGATCCTCTCACGATGCCCCAGCGCACTCTCTCCGGCACTGCCGTACTCCCCGCTCCCCAGAACGCCGCCGGACCGGCCGCCGAAGCACCGGTCCCGTCGACCGCGCCGACCGCGTCCGTCTCCCTGGAGGGGATCGGCGACGTGGTGGACGCCGGACGCCGCTCCGGCTACGCCCACCTGGACGGACGCCGCATGCCGACCCTCGGCCGCCTGGCGGCCGCCGCCCGGGGCGCCGCCGACTCCCTGAGCAGGCCCGCGCTGTGGCCGTCCCGGCGGGGGCACTGGCAGCTCGTCCCCCGCGCGGCCCGGCGCCACGCGGGCGGCAGGCTCCGCGTGACCGCGGTGGCGCTCGAACCCAACAGCTTCGTGTCCGGCCCCGCTCCGCGCCCGTCCCGACAGCACGGCATGGAGGTGCTGTACCTGGTCAGCGGGCGCGCGCACCTGATCGCCTCCGCCGCGGACGGGCAGATGCGCTCGGCGTCGGAGCTGTCCGCGGGCCGGGCCCGGGTGGTGGGCTCCGCCGAGGGCAGCGGTGGCAGCCACCACCTCGTGAACACCGGTGACGAGGTGGCCGTGGTGGTCCGGGTGACCGCCTGACCAGGAGCCCGGGTACGCGACCTCACTCATCGCCGCCCCGTTCGGTCGCGCTCGCGCGCAGGGCGGCGTCGACCGCCTCGACCGACCTGAGGACGGCGGCCATGCGCTGTCCCTCCGCCAGGTAGGCGTTCATGACCTGGTCGAGGGCGTGCGGGGGCATGTGGTCGCGCAGGTCGACCCTGGCGGTCCGGTAGCCCTCCCGGGCGGCCTCCAGCGCCGAGGAGACGTACTGGCGGGCCAACCGGGACAGGGCGACCGGATGGCGCCGCAGGACGCCGTGCAACCGGTAGTCGGCGGGCACGTGGTCGAACAGCCACACCAGGGCCGTCTGTTCGAAGGAGTCCGCCCCGGGCGGGTGGACGCTCGCGGGCCAGTCCGGCGTCAGCGGCTGATCGGGCATGCCTCCGATCATACCCGCTGTTCGAAAACCTGTTCGATGTGACCAGGGGTCAGTCCACGGTCCCGGAGGATTCGGACGTGCCGCCCTCGGCGGACTCCCGTCTCTCCATCTCCACCCGGATGGCCTGCTCCGCGGCGTCCACGGCGGCACGCGCGGTGATGGCGTTCGTGTGCGCCCGGTCCAGCTCCTCCAGGAGGATGCAGTCGAAGGACACGCGGGCGTCGTGGATGGCTGCTTCGAGTTGACGTGATGCCTCTTCCAGACTCATGTCCCTCTTCCTTCCCCAGAAGTCGGCACTTGCACATCACGTGCCCCAGGCGTCTCCCGCACGCGGTGGCCGCGGCACGCTTTCCCGGCGGACTGTCGCCGCACCGTTCTACGATGTTCACGAATCGCCGCTGTTCACGGCAGTGTCGACCATCCGGCCGAGAGGATCCCATGCGCAACCGCTATTCCGGGACATGCACCGACTGCCAGTCCTCCGTCGGCGCCGGCGAGGGTGTCGTCGTCAAGGAGGACGGCCGGTGGCGCACCTACTGCGCCGAGCACGAGCCGCGCCCCGTCCCTCCCGCCCGGGGCGGCCACCCCGGCTGGCACACCACCCCCCTGCTGGGCTTCGACACCGAGACCTCCTCCCGCGACCCCGACACCGCCTTCCTCGTCTCGGCCGCGCTGGTGGACCGCGAGGGCAAGGCCCGCACCTGGCTGGTGGACCCGGGCCCCCGCGAGATCCCGGCGGACGCCGTCGCCGTCCACGGCATCAGCACGGAGCGGGCCCGGGCCGAGGGCCGCCCCGCCGGGGAGTGCCTGGAGGAGATCGGCCAGGCGCTGGCCGACCAGCTCTCCTCCGGACAGGGGCTGGTGGTCTTCAACGCCCCCTACGACCTCCGGGTGCTCTCCGGGGAGATGCGGCGGCACGGACTGACGCCCCTCGCGGAGCGCCTGAGCGGCCCCCTGGTGCCCGTGGTGGACCCGCTGGTGATCGACCGGGGCGTGGACCCCTACCGCAGGGGCAAGCGCAACCTGGGCGCCATGTGCGAGTACTACGGCGTGGAGCTGACCGACGCCCACACCGCGACCGCCGACGCCTCGGCGGCGCTGGCCCTGGCCGAGGAGATCGGCGCCAGGCACCCCGACCTCGCCGCCGCCAGCCTGGCCGAGCTGCACCAGCGCCAGGTCGACTGGTCCCTGGCCTTCGCCCGCAACCGCCAGGAGTGGCTGGACCGCAGCAAACCCGGCCACGGGACCGTGGTGGACGGCACCTGGCCCTGACGGGCCGACCCGCGACGCTGCCGGTGCGCCCTCCCGGGCGGCGCACGGGACCGTCCCGTCCGGGCACACGCGCCCGGGAGCCGCGGCGTCGGGGAAACACGCCGTGGCGGGCCTCCCGATGTGTGCGGCCCGGCGCGGAACGGGTAGGTCCCGACCCAACGCGATCCTGGGGGACGACATGGTCTACTTCATCCTGGTGCTTCTGGCGGTATGGCTCATCCTCGCCATCCTGGGCATGGTCATCAAGGGCCTGCTCTGGCTCGCCGTCATCGGCGCCGTCCTGTTCGTGGCCACCGCCGTGTGGGGCTGGTTCCAGAACCGGCAGCGCGCCTGAGGGGCGCGCGGGGCCCGGGCCGGGGCGGCTCAGGAAGCAGCTCGGGCCCGCCCGGTGATCACCGAGGGGGCACACACCATGGGGGACCTCTTCGCCGAATAGGCGTTGGCCACCCAATTGGTCACCTACGCAAAACGCCACCCCGGACCGGGGTGGCGTTTCGGCTGGAGCCGCCTGTCGGAATCGAACCGACGACCTATTCATTACGAGTGAATCGCTCTGCCGACTGAGCTAAGGCGGCGCGCCGCCGCGTGTTCCACGCGGCGATGCGGTCACCATTCTAGCCCCTCGGCGGAGTGCCGGGGACACCCGAGCCCCTCACCCGGCCGTCCGCGTCAGGCGCAGGCCATGCCGTCCTCGGGCACGGTGAGATCGACCAGGTAGGCGTCCACGATCTCGTCGATGCACTGGTCGCCCTTGCGGTAACCGGTGTGGCCGTCGCCGTCCCGGGTCACCAGGAAGCCCGGGTCGAGCTGCTCCGCGAGCGCCTCGGACCACGCGTACGGGGTGGCCGAGTCCCGGGTGGTGCCCAGCACCATGACGGGGGCGGCGCCCGCCCCGTCCAGCTCGGGGTGCGGGTCGACCGCCTCCTCCGGCCAGTACGCGCAGGGCAGGGCGCCCCACGCCAGGCCGGGGCCGAAGATCGGCGACTCCTCACCGGCCTGGGCCGCGGCCTCGGCGTAGGCCTCCACGTCGCGCGGGCTGGGCGAGTCGGAGCAGTTCACCGCGATGAGGGCCGCCGTGGAGTTGACGTAGGCGCCCGTGTCACCGCGGCTGTAGAGGTCGTCGGCGAGCTGGAGCAGGAGGGTGCCGTCGCCCTCCTCCACCGCGACGGTGAGGGCCTCGCGCACGCTGGGCCAGTAGGCCTCGGTGTACAGCGCGGCGAGCACGCCCAGCTCGGCGCGGGCCCGGTTGACCTCGCGGTCGTCCATGCGGTTGGACAGGGGGTTCTCGGCGGTGTCCGCCAGGAAGGCGGTCAGCGCCTCGACACCGTCGTCCACTCCGTCGCCGGGGCCGCCGAGCGGGCAGTCCGACCGGCCCAGGCAGTCCTCCACGAAGGCCCGCAGCGCGGTCTCGAACCCGGTCGCCTGCTGCACACTGAGGTCGAGCTGCCCCTGGCTGGGGTCCACGGCGCCGTCGAGCACCAGGGCGCGGACCCGCTCGGGGAACTGCTCGGCGTAGTGGGCGCCGATGCTGGTGCCGTAGGAGAAGCCCAGGTAGGTGAGCTGCTCGTCGCCGAGCAGGGCGCGCAGCAGGTCCATGTCGCGGACGACGTCGGCGGTGCCCACGTGCAGCATCAGTTCGGGGTGGTTGGCCTGGCAGGCCTCGACGAAGCCGCGGCTGTCCTCCTCCAGCTCGGCCAGCTCGGCCTCGGAGACCTCGGACATGTCGCCGTCGCCCTCGACGCTGTCCACCCCGCCGAGGAACTCGTCGACGCCCTCGGCGTCCAGGCAGGTCAGCGGTGAGCTGCGGCCGACGCCGCGCGGGTCGAACCCGACCACGTCGAACCTCTCGCGCACCGCGTCGCTGACCGTGGAGGGGGCGTGATCGACCAAGTCGTACCCGGAGCCGCCGGGCCCGCCGGGGTTGACGAGCAGGGAGCCGAGGACGTCATCGCCCTCGGAGGGGAAGCGCTTGACCGCGATCTCGATGCGCTCGCCGTCCGGATCCTCGTAGTCGAGGGGCACCTCGTAGGTGGCGCACTCGGTGCCGGGCGCTCCGCTTTCGCACTCGCCCCAGGCCAGCTCCTGGTCGGCGAAGGCCACCAGGTCCTCCGAGAGCCCGGGCGCGACGCTCCCCTCCCTCTGCTGGTCGTCCTGCGCCGTGCACGCCGTCACCAGCAGCACGGACCCTGCGAGCACGGCCGCCCACGGTCCCCGAACCCTCGTCGCCAACGGTGTCCCGCCCTCTCGTCATGTCCGACCGCGACCGACGTGTCGTCGGCGCCGACCCATTCTCCACGACCGGTGCGGCCCGCACCGGCCCAACGCGCGTTCTCCGTCCCCGGCCGGGCACGGTGTCCCGTTTCCTCCCACCGTCGCGCGGGGTCCGCCGCCCGGTCCCCTGCGCCGCCGCACCGCCCCGCGGCGGGTCTCCGCACGAGGGGGCCGCGCCTTCACGAGATCGTGGGGACGGCGATCCGGGCGGCTGGTTCGCGCTCGGGGAGACCGGGAGCGGGGCCCCACGGCCCGTGAGCGCGGGGAGGACTCCCTATCCGGCCAGGAGGGCGGAGGTCATGGCCTCCATGGCGATCTGGGGGTGCACGTTCGCGGCGATGCGCTCACGGCACTCCATGATGGCGTCGATCCTGCGCAGCGTGGACTCCGGGGTGCTGGAGCGGGCGATGCGCTCCAGGTCGCCGGAGCGCTCGGCCGTGGACAGCTCCACCCTCGCGCCCAGCTGGAGGGTGAGCACGTCCCGGTAGAACGCGACCAGGTCGAGCAGGGCCCGGTCGTAGGAGTCGCGCTTGATCCGGGTGGCGCGGCGCTTCTGCCGCTCCTCCAGGTCCTTCATCGCTCCCGCGGAGCCGCGCATCGCCTTGGCCACGCCCTTGCCCGTGGAGCCCTCGCCGAACGCGGCCCGCAGCTCCTCCCTCTCCTTCTCGTCGAGCGCCGTGGTGAGGGCCTTGGACTCCTCCTCCGCGATCTCGTAGAGCCGGGCGGCGGAGGTGACGCACGCGCCGAGTCCGTCGAGCCGTGCGGGGATGGACAGCACCTCCTCCCGGCGTCTGCGCGCCTCGGGGTCGGTGGCCAGCTGCCGGGCCCGGTCGATCCGCCCGGAGGCGGCGGCCGCGGCGGCGCGGGCGGTCTCCGCGTCGATCCCGTCGCGCTGGACGAGGGCGTCCACCAGTTCCCGGGTGCCGGGCGTGGCCAGGGTGACCATGCGACAGCGGGAGCGGATGGTGACGAGGAGGTCGTCGGGGGTGGGGGTGCACAGCAGCCACACGGTGCGCGGCGAGGGCTCCTCCACCGCCTTGAGCAGGGCGTTGGAGGCGGCCTCGGTGGCGCGGTCGGCGTCCTCGAACAGCACGATCCGGAACCGCCCGCCTGAGGGCTTGGAGCCCGCGCGCAGCACGAGGTCGCGGGTGGCGGCCACGCCGAAGCTCAGTCCGCTGGGCCGCACGTACAGCAGGTCGGGATGGGTCCCGGTGAGGGTCTGGTGGCAGGAGGCGCAGTGCCCGCAGCCGCCGTCCGGGCACTGGAGGGCGGCTGCGAAGGCCCGGGCGGCCTCCGATCGCCCCGAACCGGGCGGCCCGGTGAACAGCCAGGCGTGGGTCATCCCCGTGCCCCGTCCGCCGGAGACGAGGTCGGCGGCCCCGGCGACGGCCCGCTGGAGCTGGCCCACCGTGGACCGCTGGCCGATGAGGTCGTCGAAGACCGTCATGCTTCCCTCCCACCGCTGGTGTCCGGTCTTCAGGATAGGAGTCGGCGCCGACGTCCGGGCCGTTGTCCACAGGCCGGTCCTCCCCGCCCGCGCCCCGTCGCGCTCCGGTCGCCGTTCCCAGTCGTGACCCATGCGCCTCCTCCGTCGCACAGCCGTCCACCCGCTCCCCGAGGAGTGCCCCGATCGGCGCGGACGCTGGGGGGACGATCAGGTTGTCGCAGGTCAGACAGTGTCCGCATGAGGCCAGGACGTGTATTCCCCCGAACTCCGCGGGCCTTCCGGAGATCCTCTTCCATGTGACCGGCGACACGGTCGGGCGCGGAGGACACCACGGAGGGAAAACACATGTCGAACACGCACGAGAAGAACACGCAGACGGCCGCCGGATGGCCCGAGCTGGCGGAGGGGCAGCGGGACTGGAGGGTCGCCGTCGTCAGCTTCCTGCTCCACCACCTCGGTTACTACGGTCGTGAGGAGGTCGGCGACGAGTTCCACTGCGGCCTGGTCGAGGTGGTCGTCGCCTACCAGCGCGCCAGGGACCTGGAGCGCAACGGCAGGGTCGACGCCGCCACCTGGAAGCAGCTGACCCGCGACCTCGGCGTCGTGCGCCAGGGCGACGGGGGGACCAGGGTCAAGGCCGTCCAGGAGGCGCTGATCTCCGGCCACGGCCACGACCTCGTCCTGGACGGGGTCTTCGGCCCGGCGACCCTGGCCGCCGTCCGGGCCTTCCAGAAGGGGGCCGGGATCGCCATCGACGGCGAGGTCGGCCCGATCACCTTCGAGGAGCTGATCGTCCCCGACGCCTGAGCCCGGGCCGGGACCGCTCGGCCCGGACACCGGGGACACGAACGAGGGCTCCCTCCCGCGAGCGCGGGGAGGGAGCCCTCCACGTGTGCCGGACGGCCCGGGCGCCGCCGAGCCGGTCGTCCGGACCTCAGCCCTGTCCGACCTCGTCGTTCCTGATCACCGGAATCATGCCGGTGACGGCCTCGGAGCTGCTCGGGACCGGGTCGGGCAGCAGGGAGCGCACCCGGCGCTGGATCTCGCGGGTGGTCCTGTCCTGCGGCTCGCGGGCGTCGAGCACCAGGTAGCGCTCCGGCGCGGCCCGGGCCAGCTCCAGGAAGCCCCGGCGGACACGGTCGTGGAACTCCGCCGACTCGCCCTCGATGCGGTCGGCCGGACCGCCCAGGCGGGACAGGCCGTCCTCGGGCCGCACGTCGAGCAGCACCGTCAGGTCCGGGACCAGGCCCTGCGTGGCCCAGTCGCTGATGCGGCGGATCTCGTCCGGGGACAGGTCGCGGCCCGAGCCCTGGTAGGCCAGCAGGGAGTCCACGTAGCGGTCGCTGATGACGACCGCGCCGCGCCGCAGCGCGGGCAGGATCTCCTGCTGGACGTGGTCGGCCTTGTCGGCCGCGTAGAGCAGCACCTCGGCGCGCGGGGTGATGTGCGAGTTCTCCCGGTCCAGGAGCAGGCCGCGCAGGCGCATGCCGAGCTTGGTCGCGCCCGGCTGGCGGGTGCCGACCACCTCGAACCCCTGGTCGCGCAGCCACACCGTCAGCTCGCGCACCTGGGTGGACTTGCCCGCGCCCTCGCCGCCCTCGACGACGATGAACGCGCCCGCGGGCTTGGACTCCTCGTCCTCCTCCGGCGCGATCGCGACGCCGCGCAGCGCCGCGAACAGCTCCGGGAGCAGGCCGGGACCGGCCTCGGGGTCGTCCCGGCGGTTCATCTGCCGGTAGCAGACCAGCGCCACGACCAGGGCGAGCAGGCCGGAGACCATGAGGACGACACCGCTGCCGCGCAGGTCGTAGGTCAGGGGGCCGACCGGGATCTCGTAGCTGCCGATGAGCCCGGCGACCAGAGGCGCGAGCACCGCGGCCGCGACCAGGGCTATGCGGGCGGCGCCGTGCAGGAAGGCGAAGGCGCTGTCCCGGTGCTCGTCCTCCACCTCGCGGTCGAACACGGCCAGGCCGATCACCCAGGCGGTGCCCGCGCCCACGCCGAGCAGCGCGGCGAGCACGGCGGTGAGCACCATGTCGGCGACGGCCCCGGCGAACAGCAGGGCCAGCCCGGCGAGGGCGATGCTCAGGCCGAACAGGCGGCTGCGGCTGAACTGCTTGAGGACTCGCGGCCCGGCGAGCATGCCCAGGGCCATGCCCGCGAAGACCGCGGCGAAGACCACGCCGAAACCGGCGTTGCCCGCGCCCAGGCCCTCGACGTGCACGCGGCCGACGCCGATGACCGCTCCTTCGGCGGCGAGGACGCCGAGCATGCCCAGGACCAGGCCGCGCACGCGCGGCGTGCCGCCCGTGTGGCGCCGACCGGTCGCCACCGCGCGCAGGATGCCGCTGTCGCGGGTGTCGCTCTCGGCGTCCTTGGAGGGCTTGTGCCTGGGGATCGGCAGTCCGGCCACGACGATCGCCGCGACGACGAAGGTGAGGCCGTTGAGGTAGAGGGCGACGTCGGCCTCGGGGCTGGCCATGGAGGGCAGGAGCGCGCCGAGCACGTTGCTCACCGAGGCGAGCGCGGCGAACAGCAGGGCGGCCACGGGCGCGGTGCCGTAGGTGGTGAGCAGGCTCAGCCGGTTGGCCTGCCCCAGCAGCTTGCGGGGCACCAGGTTGGGGATCGTGGCGTCCTTGGCCGGGGCCCAGAACAGGGCGACGACCTCGGCCAGGAGGGTGGCGATGAACAGCCACTCCAGGGCGAATCCGGGAAAGAGGAGGCCCACGAGGGGGATGGAGACGTACAGCAGGGCGCGCAGGACGTCGCCGACCACCATCGTCCACTTGCGGTCGAGGCGGTCGGCGACCGCCCCGGCCAGCGGGCTGAGCAGGATCGACGGGGCGAGCTTGATCGCCACGACGCCGCTGACGGCCAGGTACTGGACGAGCTGGGAGCCGCCGGCGGTGAAGACGGTCGCCAGGGACACCAGTGCCAGCAGGCTGAGCCAGTCGCCCAGGCTGGAGAGGGAGAGAGAGATCCACAGCCTTCGGAAGGGTGTGATCGCAAGAACGTTGCGCGCCTCGGCCGGCGCTCCCAGGGGTGCAGATCTGCTCATAGCGCTCAAGATTATCGGTGAGGGGGAGAGGGAACGACGGATCACGGGTCCGCCTCAGATTCGGTGGATACCTCGGGGGATCGCGCACGTTTCTGCGCCCCCGTCAGTCCTGCCAAGCGTAGTACGGAAGGCTGCTCCCGCACAGGGGTGAGAATGCGCCCACCCGGGGTGAACGCGGAGAAGAGTACCCACCCGGCCACCCCCGTCGGGAGGTGTCCGGGTGAGCCTACGCGCACGGGGCTCCGGGAGACGAATTCCGGCCCGTCACCCACCGCCCGCGCCCTACTGCCCGCGCCCTACTGCCCGCGTCCTGCTTCCCGGGCCTCACGCCCGCGTGTCCTGCTCCCGCGGGTTCTCACTCCTCGGGGGCGGGGTCGGAGGCGCCGGCCCTCCTGGCCGGGGACTTCCTGGCGGCCGTCGTGGAGGTGGACGCCTTCTTGGCCGTCGTGCCCGTCTTCTTGGCGGGGGCCTTCTTCGCGGCGGGCTTCTTGGCCGCGGGCTTCTTCTTGGCGGGCGCCTTGGCCCGGCGCTCGGCCAGCAGCTCGGCGGCCCGCTGGTCGGTGATCGACTCCACCTCGTCGCCCTTGCGCAGGGAGGCGTTGACCTCCCCGTCGGTGACGTAGGGGCCGAACCGGCCGTCCTTGATCACCATCTTGACGCCCGAGGCCGGGTCCTCCCCCAGCTCGCGCAGCGGCGGGGTGGCGGCGCGGCGGCCGCGCTGCTTGGGCTGGGCGAACAGCGCCGCGGCCTGCTCCAGGGTGACCGTGAACATCTGCTCCTCGGTCTCCAGGGAGCGGCTGTCGGTGCCCTTCTTGATGTAGGGGCCGAAGCGGCCGTTCTGCGCGGTGACGTCCTCGCCGTCGATCTGGCCGACCACGCGCGGCAGCGACAGCAGGCGCAGCGCGTCCTCCAGGGTGACGGTGTCCAGGCTCATCGACTTGAGCAGCGAGCTGGTGCGCGGCTTGACCTTGGCCTTGGCCCTGGTCTTCTTGCCCTCCTCGGCCTCCTGCGGCTCCTCGACCACCTCGGTGACGTAGGGGCCGAACCGCCCGGTCTTGGCCACGACGACGCGGCCGGTCTCGGGGTCGGTGCCCAGCTCGCGGTCGCCGCTGGGCTGGGCGAACAGCTCCTCGGCCTTGTCCTTGGTCAGCTCGTCCGGCGCCAGGTCCTCGGGCACGTTCACCCGCACGCCGTCCCGGTCCAGGTAGGGGCCGTAGCGCCCCACCCGCAGCACGATGTCGGTGCCGGGCAGCGGCAGGGAGCTGATCTCCTTGGGGTCGATGCCGGAGAGGTTGTCGCTGACCAGTTCCTTGAGCCCGGTCTCCCGGTGGCCCGCGGTGTCCTCGCCGCCGAAGTAGAAGCGGCGCAGCCACGGCAGGCTCTCGGCCTCGCCACGGGCGATGTCGTCGAGCACGTCCTCCAGGCGCGCGGTGAACTTGTAGTCCACCAGGATGCCGAAGTGGCGCTCCAGCAGCTGCACCACGGCGAAGGCCAGGAAGGACGGCACCAGGGCCGTGCCCTTCTTGAACACGTAGCCGCGGTCCTGGATGGTGCCGATGATCGAGGCGTAGGTGGAGGGGCGGCCGATCTCGCGCTCCTCCAACTCCTTGACCAGGGTGGCCTCGGTGTAGCGCGCGGGGGGCCGGGTGCTGTGCCCCTCGGCCTCCAGGTTCTGGGCCTTGACCGGGTCGCCCTCGGACATCGCGGGCAGGCGGCGCTCGCGGTCGTCCAGGTCGGCGGCCGGGTCGTCGGATCCCTCCACGTAGGCCTTGAGGAACCCGTGGAAGGTGATGACCTTGCCGGTCGCGCTGAACTCGGCGACCTCGCCGTCGGAGGAGGTGCCCTCGATGCGCACGGTGACGGACTCGCCGACCGCGTCCTTCATCTGGGAGGCGACGGTGCGCTTCCAGACCAGCTCGTAGAGCCGGAACTCGGGACCGGACAGGCCGGTCTGGGCGGGCGTGCGGAAGGTGTCGCCGGACGGGCGGATCGCCTCGTGCGCCTCCTGGGCGTTCTTGACCTTCTTGGCGTACACGCGCGGCTTGTCGGGCAGGTAGTCGCCGCCGTAGAGGCTGCGCACCTGGGAGCGGGCGGCCTTGACCGCGCTCTCCGACAGCGTGGTGCTGTCGGTACGCATGTAGGTGATGTAGCCGTTCTCGTACAGCCGCTGGGCGACCTGCATGGTCTGCTTGGCCGACAGGCCGAGCTTGCGGGACGCCTCCTGCTGGAGGGTGGTGGTGCGGAACGGCGCGTAGGGCGAGCGGCGGTAGGGCTTGCGCTCCACCGCGGAGACCGAGAACCCGGCGCCGGTCAGGCGCTCGGCGAGGCCGCGCGCCGCGGCCTCGTCCAGCTGGCGGACGGGGCGGTCCGAGCGCAGCGTGCCCTGCGGGGTGAAGTCGCGGCCCGCGGCGACGCGGGCGCCGTCCACGGAGACAAGGGCGGCGGGGAAGGTGGCGGGGCCTTCGGCGACACCGGCCTCGGTGGCGTCGAAGAGGGCCTTGAGGTCCCAGTACTCGGCGGAGGTGAACGCCATGCGCTCGCGCTCGCGCTCGACCACCAGTCGGGTGGCCACGGACTGCACGCGGCCCGCCGAGAGCTTGGGCATGACCTTCTTCCACAGCACGGGGGAGACCTCGTAGCCGTAGAGGCGGTCCAGGATGCGCCGGGTCTCCTGTGCGTTGACCAGGCGGGTGTTGAGGTCGCGGGTGTTGAGGGCCGCGCGCTGGATGGCGTCCTTGGTGATCTCGTTGAACACCATGCGGCGGACGGGGATGCGGGGCTTGAGCTCCTCCATCAGGTGCCAGGCGATCGCCTCGCCCTCGCGGTCCTCATCCGTGGCGAGGAGGAGTTCGTCGGCGTCGGCCATGAGCTCCTTGAGCTTCTTGACGTGCGCCTTCTTGTCGGTGTTGACCACGTAGAGCGGCTCGAAGTCCCCGTCGACGTCCACGCCGAGCCTTGCCCAGGCCTGTCCCTTGTACTTGGCGGGGATCTCGGCGGCCTTGTTGGGCATGTCGCGGATGTGGCCGATGCTGGACTCCACGACGTAGCCGCGCCCCAGATAACCGGCGATGGTCTTCACCTTGGTCGGCGACTCGACGATGACCAGGGCGGTGCCCGCCCCCTGCCGTCCGCTGTCCTTCGAGCCGTTCTTGCCGGCGCTGCCCTTCGTGGGTGGCACGCTCTTCCCCTACGTCTAGCCCTACGTGATCTTTCCGGCCGCGGTCTGTCGGAAGCCCCTGGGAACCGACAGTAACCGAAACTCCAGGCGCTCCCCTCGTCGGTGGACGGGAGGGACTCCACCCTCCGCGGGTGAGGGTCCCGTCGCTCTGGGTGGACACCCGGCCCACGCCCACCGGCACCCGCAGAATAAGCGCTTCCCGAACCGGTACCGGTCCGTAGCGTACGTGAGCCGCCCCGGCAACGTGGGCCGGTTGACCATCACTGCCTCTGACGAGCACCCATAACGACTCTCGCGAGTGACTTCGGTCACACTTGATGGTGGCCGAGTGTCTACTTTCCCCAGAATGCGGCGAGTCCTCCCGGATATTCCCGGGAGGACTCGGCTCACGTCACGGGCTGACGGCCAGCTCCTCCGCACTCCCGCAGTCCACCGCGTTCCTCACGGAACGGGAGCGCGGAGGCGGGTCGTCGCGGCCCGTCGACGCGTACGGCACTCAAGGTGCCGGTCCGGGATCGCGCTCCGTGTCCGACGCCGCCCTGTGGGATACGGCACCCCGCAGTCCACCGCGTTCCTCACGGAACGGGACGCCGTACTCCCTCAGACCCGCGCGGCCGCGGGCACGATCCCCTGTTCTGTCGTTACAGGCCCACGCCCGCGGCGCCGAGCAGCTCGTTGACCGGGTCGGCCACGCCCACGGGGGCGGACTCGGGCAGCGCGTCGGCGTGCTCGGGAGCGTGCTGCTCCACGGCCTGACGGGTGGTCTCGCTCACCTCGTAGTTGACGGGCAGCATGTCCGAGACCGGGACCTCGGGCAGCTCCTCCACCAGGGGCAGGGAGCCCAGGGCGCTGGACTGGGCCTCGGGGGCGCTCTGGTGCACGACCGCGGCGCCGTCGTCGGTGCTGCTGGCGCCGGCCAGGCTCGCGACCGCCGCGATGGCGTTGCCGGAGACGTTGACCGGGACCTCGCCGTCCGCGACCAGCTGGTTGCCGCCGACCGCGGAGCCGTTGCCCGACGTGGCGACGTGCTCCTCCTCCTCCAGCACCAGGGCGCCGGTGTCGGTGGAGGCCGCACCGGCCACGCCGCCGACCGCGCCGATGGCGTTGCCCGCGACGTTGACCGGCACGTCCAGGTCGACCACGGCCTGGTTGCCGCCCACCAGCGAGCCGTTGCCCGAGGTCGCGACGGACTGGTGCTCGCGCGGGGCCGACTGGTGCTCACGGGGCGCCGACTGGCGCAGCACGCCCGTGTCCACGCCGGAGGTGTCCGGCAGCGGCAGGATGGTGGCGTTCTTGGCGGCCTCGTTCACCAGGTCCATGGCCGTGTACTCCGCGGGCGCGGAGTGGTGCTCGCGGTGCCCGTGGCCGTGGCCGTCGTGCACCAGGGCGCCGGTGTCGGTGGCCGCGGCGCCGGCCACGCCGCCGACCGCGCTGATCGCGTTGCCCGCGACGTTGACCGGCACGTCCAGGTCGACCACGGCCTGGTTGCCGCCCACCAGCGAGCCGTTGCCGCTCGTGGCGGCGTCGGGGCCGTGGTGGTGGTGACGGTGGCCGTGGTGGTGCTCGACCACCGCGGCGCCCGTGTCGGTCGTGCTGGCGCCGGCGATCCCGGCCACGGCGGCGATGGCGTTGCCCGAGACGTTCACGGGAATCTCGCCGTCCACGACCAGCTGGTTGCCGCCGACCGCGGAGCCGTTGCCCGACGTGACCGCGTCGGGGCCGTGCTGGTGGTCGACCACGGCCGCGCCGGTGTCGGTGCTGCTGGCGCCGGCCGTGCCCAGGACGGCGCCGACCGCGTTGCCGGAGACGTTCACGGGGACGTCCCCGTTCACGACCGCCTGGTTGCCGCCCAGCAGGGAGCCGTTGCCGCTCGTGGCGGCCTCACTGTCCGCGAAGGCCACGCCGCTGCCCAGCGCGACGAAACCCGCCGTCAGGAGCACCGACTTCGCGGATGTGCTGACCCACTTACGCATGTGGGAGGTCCTTTCAAACATGTCGATGAGAAGGTGTGTGCTCGGGCCACAGGCCGTTCCACGCCCCTGGGTGGGGTGCGGGCCTTCGGCCAAGGCCGGGGATCGTCCGGCCCGCCTCGCACCTGGGAGATGCGTGCGACCGGTGCTGGGAGAGTGCGCCGCGGTCCCGCTCCGCTGGTTGCGGCCGAACGCGCGCACCCCGTCCATCAGCCCCGCCCCGGAGGGCGGCGGCTGACGTGAACCCCGCGCACATGGCCTTGGCCGGTGCTACGGGACTCGCGTCAGCCCCCGGGCCGCGAACGGCCCGGGAGGCCGGGGTCAGGCGCGGGCGCGGCGCCTGCCGAACAGGAGCAGTCCGGCGCCCGCGGCGATCGCGGCGGCGGCGCTGGCGAGCAGACCGCTCAGGGCGCTGCCGTCGGTGCCGGTCTGGGCGAGCTCCGGGCCGGGGGCCGGGGGCTCCTCGTCCGTGGCGGGCGGGGAGACGGGCTCCTCCGGCGTACCGCCACCGCCGCCGTGGTCACCGCCGCCACCGCCGCCGTGGTCGCCGCCGCCACCGCCGCCACCGCCGCCGTGGTCACCGTCGCCGTAGCCGTCGTCGTGCCCGCCGTCGTGGCCGCCGTCGTGGCCGCCGTCATCGTGCCCACCGTCGTGCCCACCGTCGTGGCCGCCGTCATCGTGCCCACCGTCGTGCCCGCCGTCGTGGCCGCCTCCGTCACCGGGCTCCTCCCCGTAGCCGGGCTTCTCGGGCTCCTCCGGGGTCTCCTTCCCGGGCTCCTCCGGCTTCTCGGGGGTCTCCTTCTCGGGCTTCTCCGGCTTCTCGGGCGTCCAGGTGGAGCTGTCGTCCTCCACCACGGCCCCGCTGTCGGTGCACTGGGCGCCCGCGAGGCCGAGGACGGCGATCGCGTTACCGCAGGCGTTGACGGGAACATCCAGGTCGGTCACGATCTGGTTGCCGCCGAGGATGGAGCCGTTACCGCTGGTCGTGGTGTCGGCGTAGGCGACTCCGGCACCGGCGGCGGTGAAGAATCCCGCGGCCACCAGTGCGGCGATACGGGCGTGCGTGTCGTAGGTCATCGCGTGTCCTTTGGTCAACGAGAAAGATCGGCCAGCTGCTCGTGGACCGCGGACGGAGAGCTTCGTGCTCCGGAAAGCCGGGGAGAAGGCACGCCCGCCGGAGTCGGCGAGGCGGCTGCGCGCAGAGGAGCGCACGGACCGGCCGCGGTCGTGGAAGACGCGGCTAGTCGGGAGCGAAGGAGGGGTCGTCCGCGGCGTCGCGGACGACCAGGGTGGGGTCGCCGGGAAGGGCGACCCGCTGGGCCCGGGGAGCCAGGTGGTCGGCTCGGGCCGTCAGGAACCCGGCGGCACCGGGCGCGGGGAAGGACGGAGCCGCGGCGCCGGTGGCGTCCGCTCCGGCCTGGTGGTACCCGCCGCCCGCGATGAGGCGGATGCGCTCACCGGGGTCGTCGTCGGTCGGCGCCCTGTCGGCGCCCCCGTCGGCGACCCGGTGCCAGACGGACGGGTCCACGGGAGCGTGGACGGCCGTCACCGCACCGGTGCGGTCCCCGTCGCGTTCGGCGTCGGAACCGTCGTCCTCGTCGGACGCGGAGCGCTTGGACGCGGACGGGGAGAGTTCGTCGGCGCCGCCGAGAACGGGCAGGCCGAGCGGCGCCGCGGTACCCGCGGAGCCGCCGATGCGGTCCTGGACGGCCCGGGTGGACTCGGTGAGCCCCTCCGAGACCGTGCCCACGAGGCTGCTGTCACGCAGCGAACGGTCGGTGGACTCCACCATGTCGTGGCCCGTGCGGGCGAGGCCCCCGACGAGGTCGCCCGCGCCGCGCGCGGTCTCGTCGACGGCCCGGGTGGTGTCCTCGACCGCCCTGTTGGCGGCGGATCCGGTCCTGGTCCGCTCCAGGGCCGCGATCACGCCGGTCCCGTGCAGGGTGTCGGCGGGAAGAGCGGCCGTCTGGGGCACCACGGTGTCGGTGAGCGACTCCGTGGCCGACGCGGTCCGGGCCGTGGCGTCGGAGAGGCGGGCGCCGCGGATCTCCTCGGCGGCGGCCTGTCCGGTGCGTCCGGCCTCGTCGCCGACCTCCAGCACGCGGTCGACCAGGCCACCGGACTCGGGGGTGGTCTCGCCGTGGGCGACACCGATCCCCCCGGCCAGCCATGCGACGGCGACGATGCCGGACAGGAGCAGCAGCCGGGCGCAGGGGCTCAGGGCGATGCGGGCAGCGCGACTGGAGACCAGCCACTCCTTGCCCGCGAGCACCATGGATGCCCCCCGTTTCGCTGCTACTGGACGGTCCCGCGCGGTGGTCCCGCCACGGTCACACGCCGGTGCCGTTCCGCGCCCGCGAAGGCGGACGGGGAGCCGAGCACCGTCGAACTCACAGCAACACTAACATCACGCTCGGTGATGGGAGGCCGGATTGCGAACCGCGCCGAAAAAGTTCTCGGCGCGGTTCGGCTGGGGGGACGGCGCAAAGCGCCCGGGGTCAGCTCAACCCGACGAAACGGTCCAGGACGCGGACCCCGAACCGGAGGCCCTCGACCGGGACGCGCTCGTCCACCCCGTGGAACATGCCCGCGAAGTCCAGCTCCGGGGGCAGCTGAAGGGGGGCGAAACCGTAGTTGCGCACCCCGAGGCGGGAGAAGCTCTTGGCGTCCGTCCCCCCGGAGAGGCAGTAGGGGACGGCCTTGGCCCCGGGGTCCTCGGCCAGCAGCGACTCCGACATGGCGCTGACCAGGCCGCCGTCGAAGGAGGTCTCCACGGCGGGCAGGTGGTGGATGAACTCGCGGCTGACCTTGGGGCCCAGCAGCCGGTCGATCTCGGCGAAGTACGCGTCCTCGGTACCCGGCAGGAAGCGGCCGTCCACCTGGGCGGTGGCCTCGCCCGGGATGACGTTGGCCTTGTAGCCGCCGCCCAGGACCGTGGGGTTGAGGGTGTTGCGCAGGGTGGCGCCGATCATGCGCGCGATGGGGCCCAGGCGGGCGACCGTGGCGTCGACGTCCCGATCGTCGAAGGGGATGCCGAACTCCTCGCAGATCTCCTCCAGGAAGGTCCGCACGGTCGGGGTGAGCTGCACGGGGAACCGGTGCTCGCCCAGCCTGGCGACGGCCGCCGCCAACTCGGTGACGGCGTTGTCGGTGTTGACCATCGAACCGTGCCCGGCGGTGCCGCGCGCGGTCAGCTTCATCCAGGCGATGCCCTTCTCGGCCGTCTCGATGAGGTAGAGGCGCCGGTTCTCCTTCACCGTGAACGAGAAGCCGCCGACCTCGCTGATCGCCGAGTCGCAGTCGGCGAACAGGTCGGGGTGCTCGTTGACCAGGTACTGGGCGCCCCAGGTTCCCCCGGCCTCCTCGTCGGCGAGGAAGGCCAGCACGATGTCGCGCGGGGGGCGGCGGCCCTCGCGCAGGCGCTGGCGCAGCATCGCCAGGACCATCGCGTTCATGTCCTTCATGTCGACCGCACCGCGGCCCCACACGCAGTCGTCGGCGATCTCGCCCGCGAAGGGGTGGTGGGTCCAGTCCTCCGGGGCCGCCGGGACGACGTCGAGGTGGCCGTGGATGAGCAGCGGGGGACGGCTGGAGTCCTCCCCCGTGATCCGGGCCACGACGTTGCTGCGCCCCGGGTGCTTCTCGTAGATCCTCGACTCGACGCCGACCTCGTCGAGCTTGGCCGCCACGTACTCGGCCGCCTTGCGCTCCCCGGGACCCGAGTGGTCGCCGTAGTTGGAGGTGTCGAACTCGATGAGCTCCCGGCACAGGTCGACCACCTCGACCTCGGCCGCGCTCAGTTCCCTGCCTGGCTCCGCCATCTGACGCTCCCGTCCAGCCGCACCTTGTCGCCCTACTGTTCCACCGACCCTGCCATGTCTTCCACCGGCGGAAAACATGGTCCGGGTGGTGTTCGACCTTTGCTATGGTTGACGTGTTCGGCGCGGGAGCGCCGAGCGCGCCCGGTCCGGGTGGCGGAATAGGTAGACGCGCTAGCTTGAGGTGCTAGTGGCCGTTAAGGCTGTGGGGGTTCAAGTCCCCCCTCGGACACAAACGAAGGCCCTGCTCGCAGGGCCTTTTTTGTTGCCCGGACCGCGACGGAGGGCGTACCGGGTGGTGGGCCGCGCCGGGACCGCGAACGGGATTGCCGTCGCGGCCCAGGGCGCGTCAGACCAGTCGACCAGGGTGGTTCAGGCGGACGCCGCACCGGTGAGGGCGCAGCCCCGGCGTGACAGGTCCAGCTCCGAACGGTCGGTCAGGCAGGCCGGAACCATGTGGACCTGCTGGCCGTAACCACGTCCCTGCTCGAAGGCCACGTTTCCGTCCGCGTCCACCTCGCAGGGGTTGTTGTCGGTGCACTCCTCACCGTCCCTGTTGTGGGTGTTGTGGACGCCCACGACGGTGGAACCGTCGGGCGCCAACAGCACCGAGCCGGACAGGCCGGGATAGGGGAGGCACCCCTCGCCGGAGGCGTAGCGGATCGGGTCGTCCTGTTGGTAGCCGCCCTCGCGCAGGTGCGCGGGCACGGCCTCGACGGAGCAGTCCGAGCGGGTGCTGGGGGAAACCATGGTCACCCCGTCGCCGGGGCGCACGGGGGTGGTGCCGAGTTCGAAGACCTTCGCACCCCGCGATTCCAGCTGGTCATAGGTCCGGTCCAGGCGGTAGAGCGCGACGTCGGTCCCGGTCATCGTCGCGTACACCAGGCGCTCGGCCCGGGCGGTGACCCGGGGATAGCCCTGGGGACCGGCTACGGGCACCTCCAGGTCGGCGGGCCGGTCCACGAGTGCGTCTCCCGGCGCCGGCCAGTCCTCCTGTACGCAGTGGCCGTTGGTCAGCATCAGCGCTGGCGCGTCCGGCTCCGAGACCGGGGTGCGCACTACCGAGCCCACGCAGCCCTGGAGGTCCACCATGCCCCCCACGTCCGGAATCTCGTCGTCCGGGGGCACGGCGGTACCGGAGACGACGCCGTCGATCCACCCGGTGTGCCGGGTGGCGTCGGTGAACAGCGTGGGCGCCCCGTCCCCGCTGGGGCCGCTGACCACCCCGGCCAGCGCCCACGCGCCGTCCTCGCGGACCAGCGCGGGCCCGCCCGAGTCCATGTTGGCCGCGGCCACGCTTCCGTCCCTGCTGCCGACGCACAACTCGCCCACGGCCTCGGCGCCGGGGCACACCGAGAGCGGCTGCACCACGGTGTCGGCCTCCTGCAACCGTGTCGGGAAGCAGTCCGGGTCCCCGGTGTCGTCGCACGTCATCCCCCAGCCCATGATCCGCACCGGCGTTCCGGCCGGTGGCGAGGCCGAGGCGACGGGCACCGGTTCGGCCTCGACCGGGTGCTCCAGGTGCAGCAACGCGAGGTCCCTGCCCCAGAACCCTCCCTCGTCCCTGCTCGTGGCCAGCCGGTAGTAGTGGTCGACCCGGACCACCTCGCCTCCGGAGTCGGAGTCCGGCGACCCGACGCGGACGCTCCAGCCCTGGGGAACGCCCACCTGCGCGTTGGTCGGGTTCCTACCGGCGCAGTGGCTGGCGGTCAGCACCCACTGGGGTGCCAGGACGACGACCCCGCACCCGTGGCCGTCCGGGCGCGGCGGCGCGGGGTGGTCCGGCTGGAACGAGCCCATGAACGCATACGCCTGTGTTGACGGGCCTCCTCCCAAAATGGCATGCGCGGGGACCGCGGTGACCACGGTCGCGGTCACCGCCAGGACGAGACCGGAAAGGAGAGTACGACTTCTCATGCGCCTGACCGTAGGAGGGCGGTTGTTGCGCGGATGTTTCGTCCTCGTCCTCGGACCCCCCGAGTGTGCCCCGGGCGTTCCCGCGGCGGCGGGCCCACCACCCGGACGCGAGGCGACCGGGTGGCCGGAAGGGGCGTCGCACGTGCGCGTACCGGCACCCAACGTTTTCGCAACAGGCCCCGACCTATGCTGAACGGCCACGGATCCGGGTCTCGGGGACCCGGCACCGCCGGCGGGACGTGCCGGGATGTGACAACGGTCGGAGCGGGAGGGGACGCCGTGCGTGTGCTGATCGTCGAGGACGAGGTCTTCATGGCCGAGGCGCTCCAGGCGGGGCTGCGCCAGGAGGCCATCGCCGCCGACATCGTCTTCGACGGCGACCAGGCGCTGGAGCGCGCCTCGGTCAACGACTACGACGCGATCGTCCTCGACCGCGACATCCCCGGGACCCACGGCGACGACGTGTGTGCCGCGGTCGTCCGCGACCACCCCGGGACCAGGGTTCTGATGCTCACCGCCGCGACCCGGCTACGGGACAAGGTGGACGGGTTCACCCTGGGCGCCGACGACTACCTCACCAAGCCCTTCGCCCTGGAGGAGCTGGTCGTGCGCCTGCGCGCACTCGCCAGGAGGCCCGCGGCGTCCGTTCCGCCGGTGCTGGAATGGGGCGGCCTGCGCCTGGACCCGTACCGCAGGGAGGCCGAACGGGACGGACGCCGTCTGAGGCTGACCCGCAAGCAGTTCGCCGTCCTGGAGGTGCTCATCAGGGCGGAGGGGGGCGTGGTCAGCTCCGAGACGCTGCTGGAGAAGGTCTGGGACGAGAACGCCGATCCGTTCACCAGCGCGCCCCGGGTGACGATGTCGCAGTTGCGCGGGGCCCTGGGCGCTCCGGATCCCGTCGTCACCGTCCCCGGAGCGGGGTACCGGCTCGCGGCCCCCGGGGACGCGCGGTGAGCGCGCACGTCCCCGGCCCGCCCGTGCGGAGGGGCAGCGCGCGCCTGCGCCTCACCCTGAGCTACGCCGGGTTCCTCGTGGCGGCGGGCCTGGCGGTGCTGGCCGGGGTCTACGTGGTCCTGCGCTACGTCCCCGACTACCCGCTCACCGCGGCCAACCCGCGTGACTCCGGCGGCCTGGTCGTCCCCACGCGCGGGCAGATCCTCGACGCCGTCATCATGGTCTCCGGGGCCGTGCTGGTGGTGTTGGCCGTGATCGGGCTCGTCGGCGGGTGGTTCCTCGCGGGATGGGTGCTCCGTCCTCTGCACCAGCTCAACGAGGCCGTCCGGATCGCCGCCGCGGGGCGTCTGGAGCACCGCGTCCGGCTCTCCGGACGCAACGACGAGTTCCGGGAGCTCGCCGACTCCTTCGACCACATGCTCGACCGCCTGGAGAACGCGTTCGAGACACAGGAGCGCTTCGCCGCCAACGCCTCCCACGAGCTGCGGACCCCGCTGGCCGTGACGGCGACCCTGCTGGACGTGGCCCGCCGCGACCCGGAGGGACAGGACGTCCCACGCCTGGTCGAACGGCTCAGCATCACCAACGCCCGGGCGATCGAGCTCACGGAGGCCCTCCTCCGGCTGGCCGACGCCAATGCCGTGACCGCCGTCTCCGCACCGGTCGACCTGGCCGGCGTCGCCCGCGGTGTCGTGGCCGAGAGCGCGGCGGAGGCCGAACGTCTGGGGGTGCGGCTGGACCTCGCGTCGGCGTCGGCGCCGACGCTCGGCGATCCGACCCTGCTCACCCAGCTCACGCAGAACCTGGTGCAGAACGCCTTGCGCCACAACGTGGGGAGGGGCGGGACGGCTTCGGTCAGCACCGACCGCGCCCCCGGCGACGGCGTCGTCCTGCGGGTCGACAACACGGGCCCGCACCACACGGCCGAGACGGCGGCCCGGCTGCACGAACCCTTCCTGCGCGGACAGGGCAGGTTCGGGGCCGGGGCGGGCCACGGGCTGGGCCTGGCCCTGGTCTCGCGGGTGGTCGAGGTCCACGGCGGCGTACTGGACCTGCGACCGCGCGCGGGCGGGGGACTGACCGTCACGGTCACGCTCCCCCGCCTGCGCGGTCACCTCGCGCAGTCGCCGTAGAGGGGCGCTCGGCGGCCGAGCGGCACGGTGTCCGGCCCCTTGGCGCTCACGCCCGCCCCGACGGGGAGGCCGAGGACAAGATCCCTCTGCCCTCCGTCCTGGGATACGAGGACTTCGCCACCAGAGACTGGCAGGACGGGGCGGCGCGTGCCGGAACTCGAAGGCCTCCGAACGGACGGAGGAAGCCCGCTGGCCCTGCGGCCCTCTTCACCTGTGCAAGCCAGGGCGAGGGCCATCGACCTCGGTGGTCGATACACCTATGCGTTCAGACCACCTTCGCCAGGAGACGGATGTGTCTGTGAGAAGTGCCTGAGGAAACTGGCGTCCACATCGATGTCCCCGGAAAGCCGCCAGGCGCGGCGTTCGAAGGAGAGGTCACCTGTCACAACAAGTGGAAGATTCCTCTGATAGGCGATGATCGCCCATCGATGGTTCTCGCCTTCGAGTGACACGTGGACGTTTCTCGTCTTCCCGCTCACCTCGGTCAGGAGTGTGACGTCTGCCGCCTCCTCCTCTCCCGGTGGAGTTTCCTCGCGCTCCAGACTCTTCACGATTCCGATAAGCGTCATCCTGCGCGACGGTTCCTCCCTTCGCACAAGGCGCTCACGAAGGCGCGGCAATTCCACGATGACATCACGGTCGAGGACTATGGTGGACTCGGCCACGTCAGGAGGCGCTTTCGCTGCCGCCCATTGGAAGGAGATGTCCACGGAGCGGAGTCTGTCCGGGCGTGTCATCTCCTCCATGGACTCCACCAGGGCCGCGCTCAGCCCGAGATCCGATGGTGAGTCGAGCACACGCTCGTCCCAGTGCAGGGCCAGGCGACGAGCGGACTCCAGCCCACGGGCGAGTGTGGCCATCACGAGTCGCGCGAACGCCGGAGGACCAGCGGATTCACCGCTTTCTCCGTCCTCTGGCGGATCATCTCCGAGCAACGCCGAGACGGTGAAGACGAAACTTCCCTGCTTCGTCTGCCCCAGTCGGACGCTCTCATCCAGGAAGTCGGCCACGATCGCAGGCCTCCGACCCCTGTGGGAATGGAGAGGACCAGCGGCTGTCGTGGCCGCCGCCTTCAGCATCCTGAACAGGGAATCGACTGTACTTCCGGCCTGGCGGAAGGGTATCGATCCATCCGACATTGGTTGGTTAATGCGCACGAAGAATATGTCTGAATGTGTCGCGGTGACGCGTTCCCGAAACTCAACAGCATCTGTCATGTACACATGACAGAGAGATTCGATGGCGTCCTTGAATCTGGCTCGGAAGTCCACGAAATCTGTGGCGAGAGGCAGCATGACACGAGCAGAACCGAATTCGGGAGACTGGTCCAACCGCCAGATCTCTCGAATACCCGGTTGTCTGCCCTCCAGTTCCCATCCGTGTGTCGCCAGGAACCGGGATACCGACTGAGGTGTGAGCTGAGAAGCCGCTTCGCTGAGGGAATCAGGCGCGGTGGGGGTCATCAGAAGCCTCCCTCCTCGCCGAGCTTCTTCATGATGCCCAGAAGCTGCTCCGGGGTAAACAGGTTACTGCGCGGCAGGTGAACGGTCCGGGTCTGGCCGACCTCGCCCGTCGACACGAGCTCGGTCGCGGCCTGCCAGTACATCCTGCTCTCGGTGACCAGTCCGCGCTCGTCCACCGAGAGCCAGCGGTCGGGGTCCTCCGGAACGAGAAGGACTCCGAGGTAGGCCGGAACGTACCGTTTCCCTCTGGTGAGCTTCCGGAAGGGCTTCCCCTTCATCGGCCACGCCATGTGGTCGTCAGCAAGGTAACGGGCCTGGGTCGTGCACTTGAGCTGAAGCTCGAACTGGGGAGCGTAGAAGCGCTTGTACTCGGCGGCCGAGGCCAACGTGATGTCGACACCGTCGTAGTCGGTCTCGTGCGTCTTGATGGTGCAGCCCGCCGTGTACGCCACCAGACGGGTGAAGGCCAGGCTGAAGTGCTCCTGGCGGGCGTTCATGGGCAGTTGGCCGTCAACGAGGTCTTCCTTCCCCATGGGACCTTCGTCGTCGACCGCGGCCATCCGTCTCCCGTTGAAGCCTTGAGATGTACGACACCACTGTAGCCACTTCGCCACACCCGCCACTCCGGTCCGCTGTGGAGCGGGACGAGCTCGTACATACGGGGAGCAGGACACCACAGCCGCGATCACGACCAGCCCCAGAACGGCGGCGACGGCAGCTCAGCGGAAAGGGCCCGTTCCAGCTGGCCGCCTGCCGAGCGACAGACCAGGGCTCGGGGCCAGCGGGTCCGGGCCCTCGGGGGAACGGTCGGAACACCCCCTCCGGCACGGACGAAGATCCTGTTCGCGGGACCTTCGTCCGTGTCCGGGCCGCGACCCCGCGCGTCACCGGCTCGCGGTCACACGTCCCAGGTGACCGGGAGGCTCTTCAGCCCGTGCAGGTCCGCGGTCTCCGGACGCAGCCCGGCCTCGACCTCCTCGGCCGGCACGGCCAGGCGCAGCGTGGGGAAGCGGTCGAACAGCGCGGGCAGCGCGACCCGCATCTCGACGCGGGCCAGCTGCTGGCCCAGGCACTGGTGGACGCCGTGGCCGAAGGCCAGGTGCCCGCCCTCGCGCCTGCCGACGTCGAGGACGTGGGGGTCGGTGAAGCGCTCGGGGTCGCGGTTGGCGGTGTTGAGCGACAGGAGGACCGTCGTACCGGCCTCGACGGTCCGGCCGTCCAGTTCGACGTCCTCCAGCGCCGTCCTCGTGAACATCTTGGCCACGCTCAGGTACCGCAGCAGTTCCTCCACGGCACGGTCGGCGAGCGCGGGATCGGCCCGCAGCGCGGCCAGCTGCGCCGGGTCGCGCAGCAGGGCGAAGGCGCCCAGCGCCAGGGTGTTCGCGGTGGTGTCGAACCCGGCCGCCAGCAGGACCAGGCTCATACCCCTCAGCTCCTCGTCGGTCAGGTCGCTGTCGGTGAGGTCGCTGAGCACGTCGTCGGTGGGGTTCGCGCGCTTGGCGGCCACCAGCTCCGCGAGGTAGCGCTGGGTCGCGGTGTAGGCCGCGGTCAGCTCCTCGTCGCTCGTCTCCCCGCTCATGAACTTGTCGATGTTCTCCTGGAAGGAGCGCCGGTCCTCGTACGGCACCCCCAGCAGCTCACAGATCACCATGGTGGGGACGGGCTTGGCGAACGCGGTCACCAGGTCCGCCGTCGGCCCGGCCGCCTCCATGGCGTCCAGGTGCTCGGCGGTGATCTCCTCGACGCGCTCGGTGAGCAGCCGCATCCGCCGCGCGGTGAACCTGCCCACCAGCGGTTTCCTGTAGCGCCCGTGCTGTGGCTCGTCCATGAGGAGGAACTCGCCGGGCGGTGCCGGAGGGACCTCGATGTCGCCGTAGTCGATCAGCGGGTGGTGGCGCATGAGCTCCTTGCGGGAGCTGAAGCGCGGGTCGGCCAGGACGGACCGGACCAGGTCGTATCCGGTGACCAGCCAGCCCTGGTGGCCGTCGGGGAAGGCGTAGCGGCTGATGGGACCGTGCTCGCGTGCCCGGAGCAGTTCCTCGGGCGGGTCGAAGGGGCAGCCGGGCCGACGCGCCGTGGGCAGCGCCGTGACGGTGTGGAGGGGTTCGCTCATGGCCGTTCCTCGTCTGGTGGTGGTGGGTCCGACACGGCCGGGGGACCGCGTCGCGTCGTCGTCCTCGCCGGGTGCCGGTCGGCACCCGGGCCGACCGGACCGGTCGCCGTCCGTCTCCGCGGCCGGGCTAGGCCGCGGGGTCGCGGTTGTACAGCCTCCTGGCCCACAGGTAGGAGACCAGGGCGATGCCCGCGCACCAGGCGACCGCCGCGACTCCGCTGTCACCGGTCCCGGTGCCCGTCAGCAGCCCGCGCAGCGTGTCGATGACGGGCGTGAACGGCTGGTACTCGGCGAACCAGCGCAGGCCGCTCGGCAGCGTCTCGGTCGGCACGAAGCCACTGCCGAGGAAGGGCAGGAAGAGCAGTGGCATGGGCAGGTTGCTGGCCGACTCAACGGTCTTGGCGAACAGGCCCAGCGCCACCGACAGCCACGTCAGGGCGAACGAGACCATCGCCAGCAGGCCGACGGCCGCCAGCCACTCCGCCGGTCCCGCGCTGGGCCGGAACCCGATGAGCAGCGCCACCGCGGTGACCATGCCCGCGCTCAGCATCGCCTGGACCAGGCTGCCGACGACGTGTCCGGTCAGCACCGACACCCGGGCGATGTCCATGGTGCGGAACCGGGCGATGATGCCCTCGGTCATGTCCATCGCCACCGAGATGGCCGTCCCCTGGGCCGCGCTCACCACCGCGATCAGGATGATCCCGGGTGCGATGTAGTCGAGGTAGTCGGCGCGGCTGGCCGCGGCCCCGCCCGCGCCGGGGCCCATCGCGCCCCCGAAGACGTACACGAACAGCAGGAGGAAGAAGATCGGCATCCCGGCCAGGAGCAGCGTCATGGACGGGTAGCGCAGCATGTGCCGCAGCTGGCGGGACACCATCGTGGCCGAGTCGCCGACGGCGTGGGTGAGGGCGGTCATCGGTTCGCCTTCCGTGCGTTGTCGTCGGCGCTCCGGTGGCCCGTGAGCGCGAGGAAGACGTCGTCGAGGGCCGGGGTCCGCACCGACAGCTCCTCGGGGGTGATCGACGCGGTGTCGAGGCGGTCCAGGAGGTCGCGCAACGAGGCGACCCCTCCTCCGCCGGGCACCCTGAGCGCCAGCGCGTCGGCGTCGGCCTCGCCGCCCAGGACCCGGGCCGCCGACTCCAGCGACTCGGCCTCGGTGAAGCGCAGGAGGACGTGGCCGCCGGGGACGCCGCGCTTGAGCTCGGCGGCGGTGCCCTCGGCCACGATCGTGCCGTGGTCCAGGACCGCGATGCGGTCGGCGAGCTGGTCGGCCTCCTCCAGGTACTGCGTGGTGAGGAAGACGGTGACGCCGTCGGCCACGAGGTCGCGGATGATCTGCCACATGTCCCGGCGGCTGCGCGGGTCCAGGCCGGTGGTCGGTTCGTCGAGGAAGATCAGCCGCGGCCCGCCGACCAGGGTCATCGCCAGGTCGAGGCGGCGGCGCATGCCCCCGGAGTAGGTGGAGGCGGGCTTTCCCGCCGCGTCGGCGAGGTCGAAGTGCTCCAGGAGCTCGGTCGTGCGCCGGGCGGCGCGGCCCCGCCCCAGACGGTGCAGCCGCGCCATGAGCGTCAGGTTCTCGCGGCCGGTGAGCAGGCCGTCCACCGCCGAGTACTGCCCGGTGACACCGATCGCGGCGCGCACAGCGTCGGGCTCCGTCGCCACGTCGTGCCCCATGACCCGGGCCCGGCCGCCGTCGGCGCCGATCAGCGTGGACAGGATCTTGACGATGGTGGTCTTGCCCGCGCCGTTGGGCCCCAGCAGCGAGAACACGGTTCCCGCGGGGATCTCCAGGTCGACGCCGTCCAACACGGTGTGGTCGCCGTAGGACTTGCGCAGTCCGGTGACCGTGACGGCCGAACGGGGGGTCTGCTGGTTCATGTGCGGTCTCGTCTCTGTCTGTTCAGGACCGGTGGACCATGACGTCGCCGTGGACGCTGCGGGCGCGGATCTCGACGGTCTCCTCGGCGGGGCCGGGTCCCTCGGCGGCCTCCAGGGAGCTGCGCACGACGCCCTTCTTGGACACCGCGTCCAGCCAGGCGGCGGTGCCCTCGCGGACGCCGATCTCCAGTTCGCCGAAGGCGGTCTCGATGTCGACGCCGCCCCGGACCACCTGGCCGAGTCGGATGCTGCCGTGGTGGGTGCGCGCGGTGACGGAGGCCAGGGCGCGGTCGGCGGTGATGTCACCGTGCGCGGAGTTGGCCCGCAGGTCTCCGGTCACGGTGCCGAGGGTGAGGGCCCCGCCCGTGGACTTGACCACGGCGGAGCCGCCGATCTCCCCCGCGCGGATCCAGCCGTACCCCGTGGTGAGCTCGGCGTTGCCGGTGACGCGGTCCACGGCGATGTTTCCGTGGGAGAGGGCGATCTCGGACGCGCCCAGGGGCCCCTCGCAGCGGACGCTGCCGAAGCCGCCGGTGGCGTGGACGCGCGAGCCCGCGGGCAGTTCGACGGTGATGTCGACCATGCCCTTGCGTCCGATCACGCGGCCCAGGCCCGAGGGCTGGGGGTCCCTCACCTGGAGGCGGCCTCCGGCGTAGTCGACCTCGACCTGCCCGGCGGCCCGCACGTCACTCTCCTTGGCCTCGTCGCGCGGGCGGACCTCGACGGTGGTCTCGGTGCGGCCTCCGGCGCTGATCTGGAGGTTTCCGGCGACCAGGGTGATGTCGGCGGTGACGGGTTCGGGGGTGTCGAAAGTTGGCATGGCTGTCTCCCTGACGTGGCGCTGGTGGTCGTCTCCGCTGGTGGGAGACGCGGTGGTGGTGGAGGTCCGGCGGCCGGGTCCGGTCAGCGGACCCAGCCGGTGTAGCCGCGGCCGATCTGGCGTGCCCGGGTGTCGGGTCGGCGCCTGCCGCTGTCGAGCGACGCGGTCACCGCGCGCACCAGCCAGGCGTTGACCGACAGCCCCTCGCCGCGGGCCGCCTCCTCGACGTGCGGCTTGAGGCGGTCGGGCAGGCGCAGGGTGATCCGCGACGTTCCCCCGTCCTCGGCGTCGGCCCGGAGCTGCTCCGCGAGGACCCGGTCGACCTCTGTGACGTCACTCTGGCGCGCCTGCGGCGTCGACAGGCCATCATCTTCGGCGTCCTCGAAATCGGGTGACGTCACGATGAAGTCGGTCTGCCGCCCGCGCAGCCGGACCTCGACCGAGCCGGGCGCGAGGTCGCGCGTGATCTCGTCCGCGGCGGCGGAGAGCGCGTCCAGCAGGGTCAGCCGTGCAGCGGGCTCCAGGGCTGCACTGAGGCGCTCGGCGATGACCCGGGTGTCCTCACTCCCGGCTTCGGCGGCCACCTGGAGCTGGCGGCGGAGTTCGTCGACGTACGGCATCAAATCCATGACGTCATTATGGCGTCAATAATGACGTCATGTCAAGCCCCACCGCCCGAGCCCGACGCCACACCCGCCCGCCCGCGCCACCACCTGACGCCTCTACTTGCCCACTATTCCTACCAACATGGTAGATTTACCTCCGTCGCCAGGTCGGCGCCGGATCCGGCGCCGAGGGGGCCCGGCCCCGGGTGCTCCGGTCCGGGGCCGGACACCGCGCCGACCTCCACCGCCCCCCGCGTATCCCTCCCCACCGGAAGGCCCACATGCGCACGCTCGTCCTCCTCGCCGTCGCGGGATTCCTCGCCCAGCTCGTCGACGGCAGCCTCGGCATGGCCTACGGCGTCACCTCCACCACCCTGCTCCTGCTCTTCGGCACCAACCCGGCCGCGGCCTCGGCCACGGTCCACCTCGCCGAGATCGGCACCACACTGGCCTCGGGCGTCTCGCACTGGCGCCTGGGCAACGTCGACTGGAAGGTCGTCCGGCGCATCGCGCTGCCCGGCGCGGTCGGCTCGTTCGCCGGGGCGACCTTCCTGAGCTGGCTGTCCACCGAGGCCGCCCAGCCGGTCATGTCCGGCATCCTGCTCGCGCTCGGCCTCTACATCCTCATCCGCTTCACCGCGTGGGGCACCCCGACCCGGAACCTGGACAAGCCCCTGCGCCGGCGCTTCCTGGCGCCGCTCGGTCTGGTGGGCGGGTTCGTCGACGCCACCGGGGGCGGCGGCTGGGGCCCGGTCGGCACCCCCGCCCTGCTGGCCAGCGGGCGCATGGAGCCGCGCAAGGTCGTCGGCACCATCGACACCAGCGAGTTCATCGTCGCCCTCGCGGCCAGCCTCGGCTTCCTCGTCGGGCTGGGCGCGGCCGGGATCAACGTCGGCTGGGTGCTCGCGCTGCTGGTCAGCGGGATCATCGCCGCGCCGATCGCCGCCTGGATCGTGCGCTACATCCCGCCCCGGATCCTCGGCTCGCTGGTCGGCGGTCTGATCGTGCTGACCAACACCCGGACGCTGCTCGGCACCGACTGGCTGTCCCCTCCCCCGGCACTCCAGACGGCCGTCCACGTGCTCGTGTGGGCGGCGTGGACCGGCGCCGTGGCCTGGTCGCTGCGCGCCCACCTCGTCGAGCGCCGTACCGCCCCCGCGGTACCGGAGGAGGGCGCGGAGCCGGACACAGCGCGCGACACGGAGCAGGAGGAGCGGCGGTCCTCCGGCACCGCCTCCTGAGGGAGGCCCCGGCGCGGGGCGCCACAGCGTCCGGCCCGGGCCCGCGGGCGGGTCAGTCCAGCTCGCGGGCCAGCAGCGGGATCTGGCCGCCCGCCAGCACCGCCTGAACCTGCGCCGGGGAGAGCTGGTGGTCCAGCCGGTACTCCTCGTCCCTGGTCGTGTTGCGCACGGTCAGCTCGGAGCCGGAGGACAGGGCCTCCTCCAGGCCGTCCAGGACGAGGACGTCGCCGGAGCCGACGCGGTCGTAGTCGTCGGGCTCGGTGAACCGCAGGGCCAGGACCCCGAAGTTGGCGAGGTTCTGCCAGTGGATACGGGCGAAGGACTTGGCGATCACCGCGCGCAGACCCAGGTAGCGGGGGGTGATCGCCGCGTGCTCGCGGGAGGAGCCCTGCCCGTAGTTCTCCCCGCCGACCACGACGTGGCCGCTCTCGCGGCCCGCCTCCCTCGCCCGGCGCGGGTAGTCCTCGTCGATCCGGGTGAAGGTGAACTCGGCGAGCTGGGGGACGTTGGAGCGGTAGGGCAGCGCGCGGGCGCCCGCCGGGGAGATCTCGTCGGTGGAGACGTCGTCGCCGACCTTGAGCAGCACCGGCGCCTCGATCCGGTCGGGCAGCGGCGGGAAGTCCGGCAGCGCGGAGATGTTGGGCCCCTTGACGAGTTCGACCCGCGCGGCCTCCTCCGGCGGCAGCGGCGGGACCAGCATCGCGGTGTTGACCGTGGCCCGCTCCGGCAGTCGCAGGTCGGGGTGGGCCGTGCCCAGCTCCCCGGCCAGGTCGCGCGGGTCGGTGATGACACCGGTGAGCGCGGAGGCGGCGGCCGTCTCGGGTGAGCACAGCCACACCGCGTCCTCCTTGGTGCCCGAGCGGCCGGGGAAGTTGCGCGGGAAGGTGCGCAGCGAGTTGCGGCCGACGGCGGGCGCCTGGCCCATCCCGATGCAGCCCAGGCATCCGGCCTGGTGGATGCGGGCCCCGGCCTGGATGAGGTCGAGGGTCGCTCCCATGCGGGTCAGGTCGGAGAGGATCTGGCGCGAGGACGGGTTGACGTCGAAGCTGACCGCGCTGTCGGTCTGGCGGCCCCTGACCATGGCGGCGGCGATCGCGTAGTCGCGCAGCCCCGGGTTGGCGGAGGAGCCGATGACGACCTGGCTGACGTCGGTGCCCGCCGCCTCGCGGACCGGGACGACGTCGCCGGGCGAGGAGGGACGGGCGATGAGCGGCTCCACCCGGGACAGGTCGATCTCGTCGGTCACGTCGTAGTCGGCGTCGGCGTCGGGCAGCAGTTCGGTGAAGTCGTCCTCGCGGCCCTCGGCGCGCAGGAAGTCGCGTACCGCGCCGTCGGAGGGGAAGACCGTGGTGGTGGCGCCCAGCTCGGCGCCCATGTTCGCGATGACGTGGCGGTCCATGGCGGTGAGCGTGGCGACCCCGGGGCCGTGGTACTCGATGATCCGGTTGAGCCCGCCCTTGACCCCGTGCCGCCGCAGCATCTCCAGGATGACGTCCTTGGCCGAGGTCCACGGGGGCAGCTCGCCGGTGAGGCGCACGCCCCAGATCCGCGGTGCCCGGACGCGCAGCGGGCGCCCGGCGATGGCCATGGCGACCTCCAGGCCGCCGACGCCGACCGCCAGCATGCCCAGCGATCCGGCGGCGCAGGTGTGGGAGTCCGAACCGACCATCGTCGCTCCGGGCACCCCGAAGCGCTGCATGTGCGTGGGGTGGGAGACGCCGTTGCCGGGCTTGGAGTACCACAGGCCGTACCGGCGCGCCGCCGAGTGCAGGAACGCGTGGTCCTCCGCGTTCTTCTCGTCGGTCTGGAGCAGGTTGTGGTCCACGTACTGCACGCTGACCCCGGCCCGGGTGCGGTCCAGGCCGAGCGCCTCCAACTCCTGCATCACCAGGGTGCCGGTGGCGTCCTGGGTGAGGGTCTGGTCGACGGAGAGCCCGATGACCTCTCCGGGCACCATCTCCCCCTCGACCAGGTGCGCGTCGATCAGTTTGCGCGCGACTCCGCGTCCCATGGCGATCTCCCCTCGTCCGCCTCCCCCCGCTCCTGACCGCACGGGCGCGCGGCAAACGGCGCCCGGCGAACGGGGGTGCCGCCGGTCCGGTGCGCGACGGGCCGGGGACCGCCGGGCGGAGGCGGCCCGTCCGACCCGTCCCGCGGGGGATCTTCCGATGAGGGGGTTGTCACACGGGGGCGTGGTTCCTACCATGGTGCCCGCCAGTCGAATCGATTCGACGAATCCGTGCGACGGATTGTCGAAGCGATTCGACAATCATGAGGGGGAGGGAGCGCGATGGTGACCATCAAGGACGTCGCCGCGGCGGCGGGTGTGGCCCCGAGCACGGTGTCCTACGTGCTCAGCGGCTCCCGCAGCGTCTCCGAACGGACCCGGACCGCGGTGCGGACGGCCATCGACGAGCTGGGCTACCACCCCAACGCGGGCGCGCGCTCCCTGCGCAGCTCCCGCACCCGCGTGATCGCGCTGGCCCTGCCGCTGGCCTCGCCCGGCTACCTGCCGGTCGGCGGACGGTTCATGTACGGGCTGAGCCGCGCCGCCGGGGAACTGGGCTACGACCTGCTGCTCCTGACCGTCCGCGACGACGACGCCGGGGCGTACGGACTGGAGCGCGCCGCGCGCAGCAGGCTCGCCGACGTCGCGGTGATCATGGGCGTGGAGATGGAGGACCCCCGCATCGGCGCGATGGACGCGCTGGGGTTCCCCGTGGTCGTCCTCGGCCGCCCCTCCGACGAGGACGCCGCGCCCTGGGCCGACCTCGACTGGGAGGAGGCCGCGGCCGCCTCGCTGCGCCTGCTGCACGGGGCAGGGCACCGCGACCTGTGCTTCGTGTCGACGGTGGAGGAGGACATCGCCTCGGGCCGCAGCTACTCCGTGCGCGGTCTGCGCGGCGCCGAACGCGCCGCCGCCGAACTCGGCGTCCCCGTGCGCGTCCTGCCCTCGGCGAAGGACCCCGCCGAGCTGCACCGGCGGCTGGACGCGCTCTTCGACGGCGCGCACCCGCCCACCGCGCTCGCCGTCCAGCACCCCGCCGCCGTGCCCGGCGTCCTGCGCCACCTCGCCGCGCGCGGCACCGACGTGCCGGGGGACGTCTCCCTGGTGGCCATCGGCAGTTTCCCCGAGGACCTCGGAGGACTGGACGTGACCCGGATCGAGCTGCCCGTCGAGCGGATGTCGGCCGCCGTGACCCGGCTGGCCGCCGAGGCCGCGCGCGGCAGCCCGGCCCTCCTCGGAGCACGGAGTGAACTCATCCCACCCGAGATCACCCCCGGGGGGACGGTCGCCGCTCCCCCGGCCTGACCGCTCCCCCACCTGTCCCGACGACCCGCTCGCCGGACCCGACGGCCGGTCGCGGCCCCGGCGGCGCCTGCCCCCGGCCCGACGCGACCGACGCGCTGATCCCCGACCCCCGCCGAAGAGGCCCCCCGACATGCACGAACACCCACACCGCCCACTACGAACGGCGTCGGCGGCCGCCTGCGCCGCGGCGCTCGCCCTGACGGGCGTCGGCTGCGCGGCCGAGCGCGACCCGAGCGTGTACACCGTCATGAACTCCAGCACCGACGAGCCGTACCACACCTGGGACCAGGAGGCCATGGACGCCTGCGGCGAACAGGTGGGCGTGGAGGTGCGCCAGATCAGCGTGCCCGCCGACCAGCTCGTGCCCAAGGCCCTGCGGATGGCCTCCTCCGACTCGCTCCCCGACGTGCTCTCGCTCGACGGCTCGGACCTTCCGCAGTTCGCGGCGGCCGGGGGCCTGGTACCGCTGGAGGACCTCGGCATACCCACGGCGGACCTGTCCGAGGGCGCGCTCTCCATCGGCAGCTACGAGGGCGTGTACTACGGCGCCGCACGGTCGGTGAACTCCCTGGGGCTCTTCTACGACACGGCCGCCCTGGAGGAGGCGGGCATCGACCCGCCCCGGACCTGGGCGGAGCTGGAGGAGGCCGCCGCGGAGCTGACCGGGGGCGGGCGCTACGGCCTCGCGATCAGCGCCCTGGCCACCGAGGACGGCGTCTACCAGTTCCTGCCGTGGCTGTGGTCCAACGGCGGCGACGAGAGGGAGCTCGCCTCGCCGGAGTCGGTGGAGGCGCTGGAGTACGTCACCTCGCTGGTCGAGGCGGGATCGGTCTCCCCCTCGGTGGTCAACTGGACCCAGGCCGACGTCAACGACCAGTTCATCGCGGGCAACGCGGCCATGATGGTGAACGGCCCCTGGCAGCTGCCGGTCCTCCAGGAGCACCCCGACCTGGAGTGGGCCGTGGCGGAGATCCCCGTGCCCGAGGCCGGGGACACCTCGGTCGCGCCGATCGGCGGAACCACCTTCACCGTGCCGGTCAACGGCGAGGACCCCGACCGCGAACGCGTGGCCGGCGAACTCGTGGCCTGCCTGACCACGGCTGAGGCGCAGCTGGACTGGTCGACCAAGGGCAGCAACGTGCCCGTCGACACCGAGGCCGCCGAGCGGTACCGCGACCTGGTCCCGGAGCTGGCCCCGTTCGTGGACCAGGTGCGCACGGCGCGCAGCCGGACCGAGTACGCCGGTACCGAGTGGAACACCTACTCCCAGGCCATCGGCACCGCGCTACAGGCGGCGCTCACCGGTGAGGCGAGCCCCCAGGAGGCCATGGAACGCGCCCAGGCGCGGGTCGAGGCGGAGTTGGAGGGCCGCTCGTGACGACAACGACGACGACAACGACGGCGACGACCGCGCCGCGCGGGCGCCGGAACCCCGCGAACCAGAACCTCGCGAAGTGGCTGTTCGTCGCCCCGGCGCTGCTGTACATGCTGCTGTTCTTCGGATACCCGCTGGTCCGCAACGTGGTGATGAGCTTCCAGGACTACACCTTCTCCACGTACTTCACGGGGGAGGCGCCGTTCAACGGGCTGGACAACTGGCGGGCGGTCTTCGCCAACGAGCTGTTCGGCGCGTCCCTGTGGCACACCCTCCTGTTCACGCTGGGGTCCCTGGCGGGCCAGTTCTGCATCGGCATGGCGCTCGCGGTCTTCTTCAGCCGCCGCTTCCCGCTGTCCGGGATCATGCGGTCCCTGCTCCTGCTGCCGTGGCTGATCCCGATGGTGGTGGCCGGCACCGTCTGGCGCCGGGTCCTGGACCAGGAGACCGGCGTGCTGAACGAGTCGCTCCAGGCGCTCCAGATCACGTCGTCGGCCGTGCCCTGGCTGAGCAGCCCCGACTTCGCGCTGCTGTCGGTGGTGCTGGTCAACATCTGGATCGGCATCCCCTTCAACATGGTGATCCTCTACGGCGGGCTCCAGGAGATCCCCGCGGAGCTGCGCGAGGCGGCCGTGCTCGACGGCGCTGGCCCGCTGCGCACCTTCTTCGGGGTGACCCTGCCCCTGCTGCGGCCCGTCGTGACCGTGGTGCTGGTGCTGGGCTTCATGTCGACCGTGAAGATCCTGGACCTGATCCTGGCGCTGACCAACGGCGGCCCGGCGCACTCCACGGAGACCCTGGGCACCCTCACCTACCAGCTGTCCTTCCTCCAGCTCGACTTCGGCCAGGGAGCCGTGGTCGGCAACGTCCTGATCCTCGTCAGCATGGTGTTCGCGGTCATCTACCTGCGCGCCAACCGTGGAGGTGTCACCCGATGAGCGCCGCACCCGAGAGCACCGCCCCCGCCCCGGCGGGCCCGACCCGGCACGGCGGGGCACCGGCCGCCGCACGGCCCCGGCGCCCGCTCATGACGCGCAGGGCGCGGGGCGACGCCGTGAGCGCCGTGCTCGGCGTCCTGATCCTGGCCGTGCTGCTGTTCCCGCTGTACTGGATGGTCAACACGGCGCTGCAACCGGGCGCCGCGATGGTGGAGCTGCGGTGGTTCCCGCGCACGCTCGACCTCGGCAACTTCCAGCGGGCCTGGGAGTCGCAGGCGGGCAACCTGCTCACCTCGATCCTGGTGGCGCTCGGCGCGGTCGCGGTCTGCCTGCTGGTGGCCGCCCCGGCGGCCTACGCCCTGGCGCGGTTCCGGCTGCGCGGCGCGGAGACGGTCGTGTTCGCCACCCTGATCACGCAGATGGTGCCGGGCATCGTCGTGGCCAACGCGCTGTACAACGCCTACGTCGAACTGGAGCTGGTCAACTCCTACCTCGGGCTGATCCTGGCCGACGCGTCCCTGGGCATCCCCTTCACGATCGTCCTGCTGCGCGCGTTCATGGTGTCCATCCCCGAGGAGGTACTGGAGGCCGGGATGCTCGACGGCGGCGGACGCCTGCGCGTGCTCGTCTCGATCGTGCTGCCGATGAGCCGCAACGCGCTGATCACGGGCAGCCTGTTCACCTTCCTGTTCGCGTGGTCGGACTTCCTGTTCGCGCTGACGCTGAACACGACCGACGCGGTCAAGCCCGTGACGCTCGGCATCTACGAGTACATCGGCGCGCACGTCGGCGACTGGGGCGCCGTCATGGCCGTGGCCGTCCTCTCCTCCATCCCCGCGGCGGTGCTCCTGGTCGTCGCGCAGAAATACGTGGCGGCCGGGATCTCCGGGGGGTCGATCAAGTGACCCGCCGCCGCCCGCACCACCGGCGAACCGAGACCACGACGACAGGGAAGGGCCGCCCATGAAGTTCACCGACGGTTTCTGGCAGATGAGGGAGGGAGTGCGCGCCAACCGCGCGCACGAGGCCCGCGACGTGCGGGTGCACGACGACCGGTTCACCCTCTACGCCCCGGTGCGCCCGATCGGGCACCGGGGGGACACGCTCAACACACCGCTGATCACGGTGGACTGCTGGTCGCCCGCGCCCGGCGTGATCGGCGTGCGGACCACGCACCTGGCGGGCTCGGTCCGGCGCGCGCCGGAGTTCGACGTGCGCAGCGACCCCGGCGCCGCGCCCTCCGTGAAGCGGGACGGTTCCTCGGTGGAGCTGACCAGCGGGGACCTGTCGCTGCGGGTGGCCACCGAGGGCCCCTGGCGGATGGAGTTCCGCGCGGGCGGCACCGTGCTGACCGGCTCCGACGCCAAGGGCACCGCCTTCGTGGAGGACGCGGACGGCTCCCACCACATGCTGGGGCAGCTGTCACTGGGGATCCGCGAGCTCGTGTACGGCATGGGCGAGCGGTTCACGCCGTTCACGCGCAACGGCCAGACCGTGGACATCTGGCAGGCCGACGGCGGCACGAGCAGCGAGCAGGCCTACAAGAACGTGCCGTTCTACCTGACCAACCGGGGCTACGGGGTGTTCGTGGCGCACTCGGGCCCGGTGTCGTTCGAGGTCGGCTCGGAGTCGGTGGGCCGCGTGCAGTTCAGCGTGGAGGACCACGCCCTGACCTACTACGTCGTCCACGGGGAGAGCCCCAAGGAGATCCTGGCCCGGTACACCGCGCTCACCGGCCGCCCCGCGCTGCCGCCGGAGTGGTCGTTCGGGCTGTGGCTGTCCACGTCGTTCACCACCTCCTACGACGAGGACACGGTCAACCGCTTCATCGACGGCATGGCGGAGCGGGGCGTGCCGCTCAGCGTGTTCCACTTCGACTGCTTCTGGATGCGCGAGTTCCACTGGTGCGACTTCGAGTGGGATCCGGCGCTGTTCCCCGATCCCGTGGGCATGCTCTCCCGGCTCAGGGACCGGGGGCTGCGGACCTGCGTGTGGATCAACCCCTACATCGCCCAGCGGTCGGCGCTGTTCGAGGAGGGGTCCCGGCTGGGGCACCTGGTCCGGCGGCCGGACGGGACCGTGTGGCAGTGGGACATGTGGCAGGCGGGGATGGCGCTGGTCGACTTCACGTCCCCCGACGCCCGCGCGTGGTACGCCGGGAAGCTCAAGGCCCTGCTCGACATGGGTGTGGACTGCTTCAAGACCGACTTCGGCGAGCGGGTGCCGACCGACGTGGTCTGGGCGGACGGCTCCGACCCGCAGGCCATGCACAACTACTACACGCACCTGTACAACGAGACGGTGTTCGACCTGCTGACGCGCGAGCGCGGTGAGGGGGAGGCCGTCCTCTTCGCGCGCTCGGCCACGGCGGGCGGGCAGAGCTTCCCGGTGCACTGGGGCGGCGACTGCGCCTCGACGTTCGAGGCGATGGCGGAGAGCCTGCGCGGCGGCCTGTCCCTGGGGCTGTCGGGGTTCGGCTTCTGGAGCCACGACATCGGCGGCTTCGAGGGCACACCCGACGCCGCGGTGTTCAAGCGCTGGCTCGCGTTCGGCCTGCTCTCCTCGCACAGCAGGCTGCACGGCAGCCGCTCCTACCGGGTGCCGTGGGACTTCGACGAGGAGTCCACCGAGGTGGCCCGCGCGTTCACCCGGCTCAAGTGCACGCTCATGCCCTACCTGTTCGGAGCGGCCGTGCAGGCCCACCGGGAGGGGACGCCCATGATGCGCGCGATGCTGCTGGAGTTCCCCGACGACCCGACCTGCGACCACCTGGACACGCAGTACATGCTGGGCGAGGACCTGCTGGTCGCCCCCGTGCTGAGCCCGGACGGCTCCGTGGAGTACTACGTCCCCGAGGGCGTGTGGACCCACCTGCTCACGGGCGAGACGGTGCGGGGCCCGGCCTGGCGCCGCGAGACCCACGGGTTCGACTCCCTGCCCCTGCTGGTGCGGCCGCACGCGGTCCTGCCGGTCGGCGCGGTGGACGACCGTCCCGACTACGACTACACGGACGGGCTGACCCTGCACGTGTACGGGGCCGGGGACGCGGCCCCGGCGTCCACCACGGTCGTGCCGTCCGCCGACGGCTCGGCCGCCGCGGTCTTCCGGACCGAGCGCTCGGGGGACGGGGTCACCGTGGAGGCCCAGGCCGCTCCGTCCCACGGGTGGCGGGTGCTGCTGGTCGGCGTGCGCGCGGCCGGGGCCGACGGCTCCGACGCGGAGGTCACCGTGACTGACGACGGCACCCTGGTGTCAGTCCCGGCCGGGACCGCCCGCGTGGGCCTGCGCCTGACCTGACACGCGAGGCCCCCGGCGCGGTGCGCCGGGGGCCTCCACGCGTCGCTCCGCCGTGCCGCGCCCGGCGGACGCGGCGCCGTCACTCAGCCCGCGCGGACCGGGCGGAACCGGCGGACGCGCGGGCGGACGAAGGCCCGGCGGCGGTCCCGGGTGCGCAGGCGGAACGCCGCCCCCGCCACTCCCACCGTGGCCAGGAACCACGCGGGTCCCAGCAGCAGGTACGGGAGCGGCACCGAGTCCTGGAAGCCCGCCGCGACCCCGGTCTGCATGGTGCCGTAGGCGGGCAGGTAGCGCACGACGTCACTGTCCGAGGACGGGTTGGACACCGGGTTCTGCAAGCCCATGTCGATGATGGACAGCATGACGATGCAGAACATGCCCTCCAGCTCGCCCCGGAGCAGGGCCGCCAGCATCACCCCGATCCCGCCGAAGGCCAGCGCGGACCCCAGCAGGGAGAGCCACAGCATGAACGGCTGTTCGGGGACCCAGTACCAGCAGATCACCGACACCGCGTAGGCGCAGACCAGCGCCGAGGCCGCGACCAGCGCCGTGAGCTTGGCCGCGAGCAGGTGGAGGCGCGGGTACCCGGCCATCGCCAGCCGCTGGTCGAACCCGAAGGAGCGGTAGGTGACGATGAACATCATGAACCCGACGATCAGCGTGACGGCGTTGACGGCGCCGGAGATCTTGCTGACGTGGTTGCCGTGCACGGTGACGGTCTCCCCGGTGGCGCGCAGGAGGAACCGCGCGTCGGCGTCGGCGATCACCAGGTGGACCAGGGTGATCCAGGTGGGGATGAAGAGCACCACCAGGACCAGGGCCAGCCGGTTGCGCAGGTGCTCCAGCAGGGCCATGCGGGTGGCGGTGGCGTAGCGGGTCCAGGCGCGGCGCATCACCGGCCACCCGCCGCCGTGGGAGCGGAGGGGGCCGGCGAGGACGCCCCCTCCACCAGGCGTCCGCCCTCCAGCCGCCACAGGCGGTCGAAACGCACCGTGTCGAAGGCGATGTGGGAGACCACCAGCACGGAGCGGCCCCGGTCGCGCAGGTCCGCCGCCAGCCGCCAGAACCGCTCGTAGGTGTCCCAGTCGAACCCCTGGTAGGGCTCGTCCAGGAGCAGCAGGCGGGGGTCGTGCATCAGCGCGAGGGTGAGGTTGAGCTTCTGGCGGGTGCCGCCGCTGAGCGTGGAGACCCGGTGGTGGAGGTACTCGGCGAACCCGAGGGCGTCGAGGAGTTCGCGGGCGCGGGACAGGTCGGGCAGGTCGTGCGCGACCTGGAAGAGGCGCAGGTGCTGGGCGACGGTGAAGGCCGGGTTGAGCACCGTGTGCTGGGGGCAGTAGCCCAGGCTGCCGGGGTGGTCCACGGTGCCGCGGTCGGGGGCGAGGACGCCCGAGAGGATACGCAGCAGGGTGGACTTGCCGGAGCCGTTCTCCCCGACCAGTCCGGCCAGGCAGGCCCCGGGGAGTTCGAGTTCGGCGCCGCGCAGCACGTGGTGGCGGCCGTAGGACTTGTGGACGCCGCGGACCCGCAGCGCCGGTGTGGGGGTGGATGCGTGTGTCATCGGTCTGCTCACTCGTGAGGGAGGGGGAGGGGGCGGTTCCTACTCGCGTTCCCGGCGGGCGGCGTAGGCGCCGAGGGCGCCCATCATGACGGAGGTCCACGTGCAGGGCACCAGGTCCCGCAGGGGCTTCCACGTCCGCTCGACCAGGCCCTGGGCCTCCACGGTGCAGGCGGTGACCGCGCCGCACTCCTCCAGGGAGGCCGCGGCGGCGGCCACGGTCGCCTCGTCGGCGTCGCCGTCGCGCACCGAGTACCAGAGCTCGCGCACCCGGCGGGGCGGAAGCAGGGCCACGGCGTGGGCCAGTGGCATCGTGACCTTGCCCGCGCGCAGGTCCTCGGCGGTGTGCTTGGTCGCCGAGCGGCCGCCGCCCTCGACGGGCGCGGTGAGGCCGCGCAGGTCCATGACGTCGTCGGAGATCTGGTAGGCCAGCCCCACGGCGTCGAAGTACTCGCCCAGCGCCCGGAACTGCTCCTCCCGGGCACCGGCGACGAGCGCGCCGATCTCGGCCAGCCCCCGCACGGGCGCCGCGGTCTTGAGCCAGTGGCCCGATCGCACCCGCCTCAGGAGCGCCTCGGCGTCGCCCGTCTCCACGGCCGCGTCCATCGCGGCCCGGTGGCCCGCGATGTCGATCGCCTGACCGCCGTGTCCGGCCCGCAGCGCCCGGAGGTAGACCTGGTAGACGCGCAGCCTCAGGGCCGTGTCGTCGGGCAGAACCCGGTTCAGGACGCGGTCCAGCGCGAAGTAGGCCGCCGTCCCCGCGTTGATGGAGGCCGCCTCGCCGAAGACGACGTGGGCCGCGGGTCGGCCCCGCCGCAGCGGTGAGCGGTCCTCGACGTCGTCGACCATGAGGCAGCCGGTGTGCAGGAGCTCGGCGGCGGCCACCAGCGGCCGGTAGGGGCCGCTGTCGACGCCGAACAGCTCGATGGCCGCCATCGAGACGTAGGAGCGCCAACTCCTGCCCAGGCCCGCGGTGGTGTGCCGGACCGGGCCCACGAGCGACGCGTGCAGGTCCTCCAGCACCGCGTCGTCGAGCCGCTCGGGTCGGTGCTCGGTTCCGGCCAGCTCGGCCAGGGAGCGCGCGTCCGGCTCCGCCGGGTAGAGGCGGTCGATCTCCTGGCGGGTGATCGCGCGGACGCGGGTGACGTGGCGTTCGAAGTCCTCGATCCGGGTGTCGGGGAAGACCTCCCACAGCCCGTGGCCGCGGACCGGCCGGCCGCCCATCGTGCCCTCGGCGTCGGCGTGGGCCTCCAGCGTCCCGGAGTGGGCGGTGACCGAGGCCGTCTCCTGGCGCGGGAACCACGCCGCGGCCCGGAGCCGCAGACCCAGGAGCGGAACCTCCACGTCACAGGCCGTGGGGTAGGTGTTGAGGGTGGTCAGGGAGGTCCAGGGGCACAGGCCGCGCAGGGTCGCGGACGCCTCGACGCGCTCCCCGCCCGGGGAGGACAGCACGGCCGTCGCCTCGTGCGCGCTCGGGGCCCCGTCCGGGGCGTCGGCCCCGCCGGTGCGGTGGACGGCCAGGTCCCATCCGTTGTCCAGGCGGATGCGGGCACGGGACCAGGAGGTGTCACGTCCGTCCCGCGCCGGGAGGAGGTCCCCGCCGAAGGCGCGCTCGTGCCAACCCAGGCCGGTGACCCGCACGGAGCGCTCCCGCAGGCGGAGGACGCCCGTGGCCTCCAGACCCGGAGTCTCCGGGTCCGTCGCCGTGCGGGCGCGGACCGTGTCGGTGTACTCGCGCGGGTGGCCGTCGTCTCCGGACGCGCCTCCCCCGGGTGCGCCGTCCCCCGGCGGGGACAGCCGCAGCCGGAAACCGGACTCCTCCCCACGCGCCTCGACGAGGAGGCCGCCCCGCCCGTCCTCGCGCAGACGCGCCACACCCCCGGCGTCCAGGTCCAGGGGTGCCTCCCGCCACCGCGCTCCGCGCGGGAGCAGGCGGTCGGGTTCCGGCAGGCGCCCCTGGGAGAGGGCGTCGAGGAGCGCCCGGCGCATCCGCGGATCGGTCGCCCGGTCGGACCCGACGAGGGCGCGAACCGTGTCGACGCACGCCTGGTCCACCCACGACTCGCCGCCGTGCTCACGTGCGCGGCGGTCGGCCACGTACCAGACCGCCTGGTGGGCGTCCGAGCCCTCGGCCGCCGCGTCGCCGAGGCGGGCGAAGGAGAACACCAGACCGTACTCGTCCGCGCCGTCGACGAGGCGGAACACGAACCGCCGCCTTTCGGGCCCGCCCCACGGGTCTGGTGCGTCCGGCTCCGCGCCGGAGCGCGCGCCCCTCCCCCGCCCCTCGGAGTCGTCCCGTGTCTCCGGGTCCCCGCCATGTCCCCACGCGTCCATCGCGCCCACTTCCCGCTCGTACGGCCCGGGGCCACCGCCCCGGGTACAAACGGAGAGTATCGGATCAATTACCCAACGGGGTAACCGGTGGGAAGAGCGGCTGAGCTCCGGCCCACCGGGCATACCCGGGAGGCTGGGAGCGAGCCGTTCCGCCTGGCGTTCCGTGATGTGACCACCGGCGAGGGGTTCGTCGCCATGCCCTTCGCCGCGCCCCGGGGCCGCCTCATTCCAGCAGGCGACGCGCCATCCAGCCCAGAGCCCGCGCCATGCGCTCGGTGTCCATCCCGGCGGCGTCGCGCTGGTGGGCGAAGAGGTCGGGGTCCAAAGGCGCGAGGAGCTGGTCCACCAAGGCCTCGCGGTCGACCCCCGGGGTGTCGACGAGCAGCGTGCCGACGTGCGCACGCCAGAAGGCGTAGGCGCCGGTGGCGAAGCGCTTCCGGCCGGTCTCAGCACCGAGCACGAGTGGCAGGTGGCGATCCAGGAGGTCCATGGCCGCGGCGTAGAAGGCGGCCAGGCGCTCGGCGGGCGCGGCTCCAGGACCGAGCGGGGGCGGCCCGTACATGATCTCGCCCTGGAGACGGCGCTCGTGCTCGTCGAGCAGGGCTACAGCCACCGACCCCGTGTCCGGATAACGGCGGTAGAGGGTGGCGCGACCGACACCGGCCGCCTTGGCGATGTCCCCCATGGTCACCGTGCGGGGGTCGGCCTCGGCGAAGAGGCACTCGGCCACGGCCAGGATCCGCGAGCGGTTGCGTGCGGCGTCCGCGCGCTCGCGCGGCTGACCGCCTTCCGCAGAGTGCGCGATGGGGAGCGGGACCGCGCCGGCCGGTACGACGACCTGATGCGGAGCGTGTTCGTCACCGTCTTCCATATGCGAATGGTACGGCACCCCGAAGCCATGTGGACACCACGTCCGCTTACGTGCTACTGATGGACCGTAAGCGGACATTGTGTCCACATCATCTTCGAGGAGAGCCATGCACACCGCACTGCTCGCGGCGGCCCTGTTGATCGGCTGTCTGCTGGCGATCCAGGCCTCGGTGAACCAGCAGCTCAACAAGGCTGTCGGCACTCCCTACGGCGCGTCGGCACTGCAACTCGCCCTGGCCACCGGTCTGCTCCTGCTCCTGAGCGTGTTCGCGGGCACGGTCACCGACCTCACCGGTGTGACCGACGCCCGGTGGTGGTACCTGCTGGGTGGCCTGGCCAGCCCCTTCTACATCACCAGCGGCATCCTGCTCATCCCCCGGTTGGGAGCGGTCACCACCGTCGGACTGTTCGTGTCGGGACAGACGTTCGCCTCCATCGCCCTGGACCTGACCGGGGTCTTGGGCATCGAGCAGCGACCGCCATCCCTCGGCATGTTGGTGGGCGGCTTGTCCGTACTCACCGGGATCATCGTGATCGTGCGGGTGCAGAGCCGCGCCGCGGCGCCCCTACCCGTACCGGCCGCCACGGGCGGTGGGGGCGTCGGCACCGCCCCCCAGCATGACCGTCGACTCTCCCCTGGACGTCTGGGCTGGCCGGCCCTCGGACTGGCGGCGGGCGGAGTCCTGCCGGTGCAGGGCGCGGTCAACGCACAGTTGAGCGAGGTCCTGAGCGCGCCCCTGGCAGTGGCGACCGTCAGCTTCATCGTGGCGACCCTGGCCATCACCGTGTCGCTGCTGGTGCTGCTCGCCACGCGCCGAACGCCCCGGCCCCGGATGGAACCGCTTCGGCACATGCCGTGGTGGGGTTGGCTGGGCGCCGCCTGCGCGGTCGGCTACGTCACCGGCACCTTCCTGCTCATTCCCCTGATCGGCGCCGCCGTGACCGTGGCGTTGACCGTCAGCGGCCAGCAGATCGCCTCGGCCGCCACCGACCATTTCGGCCTCTTCCGCCTTCCCCGGCGCCCACTGACCTCAGCGCGGGCCACGGGCCTGGTCCTCCTCGTCGCCGGTGCCTTTGTCATCCAACTCCTCTGAGGGCCCCGTGAGAGAGCCCTACCGGGTCGCCCCCGGCATCCACGCCCTACCCCCGAGCTGCCCATCCCGGGACTGGGCCTGCATCCCGTCAACGCGTTCCTCGTCATGGCGGCGGAGCCGATACCCGTCGACGCCGGCATGCCAGTCGACTGCACCGCCTTCGAACAAGCCCTGTGCTCCCTGATAGACCCCGCCGATCTCCGGTGGATCGTGATCACGCACGACGACCGGACCGCACCGGGCTGCTGCCGCCTGCTGGAGACGGCCCCGTGCGCCCCTGGTCGCCCACCCCGTACCGGTCACCCGTTTGGCTGAGGAGTTCCGGTCGCCGCGGGAACGGGTCGTCACCGCCGCTCCGGGCGGACGGCTGCGGACGGCCGACCGCGTACTCAGCTTCCACCGGCCGCCGGTGTTCGACTCCCCGGGCGCCCTCGCGGTCCATGACCACGCCTCGGGGACCCTGCGGCGGTGGACTCCGCTTGAACCCAATTTCCGCACCTACCTTCCGAGGAGAAAAGCCATGACTGAAAACCTGACCCCACCGCCGGGAACCATCATCGTTTTTTCCGATATCTGGTGCTCCTTCGCCCATGTCGCCATCCACCGGCTACACGCCGCACGCAGCACACTGGGCCTGGAGAACGAGGTCACCCTCGACCACCGCGCCTTCCCCCTGGAGCTGCTCAACCGGGCCCCAAGCCCGCGTTCGGGCACCGACAGCGAAGTCGGCCGCATCGCCTCACTCGAACCGGATGCGGGCTGGCAGCTGTGGCAGGCGCCGGACTGGCTGTACCCGTCGACGACACTGCCCGCCCTGGAGGCGGTGCAGGCGGCGAAGGAGCAGGGCCCACGCGCCTGCGAACAGCTGGACCTCGCCCTGCGCAAGGCGTTCTGGGCCGAGTCGCGCTGCATCGCGAACCGGACGGTCATTCTCGAAGCCGCGGCCTCCGCCGACGGTGTCGACCCCGACCACATCGCGGCCGCGCTCGACGACGGCCGCGCACGCAGGTCCCTGTCCGAACAGGCGGCGGTCTCGGCCACCGACCAGGTGAACTGCAGCCCCCACCTCTTCCTGCCTGACGGAAGCGACCACGCCAATCCCGGTATCGACGTCGCCTGGGTCGGCGACTACGGCACCGGCTGGCCCGTCATCTCCTCTGAGGACCCCAAGGCCTACGAGGACCTCGTCCGCCGCGCCGCGGCCTGATCACCGGCCGCCCCGCCGAGGAGGAAGGACCCCTGGCTTCTTGGGCGCCCGGACGAAGGCCGGAGTGAAGCGGGGCCCGAGAGGACACTGCCTACCCGAGAAGGCCCCGCCGGTAGGCCTCGGCGACCGCCGCGGCCCGGTCGCGCACGCCGAGCTTGTTGTACACGTGCTGGAGGTGGGTCTTGATACTCGCCTCGCTGATGAACAGCCGCGCCGCCGCGGCCCGGTTGGACGCGCCGCCGGCGACGAGCCCGAGCACCTCCAGCTCACGGTCGCTCAGACTCTGCCCGGCGGGTCTGCGGACCTGCCCCATCAGGTGCCTCACCGCGGTCGGCGCCAGGACGGAGTCCCCCCGGTGCACCGCGCGCACCCCGCGCAGGAGTTCGTCGGGAGAGGCGTCCTTGAGCAGGTAGCCCGTGGCTCCGGCCTCGATCGCCGGGAGTACGTCGCTCTCGCTGTCGAAGGTGGTGAGGACGAGGACGCGCACGTCCGGCCACCCGCGGGACAGGACGGTGATCGCCCCGACGCCGGAGAGGACCGGCATGCGCAGGTCCATCAGCACCACGTCGACGGCCAGCCGTCCGACCAGCTCGACCGCCTCACGGCCGTTGGCGGCCTCACCGACCACCTCGATGTCGTCCTGCGCGGTGAACGCGCCGCGCAGGCCGTCGCGCACGACAGGGTGGTCGTCGGCGATCAGGACCCGGATCACGCCGCCTCCACCGGGATCGCGGGCACCGTGGCGCTGACCGCGGTGCCCTCCCCCTCGCCACTCTCGATCTCCACCGTTCCTCCGATCCCGCGGACGCGCTGGCGCATGCTCCTGAGCCCGAACCCGTGCTGGTTGTGTCCTGTGATGCCCCTGCCGTCGTCGCGCACGTCGAGCAGGACGACGTCGTCGGAGTAGGACAGGGTCACGCCCACGCGCGAGGCGTCGGCGTGCCTGGCGACGTTGGTGAGCGCCTCCTGGGCCACCCGGAAGAGGACCACCTCGATCGCCGGGCTCAGGGCGACGCGTTCGCCGGTGACGTCGAGGTCGGGGCGGAGGCCGTGCTCCTCCGCCCAGCGGCGGGTGAGCTCGCCGAGGGCCTCGGGCAGCTGGCTCTCCGCCAGCTGCCCGGGGCGCAGCGCCTGCACGGAACGCCGCGCCTCGGTCAGGCTCTCCCGAGCCAGGCCGAGCGCTCGGTCCGCGTGCGGACGCGCCGCCCCGGGGTCCTCCCACACCCGCTGCGCCGCCTGGATCTGCGTCACGATCCCGGCGAGCCCCTGGGCCAGGGTGTCGTGGATCTCCCGCGCCATCCGCTGGCGCTCGTCCAGCACCCCGGCCTCCCGGGCCTGGGTGAGCAGCTGAGCGTGCAGCCCGGCGTTCTCCTCCAGGGCCGCCTCCAGCCTGGCCACCGTCACCCGGCGCTCCCGGTGCTGCTCGGCGGTCTTGGACGCGATCACGAGCCCCCCGCCGACGGCCACGGTCTGGACGGTGATCGTGCCGACGTAGATGAACAGGTGTTCCGGGAACGGCAGCTCCGCGCTCGTCCCGGGGAACCCCATGGTGTTCGTGTACAGGGCGATCGAGGTGGCCGCGATACCGACGAAGGTCAGCTGCCGGGGCAGCGTCATGGCGCGGAAGAACAGCCCGATCGTGAACATCAGGAACAGGATGTCGCGTGTCATCAACACCCAGGCCAGCACGAGGAGCACCGCGAAGTGGACCCCGGAGGGCAGCGGACGGCCGCCCCTCCACGGCAGCGCGTAACCGAGGAGCGCCCAGACGGCGGTGAGCACGGTCAGTCCGACGGTGACCGCGTGCTCGGTCCAGTCCGACACGGGCCGGAACAGCACCAGCGCCGCCGAGGGCAGCAGCAGGGCCCAGGGGACGACGGCGACGAACCCGTCCCACCACCGGTCCCAGTCCCGAACGGTGTCCGCCCCGGTGCTCCGTCGGCTCATCCGCCGCTCACCCCCATCGGAACGTTCTGGCCGCCAGCGCGGCGGCCGCCACGGCGACCCCCGCCATTATCGCCAGCTGGGCGAGTTGCGGGAGTCCCGCGTCCCCGGCGGTCCCCGACCAGCTCTCCAGCAGGAGCTGTGCGCCGGGAGGCGTGAACTCCCCCATGCGCACCAGGAAGCCGGGCATGACGTGCGGCGGCAGGAAGACCCCGCCCACGAGCAGCACCAGCATGTACAGGACCATCGACAGGCCGTTGGCTGCGCCCGCGCTGGGCGCCACGGCGGCGATCAGGACCCCCAGCGCGATGAGCGAGGCGGACCCGACGACGAACGTGGCTGTGAACAGCAGCGGCTGGCCCGGCGGTTCGACGTCCAGGACCAGCCAGGAGGAGAGCACCAGGAGCACGGCGGAGACGACCGCCGCCGCGAACACCACGATGATCTGCGCGGTCAGGAGCATCCCGGGGTGCATCGGCGTGGTCGACATCCGGCGCAGCACGCCCTGCTCCCGGTAGGCCGCCACGGCGGACGGCAGGTGCTGGACGCACAGGATCCCCATGCCGAGGATCAGGGCCATGGGTGCCCAGGTGTCGACGAAGCGCAGGCCGCCGAACTCCGGGGCGGGCTCCCGCAGCGTCGGCAGCGCGCCGAGCCCCAGCAGGAGCACGGTGGGCAGCAGGATCCCGACGCTGACCGCCACGGGCTCGCGCGTCAGCAGCCGGGCCTCGGTCACGGTGACGCGCAACAGGGTGGACACGGGGGTTCTCCTCCTGGTGTCGGTGCTCATGATTCGAGGGCCCGACCGGTCAGGGCGACGAACGCGTCGTCCAGGCTGGAGCGCTCGACGCGCAGGTCCTCGGCGACGACGTGTTCGCGGGCCAGGACTGAGGTCACGGCGTGGAGCAGGTTGCCCTGGCCGGTCACCCGGACACGGATTCCCCTGCGGTGCGCGGAGACCACCTCGGGCCGCGCGGCGAGGACCTGCTCGTCGAACTCCGGGGGCGCGCGGAAGGTCACCTGCTGCTCCGGGCTGGCCCGCGTGACGAGCCCGGACGGGGTGTCCAGGGCGGCGACGCGGCCCGAGTCGATCAGCGCGAGCCGGTCGCAGAGCCGCTCGGCCTCGTCCATGAAGTGCGTGACGAGCACGACCGTGACGCCGGAGTCGCGCACGTCCTCGACGAGGTCCCAGGTGTCCCGCCGCGCCTGCGGGTCCAGGCCCGTGGTCAGCTCGTCGAGGATGGTCACCGCGGGGCGGCCCACGAGGGCCAGGGCGATGGACACCCGCTGTTTCTGCCCCCCGGACAGCCTGCGGTACTGGGTGTCGCGCCTGTCGGCGATCCCCAGCCTCTCCATGAGCTCCCCCGTGTCGGCCGGGGAACGGTAGAACGAGGCGTAGAGGTCGAGGGCCTCCCCGACCCTCAGCCGGTCGGGCAGCCGCGCCTCCTGGAGCTGCACGCCGAGGCGCTGGCGGACCTCGTCCCGCTCCCGCCTCGGGTCCCGGCCGAGCACGGTGACCGAACCGGAGTCGGCGGGGCGCATCCCCGCGACGCACTCGACCGTGGTGGTCTTCCCGGCCCCGTTGGAGCCGAGGATCCCGAAGATCTCGCCCTCCTCGACGGTGAAGGACACGTCGTCGACGGCGACCTTCTCCCCGTAGCGCTTGTGCAGGTTCCTGACGTCGATGATCGGCATGCCCCGAGCATCGCCCGGAGAGGGCGTGCCGGGCATCGCCCGCCCGGCCACGGGATCGGTGGATCGCGGCGTCAACCGATCGGTTGATCCGCCCTCAGCGGACGGTGTACGGAGGTCGTCTGTTATGCGAAGGCCGAAAGTTATGGCAGAGAACTGAGATAGCACTGTGGCCTCATGCGCTACCAGAGGGTAATATCCTCAAACGTCGACATTTCTGTTACATTGCCACAACAGGTACAGTGAAGGGGGTAGTGGGCGTTGAAACGACCGTCGCTCACCCCTCACGTGGCATTCACAGCTATCCGAACCTTGGATGGACGCTGAATCCGGAAGAAGACGAGGCAGCGATGAGGGTTCCCGACGCCCCCGCTACTGCCGAAGGAGCGCTACGCCCGTTCCCTTCGTCCCAGCCCGCGCACACGGCCCCGTCAGGAGCGCCGGAGGCTGGGAACGCCCGAAGGGCGGGACCGGCGGTCAGGCCGGTCCACCCGTTCCCCGGGGGACCGCCGGGCCAGCGGTGAGCTGAGCCCCTCCCCCCGCGCGCGTGCGTCCGATCGCTCGGCCCCACACGCACCGAACCCGCACGCGTCCGTCCCGGCCGGGGAACCGGCGGGGAGAGCGCGCGCCCACACCTCCAGCATGACTACGCTCCGTCACCACGGTGGTACGTGCGACCCCGTGGCACAGCCCTTTCCGCAACCCGATTGGAGGCTTCCTTGTCTCCCCGTTCCATCGAAGAGGTCCCGCTCCCAGCCCCCGCCGTCATCGAGGCGGTCCGGCAGTCGTGCTCCGCGTTACCGCCCGGCTCCACCCGCCTGGCCGACCGCTTCTACCAGAACCTGTTCGAGATGGCGCCCGCCGTCCGCGACATGTTCCCCGCGAACATGCAGACGCAGAAGGAGCGCATGGCCTTCGCCCTGCTGGAGGTCGTCCGCTACCTCGACGAGCCCGAGGAGGTCGCCGGGTACCTGAGGCGGCTGGGCGCCCAGCACAAGCGGGACATGGACATCAAGCCCGAGCACTACCCCTTCGTGGGCCGCGCCCTGGTGCGCGCGGTCAGCGAGGTCTCGCCGACCTGGTCCTCCTCCATGAGCTCGGCCTGGATCGTGGTCTACGAGTGGATCACCGCCAACATGCTCGCGGGCGCGCGCGAGGCCGAGGCGGCCCAGTCCGGCGGAGCCCGGGAGGCCCGGCACGGCGGAACCGCCGCGTCCCCGGCCGGAGAGCGCCCCGCGCCCCCCTCGCCCGACCCCTCCGCCGACGCGTCCTCCCCCCACCGGCGGGCCGACGCACCGACACGCTGAGCCGTGCAGCGCTGACCGGCACCCCGACACGCCGGGCAGCGCCCCGGCGCACCGACACGCCGAGCGGTGCGTCCGCACTCCCTTCCCCGACACCAGCGGCCCTTCCGTCCCTGGCCAGCCACACCAGCCCCACCAGTCCATCGAGAGGCAGTGATGCGCGAGACCTCCCCACGGCACGTCCCCGGCAGCGAGGGTGAGCACCGCGTCCAGGCGCTGAACGGCACGAGCGAACGCGCCGAACGCTTCTACCGAGACCAGATGCTCGACCACCTGAACCCGCGCATGCGCGAGTTCGTCGCCCACCAGGAGATGATGTTCATCGCCACCTCCGACCGGCGCGGCGAGTGCGACTCCAGCTTCCGCGCGGGGCCGCCCGGCTTCGTCCACGTGATCGACGAGCACACCCTGACCTACCCCGAGTTCCGGGGGAACGGCGTCTTCGCCAGTGCGGGCAACATCCTGGAGAACCCGCACGTGGGCCTGATGTTCCTGGACTTCACGCACGAACGCATCGGGCTGCACGTCAACGGCCGCGCGTCCCTGCTGGAGGACGTGGAGCTGCGGCGCCACGTCCGCGGCCTGCCCGAGCCCGAGGTCCCGGGGCAGAAGGCGGTGCTGTGGACCGTGGTGCACGTGGAGGAGGCCTACATCCACTGCCGCAAACACATCCCGCACCTGCGCAAGGTCGGGCGCGACGAGTCCTGGGGCACCGACGACGCCCTGCGCAAGGGCGGAGACTTCTTCGGGTCCAAGGGCACCCCCACGCGGTGGGACGCGCCCCAGACCCCCGTCTACCAGATCTGACCGGGCCCGCCCCGAACGCCGCCGGGTCCACGGACGACCGTTCGCCCGGAGCTCCGCGCGGCGGATCGGGGGGCGGCGGACCGGCGGGTCGCGGTGGACACGGCGCGTGGGGCCCTCCCCCTCCGGAAGGGCCCCGCGCCGGTGCGGTCAGCGGCGTTCGGGCACCCGCGCCAGCACCGCCCTCTGCAACGCCTCCAGCGGCCCCGCCCGGAAGCGGCGCAGCCAGAGCGTCGACACGGCCAGGAGCAGGGCGCACACCGACGCCCACAGCCCCATCACCCACCACGGTCCGGTGTCGGCCAGGCGGGCGGCCAGTCCCAGGCCGAAGCCGTAGCAGACCAGCATGCAGACGACGTTCTGCGCGACGTAGCCGCTCATCGCCATCCGCCCCAGGGAGGACACGGCGGTGACCGCACGCCCGGCGGGGTTCGCCCGGTCCACGGCCCAGCCGACCGCGCCGACCAGGCCGAGCGCCACGACGGGCGCGGCGACGTAGCGGTCCAGCATGAACAGGTCGGGACCGGCCAGGGACGTGGCCAGGTTGACCGGCAGCCCGACCCCCAGTCCCCAGACGAGCAGGCGGCCCCGGATCCGGCGGCCGGTGTCGTCGCCGCCGAAGGCCCCGGCGCGGAGGAGCCGCACGCCCAGCAGGAACATGAACACCATCAGGGCGAAGGTGATGACCGGTTCGGCGCGGAACAGGAGCGCGTTGTCGAGCCGGAAGGCGACCTGCTCCAGGTAGCCGCCCCCGGCGTACAGCTCCACGGCCTCGGACGGGACCTCGGCGCCCTGCGGGTCCGGTTCGTACAGGAGCACGGCCGTGACCAGGCCGACGAAGGCCAGGTGGAGGGCGGCGGACGTCCACATGACCGTGTTCCGCGTCCTTCCCGACCGGGTGAGCAGCCAGGCCACCACGATCGAGGCCGCCGCGTACCCCATGAGCACGTCCGCGGCGAAGACCAGCGTGAAGTGCACGAGCCCCTCGGCGAACAGGAACAGCGCCCGCCACTTGTAGGGGCCGGGCCAGCGCCCGCCGCGCCTGGCCGCGGAGCGGAACTGGATGGCCAGGCCCACACCGAAGAGCAGGGTGAGCAGGGCCAGGAACTTGCCGTTGGCGGCGAAGGCGAACAGGCCCTGCGCCAGGGTCGACGCCGACGGGTCCTCGCGGAAGGCCGTCATCGGGCCGAGCGCGTCCGGGACGAAGATGATGCCCGCCTCGGCGCCCGGTGCGGCGAACAGCCACACGTTGGTGCCCAGGGTGCCCATGATGGCGACGCCGCGCAGGACGTCGAGCAGGGGCAGCCGGGTGCCCGGGCGGGCCGGGGCCGTGCTCTGCGGTGTCGTGCTGGTCATGCCAGCCCCCTCGGTGTCTCGTTCGTACGGGGTCACGGGCCCTCGGGGGCGGGGAAGAGCCGGTCCAGGTGGGTGGCGAGCGCGGTGCTGACCGCGCTCTCGGAGAAGGCGTCGCCGCCGGTGATGAGGTGGTGCACGGTCAGGCCGTCCACGAGGGCGACGAGCCCGGCGGCCTCGGCCGCCGTGTCCGTGCCGGGCGGGAGCTCGCCCCGGCGCACCGCCTCGTCCATCGCCTGCGCGAACGCGCCCACCAGGTCGGCGGTGGTGTCCCTGTGCAGGCGCGACATCTCCGGGTCGGTCATCGTGGTCGGGAGGAACTCCAGCCACACGGTCAGCTCGGCGCGGCGTTCGTCGTCGAGCGGCAGGAGGGTCTCCGCCGCGCGGGAGATCCAGTCACGGACCGAGGTGATCGGCGGCCCGTCCGCGCCCACCGCCGTCAGCCGGTCGGCGCCCTGTTTGTAGAGGTACTCCACGCCGAAGCGCAGCAGCTGCGACTTGGTGCGGAAGTAGCGCTGCACCAGGCCGACCGAGACGCCCGCCCGGTCGGCGACGTCGGCGAGGGTGGTCCGTGCCAGTCCCCGCTCCCCCACCGTGCCCAGGAGCGCGCGGGCGACCTGCCGCCTGCGCTCCTCGTGGTCCGCTGTTCGTGCCATGAAAAAATAATACGGTAATATTTTTCTGCCGTCGAGGCCCTCAGGATCCGGCCGGGCGTGTGGAGCCCGCGACCGGTCGGACGGCCGTCCGGTCGGGCGGCCCGCGGCCCGGGCGTCGCGGAGCGGCCGCCGCGCGACTGCCGCCGCGCGACTGCCGCCGCGAACTGGGGGAACGTCCGGTCTATCCGCTGTGGTGCAATTGTTCGGGGGTTCGCGGGCAGGTGGGGGCTGCGGACTCCGCGACAGCACACCAAGACGAGGGGGTTTCCCGATGACCAACCGCGCGTACGTGATCGCAGGGTCGGAGGCCACCGGCGGCGCCGGTATCCAGGCCGACCTCAAGGCCTTCCAGGAGCTGGGCGTCTACGGCATGGGGACGATCACCTGCATCGTCTCCTTCGACCCGAAGAACGGCTGGGGCCACCGCTTCGTCCCCGTGGCCCCCGAGGTCATCGCCGACCAGATCGAGGCGGCGACCTCCTGCCACGACCTGGACGTGGTCAAGATCGGGATGCTCGGCACCCCGGACACCATCGACGTGGTCGCCGAGGGGCTCCGGCGCCAGCCGTGGCGGCACGTGGTCCTGGACCCCGTGCTGATCTGCAAGGGCCAGGAGCCGGGCGCCGCCCTGGACACCGACAAGGCGCTCACCGCGCAGATCCTGCCGCTGGCCACCGTGATCACGCCCAACCTCTTCGAGGCGCGCACCCTCGCGGGGATGGAGGCGCTGGAGACGGTGGACGACCTGGTCGAGGCCGCCCGCCGCATCCACGAGCTGGGGCCGCGGCACGTCATCGTCAAGGGCGGCGTGGAGCTGCCGGGCACGGACGCGGTGGACGTGTACTTCGACGGCGAGGAGACGACCGTCCTCAGCGCCCCGAAGATCGGGAACGCCAGGGTGAGCGGCGCGGGCTGCACCTTCGCCGCCGCGATCACCGCCGAGCTGGCCAAGGGCGGCGAGGTGGGACCGGCCGCGGACGTGGCCAAGGAGATGGTGCGCGAGGGCATCAGCCACCGGGTGGACACGCACGCCCCGTTCGACTCGGTGGCCACGATCGCCCCCGGAGCCTAGGCAGCACTCCCCCTTTTGCCCTTTTTGTCGGGATTTTTATCGTGAGCACGGTTCGTGCCCCCGTCCGGCGGTCAGGTCTGCCCACAGGAGCGAACACCGAGGGGGAATGCCACATGTCCGCAGGCGACCAGGCCAGGAACAAGGCCGACGAGTTCAAGGGCAAGGCCAAGGAGAAGCTCGGCGAGGCCACGGACAACCAGCAGTGGCAGGCCGAGGGCAAGACCGAGAAGAACACCTCGAAGTTCAAGCAGGCCGGCGAGAAGGCCAAGGACGCCCTGACCCGGGACGACAAGCCGGGGAGGTAGGGGGTCCGCGCGATCCGGGTGGGGAGGCACCGATCGGTGCCTCCCCACCCGCGTGCGCGCCCGCCTCACTCCCGGGCGGGGCGCCTCACTCCCGGGCGGGGCGCCCGCGCAGCGCGAGGACGACCGCCCCGATCACCGTGAGCAGGAGGGCGAGCCCGCCCCAGACGGCGTCGGCGCCGACGAGCATCTCGCCGCTCTCGGCCCCCGGGGTCCTGCCCCCGTCGCGGCCGGTGACGGTCACGACGAGCAGGACGACGACGGTGGCCGCGACGCCCAGGCGCGCCCCCGCGCGGGCGAGCGCCCTGAGCCTGCGCCCACCGGCGAGGTCGCCCGGGGTGAAGCGCTCGTCCGCGCGCAGCGGCGCCAGCAGCCGGGCCAGCAGCAGGAGGGCCACGGGGAGCTGGAGCGCCCACACCGCGGTGCGGAACCAGCCGTCGAACCACACGTTCGTGCCGTAGAGCAGGGTGTGCCACACGCTGAGCGCGTAGACGACGATGACGAACCGGTGCAGGGCCCGCCACAGGCGCGTCCCGGTCCAGAGGCGCACGTAGTAGGCGAGGCTGAGCGGGATCGCCAGGTAGAGGGCGATCAGGCCGATCAGGATGGCGACCTGCCCGGTCCCGGAGGAGTAGCCGCCGGGCACGAAGGTCTCCACGAACGCGGAGGACAGGCGTCCGCCCCAGCCCAGTCCGTACTCGTTGTCCCGGACGAGTTCGAGGAAGAACGCGAGGGCGTGGGCGAACATGAGCCCGATGGTGGTCAGGCTCGTGACGCGGTGCCAGCGTTCGATCCGGGCGTGGGAGACCGGTGACCCGGGCAGGGGGGCGGTCGAGCGGAGCAGGCCGAGCATGACGGTGATCCAGGCCCACAGCAGCGCGGACCAGCCGAAGGCCTGGCAGAGCCAGTACAGCCAGTACTCGCCCGCGTCGGCGAGGAAGGGCATGACCACGAGGGTCTGCGAGGTGCCCGCCTCGACGCGGGAGTAGAGGAGGACGAAGAGGACGAGGGTGACGGCGAGGGCGGCGGCGGTGTCGGGTATCAGGCGGCGCAGGTCGGCGCGTAGGGACCTGCGGTCGATCCGGGGGGCTCCCCGGGCGGGGGAGGCGGCGGGTCCGGTCGGCTCTGCCATGGGCGGAACCCCTTTCGTGGCGGGGGTTCCATCGCAGCAGCGCCCCGGGGCCGCGGCCACCCCTCCTGCGCGGTTTCCCGGCTGCGGAACGGGCTTTGCGTCGTGAACGCGGCCGCCCGGCACCGGCCAGAGTCTTCCTGCCCCGGACGGGGTCCTCGCGCCCGTGCGGACCGGGCCGCCCGGCGTCAGCCTTCGGCCCCCTCCGGCAGGGTGTCCCCCAGGGAGAGCAGCAGCGTGCGCAGCAGTCCCTCCAACTGCTCGCGCTGCCCGGCGTCGAGCCCGCCGAGCAGGCGCAGTTCGTTGGCGACGTGCCCCTCCAGGACCCGGTCCACCAGGGCCAGCCCCTCAGGGGTGAGTTCCACCAGAACGCGGCGCCGGTTGCCGGGATCGACCCCCCGGGTGACCAGGCCCCGGTCAACCAGCCGGTCCACCCGGTGGGTCATGGCGGCGGAGCCGACCATGGCCATGGCGACCAGCTCCTTGGCGGCCAGGCGGTGGGGCGCGCCCGAGCGGCGGAGCGTGGCCAGCACGTCGAACTCCCAGACCTCCAGGCCCTCCTCCGCGAAGAAGTCCTCGATGCCCCGCGACAGGAGCCGGTTGGCCCGCTTGATCCGCCCGATGACCCCCATCGGAGCCGCGTCCACGTCCGGGCGCTCACGGGCCCACTGGCTGAGGAAAACGTCGAGGGCGTCGTTCATCCGGCGATCATAGCGGCGCGGCCTTGACGAACCGGAGCACCCCGCCCTAATCTTTCGACATCGAAATGTTCGATATCGAAAGGTTTGCTCCGATGAGCAGGAACCTCCCCGTCGCCGAGATCATCCGCTCCCGGCGCAGCGTCCGCCGCTTCCTTCCCGACCCCCTCCCCGACCCGCTGCTCGACGAACTCCTGGACATGGCCGTGGAGGCCCCCTCCAGCTGGAACTTCCAGTCCCGCTCGGTGGTCGCGGTCCGCGACCCCGGCAACCGCGAGGCCCTCGCCCGTGCCGCGAACGGCCAGCGCCAGGTCCGCGAGGCCCCCGTCACACTGGTCTTCGTCGCCGAGAACGAGTCCTGGCGCGGGGCCCTGGACGACATCTGCGGGACGGCCACGCGCAACGGGGCGTGGGACGACGACTTCGCCCGCGTGACCGCCACCGTCGGGGCCGACTTCCAGGGCGACCTGGCCGCGCGCGGGCTGCTCCGCGAGTACGCGGTCAAGGACGCCATGATCGCCGCGACCTACGTGATGCTCGCCGCCGCTGACGCGGGGCTGGGCACCTCCCCCATGAACGGCTGGGACGAGGCCGAGGTCAGGAAGGTCATCGGCGTCGACCACCGGGACGACCTCGCCGTCGCCCTCCTGCTCTCCGTCGGCTACCCGGCCGAGCGCAGGGCCCACCCCGGACGCCGGTCACGCGAGCACGTCGTGTTCGGCGAACGCCACGGAAGGACACTGGTGTGAGCCGCGGACGCCTCGCCCTGGACTCCCTGGTCACGGCCCTGGCTCCGGCCGTGTGGGGCAGCACCTACCTGGTCACCACCGAGCTCCTGCCGCCCGACCGCCCCCTGCTCGCCTCCGCCGTGCGCGCCCTGCCCGCCGGGCTGGTGCTGCTGGCCGTGACGCGGACCCTGCCCTCGGGCGCGTGGTGGTGGCGCGCCGCGGTCCTGGGCACGCTCAACATCGGCGTGTTCCTCCACCTGCTCTTCGTCACCGCCTACCTGCTGCCCGGCGGAGTGGCGGCCCTGGTGACGTCGGTGCAGCCGCTGCTGGTGCTGGTCCTGGCCGCGCTGCTGCTCGGCGACCGGATCCGACCGGTCCACGTCGTGGCCACCCTGCTCGGCGCGACGGGCGTGGCCCTGCTCGTCCTGGGTCCGGAGGCCGCGCTGGACCCGGTCGGGGTGCTGTCCGGACTGGCCGCCGCGGCCTCCATGGCCACCGGGGTCGTGCTCACCAAGCGGTGGGGGCGCCCGCCGGGCGTGGGCGTCCTGGCCATGACCGGATGGCAGCTGACCGCGGGCGGGCTCCTCCTCACGCCCGCGGCCCTGCTGGTGGAGGGCCTGCCCGACCACGTCACCGCGCCGAACGTGCTCGGGTTCGCCTACCTGAGCGTGGTCGGCGCCCTGCTGGCCTACGCGATCTGGTTCCGGGGCCTGGAACGCCTGCCCGCGGTGACGGTGTCCTTCCTGTCCCTGGCCAGCCCGCTGACCGCCACGGTCCTGGGTTTCCTGGTCCTGGGGGAGAACCTCACCCCCGTGCAGATGACGGGCGCCCTGGCGGCGGTCGCGGCGGTGGTGCTGATCCAGCTCACCACCGCGCCGCGACCGTCCGTGACCTCAGCCCAGCGGGACCAGGGCGAGCCGGAGCCGGTGGCTCCCGGCGGCCAGGCGGTGGGCGGGGAGCACCCCGGGGCCGCACGAGGCTGAGCCGACGCCCTGGTGCGCCTGGTCCAGGTGCAGGTGGATCCGATCGCCGGGGACCAGCTCGTGCGGGTGGTCGGCCGCGTCGAGCGCCGCCGTGTCCCAGCGGCGCGCGGTGAAGTCGAACACCGGGTCGCCCTCCACCCGCAGGCCCGTCCCGTCCGCCGCCCGCAGGACGAGCCACCTGGTGTCCACGCGGTTGCCGTTCTCCTGGGGCCGCAGGTAGGGCGTCTGGAGACCGTCGACCGTGTCGGAGAAGCGGCCGACCCGCGCGGCCTGGGACACGTCCCGGTAGGCCTCCCCCGGTCCGCGGCCGAACCACTCCGCCTCCCCGAGCGAGGAGGGCAGGCCGACGTGCACGCCGAAGCGCGGCAGCGGGCAGGGCCACTCCCCCTCCGCCTCGGCCTCCACGGTCAGGAGCAGGCGCTCCCCGTCGGTGTCCCACCGGTAGGCGGCGCGCATGCCGAACTCCTGGGCCGCCGGGGCCAGCCGCGTGCGGACGACGAACCCGCCGTCCTCCCAGCCGGTGGACAGCAGGCGTTCGGTGAGCCGGTGCAGTCCCGCCGCGCGCCACGGGACGGCCACGGAGTCCCCGTGCCGGGCCACGTCGTTGTCGGTCGGGGCGCGCCACAGGTCCACGACCGGCGCGTCCACGGACAGGCCGCCGACGCGGAGCAGCGCGCCGGTCTCCGCGTCCAGCAGGCCGGGGCCGATCCGCACGGTGCCGTCCTGCTCGACGGACGGCGGGGGCGCGGCGGAACCGTCCCCGGCTTCGGGCGCCCGAAGCACGGCGCTCCCCTCAGTCCCCGCACGCGCGCCCGACTCCTCCGGCACACCCGGCCCTGCCGACGCATCCGCACCCCGCGCCCCGGAAGCGCCCACCTCGGCCTGGCCCCAGGCCAGCTCGTGCCCGGCCGGGGCCCAGGGCTGCTCTTCGGCCAGCCGGACGGACACGGTCAGCCAGGTCTCCCCGGACGGCTCGGGCAGCGCGGGCAGCGCCGCCTCGGCGCTCTCCCCGGCCGCGAGCACCGGCACGTCCAGGACGCCCTCCCCCAGCAGGGTTCCCTCCCCCTCGACCCGCCAGGCGAAGACCAGGCCCGCGGTGTCCCGGAAGTCCCAGGTGTTGGTGACGCGGACGGTCCCGGCGGCCGGGTCGGGGAGCACGCGGACCGGTTCGACGGTCTTGGCGTAGGCCTCCAGCCCGGGGCTGGGCGTGCGGTCGGGCAGCAGCAGGCCGTCGGCGACGAAGTTGCCGTCGTGCAGCGCCTCGCCGAAGTCGCCCCCGTAGGCGAACCACGCGGTGCCGTCCGGCTCGCGGCGGCGGACCCCGTGGTCGATCCACTCCCAGACGAACCCGCCCTGGCAGCGCTCGTGCCCCTCGAAGAGCCGCTGGTACTCCTCCAGCCCGCCGGGTCCGGTGCCCATGGCGTGCCCGTACTCGCACAGGATGAACGGCAGTCCGCGCCGGTGCGCGTCGGCGGCCGGGTCGGCGGTCGGCGCCTCCTCGCGGCGGCCGATGGCGTCCACCTCGTCGTGCGGCGCGTACATGCGTGAGTACACGTCCACGTACGCGCTGTCGCGGTCCCCCTCGTAGTGGACCGGCCGGGAGGGGTCGTGCCCGCGGGTCCACTCCGCCATGGCCCGAAGGTTCTCCCCGGTCCCGGCCTCGTTGCCCAGGGACCACAGGATGACGCTGGGGTGGTTGCGGTCGCGCGCGACGGTGCGGCGCATCCGGTCCAGGTAGGCCTCGCGCCAGCGCGGGTCGTCGGAGGGGTTGCCGCGCCAGCCGACCTCCTCGAACCCGTGGGTCTCCAGGTCGCACTCGTCCACGACCCACAGGCCCAGCTCGTCGCACAGGTCGAGGAAGTCGGGGTGGGGCGGGTAGTGGCTGGTGCGCACGGCGTTGACGTTGTGCCGCTTCATCAGCAGCACGTCCTCGCGCATGGTCTCCCGGGGCACGGCACGGCCGTGGTCGGGGTGCCACTCGTGGCGGTTCACGCCCCGCAGCAGCAGCGGCCGGCCGTTGACCCGCAGGAGTCCGCCGGAGACCTCCACGGTCCGGAAGCCCGTCCGCGCCCGGACCCGCTCCCCCGGTGTGCGCACCTCCAGGTCGTACAGGCGGGGCGCCTCGGCCGACCACGGCTCGACCGCGCCGACCTCGTGGTCCACACCGGCGGCGGCGTCCACCAGCCCCAGTTCGGGGACGCTGACCAGGGCCCGCGCGGACCCGGCCACGTCCACGCGCAGGGTCCCCGTGCCCGTGGTGTGGTCGTAGGCGGCGCTCACCGCGAGGTCTCCGACCCCGTCGGCGGGCCGCGCGAGGAGGGTGACGTCGCGGAAGATCCCCGACAGCCACCACATGTCCTGGTCCTCCAGGTAGCTGGCCGCCGACCACTGGTGGACGCGGACCGCCAGGGTGTTGCGCCCCGGGCGCAGCAGGTGGCCGACCTCGAACTCGGCGGCCAGGCGGCTCCCGGTGGAGAAGCCCAGCTCGGTGCCGTTCAGCCACGCCCGGAAGCAGGAGTCGACCCCGTCGAAGCGCAGGACCGCCGACCCCTCGGGCCACTCCCCGGGCAGGTCGAAGACGCGCCGGTGGTCGCCGGTCGGGTTGTCGTCGGGCACGTACGGGGGGTCGATCGGGAAGGGGTAGGAGATGTTGGTGTAGGCGGGGGCGCCGTGGCCGTGCATCTGCCAGTGGGCGGGCACCGGCAGTTCGGCCCAGCCGGAGTCGTCGTGGCCGGGCTCCTCGAACCCGTCGGTGTCGGCCCGCGCGCGGTCGAGCAGCCGGAACCGCCACGTGCCGTTGAGGTCCAGGGACGGGGCGTCGGAGGAGAAGCGGGCGCGGGGCGCGAGGGTCCCCTCGGAGGGCGCGAAGTCCTCCAGGTAGGCGGGCTTGCGGATGGCGGGCACGTCAGGCCTCCCTCAGGTGCAGGAGCAGGGCTTGGGACGGGTTGAGGTTGGGCAGCTGCACGCCCGAGCGGGTGAGCACCGCCCCCGACACGGTGGCCCCGCCGCTGGCGAACCACTCCGGGGGCACGCGCTGCGTGGTCGAGGGCCGGCCCGCCTCCGGCCGCCACGCCAGGCGGTAGACGCGGTCCTCGCGCAGGCCGGGCAGCCGGACCCGTCCCGGCAGGGCGCGGACGGAGGTGGCCAGCCGGGCGTAGCGGAACACCGCCTCGCTCCCGTCCGGGGCGACCACGCCGTCGAGCTGTTCGGCGGGGTCGGGCGCGTCGGCGTGCACGGCCTCGCCCGAGTGCAGCAGCGGGCGCAGCTCCTTGTACAGCGCGATCCACGAGGTCAGCGCGGTCAGCTCGTCGTCGGTGCAGCGGGTGACGTCCCACTCGATCCCGGCGTGGGACAGCAGGCTGGTCAGACAGCGGAAGGACAGGTCGGCGTCGCGGCCGGTGGTGTGCGCGGTGCGCCCGCCGACGTGGCTGCCGACCAGCTCGGGCGGCAGCAGCAGGGAGGTCCAGCGCTGGACGACCAGCCGCTCCAGGGGGTCGTTGGTGTCGGAGGCCCACACGCGGTCGGTGCGCTCCAGGATCTCCAGGTCCACGCGGCCCCCGCCGGAGGAGCACGACTCGATCTCCAGGCCGGGGTGCTCCGCGCGCAGCCGGTCGAGCAGCGCGTAGACGGCCAGGGTCTGGCGGTGGGTCCCGGCGGCGCCGGTGGGGGCGTGCACGGGTTCGAGGAGGTCGCGGTTGTGGTCCCACTTGAGGTAGTCGGGCCGGTACTCGGCGACCAGCGCGTCCAGGTGCTCGAACACGTACTGGAAGGCCTCGGGGCGGGACAGGTCCAGGAGCTGTTGATGGCGGCTGGGCGGAGCCGGGCGCCCCTCGGCGGTCAGGACCCACTCGGGGTGGGCGCGGGCCAGGTCGGAGTCGGGGTTGACCATCTCCGGCTCCACCCACAGCCCGACCTGCATGCCCAGGGAGCGCACGTGGTCGAAGAGCGGGTGCAGGCCCTCGGGCCACACGCCGGTGTCCACGGTCCAGTCGCCGAGCCCCGCGGTGTCGTCGCGGCGTCCCCGGAACCAGCCGTCGTCCAGCACGAACCGCTCCACGCCGATCCGCGCGGCGGTGTCGGCGAGCCGTTCGAGGGTGGTGAGGTCGTGGTCGAAGTAGACGGCCTCCCAGGTGTTGAGCACCACCGGGCGCGGGGTGCGGGGGTGGCCGGGCCGGGCGCGCAGCCAGCGGTGGATCCGCGCGGACATCCCGTCCAGCCCCCGGTCGGACCAGGAGAGGAACACCCACGGGGTGGAGTAGGAGTCGCCCCGGTCGAGGCGGACCTCGCCGGGGTGGAGCAGCTCCCCGCCCGCGAGCACGGCGTCGGCCTGCCCGGCGCCCTCGGGGAGGCGTTCGGCCAGGTGGACGTGGTCGCCGCTCCAGGCGGTGTGCACGCCCCACACCTCGCCGTGGCGGAACCCGAACCCGGGGGTCCCCGCGGCGAGGACCAGCGCGGCGTCGTGGCCGGTCCGGCCGCGGCGCGAGGCGCGCAGCCGCGTGCCCGTCGCCAGTTCCTGGCGCTGGGGGGAGCGCTCGCGGCACCAGCGGCCGGTCAGGTCCAGGACCTCGCCCGCCTCGCGGGGCAGGGGCAGGGTGACCCGCAGGGCGTCCAGGGTCCACGGCGCGGCGTCGGTGTTGGTGACCGTGTTGCGGGCGCGGACCAGCCCGGAGGGCTCCATGCGCAGCTCGCAGCGCAGTGCGATCCCGTCGGCCTCGGCCAGGACCGTGAGGGCTCCGCCCACGCCGGGGTCGGCGTCCTCCAGCGGTTCCACGGAGACCTCGCGCACGGTCCAGTCCGGGAAGGTGGCCCGGCCCTCGTGGTGCCCGGAGATCCCGGGGTGGCCGCGCCAGCCCTCCCCCTGGACGGGCACCAGCGACAGCCGCTGGGGCGCGTCGACGTCGTTGTGCGCGGCGGAGGGCGCCGCGACGGCGGCCAGGCCCCCGCTGTCGGGCAGGTCGGCGCCCCAGTGCAGGACGTGCGGGAGTCCGGCCTCGGGCACGGCGAGGACCAGGGCGGTCCCCGCCGCGCGGAGGCTGATGGTGCGGTACGTCATCCTTTGCTGGCTCCCAGGGTGAGTCCGGCGACGAAGTGGCGTTGCAGCGCGAAGAACACGACGAGCGTGGGCAGGGCGACGATGATCGACCCGGCCGAGAGCAGGTTGTAGTCGACGAAGAAGGCGCTCTGGAGGTTCTGCAGGGCGGTCGTGATGGGCAGCTTGTCCCCGCTGGACAGCAGCGCCAGCGCCCAGAAGAAGTCGTTGTAGATCCAGGTGACCAGGAGGGTGGCCAGCGCCGCCAGACTCGGACGGCACAGCGGGAGCACCACCCTCCAGTACTGCTGGAAGACCGACGCCCCGTCCACCCGGGCCGCCTCCAGCAGGGAGGCGGGCATGGCCTTCATGAAGTTGCTCAGCACGAACGTGCAGAACCCGATCTGGAAGGCCGTGTGGATGAGGACGACGCCGATGTGGCTGTCGTAGAGGGAGCCGGACTCGCTGATCCAGTACGGCAGGGGGATGGAGGTGTAGAGCCGGAACAGCGGGACGAGCAGCGCCTGGGCCGGGAGCAGGTTCGCGGCCAGGAACACCGCGAGCATCGTCAGGTTGAACCTGCGCGAGTAGTTGGAGAGCACGAAGGCCGCGCAGGAGGACAGGAACAGCGTCAGCAGCACGGCCGGGACCGTGATGACCAGCGAGTTCCAGAAGTAGCCGGGCAGCTCTCCCTCGTTCCAGGCCCGCGCGTAGTTGTCCAGGGTGAACCCGCCCAGGGACAGGTAGCCGTGCAGGGCGGTGTACTCGTAGTCGCGCAGCGAGTTGACCAGCGCCCACAGGATGGGGAAGAACCAGGCCAGCGCCGTGACGCCGAGGAAGGCGTGCAGCACCGCCCGGGCCGGGCGGATCCTGGGTCGGCGGTACCGCCGGGGGGCGTCGGGGAGGGTCGTGGCGGTCACCGGTAGGCCCCTCTCAGCATGGTGGAGACGTAGACGGCGATGAACACCAGCGAGATCACCAGCATGACCACGGCCAGCGCCGAGCCGAAGCCCACCCGGCTGGCCTCGCCGATGACGTTGGAGGTCACCAGCGCCGAGATCAGCTCCAGGCCGTTGCGGCCGCGGTTGATGATCCACACGATGTCGAAGGCGCGCAGCGCGTCGATGACGGTCACGACGAGCACGACCAGGTTGATGGGCAGCAGGGCCGGGAAGACGACCTTGGTGAACGTGCGCACCGGCCCGGCGCCGTCGATGGCGGCGGCCTCGCGCAGGGACGGGTCGACCGCCTTCAGTCCAGCCAGGTAGAGCAGCATGATGTAGCCGGTGTGCCGCCACCCGGCCGCGACCAGGACCGCGTACAGGTTGATGTCGGAGTCGCCGAACCAGTCCACGGGCGGGACGTCGGCGACCACGGCGAGGAAGGCGTTGAGCAGCCCCTGGTCGCGGGAGTAGACGAGCTGCCAGATGAACCCGACCAGGGCCAGCGACAGCACGACCGGCATGTAGAAGACGCCTTGGTAGAACGACCCGCCGCGCAGCTCGCGGTCGAGCAGCACCGCCAGGAACATCCCGAGGACGGTGGGGACCGCGAACAGCGCCACCAGCCAGACCAGGTTGTTGCGCAGCGCCGGTGCGAAGGGCGGGTAGATCGTGAACGCGTCCGTGTAGTTCTGCGTGCCGATCCACTCGATGGTGTCCAGGCCGCCGATGCCGTCCCAGCGGGTGAAGGACAGGATGATCGTGGCCATCGCGGGCAGCCACACCAGGCCCACCACGAGCAGGGCGGGCACGCCCAGCATCAGGCCGAGGGCGATCCGGTCCCCTCGGCTGTGGCGCATGCTCCCGCGTGCGCGCGGGGAACGGCCGGGCGGGGCGCCCTGTGCGGACCCGGGGGCCGGGTTTCGAGGCGGTGAGGGGGCGTTCGACACCACACCTGCTCTCCCTTCTGGTTCAGCCGCCGAAGATGGAGACCTTCTGGCGCTGGATGCTGGCGGTCAGGTCGGCGATGTCGTCCGGCTGTCGGAGGAAGCGCTGGAGCGCGGGGATCATGACGACGGACGCGAAGTCGGGACGGGTGTCCCGGTCCATGTACTGGGTGAGCGCTCCCGCGTTGGCGACCATGTCGTTGACCTTGGCGTCGAGGGCGCTGAACCCGCTGGTGTCGGCGTCCAGGTGGGTGGGGAGCGCCTGCGGGTCGATCGCGGTGTAGATCTCCTGGGCCCGGAGGGTGCCCATGTGTCCCACGAGTTCGCGGGCCCCGTCGGGGTTGCGCGGGTCCCCGGAGAGCATGAACCCGTCGATGGGCGCCTCGACGGCGTCGGCGCCGATCGCGGGGTCGAACTCGGGGAAGGTGAAGCAGTCCAGGTCGTCCAGGTCCTCCTCGGGGAAGGAGTGGGCGATGAACATGCCGCAGAGCATCATCCCGGCCTCGCGCCGGACCAGGGCGGTCTGCGCCTCGTTGATCCCCCGGCCCAGGGGGTCGGGCTGGTGGTGGGGCAGCAGCTCGGCCCAGGCGCCGAAGACACTCCTGACCTCGGCGGAGTCCCAGGAGTGGTCGCCGTTGAGCAGCTCCAGGTGGAAGTCGGGGCCGTTCAGCCGCAGGTTGAGGTGGTCGAACATGCCCATCGCGGGCCAGCCCTCGCGGATGCCGGAGGCGAGCGGTTCGAGCCCGTCCGCGCGCATGCGCCCGCACAGCTCCTCGAACTCCGCGCGGGTGGCGGGGACCTCGTAGCCGTGCTCCTCGAACACGCTCCTGCGGTGGAAGACCGCCCAGGGTGCGGTGGAGTCGGGGACCATGTACTGCCTGCCGTCGTCGGCCGTGCACAGCCCGCGCACCTGGTCGGTGAACGCGTCCCCGAAGTGGCGGTCCCAGACCCCGGAGACGTCGCTGATCAGGCCGCGTTCGGCGAAGAAGCGCATCCGGTAGCCCGCGAACCAGCCGATGACGTCGTCCGGGGTGCCCTGGAGGTAGTTGTTGATGCTCTCCTGGAAGGCGGTGGACTGGAAGGTGTTGACCTCCACGGCCAGCCCGGAGTCCGCCTCGAAGAGCCCGACGCTCTCGGCGACGGCCTCCTGCTGGGCGGGGTTGGCCCGGTTGGAGGCCAGGGTGACCAGGTCGGGGTCCCCGCGTCGGCCCGCGCCGCACCCCGCCAGCGCGGGCAGGGCCAGCAGCGTTCCGGCCCCGGCCATTCCTCGCAGCAGGGTGCGGCGCCTCAGGCCCGGTGGTCCCGATGGGCCCGGTGCTCCCGGTGGTCCGTGGTACATGGGGGCCTCCTTCGAACGGGGGGTCGCAAACACATGTGAAGGCGGTCACACGAACGTTTTAATATGTTCGACACTCACCCCCGGCCCTGTCAACAGGTACCAACGTTTTCCAACAGTTTTCCGGGAAGGAGGCGGATACCATTGACACGAGAGGGGAACCTGGAACACTAGATCAAACAGATTTCCACATTTTCGATCATCCCTGGGGGGCGGATGCTGGCTGCGCAACGACAGGAGCTGATCCTCGAACAGGTGCGGCGCGTCGGGGCGGTGCGGGTGTCCGACCTCGTCGAGAGCCTCTCGGTGTCGGACATGACCGTGCGCCGCGACCTCGACGCCCTGGAGGGCCGGGGGGAGCTGCGCAAGGTGCACGGCGGGGCCGTCGCACCGGACGGCGCGCGCACCGAGGAGCCCGGCTTCGAGGCCAAGTCCACCCGCCAGGAGGACGAGAAGCACGCCATCGCCCGGGCCGTGGCCGACCTGGTCGAGCCGCACAGCGCCGTGGGCCTGTCCGCGGGCACCACGACCGCCACCGTCGCCGAGTACCTCGCCGACACACCGGGGCTGACGGTCGTCACCAACTCGCTGCGCGTGGCCGAGGTGTTCCACCGGGCCGCGCGGCCCGACCAGACCGTGGCGCTCACCGGCGGCTTCCGCACGCCCTCCGACGCGCTCGTGGGTCCGCTCGCGCTCGCCTCCGTGCGCGGCCTCAACCTGGACGTCCTCGTCCTGGGCGTGCACGGCATGCAGGAGCGCGCCGGGTTCACCACGCCCAACCTCATGGAGTCCGAGACCAACCGCGCCCTGGTGGAGGCCGCCGCCTCCCTCGTGGTCGCCGCCGACCACAGCAAGTGGGGCACGGTCGGGATCAGCACCATCGCGCCGCTGGACCGCTGCGACGTGCTGGTCACCGACTCCGGAACCGACCCGGCCGTCCGGGCCACCCTGACCGAGCACGTGGGCCGCCTGGTGGTCGCCGACGTGCGACCGAGGAAGAAGGAGGAGGGATGAGGAGGACCTCGGCCCGGCTGGCCGACGGCCGCGAGATCGTCTACTTCGACGAGGGCGACACCGCCCGCGAACCCGCACCCGACCTGCGCGAGCTGCCCCCGTCCGCGACGGGCGCGGAGATGCGCTTCGACCCCCTGCTGCGCGAGTGGGTGGTGGTGGCCTCCCACCGGCAGGGCCGCACCCACCTGCCCTCCAGCCACGACTGCCCGCTGTGCCCCTCCGGCGAGGGGCGCCTGACCGAGGTCCCGGCCGCCTCCTACGACGTGGTCGCCTTCGAGAACCGCTTCCCCTCGCTGGTGCGCGACGACGGCCGCGCCCTGGAGGGGGTCGGGGAGCTGGAGCCGTCCCGGCGCGTGGCCGCGGGCCGCTGCGAGGTCCTCGTCTTCGGCTCCGACCACGACGCGTCCTTCGCCGACCTGGGCCCCGAGCGGGCGCGCACGGTCATGGCCGCCTGGGTCGACCGGACCGAGGCGCTGTCGGCGATGCCGGGCGTGGAGCAGGTGTACTGCTTCGAGAACCGGGGGCCCGAGATCGGGGTGACCCTGCACCACCCGCACGGACAGATCTACGCGTTCCCCTTCGTCACCCCGCGCACCCGGCGGATGCTCGACTCCGCCGAGGAGTACCGCGAGCGCACCGGGGGCTCCCTGTTCGCCGACGTGCTGCGCGCCGAGCAGGAGGCCGGGGTCCGCGTGGTGGCCAGGACCGAGCACTGGACGGCCTTCGTCCCGGCCGCGGCCCGCTGGCCCGTGGAGGTGCACCTGTACCCGCACCGGCGGGTGCCCGACCTGCCCGCGCTGTCGGAGGAGGAGCGCGAGGACTTCGGCCGCCTCTACCTGGACGTGCTGCGCCGCTTCGACGCGCTCTACGACGCCCCCCTGCCCTACATCTCCGCCTGGCACCAGGCGCCCGTGCGCGACCGGCGCGACCTGGCCCACCTGCACCTGGAGCTGTTCTCGGTGCGGCGCGCGCCGGGCAAGCTCAAGTACCTGGCCGGGACCGAGTCCGGCATGGGCGCGTTCATCAGCGACGTCGCGCCCGAGACCGTCGCCGAGCGGCTGCGGGAGGTCGCACCGTGAGACTGCTCGTCACCGGAGGCGCCGGGTACATCGGGAGCGTGGTGACCGCCCTGCTGCTGCGGGCGGGCCACGCGGTGACCGTCCTGGACGACCTGTCCACCGGGCACGCGGACGCCGTCCCCGAGGGTGCCCGCCTGGTGGTCGCCGACGTGCGCGAGGCCGCCGACGTGCTGGACCCGTCCGTGGACGCCGTGCTGCACTTCGCCGCCAGGTCCCTGGTGGGCGAGTCGGTGGCGGACCCGGGCAGGTACTGGCACACCAACGTGTCGGGGACGCTGGCGCTGCTGGAGGCCGTGCGGCGCCACGGCGTGGGGCGCGTGGTGTTCTCCTCCAGCGCCGCCACCTACGGCGACCCCGCCGGGGACGCGCCGATCCGCGAGACCGACCCGACGGCGCCCACCAGCCCCTACGGCGCGAGCAAGCTCGCCGTCGACCACATGCTGGAGTCGTGGGCGACGGCGCACGGGACCGGCGCGGTGAGCCTGCGCTACTTCAACGTGGCCGGGGCTCACCTGGGCTTCGGCGAGCGGCACGAGACCGAGACGCACCTGGTGCCGAACCTGCTGCGGGTGGCCGCCGAGGGGAACGGGCACGCCAGCGTGTTCGGCACCGACTACCCGACCCGGGACGGGACGGCGGTGCGCGACTACCTGCACGTCGCCGACCTGGCCGACGCGCACCTGCGCGCCCTGGAGAGCGTGCGCCCGGGCGTCTTCCGCGTCCACAACCTGGGCACGGGCGGCGGGCACAGCGTGCGCGAGGTGATCGAGGCGGTCCGGCGGGTGACCGGCCGCCCGGTGCCCGTGGTGGACGGCCCGCGCCGCGCGGGCGACCCGGCCGTCCTGGTCGCGGCCAACGACCGGGCCCGCGAGGAGCTGGGCTGGACGCCGGGGCGCACGCTGGACGAGACCGTCGCCGACGCCTGGGAGTTCGTCCTGGCGCGGCGCGGCACGGCCTGACCCCCATCGCACAGCAGGAAGGCAGGACCTCGTGGACGACGTGACGACCGCGTTCCACTCGGTGTTCGGATACGGGCCCGAGGGCGTGTGGACCGCGCCGGGGCGGATCAACCTCATCGGCGAGCACACCGACTACAACGACGGGTTCGTGCTCCCCTTCGCCCTGCCCCACGCGCTGACGGCCTCGGCCGCCCGGCGGGCGGACGGGCGGGTGCGGCTGCTCTCCCGGCAGTCGCCGGAGGAGCACGCGGCCCCGCTGGAGGGCCTGTTCCCCGGCGCGGTGCGGGGGTGGGCCGCCTACCCCGCCGGGGCGCTGTGGGTCCTGCGGGACGAGGGCCACGCGGTGGGCGGGCTGGACCTGCTGGTGGACAGCACGATCCCCAGCGGGGCGGGCCTGTCCTCGTCGGCCGCGCTGTCGTGCGCGACCGTCATGGCCGCGGCCTCCCTGTACGGGGTCGGCCTCGCGCCGGACGAGGTGGCCCGGCTGGCCCAGCGGGTGGAGAACGACTTCGTGGGCATGCCCTGCGGGATCCTGGACCAGTCCGCGTCCATGCTCTCCACCGAGGGGCACGCCCTGTTCATGGACACGCGCACCCTGGAGACCGAGCAGGTGCCCTTCGACCCCTCCGCGCAGGGGCTGACCGTGCTGGTGGTCGACACCCGCGCCCCGCACCGGCACGTGGACGGGGCCTACGCCGAGCGCCGCCGCTCGTGCGAGGAGGCCGCGCGCGTCCTGGGGGTGGCGGCCCTGCGCGACGTCACCGACCTGCCGGGCGCCCTGGCCGCGCTGCCCGACGACGTGTCCCGCCGCCGGGTGCGCCACGTGGTGACCGAGAACGAGCGGGTGCTGAGGTCCGTGGACCTGCTCCGGTCCGGGCGCACGCGGGAGGTGGGGCCGCTGCTCACCGCCTCCCACGCCTCACTGCGCGACGACTACGAGGTGAGCGTCCCCGAGGTGGACACCGCGGTGGACTCCCTCCTGGCCGCGGGCGCGCTGGGGGCCAGGATCACCGGCGGCGGCTTCGGCGGGTGCGTGGTCGCCCTGGTGGAGACCGAGCGCGTGGAGGGCTGCGGGAAGGCGGTGCTGGAGGCCTACCGGGAACGGGGCTTCGAGGAACCGGCCGTGTTCGGGGCCCTGCCGTCCGAGGGAGCGCGCCGCCTGCACCCCTGAGGCGCCGGGCCGGGCACCGCACGCGGGCGGCCCCGCCCGAGGTTGTGGGAGCGCTTCCATGGACAATGGTGAGACGGTGGACACAAGGGACGAGGGAGTACGCATGGGACTCAGGTTCGGTCTGCTGGGCACGGGCTACTGGGCCGCGGAGACGCACGCCGCGGCGCTGGACGCCCATCCCGGCGCCACCCTGGCGGGGGTGTGGGGACGCGACGAGGCCAAGGCGGCGGCGCTCGCCGAGCGCTACGGCACCCGGGCCTACGCGGACTTCGAGGCGCTGCTGGCCGACGTGGACGCCGTGGCGATCGCGCTGCCGCCCCACATCCAGGGCGACCTGGCCCTGCGCGCCGCGCAGGCCGGGAAGCACCTGCTGCTGGACAAGCCGCTGGCGCTGTCGACCCTGGCGGCCGACGCGGTGGTCGCCGAGACCGAGGCGCGCGGGCTGGCGTCGGTGGTCTTCTTCACCAGCCGCTTCTCCGAGAACGTGGTGGAGTTCGTGGACTCGGCCGCCGCGGAGGGCGGCTGGAACGGCGTGCGGGCGACGCTGTTCGCCTCGATCTTCGAACCCGGCAACCCCTACGGCGGCTCGCGCTGGCGCCGGCAGAAGGGCGGCCTGTGGGACGTGGGACCGCACGTGCTGTCGCTGGTGCTGCCGGTCCTCGGCCCGGTCACGCAGGTGACGGCGCTGGCGGGGCCGCGGGACACCGTGCACATGCTCACCCGGCACGAGAGCGGTGCGGTCGGCTCGTTCGCGGTGACCGTGGACGCCGCTCCCGAGGCGAAGACCTTCGAGGTCGTGCTGCACGGCGAGCGGGGCTGGGTGCCGGTGCCCGGCGGCGACCGGAGCCCGGTGGAGGCGTTCGGCGCGGCGGTCGACCGGCTGCTGGCGCAGGTGGAGGGAACGGTGGGCGACCCCTGTGACGTGCGCTTCGGCCGGGACGTGGTGGCCGTGCTGGAGGCCGCCGAGGCCTCGGTGCGCCTGGGCCGGGCCGTGGGCGTGGACGAGGCCGCCGGATAGCGATCCGGCGGCAGTGTCTTTCGGGACCTCCGCTTCGCTTCGGCCCGTGTTCGGGCGCCCGCTCCGGACACGGAGCTGATGCCGTGGCCACGAGGGTTCGCCGGGGCCGCCCCCTCCGCCGTGATCTTGTACTTATAGCTCGTCTCGACTGCCCGGCCTCGCTGTAAGTACAAGATCACCGCAGTTCAGAACCCTCGTGGCACACCAGCAACAGTTCCGGTCAGGCCACTAGGCGGTGCGGCCCTTGGCTCCCCTGGAGCCCCTGGAGTAGAAGCCGTCGGCCAGGTAGACGATCGCTGCGGCCACCAGCACCTGGATGATCAGCGTGATGATCCATCCGGCGCCGAAGATCCCCGCGGCGATCCAGCCGCCGATGAAGGCGGCCACGATGCCCAGGATCAGGGTGAGCCAGATCGGCAGGTGCTGTTTACCGGGGACGATGAGGCGTCCCAGTGCGCCGACGATCAGGCCGACGACGATCGCACTGATGATTCCGGTGATCTCCATCTGTTCCTCCCGGATGTTGACGCCCTCACCCCCTGCCCGCTCGGTGACGGCGAAAACACGCGGGACACGCGCACGGAACCAAGGCTTTGCGCGTTCCGTGCCCGGCCATGGCCTGGTCGGCGGCGGACGCCCGTGCCTACCGGCTCCCGACCGCCTGGAGGGCCGGGCGCGATGGGGCCGCGCGTCCACAGCACGCACCCGCGCGCGGTCGCGAACTCCTCCCGGGGCGGGGCGCCGACAGCGGATGCGCGCACCCGCCGCCCGGACGGTTCTGCCCTTTCTGCCCTTCGCAGAACGCCTGTGGACGCACTCCCCCACAAGACGGCGGCGGCGTAGGCTCGTCGGGTGAGACCGTCGCGCACGACAACCGTGGAGGCCCGATGACCGACGTCCTGAGTTCGCTGGACGAGGCCCGCGCGGGCAGGCCCGCCGAGGAGCCGCAGGATCCCCTCATGCGCGACCTCGTCGGCGACCTGCTGCGGCGCACCCGGACCGAACAGGGCCGCACGCTGCGCGACGTGGCCGAGGACGCCCAGGTCTCGCTGCCCTACCTGTCCGAGATCGAGCGCGGGCGCAAGGAGGCCTCCTCCGAGGTGCTCGCCGCCGTCTACCGCTCCCTGGGGCTGAGCCTGTCCGACGTGCTGGGCGAGCTGTACGAGCGGACCGTGACGGCCGGGCTGACCCGGACCGGCACCGCTCTGGGCGACTACCGGCCAGCCGCCGCGCCCGCCCGCCAGGCCCGGGTCCTGTCGCTGGCCGCCTGAGGGCGGCGGCCACCCGGGCCGGGGCGTTCCGCGCGGCGGTCCCCCGGCTCCGGGCGGTCCCTACGCGGCGGCCCTCCCGGCCGCCGGGTGCGCCTGACGGGTGGTGATGATCCCGTCCACCAGGCCGTAGTCCTTCGCCTGCTGGGCGGTGAAGATCTTGTCCCGGTCGGTGTCGGCGCGCAGCCGCTCCTGCGTCTGCCCGGTGTGCCGGGCCAGGATCTCCTCCACCTGCGAGCGGACCCGCAGGATCTCCTCGGCCTGGATCTCCAGGTCGGCGGCCACGCCCTGGCCCTCCCCGGAGGGCTGGTGCAGCAGCACCCGCGCGTGCTCCAGGGCCGTGCGCTTGCCCGCCGTGCCCGCCGCCAGCAGCACCGCCGCGGCGGAGGCCGCCTGGCCCATGCACACCGTGGCCACGTCCGCGCGCACGAACCGCATGGTGTCGTAGATGGCGGTCAGCGCGGTGTTCGAGCCGCCCGGCGAGTTGATGTAGAGCTGGATGTCGGTCTCGCTCGACTCGTAGTCGAGGTGGAGCATCTGCGCCATCACCACGTTGGCGACGTCGTCGTCGATCGGCGTGCCCAGGAAGACGATCCGCTCCGACAGCAGCCGGCTGAACACGTCGAAGGACCTCTCGCCGTGGGGCGTGCGCTCCACCACCATCGGCACCGTGTAACGACCGCTCATCGGTCCTCCCCCTTCACGTACGTGGCGAACCCGGGCGCCCCGGCGCCCAGGCGGACACCGCCGCCGTCCATCTCCGAGGCGGACGCGACCACGTGGTCGACGAACCCGTACTCCCTGGCCTCCTGAGCGGTGAACCAGGCGTCGCGGTGCTGGTCCCGGGAGATGGTCTCCTCGGTCTGGCCGGTGTGCCGGGCGATCAGCCGCACCATGGTCTGCTTGGTGTGCGCGAGGTTCTCGGCCTGGATGGCGATGTCGGCGGCCGTCCCGCCGAGGCCGCCGGAGGGCTGGTGCATCATGATCCGCGCGTGCGGCAGGCTGTAGCGCTTGCCCGGTGTGCCGACGCAGGCCAGGAACTGGCCCATGCTGGCCGCGAACCCCATGACCAGGGTGGACACGTCGTTGGGTACGAAGTTCATCACGTCGTAGATGGCCAGCCCGGCCGACACCGAGCCGCCGGGGCTGTTGACGGCGAGCGTGATGTCCTTGCGCGGGTCCTCGTCGGCGAGCAGCAGGATCTGCGCGCACACCCGGTTGGCGCTGGTCTCGTCGACCTGCGTGCCCAGCAGCACGATGCGGCTGCGCAGCAGGCGCGCGGCCAGCTGGTCGTCGAAGGCACCGCCGGAGGTCTCGTCCGAGGCGGCGACATGGGTCGGCATGGCACTCTCCCTTCACCGGCCCCTCGCGGGCCGGTGATCCCAGCCTGCGGCGGCGGAGAGGGAGACTTCCACCGTTTCGGCCCGGGGCAGATCTGCCCATGGCAGAGGCCCCGGACGCACGGCCTCCGGAGGAGGGGAGAGGGGTCAGGGGGACCCGACGAGGCGGTCGACCACCTCGTGCGCCCCGGCGCGGATCCGCTCCGCGCTCATCCCCCGCGTCCGCCGCTGGTGGACGTAGAGCGCGGCCTCCAGCGGGGTGAGCAGGGCGTCGGCCAGGTAGGCGGCGTCGGAGTCCGGGCGCAGCCGCGCCACCAGGGCCGACAGGTGCGCGTGGTGGGCGGCGTAGGCCCCGCTGCGGTAGCGGGCCTGGGTGGAGGCGGTCTCAGCGACGGCCAGGAGCTCGGCCTGGGTCTCCAACCGGTCGATGAAGGCGTCGGCGAAGGCGTGCAGGCGTTCGAGGGGCGGCGCCCCGGGGCCGAGTGGCGGCGGCCCCTGGAGGAAGCCCTGCTGGAACCCGTGCTCCTCACTGTCGACCATCGCGTGGGTGAGCCCGGCCAGGTCCCCGAAGCGCCGGTAGACGGTCCCCACTCCGGTGCCCGCGCGGGCGGCCACGGCCTCCAGGGTCAGGCCTCCGGTGCCGAGTTCGGCGAGGAGTTCGTGCGCGGCGGCGACGAGAGCGCGGCGGTTGCGCGCGGCGTCGGCGCGCTCGGGGCGGGCGGCCCCGGCCATGGGCAGCGCGCGGCGGCGGGGCGCGGTCCCGCTCATCGGGCGCCCCCCGAGGCTTCCTGCGGGGCTTCCCGGCGACCTGCGGACACGCGGCGAGTATAACCAGCCCCCTCCGCGCCTTGTAAGTGGAATTAATTCCACTTAATATCGACCGGGCAGGGAACAACGGAAACAACGACACCAAGGAGCCGACATGCCCCCCAGAAGTTCCCCAGGCCCCCTCACCGGGCGCGTCGCCCTGGTCATGGGAGGCAGCCGCGGGATCGGTGCCGCCGTCGTCCTCAGGCTCGCCGCCGAGGGCACGGACGTGGCGCTGACCTACCGGGACTCGCGGGAGCGCGCCGGCTCCGTGGTCCGCAGGGCCCAGACGCACGGGGTACGCGCCCTGGCCCTACGCGCCGACTCCGCCGATCCCGAGGCGGTACGTGACGCCGTCGACCGGGTCCACGAACAGCTCGGCGGCCCGGACGTGCTGGTCAACAACGCGGGGATCGCCCCCTTCGGCCCCTTCTCGGAGGTCACCGTGGCCGAGTTCGACCACGCGATGGCCGTGCACGCCCGCGCGGCGTTCGTCGCGGCGCAGGCCGCGGCCCGGTACATGGGGGACGGAGGGCGGATCATCAGTATCGGGACCAACCTGAGCGAGCGCGCCCCGAACGCGGAAACGACCCTGTACACGACGAGCAAGGCGGCGCTGCTGGGGCTCACCCGCTCCCTGGCGCGCGAGCTCGGCCCGCGGGGGATCACGGTGAATCTCGTCCACCCCGGGTCCACCGACACCGAGATGAACCCGGCGGACGGGCCGGAGGCGGAGGCCGAACGCGCGCTGACCGCGTTGGGGCGCTACTCCTCGCCGGAGGACGTGGCCGCGTCCGTGGCCCACCTCGCAGGGCCGGGCGGGCGGAGCATCACCGGAACCTCGATCCTGGTCGACGCGGGGGCGAACGCGTGAGTGGAGGCCCGGGCCTGCCCGGCTGGTTCCCCGCGGCGTGGCTGCTCCTGGGGGCCGCCGCCGCCCTGGAGGTGGTCTGGGCGCTGGCCCTGAAGGAGTCCCACGGCTTCACCCGGCCGTGGCCCGGCGCCCTGGCTGTCGGCGGCGCCGCCGCCAGCTTCGGATTGCTCGCCCTGGCACTGCGCGACCTGCCCGTGGGCACGGGGTACGCGGTGTGGGTCGGTCTTGGCGCCGCGGGGGTGGTGCTGGCCGGGATCACCTTCCTCGGCGAGGACGCCAGCCCCCTGAGGATCCTCTTCGTCGCACTCATCCTCACCGGGGTCGCCGGACTGCACGTCTTGGACGGGCGTACCGGGTGAACACCGCCCCCCGGCCGCCGGGCCGGGCTCCCGCGGGTGCGGGTGCCCGGCCCGGACCGGCGCGGGGGCTCAGGTCTCGTCGAGGGCCTCGCGCAGATCGCGCAGCAGGGTGAGCACCATCGGCCGCAGCGACGGCCTTATGGCGTCGAACACCTGGCGCTGCTTGCGCTCCATGTCCCTGCGGCGGATCGCGAGCACCCGCTCGCCCTCCTCGGTGATGGTCACCACGGTGCTGCGCTCGTCGCGCTCGGAGCGGCGGCGCGCCATCATGCCCTTGCGCTCCAGCTGTTGGATCATGCGGGTGGCGGAGGGGGAGGAGACGCCGACGATGTGCGCGACGGCGCCGACGCTGGGGCTGTCCATACCGCGGACCGCCTCCATCAGGAGCGCCTGCGTGAGAGTGAGATCCTCGGCACCCCGGTGGCCGTGCCCGCTGCGCGAGCGGGCGTGGATCGCCGCGTTGATGAGTTCGGTCCAGGCGCGCTGGAACTCCTCAAGCTCGGAACCGTGCTGCTCGGCACGGGGTTCGTGGGTCTCGTCGGGCACGAAACGGTCCTCGCATGCTGGGCGGGCACCGCGGGTCCACGACCCGCGCGGTGGTTTGACGTTTGTGTAGTGTAACTATTAAATAGCTAAGGCACGCAAGTTCACATACATCCTTGCCCCCACAAACCGTAGCGACACCTCTCATCCACTGACCGGTCGTCCACTGACCGGTTGTGGACGCGGCGCGGGGCAGTGGACGTCCGTCCGACACCAGGGCGGGCCCGGACAGGTCCGGGAGGGGCGCATTGACAACAGTGCTGATCGCGCATTTCATCGCAGCTGCGATCGCGCCGTTACTGGTGCGCCAGTGGGGCCGTAACGCCTTCCTCGCGCTCGCCGTCGTCCCGGGTGTGTCCACCGTCTGGGCCCTCTTCCAGATCCCCGCCGTGATGCGCGGCGAGACCCTCTCGACCTCCATCCCCTGGGCACCGGAGTTCTCCCTCCGGCTCGGCCTGTACATGGACGGCCTGAGCCTGGTCATGACGCTCATCGCCGCGGGCGTGGGCGCCCTGATCCTGGTCTACTGCGCCCGCTACTTCGACGACTCCGAGCCGGGCCTGGCGCGCTTCGCCGGGGTGTTCGTCGCCTTCGCCGGGGCGATGCTGGGCCTGGTGCTGGCCGACGACCTCATCCAGCTCTTCGTGTACTGGGAGCTGACCACGGTCTTCTCCTACCTGCTCATCGGGCACAGCACGGAGCTCAAGGAGAGCCGCCGGGCGGCGATGACGGCCCTGACCGTCACCACCTTCGGCGGACTGACGATGCTGGTGGGCATGATCATGCTCGGCGAGACCGCCGGGACCTACGTGATCTCCGAGATCGTCGCCTCGCCTCCGAGCGGCACCCTGGTCAACGTCGCGCTCGTGCTCGTCCTGGTCGGCGCGATGTCCAAGTCGGCCCTGCTGCCGTTCAGCCTGTGGCTCCCCGCCGCCATGCGCGCCCCCACGCCGGTCTCCGGCTACCTGCACGCCGCGGCGATGGTCAAGGCGGGCGTCTACCTGGTCGCCCGGCTCACCCCCGCCTTCCACGACGTCGCCGTGTGGAAGTACACGGCCCTGTTCTTCGGCACGCTCACCATGGTCCTCGCGGGCTGGAAGGCGCTGCGCCAGTACGACCTCAAGCTGGTCCTGGCCTACGGCACCATCAGCCAGCTGGGCTTCCTCATCACCCTGCTGGGCGCCGGAACGCAGGCCGGCGCCCTGGCCGGGATCTCCATGCTCGTCGCGCACTCGCTGTTCAAGGCGCCGCTGTTCCTCGTGGTCGGCGTCATCGACCACGGCACCGGAACCCGCGACCTGCGCGAGCTGTCCGGCCTGCGCTCGTCCATGCCCGTGACCTTCTGGACCACGGTCGCGGCGCTGGCCTCCATGGCGGGCCTGCCGCCCACCCTCGGGTTCGCGGCCAAGGAGCTGGCCTTCGGCGCCTTCGAGCACGGCGGCGGCGTCGACGTCGCCGTCCTGGCGGGCCTCGTGGTCGGCTCCACCTTCACCGTCGCCTACAGCCTGCGCTTCCTGTGGGGCGCCTTCTGGGACAAGGAGAACGTCCCCCCCACTCCGGTCCACGCCCCCGGTCCGCTCTTCCAGGCGCCCGCCGCGGTCCTGGCGGGGCTCGGCCTGCTCGGCGGCCTGCTCTCCACCCTCGTGGACCCCTTCCTCGCCGTGTACGCCGACACCGTCCCCGTCGCCGAGGGCGACTACGTCAAGCACCTGGCCCTGTGGCACGGCCTGGGACTGCCCCTGCTGCTGTCGGCGGTGTGCGTCGCGGGCGGCCTGGTGCTGTTCCGGTTCCGCCACGAGATCGTGTGGGTGGGAACGCGGGCCGCGCTGCCCGACGCCGACCGGGTCTACCGCCGGATGCTCGCCGCGCTGGAGAACCTGGCCCTCCAGGTCACCGGCGGCACCCAGCGCGGTTCGCTGCCGATCTACCTCGGCACCATCCTGATCACCCTGATCGTCGCCGCCGGGTGGTGGATGGTCAGCGGCCGGATCTGGGAGGGCGACTACCCCGCGGTGCGCCTGTGGGACAGCCCGGTCCAGATCATCCCGGCCGTGATCATCAGCGCCACCGCCCTGCTGACGCTGTTCGTGCGCCGCCGCCTGTTCGCGGTGATCCTCGTGGGCACCGGCGGCTACGGCGTCGCCGCCCTGTTCTACCTGATGGGCGCCCCCGACATCGCGCTCACCCAGTTCCTCGTGGAGACCGTCAGCCTGGTGGTCTTCGTGCTGGTGCTGCGCCGCTTCCCGGCCCGCTTCTCGGCGCCCGCACTGCGCGGGCGCCGGATGTGGAACCTGGCACTGGGCCTGGCCACCGGCGTCCTGGTGGCCGCGATGAGCTGGTTCGCCCTGGCGGGCCGCCAGGAGCCCTCCGTCTCGGCGGGCTACCCGGCCGCGGCCGAGGAGGCGGGCGGCTACAACATCATCTCGGTGCTGCTGGTCGACGTCCGCGCCTGGGACACCATGGGCGAGATCTCGGTGCTCGCCGCCGCGGCCGCCGGTGTGGCCAGCCTGATGTTCGTGCGCCGCCGCGCCCAGCCCCGCAAGACGCCCGGGGGACTGATGGCCCTGTCGGTCACCAAGCCGCCCGAGCCCGGTGACGGCCAGCGCGGGCTCGAGCTCGGCGGCCTGCGGTTCGCCCCCCGCACGATGCACGTCGAACCCCGGTGGCGGCACACCTGGCTGCCGGGCGCCGACGCCCTGCCCACCAGGCGCCGGTCGGTCATCTTCGAGGTCGTCTCGCGCTTCCTGTTCCCGGTGGTCATGGTCATCTCGGTGTACCTGCTGCTGACCGGCCACACCGCCATCGGCGGCGGCTTCGCGGGCGGCATCGTCGCGGGCCTGGCGTTCATCGTCCGCTACCTGGCCGGAGGCCGGTTCGAGCTGTACGCCACCGCGTGGGTGCAGCCGGGCGCGCTGATCGGCACGGGCCTGGCCGTGGCCACCGGCACCGCGCTGGGCGGGGCGATCTTCGGCACCGACGTCCTGGCGGGAGGCGACGCCTACATCGACTTCTGGATCCTGGGCGAGGCCCACGTCACGGTGTCCCTGCTCTTCGACTTCGGCGTGTACCTGCTGGTGATCGGGCTCATCCTGGACATCCTGCGCAGCCTCGGCGCCCGCATCGACGAGCAGATCGAGCGGGACGCCGCGCAGGCGGAGACCAAGGCCAGGACCGGAGTCCCCGAGCGCCCCGAGGAGGTCATCTCGTGAACGAGTCGCCCAGCCTGCTCCTCGTCATCGTCATCGGCGTCCTCGTCGCGGTGGGCGTCGTGCTCCTGCTGGAGCGCAGCCTCACCCGCGTGCTGCTCGGCTTCATCGTCATGAGCAACGGGGTCAACCTGCTGATCCTGTCCATGGCGGGCGAGCCCGGCGGTCCGCCGATCCTGTGGCTCACCGACCCGGAGGAGATGACCGACCCGCTGCCGCAGGCGATGATCCTGACGGCGATCGTCATCACCCTCGGCATCACGGCGTTCCTGCTGGCCATGGCCTACCGGAGCTGGCAGCTGGAGGGCAACGACGAGGTCCAGGACGACGCGGAGGACCTGCGCATCGTCCAGGGCGAGGGGCGCCGCGCGGTGCGCCAGCGCTTCCGCAAGGAGCGCCGCAGGCTCCAGGCCGACATCCGCCGCCAGCGGGCCGAGCTCCAGGCGACCATCGCCACCGCCGACGCCCGCGAGCTGGCCGAGCAGGCCCGCATCAAGGCCGAGATCGCGCGGGCGCAGGCAGAACTGGCCCGCTACGAGCTGGAGGCGGAGGACAGCGCTCCCGACAAGCGGTCCCAGGAGACCATGCGCCGCCTGAGCGACCGCGCGGAGTCCATGAGCGCCCAGATCCAGGAACTGCGGGGACACATCCGCCAGGGGCGCAGGCGGCTGCGCGAGCACAGGCGGGCCGACCGCGCCGCCGAGCGTGAGCTGTGGCGCGAGCTGCGGCGCCGCATCCGCTCGCAGCGCCGCCAGGCGCGCCAGACCATGCGGGCCGAACGCGAGCGCCTGGCCCGCGCCGAGGACAGCGACCTGCAAGGGAGCGAGTGACCATGGGGACGGACTACTTCGTCGGTCTGCTGCACTACTTCATCCCGCTGCCGGTGGTGCTCCCGCTGTTCGCGGCCGGGGTGAAGCTGGCGCTCGGCATCCGCTGGCCCCGCCTCCAGCAGGCGCTCAGCGTCATCTCGCTGGCCCTGGTGCTGGTCATCGGCCTCGTGCTGATGCTCGGCTCCCACGCCTACGGCCCGCAGGTCGTGCAGGTGGGCGGCTGGGAGGCGCCGATCGGCATCACCCTGGTCGCCGACCGGCTCTCCGCGCTGATGGTCACGGTGTCGGCGGCGATCACGCTGGCCGTGCTGGTGTACTCCATCGGCCAGGGCATGGCGGGCAAGGCCGAGGTGGCGCCGCTGTCGGTGTACCAGCCGACCTACCTGATCCTGGTGGCGGGCGTGTCCAACGCCTTCCTGGCCGGGGACCTGTTCAACCTGTACGTCGGGTTCGAGATCCTGCTGACCGCCAGCTACGTGCTGCTGACCCTGGGCGGCACGCAGTCCCGGATGCGGGCGGGCGCCATCTACGTCGTGGTGTCCCTGGTGTCGTCGGTACTGTTCCTCATCGCCATCGCGCTGGTCTTCGGCGCGACCGGCACGGTGAACATGGCCCAGCTCGGCGAGCGGCTGCCCGAGCTGTCCACCGACCTGAGGGCGATCCTCCAGGTCATGCTGCTGTTCGCCTTCGGTATCAAGGCGGCGGTCTTCCCGCTGGCCGCGTGGCTGCCCGACTCCTACCCGACGGCGCCCGCGCCGGTCACCGCGGTGTTCGCGGGCCTGCTCACCAAGGTGGGCGTGTACACGATCATCCGCACGCAGACCCTGCTGTTCCCCGGCGACCAGCTCAACGACCTGCTGATGGTCGTGGCCCTGGCGACCATGATCATGGGCATCCTGGGCGCGGTCGCCCAGACCGACATCAAGCGTCTGCTGTCCTTCACGCTGATCAGCCACATCGGGTACATGGTGTTCGGCGTGGCCCTGGGCAGCGAGCAGGGCATGGCGGGCGCGGTGTTCTACATCGCGCACCACATCACGGTGCAGACCACGCTGTTCCTCGTCACGGGTCTGATCGAGCGCCGCGGCGGATCGGCGTCGCTGGACCACCTGGGCGGCCTGGGCAGGATAGCGCCGATACTCGCGGTCCTGTTCTTCGTCCCCGCGATGAACCTGGGCGGCATCCCGCCGCTGTCGGGCTTCCTCGGCAAGCTCGGCCTGATCCAGGCCGGGGTGGAGGCGGGCACCCCGCTGTCCTACACCCTGGTGGGCGCGTCGGTGCTCACGAGCCTGCTGACCCTGTACGTCATCGCCCGGGTGTGGAACTACGCGTTCTGGCGGACGCCGTCCGAGGGGATGGTGGCCGAGCCCGGCACCGTGCTGGAGGACACCGAGACCGACGACCCCTCCACCGCGGCCCTGGGCCCCGGCGAGGCTGTCGGCCCGTCCTCACGGCTGAGCGACACCTCGACCGCGGCCACGCCCGTGGTCACGTCCGTCGCCCTGCCGAAGAGCATGGTCGGCGCCACGGTGGCACTGGTGGTGTTCGGCCTCGCCCTGACGTTACTGGCCGGACCGCTGATCGAGTACTCCTCGGACGCGGCGGTCGAACTCCAGGCGCGCAGCCCCTACGTCGAGGCCGTTCTCGGAGGCGACCGGTGATCGACCTACAGGAGAAGAAGAAGATCGGCCTGACCGCGCTGCGCAGGCGCCTGGGCAAGGTGCAGATCCCGGTCGCGCTCGGCATGACCCTGGTGTGGATGCTCCTCTTCGACGGCTTCCAGCTCCGCCGGGAGTCCCTGGGCCTGCTCGTCCTGGGCTTCCTGGTGTCGGTGCTGATCATGCTGCTGTTCCCGCTGCCGCCGATCACCCCGGTGCCCCGCTTCCACCCGGTGAACCTGGTCCGGCTGCTCGTGCACGTGGCCGTCGAGATGGTGGCGGCCAGTTTCCAGGTCACCGTGCTGACCTTCAGCCCCGGACAGGTGCGCAGCTCGGTGGTGGCGGTGCGCATGCGCACCGAATCGGACCTGACGATGGTGAGCACCGCGATCGCCACCTCGATCATCCCGGGCACCCTGATCGTCGAGGTCAACCATCCCGAACGGATCCTGTACGTGCACATGCTGGGGGTGGAGAGCGAGGAGGACGTCGAGCGGGGCCGCCGGGACATCTGGAGGCTGGAGAAGCGCTTCGTGATGGCGCTGGGCACACACGAGGACGTCGCCGCGCTGCGGGCGGGCGGACCCGAGAACCTCGACGGGGAGGAGAGGTCGTGAACGCTCTGTGGATCGCCATCGGAGTCATGCTCGGCGCGGCGGCTCTGCTGGGCGTGATCCGGATGCTCATCGGTCCGAGCATCCTGGACCGGGCGCTGTCCGTGGACGTGCTGCTCGCCTCGGCACTGACCGGCGTGGGCGCCTACGCGGCCTTCAACCGCGACCCCACGGTGCTGCCGACCCTGCTGGTCCTGTCCCTGCTGGGATTCGTCGGATCGGTCAGCATCGCCAAGTTCGTCGCCCGCCGGGTACACGATGAGCAGGAGCACATCGCCACGCCGACCGAGGCCCACCCGACCTCCGCGGCGCCCACCGACGCGGTTCCCGAATCGGAACGGCGGGAGCAGGAGAAGGGGGAGACCTCGTGAGCGACCAACTCGCCACCGTCCTGGACTGGGCGGCGGTCCTGTGCATCCTGGCCGGGGCCATGCTCTCCCTCGTCGCGGGCGTGGGCCTGATCCGCTTCCCCGACCTGCTCTCGCGCATGCACACCGCGGCCAAGCCGCAGATCCTGGGGCTGCTGCTGGTGCTGGTGGGGATCGGCATCCGGCTGATCCCCGTGGAGACCAACGTCTTCAGTGCCGGAACGCTGGTACTGGTGGCGCTCTTCCAGGTCGTGACCGTCCCCGTGGCGGGCCACATCACCGCCCGCGTGGGCTACCGGACCGGGCGCATCGAGGAGAAGCTCATCGTCCGGGACGAGCTGGCCGAGCGCCTGGAGGCCGAGCACGAAGGCGGCGCGGACGGCGCCTCCCGGTAGGCGGCGGGCAGAAGTCAGCGCGAGGGCCCCGGAGGGCGGCTGAGCCTCCGGGGCCCTCGCCGCGTTCGCGGCCGCCTCATCCGTCCCCGGAAGAACCGTCGCGCAGCCTGGTGTTCTCCTCCTCCAGTTCCAGGATCCGTCCGATCCCCGCGAGGTTCACCCCCTGGGCCGCCAACTCGGCCACCCGCCGCGAGCGGGCGACGTCGTCGTCGCTGTACAGCCGCGTGCCGCCCCCGGTGCGCGCCGGGGCGACCAGGCCCCGCTCCTCGTAGGAGCGCAGGGTCCTCGGCGCGACACCCGCCAACTCCGCGGCCACGGAGATCGTGTACAGGCCCCGGGCAGGGCCCGGACGCGGTTCCGTCATCAGCACGTCCTCCCCGACGGGACCGCCCGTGGGCCCCGTGCGCTTACCCCTGGCTTGAGAAAACCTTTGTCGGACACAGTTGTTTACCTCTCCAGCATGAGGTATAAAACTTGCGTCACCTCGCATCAGGTTTTCTAGTAGAGCCAAGGGAGGTTTCCATGATGCTGATGCGTACCGACCCCTTCCGGGACATCGACCGCCTGACACAGCGGATTCTGGGCGAGGCGTCCCGACCTGCCGCGATGCCGATCGACGCCTACCGCGACGGTGACGTCTTCGTCGTCTGCTTCGACCTGCCGGGCGTGCGCGCCGACTCCATCGACCTGGAGGTCGAGCGCAACGTGCTCACGGTGACCGCCGAGCGCCCCGACACCGTGCGCGACCGCGAGTCGGTGGTGGTCGCCGAACGTCCCACCGGCACCTTCTCTCGGCAGCTGTTCCTCGGCGAGACGCTGGAGACCGACGCCATCCAGGCCGACTACACCGACGGCGTCCTGACCCTGCGCATCCCGGTCGCCGAACAGGCCAAGCCGCGCAAGATCAGCGTCGGCAAGGGCGGGGGCCAGCCCCACAGCATCCGGGCCTGAGCCCCGGCGGTCCGGCTCGGGCCGGACCGCCGCCCCTGAGCAGTTGTCCGTGCCCCTCTCCTCGGGAAGCAGTGATCCGATGCCTTCCACACTTCGCAGGACCCGCGCGGTGGCCGAGCACATCCAGCGCCACGACCACCGGGAGACGACCCATCTGGCGTGCGTCCGTTTCTTTCGCGCCCTCCGGGCCTACGAGGCCGCGTGGGGGAGCACGCCCGGGCGTCTCCGCCAGGCGCTGGAGGACCTCAGAAGCGCCACCGCGGACCTGACCGGCGACCCCGACGCCTTCCGGCGGGCGTGCCGGGACCCCCGCCACGGGGGCCTGCCGCACAGCCTCGACGAGCCGCTGGCCGAACAGCTGCGGGCGTCCCTGGCCGCCCCGGCGTACGCCGGGGCGGCCTGAGGCCGCGCCCCCAGAAAACCTGCTCGCGGGACACACCGAAATCTGCATCGGCCAGAGTAGACATCCACTGGAAGCACTGATACATTTCCTGTCGTAGCCACAGAGATCCACGGGGTGGACCACCGGATACGCCGGTGGAGAGCAGGACCGGTGTCCCGCCAGCACGGGGGGCGCCGTAGCGACAAGGGAAACGCGGTAGGGCTCGACCGGCGCACGAATGCTGGACAGCGCCGGGAGCCGGTAGGACCGCAGTGACGCAGGACCGGTTCCTCGCCAAC
>NZ_ML703347.1:0-266071 GCF_008638355.1 Nocardiopsis deserti | reverse complement strand
GCAGGACCGGTGTCCCGCCAGCACGGGGGGCGCCGTAGCGACAAGGGAAACGCGGTAGGGCTCGACCGGCGCACGAATGCTGGACAGCGCCGGGAGCCGGTAGGACCGCAGTGACGCAGGACCGGTTCCTCGCCAACACGGGAAGGACCGCGCAGCAACAGAGCAGGTCGGCTCGACCGGTGTGCACGTGCTTCAAGACGCCGGGAGCCGGTAGGACCGCAACACCGCAGTACAGAGGTAGAGCAGTACCGCAGGACCGGTGTCCCGCCAGCACGGGGGGCGCCGTAGCGACAAGGGAAACGCGGTAGGGCTCGACCGGCGCACGAATGCTGGACAGCGCCGGGAGCCGGTAGGACCGCAGTGACGCAGGACCGGTTCCTCGCCAACACGGGAAGGACCGCGCAGTAACAGAGCAGGTCGGCTCGACCGGTGTGCACGTGCTTCAAGACGCCGGGAGCCGGTAGGACCGCAACACCGCAGTACAGAGGTAGAGCAGTACAGAGGTAAGGCAGTACGCAGTACCGGCGTCCCGCCCACACGGGGGACTCCGCAGCAGGTGTGAAGTGCACGCAGTGAGATCGAGAGGAGTAGATGCCATCGAGGATCGCCCGGGTGTGGAGATGTTCCACTCGGGTACCGCAGGCCCCGGTTCGGAAGAAGGTGGTCCACGGTCACACAACCGCGATCCCCGCGCTCCCGTCCCAGTTTGACCTCGGGAAGCGGAAGACCGGCAGCAGCCGGTAGGTGGTATTGAACTCTCGGGCCCCAGCGCCACAAGGCGCTGGGGCCCTCGGCGTGCGATGAGGAGAGAAAGAGAAACGCTTGTCCCGTCCCGAAACCGAAGACCGGTTCGACGATGACGACTATCCCGCCTACACCATGGGCCGCGCCGCGGAGATGATCGGTACCACACCGGCGTTCCTGCGCGCTCTGGGTGAGGCCCGGCTGATCGAGCCCCTGCGCTCGGCGGGCGGGCACCGCCGCTACTCCCGCTACCAGCTCAGGATCGCCTCCCGCGCCCGCGAACTCGTGGACGAGGGCACCCCGGTGGAAGCCGCGTGCAGGATCATCATCCTGGAGGACCAACTGGAGGAGGCGCAGCGGATCAACGAGGAACTCCGCGCATCCGAGGCCGACGCCCGGACCGACGGTCGCCCGGACCCCCTGGAAGCGCCCGACCAGGAACGGGGCGGCGTGGGCTGAGAAGCAGGTCCCGGAGAGGCCGCCCCGTACGGCGCCGTCAGGGCGGCCTCGCCGCGTTCTCCACCCCCGCCGCGTCCGCGCGGGTTCAGAGGTGTTCGGCCTCGTCGTCGGTCATCAGCCGGGAGCGGACGAGGAACCGGTGGCCCGTCGGCGCCTCCAGGGAGAAGCCCGCGCCCCTCCCCGGGACGACGTCGATGGTCAGGTGGGTGTGGCTCCACAGCTCGAACTGCGCCCGCGACATCCACACCGGCACCGGTTCGGGCGCGCCCACGTCCAGGTCTCCCAGGCGCACGTCCGATGCCCCGGTGCGGAACTCCCCCGCCGGATAGCACATCGGCGAGCTGCCGTCGCAGCATCCGCCGGACTGGTGGAACATGAGCGGCCCGTGTTCGGCGCGCAGCTCGCGGAGCAGGGCGGCCGCCGCGTCGGTGACGGCCACCCTCTCCACCGCCGCGCCGTCGGCGCGGGAGTCCATCAGAACAGCCCCATCGCCTTGTCGGAGTAGCTGACCAGCAGGTTCTTGGTCTGCTGGTAGTGGTCGAGCATCATCTTGTGGTTCTCGCGGCCGATCCCGGACTGCTTGTACCCGCCGAAGGCCGCGTGCGCCGGGTAGGCGTGGTAGTTGTTCACCCACACGCGGCCCGCCTGGATGTCGCGGCCCGCGCGGTAGGCGGTGTTGCCGTCGCGCGACCACACCCCCGCCCCCAGCCCGTAGAGGGTGTCGTTGGCGGTCTTGAGGGCGTCGTCGTAGTCGTCGAAGCGTGCCACCGACACCACCGGTCCGAAGATCTCCTCCTGGAAGATCCGCATGCCGTTGTGGCCCCCGAAGACGGTCGGCGCGACGTAGTAGCCGCCGGACAGGTCGCCGCCGAGGTCGACCCGCTCCCCTCCGGCCAGGACCGCGGCCCCCTCCCGGCGGCCGATGTCGATGTAGGACAGGATCTTCTCCAGCTGGTCGTTGCTGGCCTGGGCGCCGACCATGGTCTCGGTGTCCAGCGGGTCCCCCTGCCGGATCCGGCCGACGCGGGCCAGGGCGTCGCCCATGAAGCGGTCGTAGACGGCGTCCTGCACCAGGGCCCGCGAGGGGCAGGTGCACACCTCGCCCTGGTTGAGGGCGAAGAGGGTGAAGCCCTCCAGGGCCTTGTCGTAGAAGGCGTCGTCGGCCGCGGCCACGTCGGCGAAGAAGATGTTGGGGCTCTTGCCGCCCAGCTCCAGGGTGACCGGGATGAGGTTCTCCGACGCGTACTGCATGATGAGGCGCCCGGTGGTGGTCTCGCCGGTGAAGGCGACCTTGCTGACGCGGGGGCTGCTGGCGAGCGGCTTGCCCGCCTCCGCGCCGAAGCCGTTGACGACGTTGACCACGCCGGGCGGTAGCAGGTCGGCGACGAGCTCCATGAGCAGCAGGATCGAGGCGGGGGTCTGCTCGGCGGGCTTGAGCACGACCGCGTTCCCTGCGGCCAGCGCGGGCGCGAGCTTCCAGGTGGCCATGAGCAGGGGGAAGTTCCACGGGATGATCTGGCCGACCACGCCCAGGGGCTCCTGGAAGTGGTAGGCGACGGTGTCGCCGTCGATCTGGGAGGTGTGCCCCTCCTGCGCGCGGATCGCCCCGGCGAAGTAGCGGAAGTGGTCGACGGCCAGCGGTAGGTCGGCGGCCAGGCACTCGCGGACGGGCTTGCCGTTCTCCCAGGACTCGGCGACGGCGAGCCTCTCCAGGTTCTCCTCGACGCGGTCCGCGATCCGGTTGAGGACCAGGGCCCGCTCGGCGGCGGAGGTGCGCCCCCAGGCGGGCGCGGCGCCGTGGGCCGCGTCCAGGGCCAGGTCGACGTCCTCCGCCCCGCTGCGGGCGACCTCGGTGAAGACGCGGCCGTTGACGGGGCTGGGGTTCTCGAAGTAGCGGCCCCGGACCGGCCGGACCCACTCGCCCCCGATCCAGTTGTCGTAGCGGGCGGCGTACTCGACGACGCTTCCGGGCTGGCCCGGGGGTGTGTAGATCGCCATGGCGGACTCCTTCTTCGCGGGGCTCCGGCCGTGGACCGGCAGCCGCTTCCGGGGAAGTTGGAGGGTGACGCTAGTCACCGCCACGTTGCGACCACGTTGCGGGCGGGTCAGCCGCCGAGCCAGCGCAGCCTGCCGCGCAGGGCGGCGTGGTGCGGGGACGCGGGGTCGAGGACGCGCAGCACGGCGGTCAGGACGCGGGGGTCGTCGCGCCACTCGGGGTGCTCGGCCCAGGCCAGGAGCACGTCTGGCGCGGCGTTGGCGCCCAGGGCCTCACACACCTCGGCCTGGAGTCCGTCGCGGACCTCGGCCACGCCGGGCGCCTCCGAGCGGGGCAGGACCGGCCCGGCGTAGGCGTCCAGGGCCCGCCGGTAGGAGCCCTCGGACAGGTGGCGGCGCACCTCGTCGACGTCGGTGGCCAGCGAGCGGCACAGCCGGTAGGGGCGGGAGGCGAGCACGCCGGGGCCGAGGAGGCGGCGCAGGCGCGACATCTCGGCGCGGACGGTGACCGGGGAGGCGTCCCGCTCGTGCAGCCGGGCGCCGAGCGCGTCGCCGGTCAACCCGCGCGGACTGCGGGCGAGCAGAAGCAGGATCTCGGAGTGGCGGGTGCTCAGAGCCAGGTCGCGCCCGTCCAGGGTGAGCCGGGCGCCGTCGCGTCCCAGGACGCGGAGCCGGTCGTCCCCGGCGGGTCTCCGTTCCCCGGCGGGCGCGGCGCCTCCGTGCGGACCGGTGGGGGGGAGGGCCGCCCGGCTCTCCTGCCGCCGTCCCGGCACGGGTCTGCGGGCCCCGGCGCGCAGGGCGCGCAGCTCCGTCTCCGCCGCGGTGGCGGCGGCGCGGACCAGGGCCAGGGCCTGCGGCGAGGCGAGGTGGCTGTCCCCGGTGATGTCCAGAACGCCCAGGAGGGCGCCGGTACCGGGGTCGTGCAGGGGCGCCGCGGAGCAGCTCCAGTGCTGCACACCCCGGGTGAAGTGCTCGCTGGCGAACACCTGGACCTCGTGGTCCAAGGCGAGGGCGACGCCGGGCGCGTTGGTGCCGACCGCGTGCTCGTGCCAGTTGGCGCCCTCGACGAAGCACATGTCCTCGGCGCGGCCGCGGAGCCGGTGGTCGCCCTCCACCCACAGCAGGCGGCCCGAGGCGTCGCCCACCGCGACGATCTGGGGTCCGGGCGCGGTGTCGACGAGCAGGTGCCGCAGCAGCGGCATGACGGCGGCCAGCGGGTGCGCTTCGCGGTGGTCGCGCAGGGCGGGACCGGTGAGCTCGACCCGGGGCAGGGCGGTGTCGGGGTCCACGCCGTGCAGGGCGCTGCGCCGCCAGGAGGCGCCGACGACGGGACGGACCGGGCCGCTGACCCGGCCGGAGTCGGTGAAGCGCGTGTGGGCGACCGCCACGTCCCTGCGCACGGCCTCGGGGTCGGCGTCCCACGGCCACGCGTTCCACGGTCCCGGCATGCGCGCTTCCCTCCGCCGAGGCGACGGCGGGCCGTGCCGACGGACCGCCCGACACCCCTGATTGAATCCGCGCCCGCCCCTTCTGACAAGGGGTCTCGGCGAACCATCCGGTCAGCGCCGCCCCACGCGGCGCGGGCCCGGCCTCCCCGCTCCGGAGACCGGCCACCGGAGTCAGAACATGGGGTTCGGGACAACCAACACACGCGTTCGTGCCGTCCTACGGGACACGAACCCGCTCCCCCGCCCGGGGAACCGCACGCACTCCTGGAGGCCGCCCGTGTCCGCCCACCTCCCGCCCCCGCCCCCTCCCCCGCGCATCCGGGTGGACCCCCGGGAACTGCGCCCCGGACGCCTCGGGTACGCCGTGGGCGCGGCGTTCGTCGTGCTCGGGATCGTCGCGGGCGTCGTCGGCTTCGGCGTCATGCTGTACCGCACCCTGGCGCTGCCCGAGTTCTCCGCCCGGGTGGAGGGGTCCGCGGAGGCCGTGTTCACGGTCGCCTCCGAGCCCGGCGAGGTCGGCCTGTACTCCAGCCCGGCGGGCGCCGACGGGTCGGCCTGCTGGCTGGTCACACCCGACGGGGAGGAGGAGTCCTTCGGCCTCCCGTCCCACAGCCACAGCGCCGAGTCCGGAAACCGGAGCTGGTCGCTGGTCGGCTCGTTCTCCCACGACGGGGAGGGCGAGTACACGCTGGTGTGCGAGGGGGATCCCGAGACGGTCTACGCGGTCGCCGAGGTGGAGGACGGCACGGGATTCTTCGTCTACGTCGTCGGCGCGATGGCCGCGTTCGTCGGCCTCCCCCTCGCGGGCCTCGTGATCGGGCTGCCGATCCTCATCACCACGGGCGTGCGCCGCAACCGGCACAAGAGGAGGCTGCTCGGCGAGCGCGCGCGGTACCCGCGCCATCACTAGGCGGTGTTCCCGACCTTCGCTCCGGTCCGTGCCCGGGCGCCCGGACCGCCCCCCGCGGGCTGAGGCCGGTCCGGAGACAGGCCCCGGCCACCGGGGCGTGGGCGCGGAGCGCCCCCAACGCGGGGGGAAGCACGGACCCGCACCGGGACGGGCGTCCCCGTCCCCCCGCGGGGCCCGCCTCAGCGCTCCTCTCGGACGCGCTCCCGGCCGGGGCCGCACAGCCAGTAGGCGGGGTAGGCCCGCACGTCCTCCACGGTCGGCACCGCCGGGGGGACGGCCGGATAGGGGTCGCTGCCCCAGTCGAAGCGCGGGCGCAGCTCGCGCGCGGTGGCGCCGTCGGGGAGGGCGTCGCGCCCGGCGGGGGTCAGGTAGGTCCCCGCCGGGGTCCTGCGGGCCAGCCCCGCCTCCACCAGGGGCAGGGCCAGCGCCTCCTCCACGCGCCCGTCCCACCGGGTGGTCGCCGCCGCGGTCCCCAACAACGCTGTCAGGTCCTTGATCAGTGTGCTCATGAGCAAACGGTAGCGATCGGCGGCCCCGCGCACCCGGGCATTGCCGAACTCGGGAGAGTGCGCCGGAACACACGCGACGCCCGCTCAGAGCGGGTGCGGGCCCTCCCCGCCGGGCGGGTCCGCCACGAGCGCGGCGAGCGCGACCGTCATCGCCACCCGCGCCCGCGGGTCGTGCAGCGGCAGGTCCGCGACCCCGCCCATCCGGCGCAGCCGGTACCGCACCGTGTTGGGGTGCAGGCCCAGCAGCTCCGCCGCCCGCCCCAGGTCGCCGTGCACGTACAGCCAGGCGCGGAGCGTGCGCGCGTGGTCGGTACCGTGCTCGGCGTCGTACCGGACCAGGTCGGCCACCGGGTTGCGGACGGGCATGCGCCCGGCCTCGGCCACCAGGCGCAGGCGGCGCAGCAGCACGGAGTGCCAGGCGTCGTCGTAGACGACCGCGTCGGCGCCCTCCGGCGCCTGCCCGTGCAGCGTCAGGCACTCGTCCGCCTCCTGCCTGCTGGCGGGCAGGTCCGCGGCGTCGGCCGTGCCGCCCACACCGGCCACCACTCCCAGCCGGTCGGGCAGACCGCGCAGCGTCGAGCGCACCCACTCCACCGCCGGGGCGGGGTCGTCCCCGCACGGCAGCACGGTGTACACGGTGGTTCCGAGCAGGGTGCTGCGCCCCGGACGGGACCAGCCGAAACCGGTGGTGACCTGCTCGAACAGGTGCAGGATCGCGGCCTCGGGCTCGGTGCGTGCACGCGCCTGGAAGGCGATCACCCGCAGCCCCGACCCGAGCAGGCCGATCCGCCCGGCCGTCTGCGCCGGGTCGGCGGAGCCCTCCAGCAGGTCGATCACCGACTCCGACTCCACCTGCCGTTCCAGGTCGCTGCTGACCCTGGCGCGCAGCATGTGCAGCCCGACCGTGTGCGCCCCCTCGCTCAGTACCCGGGACCGGTCCGCGTCCAACGGGGCCTCGCACACCACCCACAGCGTCCCCAGGAGTTCGCGGCCCACCCGGATCGGCGCGGCGGTGCGCCCGCCCATGCCGAGTTCGGGTATCCCCGGCACGAACCGGGGTCCGGTCGCGGCCGCCAGCCGGGTGAGCACCCCGTCGGCGTCGAGGCGCTCGCGGACCGGCTCGGGGACCCGCCGGTCGACGAGGGTGTCGCGTCGCACCCGGTCGGTGCCGCCCTGGGAGGCCGAGTAGGCCACCACGCGCGAGGCCCGGTCCTCGATGGTGACGGGTCCGCCGACCTCGGCGGCGACGGTGTCGGCGAGGGTGAACAGGTCGCTGGGGCCGCGCCCGGCCTCGGTCTCGCGCCCCTCCAGGACCAGCCCGTAGACGACGCCGGAGACCTGGCTCCACGACACGGCGGGTTCGACGACCAGGAGGGCGGGGCCGCCCTCGCCCAGGCGTGCGCGCACGTCGTCGCCGGGCCCGGTCGCGGACCGGATGATGACGACGGTCGCGCGGGCCTGCTCGGCGAGGCGCACGGCCTCGGCGGCCGAGTCCACGCCGACGGCGAGGAAGGCGTCGCCCAGCTGCGGCACGTCGTCGGTGGGGTCGTGCATGGCGACGCTGCGCAGCTCCCTGCGGCGCAGCGGTTCGGGGCCGACCAGCCGGGCGCCGTAGCCGCCCAGGATGTTGACGAGACGGTCGAGGTGGATCACGTCCCCTCCTTTCCCCGGCGGCGGAGTTGTTCCGCGGCCACAAAGGGACCTCAGCTGATTGTCGCCTGAGGATAACGCCCGGTACCGGCGCCGTGGACACACTCGTGATAGGCGGCGGCCCCCCCGTGTCGGCCGCCGCTGTGCTCGCCCCGTCCGCGGACCCGGTCCGCGGCGCGGGCCCTGAAGACAAGGAACGTTCATGGCCAGGACCACCGACCGTTGGATGACCCGGGAGGCCTACGAGCGGCTCCGGGAGGAGCTCCGGACGCTGCGCGCGCTCCCCGACGACGACCCCGGCACCGGGGCGGACGGGGGCGCGGGGGACGTACTCCCCGCGCCCCGCTACATTCACGACCCCGCCGTTCGGCAGGCGCGCGTGCACACCATCGAGCGGCTGCTCAGCGAGGCCGTCGTGGACGAGGCCGCGCCCGACGACGGGATCGCCGCGCCCGGCAAGGTGCTCACCATCCGCTACGACGGCGAGGAGGAGGACGAGGTGTTCCTCCTCGGCGTCCGGGACGCGTCCGTGGCGGACCGGATGACGGTCTACTCCCCGGAGTCCCCGCTGGGCGCGGCGCTGGTGGGCGCCCGCCAGGGCGAGCGGCGCACGTTCACCGCGCCCCGGGGCGCGGTCATCGGGGTCACCCTGCTCAGGGCCGAGCCGTACCGGGCCGCCGTGGTGCACTGATCCCGGTCGCGCGGACCCCGGGGCGGTGCCCGCCGTGAACGGCCCTCGAACGGCGTTCCCGGCGTACCCGGACACCGGTGGGACGGCTCGGACACGGGGAGGCGGAATACCTCCGTCACCTCTTCACGCGGGGAACGCCCGTTCCCCGGGGAGAGGGCACCGACCTAAGGCCGAAGGGGTTTCCTCCGCGACCCGCGCACACCCTTTCCCGGACGGCGGGACGATCACGACCGCCCGGTTCCGGGTAGCGGGGTGGGGACCCCGTGGGAGCACGCGGGCCGGAGGAAACGGACACCCGACACAGAGAGGGCGATGCACATGAGCGCGGACACCGACGACGCGCGCTGGGCGCCGGTCAGGGACTGGCACGCTGCGGTGAGCGGACGGGACCTGACGGCGGCGAAGGCGGTCGTCGACCCCGGCATCAGGGTCGGCGGCCCCAAGGGTTCCACACAGGGCGTGGAGGTCTTCCTGGACTGGGTCCGCGACTCGGGCGTCCGCCTCGAACCGGTCGGCTGGCACACCGTGGACGAGCACCGCGTCGTGGTCGAGCAGAACGCCTCCTGGCCCGGCCGCGCCGACTCGGGGCCCGAGGCGGCCCCGGTGCGCACCGCGACCCTGTTCGAGGTGCGCCACGGCCTGATCACCGCCGCGCTCCGCTACGACGAGGGCGTGGAGGCGGCCCTCGACGCGGCCCGGCGCACGCCCTGACACCGCGTGCGCGCCGGGCGGCCGAGGACGCACCGGTCGCGCGCCAGGGCCCGGGGCGGCCGGTACCGGTCTCGGTGCGCCCCGGGTCGGTGGTGGGGTGGGGGCCCGGGTCAGGGGGCCGTCGGTCTGCCGATGGTGTGGAGGAGGACGTGGGCCTCGTCGAGGCGTGCGGGGAAGGCCTCCGGGTTCTCCGCCAGCCGCATGGCGGTCAGCTCGCAGGCCATCGCGGTGTGGGCGGCGAGCACGGCGACGTTCTCGGCCGCACCCGCCTCCACCAGGGCACCGGCGAACCGGTGGGCGCGCTGCTGGCGGGTGAGCAGGTAGCGCGAGCGCAGTTCGCCGCTCTCCCGGAGCAGACGCGCCAGGACGGCGGAGTGGGCCGGGGAGGGCGCGGTGTGCGGCCTGACGGCGGCGTCGGCCTCCCTGAGCAGCTCGACGGCGGCGCCGAGGTCATCGCCCAGCGGCCGGGGAACCCTTTCCCGCACATAGGCGCACACGCGGTCGGCTTCGGCCGCGTCGTCGGCGAACAACACCTGCTGTTTGTCGCCGAAGTACCTGAAGAAGGTGGTCCGGCCGACTTCCGCGCGTTCGGCGATCGCGGCGACCGTGACGTTGTCGAATCCGTGCTCCGCGAAGAGCTGGAATGCTGCTGACACGATCATGGCCCGGGCCTTACGCCGTTTGCGGGCGTGGAGCGTGTCGGGGGGGTGGTACATGAGGCGACCCTATCGAGTGGGAACCCGGTGCTCTTTGGTACGCAGGACCATTGGGACGGTAGTCCTGAAACGCACCGCGAGACCGGGGAGCGGGAAGTCGTCTGTCCTGTTGTAGCGGGAACGCAGCCGGTGAGCACAGTCCGAAACCCACGCGGACGCACCGGTTGGCCCGGAATTTTATTGCAGAGGGGGCTTCGTCTGACAACCGCCTTCCGGGCCGTGCGGAACATCTACCCGGAAAGCGGTTCCCCTCTCACCGGATTTCGTCTTCCATGCGGCTGGGGCGGGAGCCATTCCGGATCGGTCCCCATCGAACATCTTCCGGGAAAACGTTCGGTTTCCTTACTGTTTCCCGGCCGGGGACCGCGACCGCGGCCCGCCGGGCCGCGCGACCGTCGATTGTCGGTGACCTGTGCCACAGTGGAGACCTCGATCCCATTCTGGAGCTGGTCATGGCATATCTCCTGGTCATCGGCACACGCAAGGGGCTCTTCACCGCCCGCAGCGAGGATCGGCGCGCGTGGGAGGTGAGCGGCCCCCACCGGCTCGACGCCGCGGACTACGCCAGCATGAGCTCGGTGTACGCGGTCGGCGTCAACCCGCACAGCGGCCGCGTCCTCGCCGGAGCGGAGAGCTCGCACTTCGGACCGAGCGTCTGGTACAGCGACGACGGGGGCGCCACCTGGCACGAGCCCGGGTCCGCGCCCATCGCCTTCCCCGAGGACACCGACGCCTCCCTGGTCCGGGCCTGGCAGTTCGCCTTCGGCGACGACGCCGACACCGTGTACGCGGGGGTGGAGCCGCACGCCCTGTTCCGGTCCTCCGACGGCGGACTGCGCTTCGAGCTCGTCCGCGCCCTGTGGGACCACCCCCACCGCGCCAACTGGTTCCCCGGGGCGGGCGGCGGCGCGGTCCACACGATCCTGCCCGGGATCCTCGGCGCGGGCGGGCGCGTGCCCGGGGCCGTGACGGTGGCCATGTCCACCGGTGGTGTCTACCAGACCCGCGACGACGGTGCCAGTTGGGCTCCGGCCAACCGGGGGATCTCGGCGGTGTTCCTGCCCGAGGAGGAGCCCGAGTACGGCCAGTGCGTGCACAAGGTGGCCGCCGGGCCGGGCGGCGTGCTCTACGCGCAGAACCACCACGGGGTGTACCGGAGCGCGGACCCCGCCGGAAAGGGGTGGACGGCCGTGGAGACCGGCCTGCCCACCGACTTCGGGTTCGCGGTGGTCGCCCACCCGCACCGGCCGGAGACCGCGCTCAACTTCCCGGTGGTCAGCCAGGAGGTGCACCTGCCGCCCGACCACCGGCTGGGCGTGTACCGGACCGACGACGGGGGAGGCAGCTGGCGGCCGTTCACGGAGGGCCTGCCGCGGGACCCCTACTTCGGGATCGTGCTGCGCGACGGCGCCTGCACCGACGGGGCGGACGTGCCCGGGTTCTACTTCGGCACCCGGTCGGGCGACGTCTACGCCGCCACCGACGGCGGTGACGGCTGGCACCCGGTGGTCCAGCACCTGCCCGACGTCCTGTGCGTACGCGCCGCGGAGGTGTGAGATGCGGGTGACCGTGCACCTGCCGGGACTGCTGCGGGCCGACGCCGGAGGCGCGGCCCACGTCCCGGTGGAGGTCGAGGACGGGACCGCGCTGGGCGGGGTGCTGGACGCGCTCGCCGCCCGGTATCCGGGGCTGGACCGGCGGATCCGCGACGAGCAGGGGCGGCTGCGCCGCTACGTCAACGTGTTCGTGGACGAGGACGAGTGCCGCGGGGTCGGCGGGCTGGCGGCGCCGGTCCGCGACGGCGCGGACGTGCGCGTGCTGCCCTCGGTCGCGGGGGGCTGAGGGCCCCGGCCGCCCGGACCGGTTCGGGGAGCAGAGCGGTCCGGGCGCCCGACCGGTCCGGACAGCGAAGCAGCCCCCGCTCCCCGCCCCTGGCCGCGGCGGGGCACTGCGCGACTCCGGCCGACACCGCCGTGGGGCGGCGCCCCGAGCGAACGGTGCGCTGACCGGCGCCGCTCCATTCGCCGTGATCTTGCACTTGTAGCGGGTCTCGACCGCCCAACCCCGCTACAAGTACAAGATCAACGCAGATCAGGACCCATGCGTCACACCGGCAACACGTCCGGTCAGCCCACTAACGGGAGCGCTCGGTGCGCAGGGGCGCCGGGCGCAGGTAGGTCAGGCTCCGCCACACCCACTCCAGCGGGCCGAGCCGGAACCGGCGCGCCCACAGGTGGGCGAGGACGGCGGTCGCGACGAAGTAGGCGGCGGCCAGGGCGTACTGGGCCAACTGGGGAACCGTCCCCTCGAACGGTCCCATGACCGCCAGGAACACCGCCGTGCTGCCCAGGTACACCGTGAGGGTCATCCGCCCGAGCGGGGCCAGGATGCCCAGCACGCGCGACGCTCTGCGGCCCCTGAGCACCAGCCACCACACCAGTCCCAGATAGAGCAGGGCTCCGCCCAGGTTCAGGAACGTGTTCCCCAGGAGGATGACCACGGTCTCGCCCACGGACCGCACCGGTGCGCCGTCGGCGCCGAACTCGGTCGGGAACAGCACGCTGCCGACGAGCGCGAGGGCCACGCTGAGGCCCTGGGCCACCACACCGAACACGAGCATGCGCAGCGGCAGGCGGGAGGTCCCCTCCGTGCCGGTCCCGGGCTCGGCGGTGAGCTCCGGGCGGCGGGCCAGCCACACGCCCACGCAGAAGAACCCGAGGGTCTGCGGAAGGAGGACCACCAAGCTCCCCCAGGAGAAGTCCTCGAAGACGGGGGAGAGCAGGAGGTCCGACACCGGCACGGCGGCGAACAGCACGGCCGTCGCGACCAGCGGTCTGCGGCGGGATCCGCCGAGCAGCAGCGGCATCAGGGGGGCCAGCAGCAGCGCCGCGACCGAGTACTGGGTGAGGATGTCCCCGTCGAAGACCGCCAGGTGCGGCAGACCGAACAGCAGCCCCAGGACGGCGTAGCGGCGCAGCATCACCGCCGCCGGTCGCCCGCCGCGCCGGGCGGCGGCCCGCCACGCCAGGACCACGCCCGCGCCCAGCAGCACCATGAGCATCGTCCTGGCCCTGCCCGACATGAGCAGCGTGAGGCCGCCGTCCACGAGCTCGGTCAGCACGCCCGGAACCCGCTGCCCCGACATCTCGACGGGATAGACGACCGAGGACGCGTTCATCATGACCACGCCGATCATCGCGAGCGCCCGGGCGACGTCCAGGAAGACCACGCGCCGCGCGGGCGGCGGCAGGCCGGGGACCGCGCCGTCGAACCCGGCCTCGGTCGTGTGCCGCTCCTGCCGTAACCCGGTCGTGTGCCGCGCCTCGCTCATGCGGTGCCCTCTTCCTCTCGGACGGTGAACGGCCCCCAGCCTCGCCTCCGTGCCCGTGCGAGCACATCGACCGAACGGTCGACGCCCGGACCCGTCCTCCTCGTACCTTCGGCCGAGGCCCACCGCGTCCGCGAGGCCTACGCTGGTCGCCATGGCCATGAACAGGATGTTCGCGGTGCTCGGCGGTCCCCGGGTCGGCGGCGCGCTGTCCCGGCTCGCGCCGTGGGCCGTGGCGTGCGTGCTCGTGGCGGCGTGGGGCCTGGACCTGCTGCGCGTTCACGGCAACTTCTCCGTCCCCGGCTGGATGGGCCCCCCGCACTCCGCCATGGACTACGCGCCGGTGGTCTCCGGCGGGGTGGTCTGCGCGCTCGCCCTGCTCGCTCTGCGCCCCGCCTCGGGCGCGGCTCCGACCACGGTGGCCGGTGCGGCGGCCGCGGCCGCGGTGCTGGCGGCCTCGGCGGTGCTGTGGCCGCTGCCCATGGGGGTGTTCGGATACGCCTTCGCGAGCTCGGAGGTCAGCGGGCTGCTGGTGCTGCTCATGCTGGCCGGACTGCGCTGCCGCCCCTGGCAGATCGGCGTCGTGGCACTGTGCTCGTTCGTGGCCGCCCTCTCGGACCACCTGCGCGAACCGACCCCCTACTACGAGAGCCTGGTCACCACGTCGCTGTTGCTGGTGACCGCGGGTCTGGCTCCGGGGCTGTACCTGCGGTGGCGGGAGGCGCAGCGGCGCTCCCACGTGGAACAGGCCCGGTCCCAGGAGCGGCTGGCGATCGCCCGCGACCTGCACGACGTCGTGGCGCACGAGGTGACCGGAATCGTCGTCCAGGCGCAGGCGCTGCGCCACATCGCCGACCGCGACCCCGGCGCGGTGCGGACCGCGCTGCCCGAGATCGAGGCGGCGGGGGCGCGCGCCCTGGAGTCCATGCGCGGGATGGTCTCGCGTCTGCGGGAACCGGGTGACGTGCCGCTGGCCCCGGACACCGCCGCGGGGCTGGCCCGGCTGGCGACACCGGCGGCCGACGGCCGCCCGGAGGTGGCGGTGCGGTGCGGCGGCCCCGTGGACTCCCTGCCGCCGACCGCCGGAACGGCGGTGCTGCGGATCGCCCAGGAGTCGGTCACCAACGCGCTGCGGCACGCCCGCGGTGCCACCCTGGTGGAGGTGTCGGTGGAGGCCGGGCCGGAGGAGGTCGCGGTGCGGGTGGGCGACGACGGCCAGGGGGCCGCGGGGGCGACCGGGGGCGGGTTCGGCCTGGTCGGCATGGCGGAGCGGGTGCGCCTGCTCGGCGGTGCGTTCTCGGCGGGTCCCCGGGACCGGGGCTGGGAGGTGGCGGCGCGGCTGCCGCTGGACCGGGTGGGCGACGGCCCGGGGCAGCGTTCGACGGTCAGGGAGCAGGGGTGACGGTGATGCGGGGGGCCCAGGAGGCCGGAGGGGAGCGTGCGGTGGAGGCCGGAGGCGAGCGGGCGGTGTCCTGGAACGGCACGGCGCCGATCCGGGTGCTGCTGGCGGACGACCAGGCCATGGTGCGGACCGGGTTCCGGTACATGCTGGCGGCCGAGGACGGCGTCGAGGTGGTGGGAGAGGCCGGTGACGGTCTGGAGGCGGTCCGGCTGGCGCGGGAGCTGCGCCCGGACGTGGTGCTCATGGACATCCGGATGCCGGGGGTGGACGGCCTGGAGGCCACTCGGCGGCTGGCCGGCCCGGGGGTGGCCGACCCGCTCCGGGTGGTCGTGGTGACCACGTTCGACCTGGACGAGTACGTGCACGCGGCGCTCACCGGAGGGGCGGTCGGGTTCCTGCTCAAGGACGCCGGACCGGCCCTGCTGGTGGAGGCGGTGCGGGCCGCAGCCAGGGGCGACGCCCTGGTCTCCCCGAGGGTCACCGTGCGGCTGCTGCGGCACTTCGCGGCGGCGCCCCGGTCCGCGCCGCGGGACTGCGGGCTGACCGTGCGGGAGCTGGACATCGTGCGCGCGGTGGCGCGGGGGCTGACCAACACCGAGGTGGCCGGGGAGCTGTTCGTCACCGTGAGCACGGTCAAGACGCACCTGGCGAGCGTGCAGGCCAAGCTGGGGGCGCGCAACCGCGTGGAGGTGGCGGCCTGGGCCTACCGCAACGGGCACGCGGAGTAGGCGCGCGGCCCCCTGCGGGCGGCGCCGGTGCGCCGCGCGGTGGCGCGACGGCAGGAGCGGGAATCGCTCGGCGGCGGAACGCGGCCCCCGCGCGCCGCGCCGCTCCTGTGCCGCTTCCGGCGGGAGCCAGCCGTCTCCAGCCGCCCGCGGGCGGCGCCCGTCCACAGCCTCCAGCCGCCCCTACCGCCGCTGGCCCCGATGCGGTTTCCTGGAATACGGGGGGTCCCCGGGGGCGCCCGGCTTCCGGCTGCCCTCTACCAGTTGGCGGGGGCGTAGTCCTTCAGGAAGCACCCGTGCAGGTCCTCGCCCAGCTCGCCCCGCACGATGGGGTCGTACACGCGCGCGGCCCCGTCCTCCAGGTCCAGGGGCGCGTGGAACCCGGCCTCGGCCAGCCGCTCCTTGTCCGGGTGCGGCCGCTCGTCCGTGATCCACCCGGTGTCCACGCTGGTCACCAGGATGCCGTCGGACTCCAGCATCTCCTGGGCGCTGGTGCGGGTGAGCATGTTGAGCGCGGCCTTGGCCATGTTGGTGTGGGGGTGCCCCGGTCCCTTGTAGCCGCGGCCGAACACCCCCTCCATCGCCGACACGTTGACGATGTAGGTGCGGCGCGCCGGGGAGGCGGCCAGGGCGGGGCGCAGCCGGTCCACCAGCAGGAACGGCGCGCTCACGTTGCACAGCTGCACCTCCAGCATCTCGACGGGGTCGACCTCGCCGATCCGCCGCGTCCAGCTGTTCACCGGGTCCAGGTCGGGCACCAGCCCTCCGGCGTCGATCGCCGTCCCGGTGCGCACCCGCTCCATCGACGCGGATCCCGTGGTCAGGGCCAGGGACGTGAGCATGGCCGGGGTGAGCGCGTGGGTCGCCGGAGCGTCCTGCTCCGGGCCGGTGCGCCCCTCCAGGGAGCGCGGGCGCACACCGCCCAGCACCAGCGGCTCGGGCAGGCCCTCACCCGTGAGCGGCTCGGCCTCGGCGTCGACCAGGGGCCCGTAGGAGCCGGGAGAGCGGCGCACCGTCTGGGCCGCGTTGTTGATGAGGATGTCCAGCGGCCCCTGTTCGGCGACCGCGTCGGCCAGCCGCAGCACCTGGGCGGGGTCGCGCAGATCGATGCCCACCACCCGCAGCCGGTGCAGCCACTCGCCGCTGTCGGGCATCGCGGCGAACCGGCGCACGGCGTCGTTGGGGAACCGCGTGGTGACGGTGGTGTGCGCGCCGTCCCTCAGCAGCCGGAGGGCGATGTACATGCCGATCTTGGCGCGTCCGCCGGTGAGCAGGGCCCTGCGCCCGGTCAGGTCGGTGCGGGCGGCCCGGCGCTCCCTGTTGAACGCGGCGCACGCGGGGCACAGCTGGTGGTAGAAGGAGTCGACCTCCCGGTACCTCTCCTTGCAGATGTAACAGGGCCGGGGCCTGCTCAGCACGCCCGCGAGGGCGCCGCCGCTGCCGCTGGTGAGGGCGCGGCCGTTGGTCTCGTCGTCGACGCGGTCCGGCGCGGCGGTGGCGGTGGCCGCGAACACGGCGCTGTCGTGGGCCCGTTGGGCGGCCTGGCGCTCCTTGCGGCGCCGCTCCTTGACGTTCTTGAACAGGCCGGCGGTCGCGCGCTGGAGGGCGACCGAGTCCGGGTGGTCGCTGGGCAGCTCACCGGCGCGGGCGATCACGTCCAGGCACGCGGCCAGCCGGTCGGGGTCGATCCGCTCCGCCGGGTGCTCCAGTTCCTCCGGCCGTGCCCGCGTACCCGTGTCCGTCATCGTCTCCGTCACCGCTCCACCGCCGCGCCGCGGTCGTCGCGGCCGGCCTCCCGTTTCCTGTGTCCGGTGGCTCCCGACTCGGGGCCATCAGGAACTGTATGCGCACCCCCGGACCGCGCGGAGCACGGCCCGGGAGAGCCGGTGCGCGTCAGGCGGAAGTGACGGGTGAGTATGGGAGGGAAGACCGACACCGTGTGAGAAGTACGGATACGCGTGTGACGTAAGAACGAGGGACGGCCGCGCGCGGAGCGCGGGTCCCGGAAGCGGGGGGTAGGAGCCGTGACCCAGCACAAGGCCGCCGCGAGCGCGGAAGGCGGTTCCGGGGGCGAACTCGTGGTGCTGCTCGACGAGGAGCACCAGCGCGTGGGCGTCGCCGACAAGGCCACCGTGCACACCCGGGACACCCCGCTGCACCTGGCGTTCTCCTGCTACGTCCTGGACGCGGACGGTCGGGTGCTGGTCACCCGCCGGGCCCTGGGCAAGACCACCTGGCCGGGGGTGTGGACGAACAGCTGCTGCGGCCACCCCGGCCCGGACGAGGCCTTGGACGCGGCCGTGCGCCGCCGGGTGGGCCAGGAGCTGGGGATGCGCGTCAGCGGGGTGCGGCCCGCGCTGCCCGACTTCCGGTACCGGGCGGTGTCGGCCGAGGGGATCGTGGAGAACGAGTTCTGCCCGGTCTTCTGGGCTCGTGCGGAGGAGGGCCCGGACCCGGACCCGTCGGAGGTGGCCGAGTACGCGTGGACGGAGTGGGCGGACCTGGTGGCGGTCGCCGAGCGGACACCGTGGCTGCTGAGCCCGTGGGCGGTGGAGCAGATCCCCCGCCTGGACGCGCTCTGAGCGGTCGCTCCCCACGGGCGGGAGCGGCCTGGGGCCGGGAACGACCTGGGGCGTCGCGCGACGGAAGCGGGGGCAGGCGTGCGCCGGGCGTCCGGTCGCAGGGGCGGTGAGCGCGCGGGAGGCGTCGTCGTGGGCGCCCGGGAGGCGCGAAGGGCACCGTGCCCGGGTAGGAACGGGGTGGCCGTCCCCGATCCCCTCCCTGGAGCCGCACCCATGTCCGAACGCCCCGCCGGGCGACCGCTCCGCCCGGCCGCCCTCGTCCTCGACGTCCTCGACACCCTCTTCCCCCTCGCCCCCCTGGAGTGGCGGTTCCGTGAGGCCGGAATCCCCCGGGTGCTCATGACCCGCTGGTCGGACCACCTGCTGCGCGACTCGTTCGCCCTGGCCCTGGTGGGCGGCGACGGCGCCGACCGCTCCTTCGGGGACGTGGTCCGGGGCGCGCTGCGCGACATCACCGGTCACCAGATCGCCCCCTCCGCCGAGGACGTCATCGTCGAAGGTCTGGCCGAACTCGACCCCCGGCCCGAGGCGGCCGCCGCACTGCGCGCCGCGCGCGGGGCCGGGCTGCCCGTCGCGGTCCTGGGCAACCACGACGACGCGCTGCCCCGGAGGCTGCTGGAGCGCGCCGGTCTGCTCCACCTGGTGGGGGACGTGCTGGCCGCCCGCACCGCCGGGGAGTGGAAGCCCGCGCCGGGCGCCTACCGGGCCGCCGCGCGGTCCCTGGGGATCGCCCCGGAGCGGCTGGCCCTGGTCACCGCGCACGGATGGGACGCCGCCGGGGCGCGCAACGCGGGGCTGGTGACCGGCTGGTCCTCCCACCTGGAGGGGCGCTTCCCGTCGCTCTTCGCCCCGCCGGACGTCTCGGGCCGCGACCTCGCCCAGACGGTGGAGGGACTCCTGGCCCTGCCCTCCGGACGCCCCTGAGCGGGAGCACCGCGAAGCGGGGCGGCATCCCTCCGATCAGGGGTGACGGGCGTCAGGGGTGACGGGCGGTGTCGCGGCGGGGCTCCTCCGCGTGCTGCCGGCCGTTCAGCTCGGCATGGCCGTCTCCACCGGCGCCAGCAGAGGCGCTCCGTCGGTGTACTCGCAGGTGATGTCGACCTCGATTCCGACACCTCCTTGGGCGGTGGTGGTCACGCAGGTCCGGCCGTGCTCGTCGGTGAACGTGACGATCTCGACACGGTCCCCGGTGGATTCAGGGTCGGGATCGATCCGCGGCTGCCGTGAGTCCGGACCCGGCTCCACCCCTTCGGGCGGATAGTCGCAGTCGATGCTCGTCTCGTCGACGGCGCCGGTGCCCAGCTTGATCGCGACGAGTGTGCAGGCCCGCCCGTGCGCGTCGGTGATGGTGAGCATCTCCACCCACTCCCAGGCCTCGTCCGGGCTCGGATCGTTGAGGGGGCGCCGGTTCTCCTCGACGCGGTCGTGTTCGGAGGGAGGGGTCTCGCAGTCCGTGCTGCTCTCGGTCTCGTCGCCCGCGTCCACAGAGCCGCTGTGGTTACCGCGGGACATGACGACCACCGAGGTACAGGCGGCTCCGGTGGTCTCGGTGAAACTCACGATGTCAACGGTTTCGGTCGGGGGACCCGAACACGCGGTCACCGCGACGAGCAGGGCCAGGGCTGGAAGCGAAGGAGGGAGGCGTCGAGGGAGGTTGCGCATGTTCCACCTTGTCGTGGTCGTGTCGCTCACCGTCTCTGACGCGCGCGGGACGCACCGGGTTTCGCCGGATACGGCCGCGGGGAGCGCCGGGCGTCGGCGCGGTTCAGTCGAGGTAGATCTCGATGCCGAGGATGAGCAGGCCGAGGAAGGCCGCCGAGAGCAGTCCCACCAACACCTGCAGGGCCACCCGGAGCACGACCCGGCCGACCGTCGAACGTTCGGTCGCGTCCTGGCGTACCGCCTCGTGGCGGTGCCGGATCTCCTGGCGGGCCTCGTCGGGGCCGTGCGCGGTCACCAACCGTTCGGCGAAGCCGCGCAGGCCGTCCAGCGCCGCGCGGCCCTGGGAGCTGACGAGCCAGGCGAGGCCGTCGGACTCCCTGGCCGACTCCGCCAGCTCGGCCCTGTAGATCTCGGACTCCTGCTTCAGGACGCCCACACTCTCCTGGAGCTCCTCCTTCTGCGCGCGAAGCTCCTGGAGGTCGTCCCTCGCCTCCTCCAGCCGGTCGTGCGCCTCCTCCAGGGCACGGGCCAGGCGCCTGTCCTCGCGGGTGCTGAGCATCTCCACGCCGACATGCGCCGACAGGATCACCAGGCCGAGGACGATCATCCACACACGCTGGTACCAGACCGATCCTTCGAGCGTGCCGATGTAGTCGCCGGACAGCCCGAGCATCGCCGCGGTCCCCAGGATCCATGTCCGGACGCCGACACGGTACCGAGCCAGGAAGCGGAGGAACGCCATGGGATTCCCTTCGGACGGGCCTGGGACATCGGGGGCGGCGTTCGCCGGGAACGAACGCGCTCTCCTGGTTGACGGCGCGGGGGAGGCGGGGGTTCCGGGCACGCTCCCCCACGGCGACGGTGTTCTCGCAGAGTTCACGCCGGCCCGCCCGGCCGGTGCGTCGGCCGGGCGATGACTGCCGGAGGCCCTCGGGACGCTCCTTGCGCCCTCCGCACCGCTCATGGCCTGTTCGTCCGCCGAACGGTCCCCGGTGCCGGGCCCGCTCCGAGGCGCCGGGTCTCAGGTGAGGTAGAACGGCCCCGGGCGGTCCTCGTGGGCGTAGCCGATCCGGTCGAGGATGCGCTGGGGCATGTCCGGCAGGGCCTCGGGCGGGAACCAGCGCACGTCCAGGCTCTCGTCGCCGCTGGCGTCGGGCGCCCCGCCCACGGGGCGGCAGCGGAAGGCCAGGTCGAGGAACTGCACGCGGTCGCCGTTGGGGTAGGTGAAGGGCTCCTGGGCGACCACGCTGGTGAGCCGCTCCACCTCGACCTCCACGCCGGTCTCCTCACGCACCTCGCGGACCACTGCCCGGGCGGGTTCCTCCTCCGGCTCCAGGATGCCGCCGGGCGTGGACCAGCGGCCGTCGTCCGCGCGCCGGTGCAGGAGGACCTCGCCCTCCTGGCTGATCACCACCGCCGTCACCCCGACGAGGGGGAGGAGGCCGTGGCCGACGTGGCTGCGGAGCGCGAGGAGGAAGTCAGGAACGGGCATGGGCCCGAGGGTAGTCCTGGGACGTGTCCCGCGGGTACGCACCCTGCTGCGCGACGCCCGCGGAACGCGCCCTGGCTGTACTGACCTGAGAGGTCAGCCCCGCTGCCGGGCGGCGCGGAGTTCGGCGTACTCCTCGTCCAGGATCGACATCAGCACCGCGTCGTGCCACTCGCCGTCCCAGCGCAGGGACTCGCGCCAGACGCCCTCCCGGACGAAGCCCGACCGGGCGTAGGACCTCTGCGCGCGGGTGTTGAACGCGAACACCTCCAGGGCGACCCGGTGCAGCCCGGCCACGGTGAAGGCGTACTCCAGCACCAGGTCCGTGGCCTCGGTGCCGTAGCCCCTGCCGGTGACGGACGTTCCGTCGAGCGCGATCCGGTAGCCGGCGCTGGCGTTGTCCGGGTCGAGGTCGATCAGCGCGCACTCGCCCACGGGCGCGCCGCCCTCCCCCTCGAAGACGACCCAGTCGGCGCGGTCGTGGTGGTCGGGCCGCGTCGCGGCCCAGCGCACCAGCTCGTCCCTGGTGAACTCCCGGTGGGTGCCGGTGAGGCGGCGCACCTCGGGGTCCATGTTCAGGACGGACTCGATGAAGTACTCACCGGTCCTGGCGTCGAGCGGTTCGAGGCGGATCCTCTCACCGGTGAGGACGGGCTGGTCGCGGAAGACGTCGGCAGGCACCATGCCCGGGATCCCACCAGAGGGGTCGGCCGGGCGCAACGGCTTTTGCGGCCCGGCCTCCCCGCGCCGGTCCCCGTCCCCGGCCCCAGCCCCGGCTTCCCGGGCCCGCGACCGCCTCCCCGGCCACACCCGCCTCCTCCGCCGCTTCCATTCCCCCAGCCACACCCTCATCCCCCAGCCACACCCTGTCGGGGTAGCGTTCCCGCCCACACCGCTCCCTCCCTGTACGATCCGGGCACGGTGTGCCGTGTCGGGCAGGACGAGGGGGACCAGGTGTCGGTCGGTTCGGGAACGGTGAGCTTCCAGACGGTCCGGGAGACCAACCTGGGCGTCGTGCTGCGCACGGTCCGCGAGCTGGCCCCCTGCTCGCGCGCGGCGGTCGCCGCGGCCACCGGGCTGAACAAGACCACGGTGTCCAGTCTGGTCTCCGACCTCATGTCCCGCAGGCTGGTCCGCGAGACCGGGCGCTCCTCCCGGCAGCGGGTGGGGCGCCCCGGGGTGCTGCTGGACCTGGACGACTCCTCGATCGCGGCGATCGGCCTGGAGGTCAACGTGGACTACCTGTCGGTGGTCGCCGTGGACCTGCTCCAGCGCGAACTGGTCAGCCGCCACGTCCCCTTCGACGCCCGGTCGGCCGGTGCGGAGGCGTGCGCGCGGCACATCGCGCGCACCCTCGGCGCGACGGTGGCCGACCCGGCGCTGCGCGGGCGCACCGTGGTGGGCGTGAGCGTGGCGGTGCCGGCGCTGATCGACGCCCCCTCGGGGACCGTCACGCACGCGCCCAACCTGGGCTGGCGCGACGTGCCGCTGCGCGACCGGCTGTCGGAGCTGCTGCGCGAGGCCGGGGTGGAGGGCGTCCCGGTGCGGGTGGACAACGACGCGAACCTGGGCGCGGTGGCCGAGTACCGGGTCGGGTCGTTCGCGGGGACGGCCGACCTCGCGTACCTGACCGGCGAGGTCGGGATCGGTGCGGGCATCCTGACCGGGGGCGAGCTGCTGCGCGGCGTCAGCGGGTTCGCGGGCGAGGTGGGCCACCTCTCGCTGGCCCCGGACGGGCCGGTGTGCGCGTGCGGGCGCCGCGGCTGCCTGGAGGCGCTGGCGGGGATCGGGGCCATCCTGCACGGGGCCGTCCCCGACCGGTTCCCGGACCACCCGCTGTCGGGCAGCGACGTCGCCCAGCTGGTGGGGGCGGCCGTGGAACGCGCCGAGGCGGGCGACGACGCCGCCGTCGGCGCGCTGGAGCGGGCGGGCACGTGGCTGGGCCGGGGCCTGGCCGTGCTGATCAACGTCACCAACCCGAGCCTGGTGGTGCTGGGCGGCTACTTCGTGCCCCTGGGCCCGTGGCTGCTGCCGAACTGCCGGGCGGAGGCGGCCGCGAGCGCGTTCGCGCCGGAGGCGGGCGGCTGCCGGGTGGAGCTGTCGTCCCTGGGGCTGAGCGCGGCGGCCCGGGGCGGGGCCACCGCGATGATCCACTCGCTCGACGCGGGACTGCTGCCCCTGCCCGGTCCCGTCGCCCCGGGTTCCGGCCCCGCGTCCGCAGCCGCGTCCGCCGAGGAGTCGACGGCGGAGCCCGCGGCCGGGCACGCGGCGGAGCATGCGGCCGGGCACGCGGTGGAGCCCGCCGAACGCCCGGCGACGGACGCGGCGCAGCCGAACGGAAGCACTGCGGACACCGCCTGACACTCGACCGGAAGCGTTACCGGTGTGCCTCCTGAGGCTCGCTGATTCGGTGATCTTGCTACTGGTGCCACTGTCGGCGTCGACAGTGGCACCAGTAGCAAGATCACGCCTGAGGGGGACCGCTGAGCCCATGGAGGCGCGGACACATAGTGGACAACACATATATCCGCGCTATCCTCTATCCATGTCCCTACGACACGCCATCCTCGGACTCCTGTCCATCAAGCCGATGAGCGGCTACGACCTGAAGAAGGTGATCGACGAGAGCGTCGGGCACTTCTGGACGGCGGACCAGTCGCAGATCTACCGGACGCTCACCGGCCTGGTGGAGGAGGGGCTGGCCTCCCGCCGCACCGTGGTACAGGAGGAGCGCCCCAACCTGCACCTGCACAGCGTCACCGGCCCCGGGCTGGCCGAACTGGACCGCTGGCTCGCCTCTCCCCTGCGCACCCCGCCGACCCGGGACCCCTTCCTGGCGCGGCTGTTCTTCGCGGACAGGATGCGGACGCAGGACATCCGGGAACTGCTGGACACCCGCAGGCGTGAGGTGGGCGGGGAGCTGGCGGCGCTGGAGGCGATCGCCGTCCCGGCGCGGGCCGCCGGAGTCGGGCAGGCGCTCCGCCTGGCCACGCTCTCCTACGGCATCACCCTGGCCAGGGCGGAGCTGGACTGGCTCGACGCCACCGAACGGCAGCTGGAGGAGTACACATCGTGAGTGCGCGGATCTCGGCCCGGCTCGACAGGATCGCGGCGCGCTACGCCGCCAGGCCGGGGGTGTCGCTGATGAGCTTCTCCGTGGAGCAGCCCTCCACCGGGTTCGCCTGGAGCCACGGCGACACCAGGCGGCCGTACTTCGTCGCCAGCATCACCAAGCTGTACACCGTCGCGATGGTCATGCAGCTGCGCGACGAGGGCGCCCTGACCCTCGACACACGCGTCGCGGACCTACTCGGCGCGGACACGATGCGCGGGCTGAACACGCACGGGGGCCGCGACCACGGTGCGGCGATCACGGTGCGCGAACTGCTGACGCAGACGTCCGGGATCCCCGACTACTTCGAGCAGAAGCGCCCCGACGGCACCACGTTCCTGGACGACATGCTCCGCGAGGACGCCGCCTGGACCTTCGAGGACTTCCTCGACATGGCCAGGGCCATGCCGAGCCGGTTCGCCCCCTCGGCCCCGGGCAGGGCGCACTACTGCGACACCAACTACCAGTTGCTCGGGCGCGTCATCGAGGTGGCCACGTCCGGCGACTACGACCGGGCCCTGCGCGACCGGGTCCTCGCACCGCTCGGTCTGCACGACACCTGGCTGTTCACCCCGCACACGCTGGACCGCTACGACGAGGTCGCCGCGCTCCTGCACGGCCGCACCCGGCTGCGCGTGCCCAGGACGATCGCCTCGTTCCCGCCCGACGGCGCGGTGGTCTCGACCCCGGCCGACCAGCTGCGGCTCCTGCGCGCCTTCGTCGGGGGCGAGCTGTTCCCCGTGCGGTACCTGGCCGAGATGACCGCGCGCTGGAACCCGGTGTTCTCACGCATGGTCCCCATCGACTACGGCATCGGGATCATGCGGTTCAGGCTCCCGCGCTGGATGACGCCGTTCGCGCCCGCCCCGGAGATGATCGGCCACTCCGGGGCCTTCGGCAACGTGCTCTACCACGTCCCGGAACACGGCCTCCACGTGTCCGGCACCGTCAACCAGATGCTCCCCCGCAGCCTGCCGCACAACATCCTGGCCCAGCTGGTGGCCCAGTTCCGGTGAGCCTCCCCCGAGCCCCGTGGCGCCTGGTCCTCGCGGCTCCGGGAGCGCACGGCGTCCCTGGATCCGGGTGTCGCCCCCGACCGTTGGAACCCCAGCGGCCCGGGACCGGCCCGCCCGAGCGTTCGGGCGGGCCGATCCCAGGCCGTTCCCGGACCGTTCCCAGGCCGTTCCCGGACCGGGGTCGGCCCGGGGCCGGTCAGTCCGCGTCCGGAGCCGGAGCACCGCCGGTCAGGACCAGGTCGGCCACCGCCGTGCCCGGCCGGTCGAAGACCAGGTACAGGTCACGGATCCCCCCGGCTCCCCTCGCGTCCTCGAAGGCCGCGCTGACCCCGGTGAAGTCGTAGCCGTCCTTGCCCGCCGGGACGTCGGCCACCGCGGCGGTCGGCCCGTCCTCGGGGTCGTCCAGGCGGATCCGGAGCGTGCAGGCGTGCTCGGCGTTCACCGTGAGGCGGCACCCGGTGACCCCGTCGCCGAGGTCCACGTCGTGGAAGGCCGCCCACGCGCCGCCCTCCCGGGAACGCACCGCGTCGCCCCGCTCGGGGGTGAGCGGGCACAGGGACGTGCCCCGGGCGTCGTCGTAGCCCGCGGCCGACCACGGCGTGCGCGCGTCGCGGGGCGGGATGGTCTCCCCGGGCACGTCCAGGGCCGCGGTGGCGCGGATGTCGGTCGCCGAACGCCCGACCAGCACCTGGCGCGGCGCGTCCTCCACCACGAAGCGGTCGCGGGTGGTGTCCCACAGCGCGAGCCGGTCCACGTCGAAGGACACCGTGGCGACCGCGCTGCGGCCCGGCTCCACGCGCACCCGGGCGAACCCGCGCAGCGCGCGCAGCGGCGTGCGCACCCGCGAGGCCAGCTGACGGGTGTAGACCTGCACCACCTCGTCGGCGGGCCGCGTGCCCGTGTTGGCGACCATGACGGTGACGGTGACCCGGCCTCCGTCCACGCCGACCACCGGGGCCGCGTACTCCACCTGCGTGTAGCCGAGGCCGTGCCCGAAGGGGTAGAGCGGCTCGCCCTCGAAGTACAGGTAGGTGCCGCGCGCGCCGACGATGTCGTAGTCGAGCATCCCGGGCAGGTCGTCGGCGGAGCGGTACCAGGTCTGCGGCAGCCGCCCGGAGGGCTCGGCGTCGCCGAAGAGCACGTCGGCCAGCGCGTGGCCGTACTCCTGTCCGCCGTGCGCCGACCACAGGACGGCCGGAACGTGCTCGTCGGCCCAGGTGATCCCGAACGGGCAACCGCTGCTGAGCACCAGGACCGTGGCGGGGTTGGCCGCGCGCACGGCGCGCAGCACCCGCTCCTGGGCTGCGGGCAGGTCCAGGTCGGTGCGGTCCTCGGTCTCGCGCCCGTTGACCATGGGATGGTCGCCCAGGACAACGACCGCGACGTCGGCGGCGGAGGCCACCCGCGCGGCCTCCCCGGCTCCCGAGCCGATCCCGTCCACGGTGAACGGGGCGGCCGGGTCCCCGTCCTCCGCCAGGACGAGGAGACCGTCCCGCACGGCGACGCCGCGACCGCTGTGGACGTGCGTGAGCCGCAGGAGGCCGTCCTCCTCCGCCAGGCGGAAGGTCTGGGTGACCTCCCAGGTACCGGGGCCGGGAGCGGTGCAGGCCAGGACTCCGTCGGCCCCCGCGTCGACGTACCTTCCGGTGCGCACCGAGCGCAGGGCGCAGGCGCCGCCGCCCCAGTCCAGGAGGTCGAAGCCGGGGTCCTCCACCGGAGCACCCTGTACCGGGAAGCCCTGCACCGGGAGGACCTCGTCCCGCCCGTCTTCCCCGGGTGCGTCCTCGCCCCGCTCACCCCGCACCGCAGCGCCCTCCGCCCGGGCTCCCTCCGCCCCTGCCTCCTCCCTTCGGGCCTCCTCCGTCCGCGCGCGCTCCGTCTCGGGCGCGTGCCGCCGCAGGGTCCCGTCGGCGCCGCGCAGCGAACCGTGCTCGTCGGGGAAGACCGTCCGGAGCGGTCCCCCGTCGCCGGGGTCCACGACGATCCCGCCTCCGAACGTCCCCAGCCGCACGCGGTCGACGCCCTCGCAGAACACCGTCTCCACCCGCTCGGCGATCCCGGCGCGCGCGGTGACGGCGTAGGGCAGCGTCCCGCTGTACCAGTCCTCCAGCACGGTGTCGCCGAGCTGGCCGACGACGGCGACCCGGCGCACGTCGCGCAGCGGGAGCGTGCCCTCGTTGCGGAGCAGGACGATCGAGCGGGTGGCCGCCTCCCGGGCCAGCGCACGGTGCTCGGGGGTGTCGAAGGCTCCCGCGTCCCCGGCCTCACCGTTCGGGCCGTCCCCGGCCAGCAGGTCCCCGCCCGCCCCGCCGGCCCCACCGGTCACGGGGTCGAACTCGCCCAGCCGGATCCGGACCGACAGCACGTTGCGCGCGGCGCGGTCGACGTCGGCCTCGGTGAGCAGCCCCCGGCGCAGCGCCTCGCGCACGTGCCCGAGGGTGGCCTCGGTGCGGTCGTCGTCCTGGGTGAAGCTGTCGAGCCCGGCCCGGATCGCGTGCGCGTAGGCGGTGGGCAGATCGGGGTGGAAGCGCTGGGTCTCCACGAGGTTGGCGGGCGCGTAGGCGTCGCTGACCACCAGCAGGCGGTCGGGCGCGGCCGGGCGCAGCACGTCGGCGATCAGCGGGCTCAGGTGCGCGGGCCGCCCGTTGACCAGGTTGTAGGAGGGCATGACGGCCACGGCCGCCCCCTCGGCCAGGGCGGGCAGGAAGGCCTGGAGCTCGTACTCGCGCAGGACCCTCGGCGGCAGGTCGCTGGAGGTCTCGCAGCGGCCCTCCTCGTTGTTGTAGGCGAGGAAGTGCTTGAGGGTGGGCGCGAGACGCAGCGTGTCGCCGTCACCGGCCAGTCCCCGGGCGTAGGCGGCGGCCAGGACCCCGGTCAGCCACGCGTCCTCGGAGTAGCCCTCCTCGTTGCGGCCCCAGCGGGGGTCGCGCAGCGGGTTGACCACGGGCGCCCAGACGTTGGGCCACGCGCCCGCGCCCCTGCGGGCGAGTACCTCGTCGCCGGTGGCCCGGCCGACGAGGCGGAGCAGGCCGGGGTCCCAGGTACTGGCCAGGCCGACGGCCTGCGGGTAGACGGTGGCCGGTCCGAGCCAGGCCAGCCCGTGCAGGGCCTCGGTGCCGGTCCGGAAGGGGCCGACGCCGAGGCGCTCGACGGGCGCCTGGTGCTGGTGGAGCAGACCGATCCGCTCGTCCGGGGTGAGGCGGGCGAGCAGGTCGTCCACGCGCCGTTCGGACGGCAGGGCCGGGTCCCGGTACGGCGGCAGGTGCGGCTGGAGGGTCATGGGGGGTGTTCGCCTCTCGTGCGCGAGGGTATTGTCCTTCGAAATCGAACCGCTTCGACTTCGATACCTGAGGACCTTGTGTGCCACATCACAGTGGAGTAATTTGTTTGTCTAAACGGCCAACTAATTCATAGCAAAATGGCCCTTCGTTTCCTACCCCCCTGGGCTCCCCGGCCTGCTCAACCGAAGGAACGACGCTATGCGCACCACCCCCCTGCGCCCGATCCCCAGCCGACGCCGCTTCCTCGGCCTGGTGGGCGCCTCCACCGCCGCGGCGCTCACCGCCGGAACGCTCTCCGGCTGCGGCTCGGAGTCGTCCAGCGGCGGAGGGTCCGCCTCCTCCGCCAGTTCGCTGGACGACCTGATCCCCACGCACATCCCGTTCCAGGGAGTCACCCCCGACATCCCGGGACAGCACGGCGCCCCGGACGGGTTCACCGCCTACCCGACGGAGTTCATCCAGGCCGTGCCCGAGGCCCCGGGCAGGGGCGGGCGGTACACCGCGATGACCCCGCTGTGGGGGCCGATCCCGCCCGGGCTGGGCGACAACTCCTTCTTCGACCACGTCAACGGGCGCCTGGGCGCCACGGTGGAGTTCAACTTCCAGGACGGCAACTCGGTCATCGACAAGATGAACGCGGTGATCGCCGGGCGCGACGTCGCCGACATCACGATGATCCCCGACTGGGTCATCAACCTGATCCCGCAGTTCAACCGGGCCGTCGGCGAGCTCTTCGAGGACCTGACGCCGCACCTGGCCGGTGACGCGGCGCAGGCCTACCCCCTGCTGGCCAACCTGGACAGCGACGCCTGGCGCTGGAACGTCTTCAACCAGCAGCTGCACGGGGTGCCCTGGCCCGCCGAGCCCTTCGGCAACTGGGTCCTGTACCGGCGCGACCTCCTGGAGGAGTACGACCTGGCGGCCCCGACCAGCCCCGACGAGCTGTTCGCGATCGGCGAGGAGGTCAACGACCCGGACAACAACCGCTGGGCCTTCGGCGACTTCAACCTCAGCATGCGCCAGGTCTTCGGCGCGCCCAAGCAGTGGCGCTACTCGGGCGGCGAACTCATCCACATGTTCGAGACCGAGGAGTGGAGGGCCAGCATCGAGTACATGCGCAGGGTGTTCGACGCGGGGCTCGTCCACCCCGACATCGTCGCCCAGGGGGACAACTCCAAGGAGCTGCTCAACTCCGGGCAGATCCTCTTCAACCAGGACGGCATCGGCGCCTGGCACGAGGCCTACATGCAGATGCTCGGCGACAACCCCGACTTCCGCCTCGACCTGATGCCGGTCTTCGGCAACGGCGGCGCCGACCCGGTGATGCACCGCAGCGACCCCTCGGCCCAGTCCGTGTTCGTGCGCAAGGGCATGGAACCGGAGCAGGTCGAGGAGATCCTGGGCGTCATCAACTACTGCGCCGCGCCGTTCGGGACGCGGGAGTACATGGACTACCGCTACGGCGAGGCGGGCGTGCACCACGAGCTCAACGACGACGGCGCCCCGCAGCTCACCGACACCGGCAACGCCGAGGTCAACGACGGCTACTACTTCATCAGCGGGCGCCCCCAGGCGATCACCGAGAGCCAGTACCCGGACTTCGTGCCCTGGAAGTGCAACTGGTACAACCACGCCGCCCAGTTCACCGAGGACGACCCGTTCGCGGGCATCCGCATCCAGCGCCCCGAGCGCTTCTCCGGGGCCGAGACCCCGCTGACCGACAGGGTCAACGACATCATCCGTGGCCGCGAGGACCTCGGCGCACTGGACCAGGCCGTCGCGGACTGGCGCCGCGACGGCGGCGACGAGGGGCGCGAGTTCTACATGGGGGTCCTCCAGGAGCACGGCCGTGACTGAACGGACCATGACCAAGGGCGAACCGCCCTCCCCCGCCGCCGCGTCCCGCGGGCGCGGGGGCCGGGGGCGGCCCCCGGCCGTCCCGGACCACCGGGGTGGGTCCGCGTCCCCGGGGCGCAGGCGGGTCCCGTTCGGGGCGAGGCTGCGCCGCGACTGGCAGCTGCTGCTGATGACGCTCCCGGCGATCGGCCTGCTGGCGGTGTTCCACTACACGCCGACCCTGGGCAACATCATCGCCTTCCAGGACTACAACCCCTGGGACGGGGTGTGGGGCAGCCCGTGGGTGGGGCTGGCGCACTTCGAGCGGCTGTTCACCGACCCCCGCTTCTGGAGCGCGGCGGGCAACACGCTGGTCATCGCCGCCGTCCAGCTGGTGTTCTTCTTCCCCATCCCGATCGCCCTGGCCATCCTGCTGGACAGCGTGCTCAGCCCCAGGCTGCGGATGGTGCTCCAGAGCATCGTGTACATGCCGCACTTCTTCTCGTGGGTCCTGGTCGTCACCCTGTTCCAGCAGATCCTGGGCGGCGCCGGGCTGTTCTCGCAGATCCTGCGGCAGAACGGGTACGCACCGCTGGAGGTCATGACCAACCCGGACGCGTTCCTGTTCGTGGTCACCTCCCAGATGATCTGGAAGGACGCCGGGTGGGGCACGATCATCTTCCTGGCGGCACTGGCGGCCGTGAACCAGAACCTCTACGAGTCCGCGGCCGTGGACGGCGCCGGACGCTGGCGGCGGATGTGGCACATCACCCTGCCGGGTCTGCGGCCGGTGATCATCCTGCTGCTCATCCTCAAGATCGGCGACATCCTCAACGTCGGGTTCGAGCAGTTCTACCTCCAGCGCGACGCGTTCGGATCGGGTGTGTCCGAGGTGCTGGACACCTTCATCTACCACCAGACCCTGGTGACGGGGAACTTCAGCGCGGGAGCGGTCGCGGGCCTGGTCAAGGGCATCGTCGGACTGGTCCTCATCGTTCTGGCCAACAAGCTGGCCCACAGGATGGGCGAGAACGGAATCTACCGACGAGCATGAGCACACTGTTCAAGGACCGCCCCGTGTGGGCGGAGCGCCCGAGCCTTCCCGCACGCGCCGCGAAGAACTCCACCCTGGCCGTCATCGCGGTCATCATCCTCTTCCCGCTCTACGTCGTGATCCTGACCAGCCTGTCCCCCGCCTCGGCGGTGAACAGCGCGGGCGGTCTGGTACTGGTCCCGCAGGGGATCTCCTTCCAGGCCTACGCCGACCTGTTCAGCGGCGGCGTGGTGACCCGGGCCGTCCTGGTCAGCCTGGGCGTCACGGCCGTGGGGACACTGGTCAGCCTGGTGGCGACCGTCCTGGCCGCCTACGGGCTGTCCCAGCCCGGATCGCTGTGGCACCGGCCGCTGCTGTTCGCGGTGCTGCTGACCTTCCTGTTCGCGCCCGGCATGATCCCGCTGTACCTGCTGGTCAGCAACGTCGGCCTGATCGACAGCTACTGGTCGCTGATCCTGCCGACGGCGGTGAACGCGTTCAACCTGGTGGTGATGCGGGCGTTCTTCATGAACCTGCCCCAGGAGATCGGCGACAGCGCCCGGGTGGACGGGGCGAGCGAGTGGACCATCATGACCCGGCTGGTCCTGCCCATGTCCAAGGGGGTCACCGCGGTCGTGGGGCTGTTCTACGCGGTGGGCTACTGGAACGCCTTCTTCAACGCCATCCTCTACATCAACGACAACGCCAAGTGGCCGCTCCAGCTGGTGCTGCGCCAGTACGTGCAGCAGGGCCAGCAGCTCAGTTCGAGTTCGGTGATCGGCGACGCGATGCAGGGAGGGACCGCCTCGGCGCCCAACCTGGCCATCCAGATGGCCATCGTGGTGGTGGCCCTCGTGCCGGTCACGTTCGTCTACCCGCTGGTCCAGAAGCACTTCACCAAGGGCGTCATCATCGGCGCCGTGAAGGGCTAGCGCCGCCTCAGGTCCGCCCGCGCCCCCGGGGTTCTCCCTCCTCCTGGAACCCCGGGGGCGCGGGTGTGCCCGGGGTCCGGCGGTTCACCCCTCCTGCCGGAGCAGTTCCCGTGCCACCTCCCCCGGGGAGACGGCCCCTCCCGGCCCTCCTCCTCAGCTTCGGCCGCGAGACGGCCGAGCCACGCGTCCTCGGCTGCCTGCTCCACCGCGAGCAGGCAGAGGCACTCGTCGGAGTCGAGGAGGACGGCGACCCTTCTCCCCCGTTGCGTGATGAGGGTCGGAGTGTGCTTGCGGCAGGCGCGGTCGATGGCGCTGGCGAGGTGTCGTCCCACCTCGGACAGGGTGGCGGTCACCGGCTCCTTCCTACGGCTTGTGTACCGCATGCGGGTCTGCTCCTGGACGGGAACGGCCCGGTGTTCCGAAGGCGTGACACGGCGAAGGGCCGGGAACCGCCCCCGCGGCTCCCGGCCCCGCCGTGTCAGGGCGTCAGCCGCAGGCCTCCCCGTCGAGGGTGAGCCCGGTCGGCTGCGCGGGTTCGCCGTCGACGGTCCCGTTGAAGCCGACCGTCACCGAACTCCCCGGGGCGATCCGGGCGTTCCACCCGGCGTCGGTGACCCGCACGGACGCGCCGTCCTGGGTGTGCGCGCCGTTCCAGAGGCTCGTGACCTCCTCACCGGCCGTGAACTCCCAGCCGACCTCCCAGCCCTCCAGGGCCTCGTCGCCGTCGTTGGTGATCGTCACCCCGGCCTGGAACCCGCCGCTCCAGGTGTTGGTGACGGTGTACTCGACCGCGCAGTCACCGGGTTCGGGCTCGGGGTCCGGGGACGGCTCCGGAGTGGGCTCGGGGTCCGGCGAGGGCTCGGGATCGCCGCCTCCGCCCGCCAGGTCGCCGTAGACGATCCCGCGCCCGTTGGTGCCGACGTAGACCCGGCCGTAGACGTTGGGGTCGCCGGTGATGGTCGCCCCCGTCCAGGCCCACTGGTGCTGGTCGTCGTTGATCCGCACCCAGCTCTCGCCCGCGTCGTCGGAGCGGAAGATCCCGCGCACGCCGTCGATCCTGGAGCTGGTGTACACCGCCGGGTAGTCCGAGCCCGGCGCGGGCGCGCCGAAGCCGACCGCGTCGCCCTCGTCCACGGCCTCGACCTGCTCGAAGGTGGCACCGGAATCCGTGCTCCGCCACATGCCGTAGTGGTCCCCGGTGCCCCCGGCGACCCACACGTCACCGGTGTGGCCGGGCACCGCGCCGAAGCGGATGTTGCCCTCGGCCGGGAGCCCGTCGAAGCCCGCCGTGAAGGTGGCCCCGCCGTCGGTGCTGGTGTAGAACGTGCCGCCGGAGACGGCGTAGAACACGTCCGGGTCCACCCGGTCGGCCTCCACCCGCGCGCCCGCCGGAACACCGGCGGAGGCGGTCCACGACGAGCCCAGGGTGGTGGAGGCGTGCACGCCGGTGCCGTCGGGGCTCCACACGACGGACGAGCCGTCCGCGTTCACCGCGACCGTGCCGCCGCCGGTCACCCCGTCGGGCTCCTGTCCGGCCCACCAGCTGTCGCCGCCGTCGGTGGACAGGCCGATGGCGGCCTCGGCGTCGCTGCCGCCGACCCGCGCGATGGTCGCGGGCTGGAGCTCGGCGAAGTCCAGGCTGGTCCCGTGGCCCCAGTAGGGCTGCTGGTACATCTGGTCGGGGACGGTCTCCAGGTCCTGGTGGGTGAAGCCGCCGACGTCGAGCAGGGCCGAGTGCAGCGGCGCGCCCTCGGGCGGGCTGATCAGGTCGTTGACGGCCGTCTCCTCGATGCCGTGCGCCCTGACCCCGATGTCGAAGGTGGTGCCGGCGTCCCAGTTGGTGAGGTTGTCGCTGCCGTAGATGGTGGCGCCCGTGCCGTACATGAAGCGGTCGGAGTCGAACGGGTCGATCGCCATCGCCTGCGTCATCCAGCCGAGTTTGGGCTGGGTCTCCGGGGGCGTCCCGGTGCCGCCGAAGTCCAGCCAGGGCGCTCCGGAGATGTCCATCTCGTAGCGCGCGGTGCGCTCGGGGTAGGCGCCCCAGTCCCACGCCTGGGTCCAGGTCTGGCCGCGGTCGGTGCTGCGGTAGATCTGGATGTCGGGCCACCAGGAGATCTGGGTGGCGACCATCAGCGTGTCCGGGTCCTGCCGGTCGATGGTCAGTCCGCCGTAGCCGAAGTAGTTGTCCTCGGAGCTGGAGGGGACGGGGCTGATGTTGGTCCACTCCCCCGTCGCCAGGTCCATGCGCCACACGTCGCCGGAGTCGCCGTCGTAGGGGCCGGGGGTGCTGGTGGTGGCCATGTAGAGCTGGCCGCCCTCGTGGTCCACGACCGAGTGCGCGGGCAGGTGCCCCGTGGGCGCGCCGGGGACGGGCTCCCAGGTCCGGCCGCCGTCCTGGCTTCGGTAGACCGGGTCGTCCAGGTCGGCGACGCCGACGTAGACGTCCTGCGTGGCCGAGCCCTCGGACCCGGTTCGGGGGTCGAAGTCCACCCAGGTCACGCCGGTGATGTCGGACATCATGCCGGTCTCGTCGGCCGGGTCCTGGACGTAGTCGCCGGGGTTGGGGAACGCCTCCACCTCCGCCCAGGTGGCGCCGTGGTCGGTGCTGCGCCACAGGCCGTTGCCGCCGCTCGCCCCGAAGTAGACGACGCTGTTGTCGTTGGGGTCCACGGCCAGGCGCTCGCCGAGGCCGCGGCCGGGCATGTTACCGCCGAGCTTGAAGGGCAGCTCGGCGACGTCCCAGGTCTCGCCGCGGTCGTCGGAGCTGAGGATGGCCCCGTTGTTGGGGTCCCAGTCGTTGGTGTAGGTGCCCACGGCCGCGTACACGCGGTCGGGGTCGACGGGGTCGGTGGCGATGCTGACGACGCCCGTGTAGCCCCACTCGTCCCAGCCGACCCAGTCGAGCAGGGGGATCCAGCGTTCGGTGTCCGGGTTCCAGCGATAGGCGCCGCCGATGTCGGTGCGGGCGTAGGCCAGGCCCGGCTCGGTCTCGCTGAAGACGATGCCGGGGACGAAGCCGCCCCCGACGATCTCGACGTTGTCCCACTCGTAGGCGGCCTGCGCCGCGGTCGGCTCGGCGGGAGCGGCTCCGGCCGCGGTGGTGGCGACGACGGTGGAGGCGGCCAGTGCGGTGGCCGCCGCGACGGCGAGTACCGGTAAGCCCCGCCCGCGTCTGGGGGGCCGGTGCTGTTCGGGAGGCATGTGCGGGCTCCTTGGGGGAATCGGGGGGTGAGCCCGCCCCGGGAAATCCGGCCCCGGGGCGGACGCGAATTCCCCATTAGTCTGGATAGCCGACTAACCCCCGGCAAGGGGTGTTGCGCGGGAAATTTCGAATCGCTTCGACTATCACCCTGCGGCCGTCGGGAATTGCAGGGACAGCGTTCGGTCCGGTACCAGGGCCGCCTTGTGCCGCTCCCCGCCGGGCAGGACGACCACCGTCTCGCGGGGCCCGACCGCCCGCAGCCGCGCGTGGGCCCGGCCGCCGGACCACTCCAGGAGTTCCACGACGACCCCGCCGCGGGCCCGCAGCCCCTCCACCCGGCCGGAGTCCCACTCCCGGGGCAGGGCGGGCAGCAGGTCCAGGCGCCCCTCGGCGGACCGGACCAGCATCGCCGCCGCCACGGCCGGGAACCCGCCGCCGATGTCCACGTTGAACAGGCTGCCGCGGTTGTGCGTGGGCACCAGGGTGGGGCGCCAGTAGCGGGTGGCCAGCAGCGACAGGGCCTCGTGCGCCTCGGCGGCCAGGCCCAGGTTCGCCGCGGCCAGCCCCAGCTGGACCAGGCCGAAGGCCATCTCGTCGGACTCCTGGCCGCGCCACCACGCCAGGCGGGCGCGCACGGCGGCGACGGCCGCCGCGCGCAGCCGGGGCGAGGCCAGGGCGGGGTCGGTCTCGTACCAGAGCGGGTACAGGTGGGAGGCGTGGCGGTGCGCGTGCCGCTCGCTCTGCCCGACCGGCCCGGCCGGTCCCGCCCACTCGGCGAGCTCGCCGTCCGGGGCGACGCGGTAGCCGGGCAGCCGCGTCCCCAGCCGGGCCCAGCGGCGGGAGCCGGGAACGCCCAGGGCGCGGTGCGCCCGCAGCAGGTTGCGCACCAGGTCGCGTACGGCGGCGACGTCCATGGTGGCGTTGACGGCGGCCTGGCCGTCGCCGTCCCCCGGGGTGTTCTCCGGCGAGTAGGAGGGGGAGAAGCCCTCGTCGGTGAGGAAGTCCTCGTGGAACTCCGCGGCGGCGGTGAGGAAGGGCAGGGCCCGCTCGCGCAGGAACGCGCGGTCGCGGGTGTGGGAGTAGTGGTCCCAGTACAGGCGCGACATCCACGCCGCTCCTGCGGTCCAGCAGGTCAGGCACCACTCGGGGCCGAAGTGGTTGTGCCTGCCGGAGGTGGAGGCGTGCGCGGGCAGCAGGATCCCCCGGCAGCCGTAGAGCCGCCGCGCGTTGTCGGCCAGGTCGTCGGTCATGCCGTCGAGGAGGTCGAACAGGCCGGTCATCAGCTCGGGCGTGCCCGTGGTGTGCAGGGCCGCGACGGCGGAGGGCAGGTTGCCGTCGAAGGTGTACCCCGACCGCCACGGGGGGTCGTAGGTGCCGCTCCACACCCCCTGGAGGGTGGGCGGCAGGTCGCCGCAGCTGGAGATGATCGCGTACCGTCCGGCGTCGACCAGGCGGGCGATCAGGTCAGGAGTGGGGCCCGCCGCCAGAAGGTCCTCGCCGAGCGCGTCGGTTCGGGCCGAACCGCCCTCCAGCTCCAGCCGGAAGCGGGACATGAGGTCGCCGTGCACCGCCCGGTGGCGTTCGAGCGCCCCGGTGAAGTCCTCGAAGCTTCCTGCGGATTCACCCGTCGGTTCCCCGGAATCCCTGGTCCGGGCTCCGGCGGGGCCAGCGGGGCCAGGGGGACTAGCAGGACCAAGGGAACCAACGGGACCAGCGAGGCCAGCGAGGCCAGCGAGGCCAGCGAGGCCAGCTTCCGAGTGGGATACCGGCACGTCCGTCCCGAACGCGGCCCCCGGGGCTTCCCCACCGGGCACGGAAACCCCGTCCGCCCCTGGTCCCGCCTCCTGCTCGGTGAATCCGTCCACCCGCACGCGCGCCACCAGCCGGAGCCGCCGGACACCCCGCAGGTCCAACCCCTCACCATCGGTGCCGACCCGGCCTCCCTCGGCGCTGACGGCGCAGGTCACCGTGTACCCGGCCAGTCCGCCGGGCGGGCGCTCGGGGAAGTCCGCCCGCAGGGTCAGCAGGCCGGGGGCCGACTCGCGGACCACCTCCGTCGGGACCGGCGGCGTCTCCTCCAGCGCGGTGAGCCGCAGCGTTCCGTCCAGGCCGAGGGGCGAGGCGAGTTCGACGACCACGGCGTCGTCGGGCCGGGAGGCGAAGGCCCGGTGCACGGTCCCGTCCGGCAGCTCCTCGGTGACCAGCCCCGAGTCCAGGTCGCACGTGCGCGTGACGGGTCCCGTCCGGGACCCGCGCGGGGCGAACGAGAGCACGGCGGCGCCCACCAGCGGATCGATCCACCGGGTGTCGGCGTAGCCCGGGTGCTCCCGCGCCGCGAACGCCGTGATCCGCTCGGCGGCCTCGCGGGAGCGGCCCCGGCGCAGCAGTCGCCTCAGTTCGGGCAGCAGGGACGCGGTCGCGGGGGCGGGCAGCGGCTCCGTGACCGGCAGGAAGAGCCTCTCGTGGCACAGGGTGAGGCGGACGCGGTCCGCCGTCGAGTGCACGAGCGCCCCCTGGCGCCCGTTGCCGGTGACCAGCGCGTCCTCCCAGTCCCCGACCGGATGGCGGGTACGGACCCGTCGTACTGCGGACATGTGCGCTCCTCGTGTGGGGGGTGTCGCCGGAAAGGGTTTTCGCCCTACTTTGTTGGCGCACACACCAAACCAGAAGGAGTTCCCCATGTCCTCTCCACTGTGGTTCGGCGGCGACTACAACCCCGAGCAGTGGCCGGAGGAGGTCCAGGCGGAGGACGTGGAGCTGATGCGCCGCGCCGGGGTCAACCTCGTGACGGTCGGCGTCTTCTCCTGGGCGCTCCTGGAGCCGAAGGAGGGCGAGTACCGGTTCGAGTGGCTGGACCGGGTGCTGGACCGGCTCGCCGACGCCGGGATCGGGGTCGCGCTGGCCACCCCGACCGCCTCTCCCCCGCCGTGGTTCGGGCTCGCCCACCCCGACGCGATGCCGGTGACCGCGGACGGGACCCGGCTCACCCACGGCAGCCGCGACACCTACGACGTGTGCTCCCCGGCCTACCGGGAGGCCTCGGTCCGCATCGCCCGCGCGCTCGCGGAGCGCTACTCCGGGCACCCGGCGCTGCGCCTGTGGCACGTGCACAACGAGTACGGGACGTGGTCGCACTCCGAACACACCGCCGGGGCCTTCCGCGACTGGCTACGGGGGCGCCACGTGGACCTGGACCGGCTCAACGCGGCGTGGACCACGGCGTTCTGGAGCCAGCACTACTCGGAGTGGGAGCAGATCCAGCCTCCGCGCGCGACCCAGTACCTGCCCAACCCGGCGCACGTGCTGGACTTCCGGCGGTTCCTGTCGGACGCGATGCTCGACCACTTCCTGTCCCAGCGCGACGTGCTGCGCGCCGTCCGGCCGGACGTGCCGGTCACGACCAACCTGGCCTTCGGCGACTGGGTGCCGGTGGACCCGTGGCGGTGGGCCGAGCACCTGGACCTGGTCGCCGTGGACGACTACCCGGACCGGACCGGGCAGGGCGGGGCGGAGCAGACCGCCTTCGCCGCCGACCTGGCCCGCTCGTGGGCGGACCGCGTGCCCGGCCCGGGGCGGCCGTGGCTGCTGATGGAGCAGGCGGCCGGAGTGACCTACACGGGCGAGGTCACCCGGCCCAAGGCCCCCGGCGAGACGGCGCGGCACAGCCTGGCGCACGTGGCGCGCGGGTCGCGGGGCGCGATGTTCTTCCAGTGGCGGGCGTCCCGGGGCGGCGCCGAGCAGTGGCACTCGGGGATGGTGCCGCACGCCGGACCGGACTCCCGGATCTTCCGCGAGGTGTGCGAGCTGGGGAGCGTGCTGCCCCGCGTGGCGGAGGCGCGCGACGCCGACGTGGTCGCCGACGCGGCGCTCACCTGGGACCCCGAGTGCTGGTGGGCGCTGGGCAGCCCGTCGCTGCCCGCGCGGGGCGTGGACTACCTGGAGGCGGTACGCCAGGTGCACCGGGTGCTGTGGCGGTCGGGACGCACGGTGGACATGGTGCGCCCCGACCGCGACCTGCCGCGGGTGCCGCTGCTGGTGGTGCCCGCCCTGTACCTGCTGTCGGACGAGGCGGCCGAGCGGCTGGCCCGCTACACCGAGGACGGCGGAACGCTGGTGGTGACCTTCCTGAGCGGGGCCGCCGACCCGGACGGGACCGTGCGCACCGGCGGGTACCCGGGCGCGCTGCGGGACCTCCTGGGGGTGCGGGTGGAGGAGGTGCACCCGATGCCGCCCGGCGAGACGGTGGGCCTGGACCTGGGTTCGGTGCGCGAGGAGGTCACCCTGTGGAGCGAGCACGTCCACCTGGCGGGGGCCGAGGCGGTGGCCCACTACGCGGGCGGGCCGCTGGACGGGCTGCCCGCGGTGACGCGGCGGCGCCACGGGGCGGGCGAGGCCTGGTACCTGTCGGCCCGGCTGTCGGACCGGGGCCTGGCGCGGCTGCTGGCCGAGGCGGCGGGGACGGGGCCGTTCCCCGAGCCGGGGCTGGAGGTGGTGCGCCGGGTGGACCGGGACGGCGCGTGGGTGTTCGTCACCAACCACGACAACCGGCCGCGGTGGATAGACCCGGCCCGGTTCGGGCTGGACGCGAGCGCCCGCGACCTGGTGTCGGGCGTTTCGGCGCAGGGGATGACCCTGCCGGGCGGCGGGGTGGCGGTGCTGCGCGGCCACCCCGTTGACAATTAGTTGTGACTCTAGACAAACTATTCCGGAGTCCTGCGCCTACCTCAGGAGACACGACATGAGCAGCTACCAGCCCGTGCCCGCGGACAGGTTCACCTTCGGCCTGTGGACCGTGGGGTGGCGCGGGGTGAACACCTTCGGCGACCCCGTCCGCCCCGAGCTCGACCCGGTGGACGCCGTGCGCCGCCTCGCCGACCTCGGCGCGCACGGAATCACCTTCCACGACGACGACCTCATTCCGCCCGGCAGCTCCAACACCGAGCGCGAGGACATCCTCAAGCGGTTCCGCGCGGCCCTGGACGAGACCGGCCTCAAGGTGCCGATGGCGACCACCAACCTGTTCTCGGACCCGGTGTTCCGCGACGGCGGGTTCACCTCCAACAGCCGCGACGTGCGCCGCCACGCCATCCGCAAGGTCATCCGCAACATCGAGCTGGCCGTGTCGCTGGGCGCGAAGACGTACGTGTGCTGGGGCGGCATGGACGGTGCCGAGACCGAGGCGGGCAAGAACGACCACGCCGCCCTGGACCGGCTGCGCGAGGCCTTCGACATCCTGTGCGGCTACGTGCGCGAGCAGGGCCACGACCTGCGGTTCGCCCTGGAGCCCAAGCCCAACGAGCCGCGCGGCGACATCCTGCTGCCCACGGTGGGCCACGCCCTGGCCTTCATCAACGAGCTGGAGCACCCCGAGATGGTGGGGGTCAACCCGGAGGTCGGCCACGAGCAGATGGCCGGGCTGAACTTCGCGCACGGCGTCGCCCAGGCTTTGTGGGCGGGCAAGCTCTTCCACATCGACCTCAACGGCCAGCGCGGGATCAAGTACGACCAGGACCTGCGCTTCGGCGCGGGCGACGTCAAGGAGGCGTTCTTCCTGGTCGACCTGCTGGAGAGCGCGGGCTACGACGGCCCGCTGCACTTCGACTTCAAGACGCCGCGCACCGAGGACATGAGCGGCGTGTGGGAGTCGGCCGCGGCCTGCATGCGCAACTACCTCATCCTCAAGGAGAAGGCCAGGGCGTTCCGCGCCGACCCCGAGGTGGTGGAGGCGCTCGCGGCCTCGCGCGTGCCCGAACTGTCCCAGTCCACGCTGGGCGAGGGCGAGTCCCTGTCCGACCTGCTGGCCGAGGAGATCGACCTGGCCGAGGTCGGCAGGCGGGGGTACCACTTCGAGCGCCTGGACCAGCTCGCCATGGAGCACCTGTTCGGCCTGCGCTGATCCCCGCTCCCGGATCCGGGCCGTGTTCCGCGCGAGGCGCGGGACGCGGCCCGGACCGCGTCCGGGCCGGGGGCGGGTCGGGCCGCGGCGACCGGTCGGCGCCGTGTCTGGACGGCGGGTCCGTGGGTAGTGGCGGTGGTCGGAAGCACCACCACCGAAGCGGAGGCGAACATGGCCGAGGACGCCGTCACCCTGATCATGAAGGACCACCGGACGATGGAGGAGCTGTTCGACCGGCTCCAGTCCGAGCCCGACCAGCGGCCGCGCCTGCTGGAGGAGATCGAGGCGATCCTCACCGCGCACAGCCGTGCCGAGGAGGACGAGGTGTACCCGGCCGCCGCCAAGGCCGCTGGCGAGGGGCCGGAGGTCCGCCACGGCACGGAGGAGCACCAGGAGGCCGAGGAGCTGCTCCAGAAGCTGAAGGACTGCGACCCGAACAGCAAGGAGTTCGAGAAGCGGTGCGAGAAGTTCGTCGACGCGGTCAAGCACCACGTCGAGGAGGAGGAGAGCGACGTCCTGCCCGGACTCAAGGAGGCCGTGAGCCAGAAGCGCGCCCAGGAGCTGGGCAAGGCGTTCTGGGAGCGGCGCGAGCAGGAGCTCAAACGCTTCAACGTCGGGGGCAGGGTTCCCAAGCAGCGCGACCTCTATGAGGAAGCTCAGGAGCTGGACGTCAAGAACCGCTCCAAGATGAACAAGGAGGAGCTGGCCGAGGCCGTGCAGAAGGCCCGGCGCGGCTGAGTTCCCCTCGGGGGCGCCCCTCGGGGCGCGGGACGTGAAACGGCCCCGCCGGGCAGTTGCCCGGCGGGGCCGTCACGTACACCGGAACGGTGCGGCGGTCGCCTCACGGCGCGGTGCACAACACGGCTCCTGCCACCCTTGCGGGCGCGGTATTCCGTGAAGGCTTTGAGTGGAGCCCGGGGGACACTTTCTACCGCACCTTCCGGCACCCCGTACAACGGGAGGGCGGGGTGGGGTATTCCGCGGCCCTGGGACACTTTTTCGGGTGTCCCCCGTCACATCCCCCGGTCGGACGCGGAGCACCTCATGCGCGGAGCACGGTCAGGCGCGCGGAGCACGGTCAGGCGCGCGGAGCGGTGCTCTCCCGGGAGGTGAGCCGGGGTTCGAGCAGAGTCACCCCGGGGTTGCCGGGGCCGTCGATCTTGTCCATGAGCAGGCCGACCGCGCGGGCTCCGACCTCCTCGGCGGGCAGGTCCACCGAGGTCAGCGGCGGGGCTCCGGGCGGGACCGGGCCGATGGCGACCACGGACAGCTCGGGCGGGGTGCGGCCGTGCTCGGCGAAGGATTCGAGCAGCGGGCCGACGGAGGGCTCGTTGTGCACGATGAGACCGGTGAGACCGGGCCGCTCGCGGAGCAGGTCCTCCGCGAGGCCGTGCGCGGTGTCGGGGGAGCACGGGTGCAGGGTGGCGCGGACGCCGCGTTCGGCGGCGGCTCGCTCGAAGCCGGTGGTGGTGCGCTCGGCGAAGCCGGTGCGCCGCTCGTACACCGAGGGCGGCTGTCCGACGAAGGCCAGGTCGGTGTGGCCGAGGTCGGCGAGGTGGTGCACGCAGGCCGCACCGGCGGCGGCGAAGTCGAGGTCCACGCAGGTCAGGCCTTCGGTGTCCTCGGGGACGCCGATGAGGACCGAGGGCAGGTCCAGCTCGCGCAGGACGGGGACGCGGGCGTCGTCGGCCTCCACGTCCATGACGATGACGCCGTCCACCATGGCGCTGCCCGAGACCCGGCGCAGGCCGTCGGGGCCCTCGCCCTGGGTGAGCAGGAGGACGTCGTGGTCGTGCGCGCGGGCGGCGGTGACCACGGAGACGGCGAAACGCATCGCGACGGGGACGTGCACGTCGCCGCGGAGCGGGATGACCAGGGCGATCACGTTGCTGCGGCGGCTGGCCAGGGAGCGGGCGCCCGCGTGCGGCTGGTAGCCGAGGGCGTCGATGCTCTCCTTCACGCGCTGCCGGGTGGTCTCGGAGATCGACCGTTTGCCGCTGAGGACGTAGGAGACCGTGCTCGGCGACACGCCAGCGTGCCGGGCCACATCGGAGATCCGCACCGTGCCGTCCCGTTCGTTATCGAACCGATTCGATGCGATGTTACGCACCGTGTTGTCCCGGAGCGACGCCGATGGGCACCGCCGGGCGAGGAGCGGTCACGGAGCGTGGGGGCGAGGGGAAGGGGCGCCGTGGTCAGTCCTCGTGTCCGAGGGTACCGGAGGAGCCCGTGGAGGCGAGGTCGTAGGTCTCCCGGAACTGGCGGACCCTGCGCTGGCGGCGCATCGTGAGCGGGACGAAGGTCGCGATCATGACCACCAGCACTCCCGCCAGGAACAGGTTGACCGAGGCGAACGGGGTTCCGTTGGCGTACTGGAGCAGAGCGCTGGCGACATTGGGGACGACGAGGACGCAGCCGAACACGAGCATGAACTTCGGCGACCTGGAGGTGTCGTTCTGGTCGGCGAGGATGCGCCCGAGCCGGTTGGTCTCGGGGTCCGGGTGGAGGGTGCCCCGCATGATCTGCCAGTGCGCGGCCCAGACCTTGGCCGGATCGGAATTCCTCGGTACGGGCCTGCCCCTGACCATGCGGCGCATCATCCACGCGGTGCCGAAACCGCTGATTGTCGCCGCGAGCAGCACCAGGAGCACGGTGCCCCCGAGGAAACCGAGGAACAGGGTGTCCGCTCCCTGGGTCAGTGCCAGGGGAACGAAGAAGACAACGATGAGGAGGAGGCCGAACGCTCCGGCTGCCAGGCCTGTACGGAGACCGAACTGACGCGGGTTGTTCTGGGCGTAGACGGTGGATCGGCCCATGAGAGTGCCGAACCGCCCTGGGGCACGGGGGATGTCGCGGTTCCTGTTCATACCGGCGAACTACCCCGGGGCGTACCGCGCACATGGGACCAACGGCCCGAGGGGCGCACGGCGGGCCAAGGCGGTCCGGAGTCGAGCGACCGTGGTCCTGGGGTGCCTGCTGGTCCTGTCGGTGCCGGGGTGTCTGCTCGTGGACCATGTGGGGAGCGAGGCGGCCATGGCGTCGGGTCCGGAGGTACGGGGAACCGTCGAGGCGCTGGACAGGAACGCCGGACGAGGCTGCTGGTTCGACGTGAGGGTCTCCTACCGGGTGGAGGGCCTCCCCCACGAACGCACACCCGATATCGGCTGCTCGGAACGGGGAGGCCTCACGGTCGGCGACACGGTCCTTCTGGAGACGAGCGCGGCCGAGCCGCACCTCGTGCGGATCGCGGACCGGTCCGCGTAGCCGGACGATCTCGACCGACGTGTGCTCTGGGGAGGGCGGGGCGGAGACCGCGCCGGTCCCGGCCGTTCACGAGGACCACACGGGACTGGCCACAAGCGGCCGTGGACGCCTCACACTCCCCTCGCTTGGGTAGGTTCCCTCGCGGCGCGGACGCGCACCGCGCTGTGGCCCCCGCCCACTCCCCCAGCCAAGAGGACCGCAGTGAACCTCCACCTGCCCTACCTGATCGGACCGCTCCTCCTTCTGCTGGTGGGCCTCTTCGCGCTGGTCTGCTGCTTCGCCGCCGCGCCGGAGCGCCGTGCGCTCACCGGTCTGGGCGCGGCGGCACTGCTGGCCTCCTCCGTCCTGTCCCTGCTCGACCAGCTCTTCTCCGGCTGGGTGCGCGAACGGGTGGCGGACTCGGAGACCACCGCGCTGATCACGGGCGTGTCGTACCACCTGTCCGCGCTCCTCCTCGGCGCGGGCATGGTCCTGCTGGTCCTGGCCGCCAGCCGGAGGACGTCGCGGGCCGGGCCGCCCCCTCCGTCGCCCTCCCCCTTCGACGGACCGCATGAGGAGGCCCGGCGATGACCCAGCAGGGCCCCGACCTGGTGCAGTTCCTCCTGACACTGCTGACCGTCGTGCTCCCCCCGCTGCTGGCGGGAGTCCTCGCGCTCACCCTCGCCGGGAGGGCTCCCGGCGGGCGCGGCTTCGTACGCACCGGAGGCGGCCTGCTCGTGCTCCTCAGCATCGTCCAGGGGGCCCGGGAACTCTGGTTCCGGTTCGTCTTCCTCCCGGCCCTGGTGGGCAACGGTGAGATGCCGGTCCCGTTCGCGGTGCTGTACGTCATCGAGATCGGGTCCCACGTGCTGCTCGCGGTGGCACTCGTCCTGCTGCTGTGCGCGGTGATCAGCTCCCGCGGACGGCGACACGCGCCCCGGGGAACCGTCCCGCGGCGACCGGAGCAGCGGGGCGAACGACCGGGCGGTGTCCCGTACGACGGTGGCCGGTCCTCCGCCTACACCTCGAACGCCCACGCGGCAACGGGCGATCCCGGCCGTCGCGGCGACGCTTTCGACGGGGGAGGCGGCCACAACGGCGGCGGGGCTGACGGAGGCGGAAGCGGCCACAACGGCGGCGGAGCTGGCGGAGGAGGCGGTTTCTAGCCCCCGCCGGTCACGGTCCCTCCGGTCCCTCCGGTCCCTCCCGGTCCTCGAAGCGGACCGTGCCCGTACCGCCGTCGACGGTGATCCGCTGCCCGTCCGGGATCACCTCGGTCGCCCCGGGGACGCAGATCACGGCGGGGATGCCGTACTCCCGGGCGACCGTCGGCCCGTGCGCGATGGTGGACCCCGTCTCCACCACCAGCCCTCCGGCGGTCATGAACAGGGGCGTCCATCCGGGGTCCGTGCTCTGGGCCACCAGGATCTCCCCCGGTTCGAGCGTGGCCCCCGCCGGGTCGTGGATCACCCTCGCCACCCCGGTCACGGTCCCCGAGGAGGCGGGCACGCCGAGGAGTTCCCCGTCCCGCCCGGAGGGCAGGGCGGGCAGCGCGGCCTCCACGTCGGTGCCGTCGGAAAGCAGGACCGGGGGCACCCGGCGGCGCCTGCGCTCACGCAGGTACTCGGCGCGGCGCTCGGCGACGAGCACGCGCTGGTCCGCGCCCTCCACCAGGGCGCGCGCCTCCGGAATGCGGAGGAACATGATGTCGTCGGGCGCGTCCAGCCGCCCCGTCCCGACCATTTCGGCGCCGACGAGGAGGAGCTGCCGACGCGTCTCGGCGATGGCGAACAGCCAGGAGAACTTGGGGTACTCCCGCATCCCGGTCAGGGCGCGCGCACGGTCGAAGGAGAACGACGCAAGACGCGCGCGGACGGGCCGGGAGGCGAGCGCCCTGCGGACCAGCGCGTCCCGTGTGCGTTGGGCCTCGGCGGCGGCCCGGGCGAACCTCCGGTCGGGTTCCTGCTCCGGGTCGCTCACCCGCAGGTAGTTGGCGACCGCAGCGAACAGGGGTGCGGGGTCCTCCGACCACCGGGGCACGCCCACGTCGACCTCGGCGGCGCCGCGGTGCCCGTACCGCTCCAGGAAGTCGTCGAGGCCGATGTCGGGGAGCGTCCCCGCCCGGTACCCGGCCGCCAGGTCCTCGGGCGGTGTGTCCCTGAACAGCTCGCCGTGCCCGCGCGCCCCGACCGCCAACCGCCACAGCGCGAGGTCCATCTCCGTGGTGACGTTGTGCGGCATCCCGCCGAGGACGGCGGCGACCTCTCCCGGTTCGGCGATCCCCCTGAGCAGCAGTTCGGGCGCCTTGGCTGCGAGGATACCGACGCACAGGGGCCCCATCATCGGGACCATCCCCTCCGTCAGGGCCTCGTTCTGGAGGTCCATCGCGTGCCGCAGCCGTTGCCCGGGGGTGAGCGCGTGCTCCGGCTCGCGGGTGGCCCGCTGCCGGAGCACCTCACCGGCCCGCAGGAAGCTCCGCCTGGCGTCGTCGGGGTCGACGAGCGCGGCCACGGCGTCCGCGACGACCCTGCCGGTGAGCGGCAGCGCCCGCACGACGGCCCCGGCCGCCCTGACCGGGTTGATCCGGCCGCCCGGGCGCGCGGCGAACCGCGGGTCGTCCAGGAGGGAGCGGACGGCCGCCGCGGCCCGGGGGCCGTAGACGACCATGCTGCCCGGCAACGAGCCGCGGACCCAACGGTTGCGCAGGTAGGGGGTGAGGTCCAGGTAGAACCTGCCCGCCACGTCGACCACCGCCGTGGCGTCGCCGTCGGGGCCGGTGTTCCGGGAGCCGAGCCACGCGGAGGCGACGGCCCCCATCGCGGACAGGCCCATCGGGGTGAACGGGCGGAGCATGCCCTGCATGTTGCCGACCTCGAAGTAGGCGCGGGGCCCGTCGTCGTGGTGGTCGGGCAGCGGGAAGAGGGTGGTGACCGCGCGGGACTGGAGGATCCAGGGGGTTCCGTCGCGGTCCAGGGCCCACTCGACGTCCTGCGGTGAGCCGAAGTGACGCTGGAGCCGCTCCCCGGCGGCGTGCAGCGCCGCCACCTCCTGCGGGGACAGACATCCGTCGTCCGGCCCCTCGGTCCGGCCGTCCGCGGCCACGACGTAGTGGTCGGGCCGGACCGTGCCGTCGACCACCGCGGTCCCGAGGCCGGGAACGGCGTCCAGGACGGTCTCGCCCCGCGTGCCGGTGACCGGGTTGGCGGTGAACAGCACCCCCGCGGCCCGGGGCTCGACCATGCGCTGCACGACGACGGCCATGTGCACCCCGTCGTCGTCGATCCCCCGGTCGCGCCGGTAGGCGACGGCGCGGTCGGTCCACAGGGAGTCCCAGCACCGGCGGACGGCCGTGAGGAGATCGTCGGCCCCCTCGACGTCGAGGTAGGTGTCCTGCTGTCCCGCGAAGGAGGCGTCCGGCAGGTCCTCCGCGGTCGCGCTGGACCGCACCGCCACCCGACCGCCGCCGAGGGCCTCGTAGGCGGCGGTCACCTCCTCCTCCGGCAGCCTCCCGGAGCGGTGGGCCTCGGTCGTGACGCAAAAACCCGGCGGCACGGGTTCTCCGGCCGCGATCGCCCCGGCCAGCCCTGCGGCCTTGCCGCCGACCAGGTCGGCTTCCATCCCGTCGATCCGATCCAGTTCCACCACGAGCACGAGGTCACCTCCGGCTGTTCTGCCACCGCCTCCCATGTTCCTCGTCGGGGGCGGGTGCCGCCAGAGCCGAAAAGGATCTGTGGAAAAATCCGGCGGCGGCGGGTCCGCCGTCCCACCCCACGCACGCGGACCGCGGCGGGGCCGTCCGCGGCGACGGGCACGCGGCACCGTGCGCGCGGGCACGTGAGAGCAGTCGGTACACGCCTCGACGCGGAGAGCGACCCGGCGCTAGAGTCTGGCCCTGCGCGCCATCCCAGGAAAGGCTCCGGATGTCCGATATCTCTCCCATGTACACCCTCTTCTCCTTCTCCTCCTTCACCTCCCTGTTCTTCGAGGGCCTCTACCTGCTCTTGGGCATCATCGTGCTGGCCCTCACCGGCGTGGTGGCCGCCGACCGCAAGGGGCTCGTGGCCACAGGCGGCGCCCTGCTCGTCATCGGCGCCCTCGGCGACCTGGCGGTCCAGATCTGGGGCTTCTACGCCCTGTACGTGACCATGGCCTCCTCGGTGTCCCCCCCATCCGACCTGCTGCACCTGGTGTTCACGCTGGTCTTCCTCGGAGGCCTGCTCACCCTGGTGCTGGCCGCGGCCAGGCCCGTCGCGGGCCGGTTCGCGCCTCCCCCGCCGCCCGGTGCGCGCCCCGGCCCTCAGTCCTCCCCGACCCGCTGACACGAGGAGCCCTCCGATGTCCTTCCTCTACATCCTCGGCGCGATCCTCCTCATCGTGGTGGGGGTCGTCGCCCTCGTCCGAGCCAAGGGGTCTCCCTCCCCGGGCGCCGTCCGGACCGCCGGAGTCCTCATGGTCGTCGCCGCGCTCGCGCAGTTCGCGAACTCGGTGGTCTCCTTCGCCACCGCGGCCATGCGACTGCCCTTCGAGGCGCTCATCACGGTCAGCGGGCTGGCGAACCTCGTCGTGGAGCTCGTGTACGGGCTCACGGTCACCGGCGCACTGGTCGCGCTCGCCGTCGCGCTGGTGCGGTCGAAGTCCGCGGCCGCCCGCGCCGCGGGTCCGGCCGCCGCGGGCCCTGCGGCCGGTCACGCGTTCGCACCGCCCGCGCCCGGGCGGCCGTACGGGTCGGGGCAGGCCCGCTCGGCGCCGCCCGAGCACGGCCGACCCGGGTACGGGCACGGCCACCCCGGTACACCCGTCGGGCCCGCCGAACACCCGGGGCACCCGGGACCGGAGGGTCACGCGCCCCCGCCCGGTGGACCCGGTGGCGGCACCGGCTGGAGCCCGGGCAACAGCGGGGGCTTCGGCGGTGGCGGAAGCTCCTCCGCCGACGGGGGAGGTTCCTCCTCCGGTGACGGCGGTGGCGGTGGGGACTGATCCCCGCGCGCATGGGTCCCCCAAGGGCCAACCCCCGTGCGGACTGGCTCCCAGCGGGCTGACCCCGGCGGGCCGACCCCCTTGCGGGCTGGCCCCGTCGGAGCCGCTCCGGACAGGCTGGCCTCGGCAGCCTGGTTCCCGGAGGGCTGGAGCCCGCGGACCAGCCCCCGGCAGGAACCGACCAACACGAGACGACGGCCTGACCTCGAACGGGGTCAGGCCGGCCGCGTGTAGAAGAGCGAGTAGCGCCAGAACAGCAGCCGCCGCAGGCGTGCGCCGGTCAGCACCTCCCCGGCCTCCTCCGCGATCTCGCGCAGGCCCATCCGGGGATCGCGCATCGGCATCTCGGCGGTGGGGCCCACGCTGTGCAGGTTCGGCGTGCCGGTGAGCGCGCGCCCCAGCCGCAGGCCGGTCCCGATCACCCACTGCGGGCCCAGGGCGGCCAGGCTGGTCGCGACGTCGGCGGCGTCCTTCCCGGCGTACAGACCGAGGACGGCCAGCGTGCCGCCGGGGGCGAGGGCGGCGGCCATCCGTTCGAGCGAGGCTCCGAAGGGCATGTGGTGGATGCTGGCGATCGAGCTGACGAACCCGTACCCCCCGGGGCGCGGATCCGCCTCCTCCAGCGCGGCCAGGCGGTAGTCGACCGGCAGCCGCGCGGGCGTGCGTTCACGGGCCATGGAGATCATCCGCGGTTCGGGGTCGATCGCGTCGACGGCGATCCCGCGGGAGGCCAGGGCCCTCGCGAACCTGCCGCCGCCGCACCCGACGTCGAGCGCTCGGGTGCAGTGCGGGGGCACGTGGCGGAGGAGGTGTTCGTGGTAGTGGCTGTTGTGGTCCCAGGAGATGTCCACGGGACTCGGGGGAAGGATCGGGCTCATTCGCCCTGAGGCTACCCGGCCTGGCGCTTGGCCTCCAGGGCCTCCATGGCGGCGACGGCGGTGGCCACGGTCTGGTGGACCGGGACCTGACGGTGCAGGCCGACCAGGCGGACGACCTTGGTGACGCGTTCGTTCAGAGCGGCCAGCGCCAGCGATCCGCCCAGTTCACGGACGGTTCTGTAGGCGTTGATGATGACGTTCAGACCGCTGGAGTCCATGAAGTCCAGACCGGACAGGTCCAGGATCAGCCAAGGACCGTGGTCCTCGACAGCGGACTGGATGTGTTCCTGGAGGTCGGCGGCGGTCGCGATGTCGAGTTCCCCCTCGATCGCGACGATGACGCTGCGGCTCTCCACCCGCGTGCTCAGCCCAAGCCTGTGCACGTTCACTCCTCCCGGCCCCACGTTGAGATGGTGAGGGGTCCCTTCGCTTAACCATACGCAGACCGGCGGACCACGCCCACCCGGACCGGCGCCACTCCCACAGAGCCGGTCCGATGTCAGGGGGGAGCGTCTGATACGCCCGCGAGCCTGGTAAGTCGTTGGACACACACGGTATAAGCGAACCGCCCGTTCGGGAATGGCATACCGGAAGAAATTTTCGCCTCCTGGGCACGAACTCGGCAGTGAGCGCCCGTTATCCACCGTTGTCACCGGGACATTTCATGACATGTGATGCGCCGGGGATACCCCGACACCGCTGAACGGCGATGCCACCGTCACCGCGCGTTCACCCGGCGGACAAAACCCGCGCTCCACGGTGAAGGCTCCGGTCCGCGCCCCGGCACCGCGCCGCCTCCGGGTTCACCCATCGGGTCCGCGCCCCGGCACCGCACCGCCTCCGGGTTCACCCGGCGGACGAGACCCCCGGTCCCGGGTGAAGGAGTCCAGCAGCGTACGCGCGGCGAGGGTCGCCGTGGTCTCCCCCGACCGCACCTCCTCCTCCGTCCGCGGCAGCAGCGATGCCACCAGGGGGTCGTGCAGGAACGCGTCCATGAGCTGGTCGCGGACCTGGTCCCACATCCAGCTGACCCCCTGGCGACTGCGGCGCTCGGCCAGCGCCCCGTCACCCAGCGCCGCGCGGTGCCGGGTCACGGCGTCCCACACCTCGTCGAGCCCGTCGCCGGTCAGGCCGCTGCACGTGAGCACCGGCGGACGCCAGTCCGGGTGCACCGGCTGGAGCAGCCGCAGCGCCCGCGACAGCTCGCGGGCCGCTTTGCGCGCGTCCTCGGCGTGCGGCCCGTCGGCCTTGTTGACCGCGACCACGTCCACCAACTCCAGCACGCCCTTCTTGATGCCCTGGAGCTGGTCCCCCGTGCGGGCCAGCGTGAGGAAGCAGAAGCAGTCCACCATGGCGGCGACCGCGACCTCGGACTGTCCGACGCCCACCGTCTCCACCAGGACCACGTCGAATCCCGCCGCCTCCATGAGCAGCATGGTCTCCCGCGTGGCTCGGGCGACACCGCCCAGGGTCCCCGCCGTGGGCGAGGGCCGGATGAAGGCGTTGGGATCCACCGCCAGGTGCTCCATCCGGGTCTTGTCGCCCAGGATGCTGCCGCCGGTGCGCGTGGAGGAGGGGTCCACGGCCAGCACCGCCACCCGGTGCCCGGCCTTGGTCAGCCGGGTGCCCAGCGCGTCGACGAACGTGGACTTGCCGACGCCGGGAACCCCGGTGATCCCCACCCTGCGGGCCCCGCCGGTGTGCGGCAGCAGCCGCACGAGCAGCTCCTGCGCGGCGCGCGCGTGGTCCGGGCGGCGGGACTCCACGAGCGTGATCGCCCGCGCGAGGGTGGGCCGGTGCCCGGCCAGGACCCCCTCGGCGAGTGCGTCCACGTCCACCGGACGGCGCCGCGACGAACGCCGCGCGCCCGGCACGGGACCCTGCTCCGCCACGCCTGCCTCCCTCTCTCCGGCCCCGGGCCGCGCCCCGGCCCGACACGTCTTCCCTCTGCCGCGTCCCCATCCGCCGCGTTCCTCCGCCGACGCGCCCCCGCCCACGGCGTGCCCGTGCCGCCCGGACGGCCGCCCCTGCGGTCGGCGCCCCCGCGCTCCCCCTACCCCAGCCGTTCCTCCAGCTGGTCGAGCAGGTCGACGGCGGCCTCGGCGATGACCGTCCCCGGCGGGAAGATCGCCGACGCGCCCGCCTCCCGCAGCGGCGCGAAGTCCGCCGGGGGGATGACCCCGCCCACCACGATCATGATGTCCCCGCGGTCCAGCCGGGTCAGCTCCTCGCGCAGCGCGGGCACCAGGGTCAGGTGCCCCGCGGCCAGGGAGGACACCCCGACCACGTGCACGTCGGCCTCCACCGCCTGCGCGGCGACCTCGGCCGGGGTCTGGAACAGCGGGCCGACGTCCACGTCGAAGCCCAGGTCGGCGAAGGCGGTCGCGATCACCTTCTGGCCGCGGTCATGGCCGTCCTGGCCCATCTTGGCGACCAGGATGCGCGGACGGCGGCCCTCGTCCCCGGTGAACTCCTCCACCCGGCGGGCCACGCGCTCCATGAGGTCGGCCGCGTCGGCGCTGCCCGCCGCCTCGTCCCTGTACACACCCTGAATCGTACGGATCTGCCCGGAGTGGCGGCCGAAGACCCTCTCCATGGCGTCGGAGATCTCGCCCACGGTTGCCTTGGCGCGGGCCGCGTCGACCGCCGCCGCCAGGAGGTTGCCGGTCAGGGCCTCGTCCGCCCGGGACCCGCCCCCGGCGGCCTCGGTGAGCGCGTCGAGCGCGGCGCGCACCCGGTCCTCGTCGCGCTCCTCGCGCAGGCGGCGCAGCTTCTCCAGCTGCTGGGCGCGCACCCGGGAGTTGTCGACCTTGAGGACCTCGATCTCGTCCGCGGTGTCGGGGCGGTACTTGTTGACGCCGATCACCGGCTGGCGGCCCGAGTCGATGCGCGCCTGGGTGCGGGCGGCGGCCTCCTCGATGCGCATCTTGGGCAGCCCCGCGTCGATCGCGGCGGCCATGCCGCCCGCCTTCTCGACCTCCTGGATGTGCTCCCAGGCCTTGGCCGCCAGCTCCTGGGTGAGGCGCTCCACGTAGTAGCTGCCGCCCCAGGGGTCCACGACGCGGGTGGTGCCCGACTCCTGCTGGAGCAGCAGCTGGGTGTTGCGGGCGATGCGCGCGGAGAAGTCGGTGGGCAGGGCCAGCGCCTCGTCCAGGGCGTTGGTGTGCAGCGACTGGGTGTGGCCCTGGGTGGCGGCCATCGCCTCCACGCAGGTGCGGGCCACGTTGTTGAACACGTCCTGGGCGGTGAGCGACCACCCCGACGTCTGGGAGTGGGTGCGCAGGCTCAGCGACTTGTCCCTGGCCGCGCCCAGGTCCCTGACCAGGCGGGCCCAGAGCAGACGGGCGGCGCGGAGCTTGGCGACCTCCATGAAGAAGTTCATGCCGATCGCCCAGAAGAACGACAGCCGCGGCGCGAACACGTCCACGTCCAGACCGGAGCGCTGACCTGCGCGGATGTACTCCACACCGTCGGCCAGGGTGTAGGCCAGCTCCAGGTCGGCCGTGGCGCCGGCCTCCTGCATGTGGTAGCCGGAGATGGAGATGGAGTTGAAGCGCGGCATCCGCTGCGAGGTGTAGGCGAAGATGTCGGAGATGATCCGCATCGACGGCTTCGGCGGATAGATGTAGGTGTTGCGGACCATGAACTCCTTGAGGATGTCGTTCTGGATGGTCCCCGACAGCTTCTCCGGCGGTACTCCCTGTTCCTCGGCGGCCACGATGTAGAGCGCCAGGACCGGCAGCACCGCGCCGTTCATGGTCATGGACACGCTCATCCGGTCCAGCGGGATCCCGTCGAAGAGCTGGCGCATGTCGTAGATGGAGTCGATGGCCACGCCCGCCATGCCGACGTCGCCCGCCACCCGGGGGTGGTCGGAGTCGTAGCCGCGGTGGGTGGCCAGGTCGAAGGCGACCGACAGGCCCTTCTGCCCGGCGGCCAGGTTGCGCCGGTAAAAGGCGTTGGACTCCTCGGCGGTGGAGAACCCGGCGTACTGGCGGATGGTCCACGGCTGGTTGACGTACATGGTCGGATAGGGCCCGCGCAGGTAGGGCGGGATGCCGGGCAGCCCGTCCACGAAGTCCAGGCCCGCGCGGTCGGCGGGGGTGTACAGCGGCTTGACGCCGATGCCCTCGGGTGTCTCCCACTCCAGGGCGTCGACGGCCTTGCCGGTACCCGCCTCCAGCGCTTTCTGCCAGGCGGCGTGGCCGGAGGCGGTGTCGCCGGAGAAGGCGGGGAGCCGCGGCGGGACGTCGGAGAAGTCGGGGATCATGCGTGCGCCCCCTCGGCAGTGGCGGACGGTGCCGGCGGATCGGTGAGCAGGACGTCGACCAGGTCGGTGAGGAGGGCGACGGCGTCGCACCCCCGGTGGGCGAAGGCGTCGACCCCGGCCTCGCGGTAGGCGTCGCGGGGCGCGCCCGCCAGCAGGACCATGCGGGCCCCCGCCCGTCGGAGCGCCCGAGCGGCCTCCTCGGCCTGCTCGGCGTAGACCGCGTCGGAGGAGCAGAGCACGGCGACGCGGCTGCCCGAGGCGGCGAACGCCTCCGCGACGGCGGCGGCGCCGTCGAGCGGGCCGGGGTCGTGGGACGCGACGCCTCCCGCGGCGAGCAGGTTGGCCGCGAAGGACGCGCGGGCCGTGTGCGCGGCGACCGGGCCCAGCGTGGCCAGGAAGGCGGTGGGCCGTCGGCCGGTGTCGCCCGCGCGTGCGTCGCTGCGGTCGCGCAGCGCCTCGTAGTCGTCGGCGTAGCGGCGCACCGGGAAGCCCCCGGGGACCGGGGCCGGTGGCCTGGCGGGGTCGGCGGGCCGGACCAGCGGGGTCTCGTCCGCGTTGGGGAACTCGCTGACGCCGGTGAGCGGGGAGCGCCGGTGGGCGAGGTCGAGGCGTCGGCGCGTCCACACCGCGTCCACGCGCTCGCGCAGCAGGCCGTGCGCGACGGCCTCGGCGGCCCCGCCCGCGGCCTCCAGTTCCCGGAAGAACGCCCAGCCCGCCCGGTACAGGTCGCGGGTGAGCGCCTCGACGTAGAAGGAGCCCCCGGCGGGGTCGATGACCCGCGCCAGGTGGGACTCCTCGATAAGCAGGGACTGGGTGTTGCGGGCGATGCGGCGGGCGAAGTCGTCGGGCAGGCCCACGGCCGAGTCGAAGGGGGCGACGGTGACCGCGTCCGCTCCCCCGACCCCGGCGGCGAAGCAGGCCACGGTCGTGCGCAGCATGTTCACGTGGGGGTCGCGCCGGGTCATCATCGCCTCGGAGGTGGCGGCGTGCAGGCGCATGGCGCGCTGGTCGGCTGGCACCCCGCTGGCGTCGAGGACCTGGTCCCACATGGCGCGGACGGCGCGCAGCTTGGCGATGACGCCGAACTGGTCGGCGTTCGCGGCCAGGCGGAACTCGATGCGCCGCGCGGCGTCGGGCAGGTCCATCCCGGCGGCGTGCAGGGCGCGCAGGTAGGCGGTCCCGGCGGCGACGGCGAAGCCGAGCTCCTGGGCGTCGGAGCCGCCCGCGTTGTGCACGAGGCGGCCGTCGGCCACCAGCAGCCCCAGCCCGGGGCGCCCCCGGGCCAGCTCCGCGGCCAGGCGTGCGGAGTCGATGACGTCGGGGCGCTCACCGGCCAGTGCCGCGGTGCCGAGGGGGTCGATGCCCAGGTGGGAGATGATCCGGCCGTCGGGGACGCCCGCGTCGGCGTGGGCGTCGAGCAGCGCGGTGGCGGCGTCGGCGTGGTCGGCCCCGGCGTCCAGGACCACGGGCGCGAGGTCGAGGTAGACGTCGCTGAGGGCCTGGCCGAGCGCGGAGACGGGCAGGCCGGTGCCGCCGACGGTGATCCACAGCGAGCTGACGCCGTTCATGAGGTCGGCGTTCAGGCGCCGCCGCAGGGCGGCCGGGTCGGCGTCGGTGTGGCGCGCGCGGATGTCCCAGCCCTCGGGGACCGCTCCGCCGGGCCGGTGGCCCCGGACGAAGGGGGCCAGTCCCGGGAAACCGGGGTCGGCGGCCGGGGGGTCGGAGGTGTAGAGGGGCTCGATGTCGAACCCGTCGTAGGTGTGCGTGACCAGTGCCGACTCGGGTGTGTCGGCGAGCCGGTCCTCGTGGACACCGCTCTTGCGCAGCACCCCCGCCACGAGTTCGCGCCACCGCTCGTGTGCGGCGGCGGGGAACCCGTCGGCCGGGTTGGGGGCGCCGGATCCGGCGGCTCCGCTCTCAGGGACGTCCATACAGTGGATGGTAGAGAATCGCGTCCGGTCGCGCCGCCCCGGGGTGTGGGGCACGGCACATCGGAGTGTCGGTCCGGGCCCGCCGGAGGACACGTCGGTCCGTCCTTCCTCGCCACCGGCTCCCCCGACCCGGCAGCGTGCGGCGCACCGTCCCTCCGACAGTGTGCGGCGCCCCCGGGGGCGGACCGGACGCGCGTGGCCGCGTCCTCGCCCTGCGGGTGACGGTGTGCGCACGAACCGCTCCCCCACGTCGCCCGACGTCCCCGGGAGTCCACCGTCGACTACGGCGAGCACAGCGGGCACGCGATCGAAAGGGTGTAGACGGTCCGCCGGGCGACCTCTCCCCGTCCGTCCCGTCCTCGGGCGGTCCGCCGGGAGGCCCGGGGCCGGGTGGCCGGAACCGACCGCCCGGGCCCGGGGGCGCGGCGCACGCGCACGGTCGGAACCGGGTGTGCGCGCTCCCGTGCCTGCTCACTGCGGAGACGAACGCCTCAGAGGGTCTTCGACGCCCCGTGGACCCCGCATTTCACCGAAGTGTCACGACACGCGTTCTTTCAGTGAAATGGAACACACCCCTGGTGTTCGGTGAACCGACGGAGGGTGACGGGAGTCGGATTGGCGGGCCTCCCCACGCGTTTTACGGTCCACGGCATCCCCCTCCCCCTCCCCCCACCTCCACCAAGGACGAAAAGGACAGAGATGCCCTTCTTCCCCCCTCACGGCCGCTTCGCCCTCACCCCGGCGGTCTCCCTCTCGCTCGTGTTCGCTCTGTCCGCCTGTGGCGGCGGGGAGAACACCGCGGAGGCCTCGGCGCCCTCGGAAGGGGCCGCCGAGGAGACCACCGCCGCAGAGGGCACTCCGCCGGAGGAACTGTCCCAGGAGGAGCTCGCCGGGCTCCTCGTGGAAGCGCCCGTTCCCGGTTCCAGACCCCAGGTGGACGAGTCCGCCCTGCCTCCCGAGCCCGAATCCTCCGCGTCCGCGTCCGAACGGGCGGCCTGGGCCCTGCTGACGGAGGTGTCCCGCAAGGCCTCCCGCGTCGATCCGAGCGCCGCCGCCGCGTGCCCCGAACAGCTGACGGAGCCCGTCGAACCGGGTCTGAGCTGCACCCTCACCTACGGCGGCCTGGACATGCAGTTCCCGGTCCTGGCCGGGGACGGCGGCGCCGCCTTCCGGTTCGAGTACCCGGAACTGCCCACCGTGCGCGAGGTCGTCGAGGACACCATCCGCTTCGACCACGGCGTCGAGGCGGTGTACTGCGACATGGACGACGTCACGGCCGTCGAGCCGGGCGCGGAGCGGGCCCCCTACCTCTGCTACGCCCGGGACGGCGGGCTCGCGGGGTCGGACTCCCCGGAGGACACGGTCTCCCCCTACGAGGTCTACGTGCTCATCGGGGGGACCCTGGCCACCTACCAGTACCTGGACGCGGAGTAGCGGGACCCGCCGGGGCCGGTCCGGTCCCCGCCGAGGGAGGACGACGTGCCCTTCACCCCCAGCCATGTCGCGGCGGTCCTGCCGCTGGCGCGTACCGGGCTGCCCCCGGCGGCCCTGGTCGTCGGGTCGGTGGCGCCGGACCTGCCGTACTACCTGCCGCTGCCCGTGGCCGCGGCGACCACGCACGGCCCCGCCGGGCTGTGGCTGGACGTGCTGCTCGGCGGCGCCGTGCTGGCGGTGTACGCGTACGCGCTCCGGCCCCCGCTGTACGCGCTGGCCGGACGGTCCCCGGCCCTGAGCGTCCGGGCTCCCCGGTCGGCGCGGGAGGCGGCGCGGGCCGCCGCGCTGACCGCCGGGGCCCTGGCGTCGGGGTCGGCCACGCACATGGCCTGGGACTCCTTCACCCAGACGGGCGGGGCCCTGGTGCGGGCCTGGCCGCTGCTGAGCACCCCGGTGGCGGGCCCGCACCTGCTCTACAACGTGCTGATGTACGCGAGTTCGGCGGGCGGTCTGGCCGCCCTGGCCTGGTGGGTCCACCGCGAGCGCGTACGGCGCGCGGGCGCCGGACGCGCGGGCCCTGGAGCGGGCGACCGCACCTCCCGTGACCGCCGCGGCGGGGACCTCCCGGAGCGCCCTGGAGCGGGCTTCCCGGACGGTCCGGGCGGGGGCTCCCCTGGCGGCCCGAACGGTGAGCGCGTGCGCGTCCTGGTCCTGTCCGCCCTCGCCGTGTGCGCGGTGGCGGGCGCGGTGGCGGGCGGGCTGTCCGACCGCGCGCAGGTGAGCGGCTACGACCTCGTGCGGTGCCTGCTCGTCGGGGCGGTCACCGGCACCGGGCTGGGCCTGGCCGCGTGGACGGCCGCGTGGTGGTCGCTGCGACCGCTGCGCCGGACGGCGCGCTGACGCCGCGCGGTCCCGGCCGTCGTCCAGGCGGCCGGGGGCCGCGGCGGCGCGGGCGAGGGTCCGTCCCCGAACCCTGCCCGCGCCACGGCGCAGGCAGGACCGGACGGATCCGCGCCAGGGGCCCTCAGACCCCGTCCCCTCCGGCCCTGGCCGCCTCGGCGCCGGTCAGGTCCGGACCGAACGCCGCGTGCACCTCCTCGGCGGTGAGCCCGTAGTGCTCCAGGCTGTACCGGTGGCCGCCCGGGTTCTTGCGCCGGTCCGCGCGCGTGTAGGCGAGCGTGCGGGCCCGGGTGTCGGGACCGAACTCCTCACCGAGGCTGCGCCAGACGCGTTCGGCCGCCCCGAGCGGGTCGGACGTCAGTTCGCCGTAGGGCAGGTCCAGGAAGCGCTCCGGGCCGTGCTCGCGGCGCACGCGGCGGGCACGCTCGGCGCCTCCCGCCCAGATCTCCAGCCACTCGCGGCCGATCCAGTGCGGGTCCACGTCGCTGTTGTGGATGTGCATCGACGCCTCGGTCAGGCTGGCCCACGACGCCATGGCCCGCGCCGGGTCGCGGTCGGTCAGGACGATCACCGCGTCGGGGAAGACGTTGAGCAGGGCGTCCAGGTTGAACAGGTGCAGGGGCGACTTGAGCACCCAGCGGCGCGCGGGCCGCTTCCACTGCAACGCCTGGAACTGCTGTTTGAGGTAGGCGTAGTCCGGGGTGGCGTCGCGCCCCTGGACCCAGGCGCGGTAGTCGGGGGAGGCCGCGCGCACGTGGAAGAACATCCCGTGCGGCAGGAGGAAGACGCACTCCTCGGGTTCGAGCGGGTGCATGGGGTGGATGGTCTGGAACCCCGGCCCCATGGCGTCCATGCCCCGGACCAGCGTCCGCGCCAGGGCGAGGCGCTCGCGCCTGCTCACGGTGCGCTCCCCGGGCCTGCCCGTGTCGGGGACCGGGCTCAGCATCTCCCACAGCCGCGGGGCGCGGGCCCGGACGTGCTGGGCCAGGAGCCCGTGGCCGAACGTCGTGCCCGTCCTGGGCAGACCGGTGATGAACACCGGCCGCTCGACGGGCAGGGCGGCGATCTCCGGGTTGGCGTCGAGCAGGTGGAGCATGCGCAGACGCGTCTCCAGCCGCCGCCGGACCTCGCTCCGCAGGCCGATCCGGCCGATCGGGGTGACGCCGGGCACCGCCTGCCAGGCGTCGTGGAGCACCCGCATGTCCGAGAGGAAGGGTTCGTCGGAGGGCCAGGGAAGCCCACTGCGCGCGGAGGCCTCCCCCAGCATGGCGTCGAAGGTCCCCTCAGAGGCGCCCAGGTGTTTCTCGAAGGGGCTGAGCAGGGTGTTGACGGGTTTCATCCACCGGGGGTGGTGCACGTTCACAAGCGCCCTCTCCTGTTGTGTCAACCGCAGTTGGTGCCGTTGCGCAGGACCCACTCGTCGCCGACCACGCCGCCCCAGTCCACGCAGTGGCCCGCCGCGTCGACGTAGACCGGGCCCGCGTACTCCGTCCAGTCACCCGGGTCGGTGTCCCACGAGGTGGAGTCGCTGCGTTTGAGGGCCGCGTCCATGTTGACGGCGCTGCCCGGGTCGGACCGCACCACGACGACGCAGTTGCGGCCGTTGGAGTTGTTGTAGGTGAGGAAGATGGTGCCCCCGCTGACGGAGGCCTCGTTGACCACCCCGTACCCGCTCCCGCACTGGCCCCCGTAGGAGGCGGCGGTGGCGGGCACGGGGGTGGTCACCGCCACGGCCAGGGCCAGGCTCGCCACGGCGGCGGCCCTGCGCACGAGGGTCTTCGGCATGTCTCTCCCGTGTCTCATGTTCCGGCTCCTACCAGGGCGGGGTGCCCGTGCCGCTGGTGCTGTGCTGCTCCACCAGGCGGGTGATGGTGACGGTGCCGTCGTCGTCGGTGGTGTAGGTGACCTCGGCGGTGATGGTGCGGCTGCCCTGGTTGACGTAGCCGGTCAGGGCCGAGGGGCTGGAGGGCACCGAGCCGGCGCCGCCGTCGCCGACCGATCCGCCCTGGCTCTGGCAGAAGCTCCACGCGCACACCACGGTGGCCCCGTCGAGCACGGCGTACTGCCCCGAGCCTCCGGAGGGCTGGAAGGCCACGACGTGCTCGCCCGAGGGGCGCGATCCGCTCGCGCCCACCCCGGCGCCCACCGTGGCCGTCGTGGTGGTGGACCCGCCGCCGGAGCCCTCCTCGTCCTCCTCGCTCGCGGACGCCTCCTCGGAGGGCTCCTCGGACGGGTCGTCGGAGGGCGAGGCGCTCTCCTGCGGTTCCTGGCCCACCGGCCCCGGACGCCGCCGCTCCTCCGCGGTCTGCTGCGCGTCGGCCGCGTCGGCGGGCTCGTCCCCGAACCAGGAGGCCATGGGCAGGGAGTCCCAGTTACCGGCCAGGGCCACGCCGCCGAACCCCAGTCCCGCGAGCAGGACCAGGGCACCCAGGGCGGCACCGACCACGGCCAGTACCCTGCCCGAACCACCGGAACTCCGGTCGGGGGCCACCGCGAACTCGCGCTCGGGGGCGGCCTGCACGCCCTGCCAGGTGTGGTCGACCACGGCGGCCATGACGCCGCCCGCCGCCGCGGCGGAGTCCACGGGGGCGTAGGAGCGCCCCGGGTTGCCCGCGGCGACCACGCCGCTGACCAGTTCCAGCGCGGTCGGCCGCTCGGACGCCTCCTTGCTGAGCGCGCGGGCGGCCAGGTCGGCCAGCGGGCCGTTGAAGCCCTCGGTGTCCGGTTCGCCGCTGATCACCCGGTGGGCGACGGCGGCCGGGTCGCCCGTGCCGAACGGCGGGCGCCCGGTGGCCGCGTAGGCGACCAGCGCGCCCCAGGCGAAGATGTCGTCGGCGGTGCTGGGGGGCGCGCCCCGGTAGTGGTCCGGGCTGATCCAGCCGGGCGAGCCCAGCACGGACCCGGTGCGGGTCAGCGCGGTCTGGTCGATCGCGCGGGCCACGCCGAAGTCCAGGACGCGGGGACCCTCCGGCGACAGCACGATGTTGGCGGGCTTGAGGTCGCGGTGGGCGATGCCGACCTCGTGGATCTGGGCGAGCGCCTCGGCCACCCCGGCGGCCAGACCGAGCAGCAGCTGCTCGTCCAGCGGACCGTTCTTGCGCATGTAGGCGCTGAGCGTCATGCCCCGCACCAGCGGGGTGACCAGCCAGGGCCGCTCGGCCTCGGTGTCGGCGGCCAGCAGCGGCACCGCGCAGGCGCCGCCCACCCTGCGCAGGAGTTCCACCTCGCGGGCGAAGCGGGCCCGGAACTCCGGGTCGGCGGAGTACTCGGGGTGGATGAGCTTGACCGCGACCAGGGCGCCGCCCTGGTCGTGGGCCGCGTACACGACGCCCATGCCTCCGGACCCCAGGCGCCTGAGCGGCCGGTAGGGGCCGATGCGCGCGGGGTCGGTGGAGGTCAGTTCGGTCGCGGTCGCGGGGAGAGTGACGGCTGAGGGGTGCGTACTCACTGCTGTCTGCTCACAGGTCTCGTTCGGGGCGGGGTGGGGGAGTACGGGGCCCTCCCCCGGAGAGGGGAGAAGGGGGGAGAAAGGGGCACACTCATGAATATCACCGGTTCTGTTCCGGCCGTCCCGGGCGGGACGGCCGGTGGCGGTCACGGCAGCGGCACCCTCACCTGCTGGATGCGGCCGTCGCCCAGGTGCAGGTAGGCGGTTCCGGGGGTGAGGCGGGGGCTGGACACGCCCTTGGGCAGGCGCATGCCCAGTACCTCGCCGTCGCTCTGGGACTGCGGGGAGAGCAGGGCGCCCACGCGGTTGCGCTTGAGGTGGACGTGCCACCCGTTGAAGCCGCCCTGGAGGGCCTCGTTGGTGCCCGCCGCGACGATGCCCCACCCCGCGCCGACCATGCCGCGGGCGATACGGGTGAACTCCTTGCCGAGGTCGCTCTGGAGGAGGAGTTCGGCGTCGTCGATCACGACCACGGCGGTCTCGCCCTGGAACCGGCCGAGCGCCTCGTGCAGCTGGGAGAGCTTGGGCTCGGCCGCGTCCAGGACCCCCTGCACGCCCGGCTGGTGGCGCAGGTCGGCCAGGCGCGAGGAGCGCGGGGTGACCAGCAGGAGCTCGGTACCGCCCTCCAGCAGCGACCTGGCCATCGTGGTGAGCATGCTGGAACGCCCGGACTGGGGAGGCCCGCTCACCAGGAACGTCGGGACGCGGGACAGGTCGGCGCTGACCGCGGTCAGCTCGTTGCCGCCCACGCCCAGCAGCGCGTGCAGCGGACGCGGGGCCCCGGGACGGTAGCGGACCATGTCGGCGTAGGCGAGCTGGTCGGGCAGGACGTCCACCCGGAACGGGCGCGGTCCGGTGCCCTCCTGCGGGCGCCGGGACACGAAGTCGGCGATGCGGCCCAGTTCGGCGCCCTGCGCCGCGCCCTGCGGGTTGCGGTTGAGCAGGGCGAGCTGCACCTCCATGGCGTCCCCGGCGCGGAAGGCCCGGCCGTCGGGGATCTCCTCGGGCAGCGAGCGGGCGTTGAGCCCCGCGGCGCTGTAGTCGCCGTTGTCGTTGCAGCGCAGCACCAGCAGCTCCTCGGTGGTGGAGGAGTACTTGGTGCGGGTCAGGAGGCGGTCGCCGGTCGCCACGACGTGCACGCCCACGCCCGCCCCGTCGCGCATGAGGGTGGTGACGTCCTCCACCAGGGCGCCGTAGTTGTACTCGCCGAAGGCCTGTTCGAAGGCGTCCACGCGGTCGATGAACAGCACCACGTGGGCGGGGCGCTCGTCCGGCGGCAGCTTGGCGCGCAGCTCCTCCAGGTCGGCGCAGCCGTGCGCGGCGAGCAGCTTCTGGCGCCGGTCCAGCTCCTCGCCGAGCATGCCCAGCAGGCGTACGACCCGCTCCCCCTGTGTGCGCTGGGCCACCGCGCCGCAGTGCGGAAGCCGCTCCATCGGCAGCAGGGCGCCGTTGCCGCAGTCCAGGCCGTACATGTGCACGTCGCCGGGGTGGTGGGTCAGGGCCAGGGAGGCGGCGATGGTGCGCAGCGCCTGGGACCGGCCGGTGCGGCCCGAGCCCATGATGTGCAGGTGTCCCGTCGTGGCCAGGTCGAACACGTACGGGAACTGGCGCTGCTGCGCGGGCACGTCGACCAGCCCCACCGGCGCGGGCTGGACCCGGCCGTGCACGGCCTGCGGAGAACGACCCCGCAGCAGCTCGGACAGGGTGAGCGCGGTGGGCAGCGCGGGCAGCCACGGGCTGGGCTGGCGGCGGGCGCCCGACCGCTCGGTGGCCTCCTTGACCGCGGCGACCAGGACGGTCAGGTCGGTGACCTCCACGTCGCCGGTGTCGGCGGGTCCCTGGACGGCCGCGGGGGCGGGCAGCGCCAGGTCCGACCACTTCACGGCGTGCGCGACCGGGTCGGAGGCGTTGGCGGCGGCCACGACCCGGCGTCCGCCCACCCGGCCGGACTGGAACGGCAGCAGGGAGGCGTGCCCCAGGCGCACGTAGGCGCGGCCGGGGGTGTCGATGCCGATGTGCGCGGACTCGGCGGCGTCGATGACGTCGCGGCTCTCGGCCTCGTCGGTCATCCGCAGGGCGATGCGCAGGTTGGTGTTGGCGCGGATGTCGTTGGTGACCACACCGCCGGGGCGCTGGGTGGCCAGAACCAGGTGGATGCCCAGGGAACGTCCGCGCTGGGCGATGTTGACCAGGCCCTTGACGAAGTCGGGCAGCTCGCGGGCCATGGACGCGAACTCGTCGATGACCAGCATCAGGCGGGGCATCTGCGGCATGCGCGGGTCGCGGTCCAGCAGTTCCAGGTAGTCCTCGATGTCCTTGGCCCCGGCCTTGGCGAGGATGTGCTCACGGCGGTGCAGCTCGGCGCCCAGCGACACCAGGGCCCGGCCCACCAGGTGGGTGTCCAGGTCGGTGACCATGCCGACGGTGTGCGGCAGTTCCACGCAGTCCTTGAACGCACTGCCGCCCTTGTAGTCGATCAGCACGAACGACATGGACTCGGGGCGGTTGACCGCCGCCAGGGAGGCCACGAGGGTCTGGAGCAGCTCGGACTTGCCCGAACCGGTGGTACCGGCGATGAGGGCGTGCGGGCCGTCCCGGCGCACGTCCACCGAGAACGGGCCGTCCAGGCCCAGGCCGAGCGTGGCGACGGTGCTGCGCCCCCCGGAGGCCCAGTGGGCGGCGATGGCGTCGCCGTCGGGCGGCTCCAGGCCGATGACGTCGAGCAGGCGGGCGCTGCGCGGGAGCGACCCGCCGCCCTCTCCGACACTGCTGTCGCGCATGGGCGCCAGGGCGCGGCCCAGCCGGTCGGCCCAGGCCGCGGAGGGCACGTCGGGGCGCACGTCCTCGACGTTGTCGAAGGAGGTGCGGCGCAGGCGCATGCCGTGCGGGGTGGAGCTGACCACGGCCTGGCACTCCTCGGGGAGCAGGCGCTCCTCGGCGTCCAGGCACAGGACGTAGATCCCGGCCTCGGGACCCTCGCGCAGCAGCTGGACCACGCCGGGCAGCGAGCGGATGCGCCGGGCGCCGTCGAGCACCACCACGACCGCGGGCTGGTCGGCGAGGTCGCGGCGGGCCTGCTGACGGGCCTCCAGGAGCATGAGCAGCTCCGACACGCGGCGGGCGCAGGTGGTGGCGTCGATGCCGATCCGGCCGAGCGAGAGCTGGGGGCGGTCGCCGCGCAGGTGGGGCAGGTAGCGGGTCCAGCGCCAGCGGTTGTGGTCGCCCTCCATGGACAGCAGGTACAGGTGCAGTTCGGCGGGGCTGTGCAGGGCGGCGAGCTGGGCGACCAGCCAGCGCTCCAGGGCCTCGGCCCCCTCGCCGCGCCCGGCCACTCCCACGACCCCGTTGTCCTTGACCGACACGCTCACCGGGACGTCGCGCATGTCCCAGGTGACGTCGCGGCGGTGCTCGTCCTTGGTCGGGTCGCTCAGGACCACCCGGGAGGGGATGCTGCCGGTGCCCACGCGCAGCTGGGTGAAGTCCTCGTCGATCTGTCGGCGCTCCCACAGCCGCGCGCGCGGGCCGGTGGCCAGCAGCAGCACGGCGGCGGGATCGGGACAGGTGTCGCGGAGCTTGCGCTGTTCGGCGACGAGGGCGTCGCGCGCGTCGCGGGTGACGCGCTCCTTCTTCTCCTCGTACTCGGTGAGCTGCTTGTCGTAGCGGGCCTTGGTGGTGCGCCGCTGCATGATCTGCATGAACAGCACCGAGACGGGGGCGAGCAGGCCGATCAGCAGGTACTGGGGGCGGCCCATGATGAGCGCGCTGCCGACCGCCATGGTGATCGGGATGAGGATCATCATGATCAGCTGGGTGATCGGGCGGTCCGGCGGTTCGGGCGGGGTGGGCAGCTTGAACTTGGTCTTGGTGGGCGCCGGGTGCAGGCGGGGCGGGCGGTTGTAGTCCAGTCCGGTGCCGTCGTCGGAGGCCACCACGGAGGCGTCGGGGCGGTGGTTGGGCCACACCTCGAAGAGGGTGCCGCCCAGGGTGAGCTGCTCCCCCTGCGGCCAGACGGTGTCGGGGCCGACCTCGTCGCCCTCCAGGGAGCAGCCCCGGCCCCCGCTCGTGCCCAGGATGGTGACGGTCCCGTCCGGGGCGACCCGGATCCGCGCCCAGTAGCCGTCCGAGTCCACGACGAGCACGGCGACCTCGTCGTCGCCGACGACGTAGTCGCCGGGGTCGAGGCGGACCACGCGCCCGGCGTCGGGGCCCGAGACCACGCGGACCTCGACCACGCCGGGCGGCTCGCCCTTGACCGGGGCTGGGCCGCCCACGCCGACGAGGGAGCCGTCGAGGAAGCCCGCGTCGGCCAGGGAGGCGGACGGGTCCACGGGCCGGTCGCCCAGGTACAGCGGCACGTCCTGGCCCGGCGCGCGGGGCAGGGTGCGCACCATCGGGTCGACGGCCTCGGAGAGCTGTCGCACCGTGGAGCTGGGGTCGGCGTCGACGAGGACGTCCAGGCGCAGGGCGGAGGACGCCACGGGGCCGCTGCCGCCGGGGCCGTCCACGGCCGGACCGGTGGCTGGGGTCGCTGTGAAGAGGAGGCGCACGGTGGGACTGCTTCCGGGTTCGTCGTCGGGTCGGGAGCGGGGACGGCGCGAAGGCGCCGCCCCGCCTGCCGGGGGGTGCCGGGGCTCCGCCTCCGGGGTCAGCCCCTGAGGCCCTCGCCCAGCTTGTCGTCGGTCTCGCTGAAGGTCTCGCCGACGGTCTTGATGTACTTGCCGATGCCTTCGAGGCCCTTGTTCACACCCTCGAAGCCGGTGTTGAACTCCTCGAAGAACGGGCGGAAGTGCTTCTCGGCGGCGGGGGTGCTGTAGCCGTCCGAGATGAGGCCGTCGACCTTGCTCTTGATGCCCTCCAGGCGCTCGGTGAACTCGTTGAACTCCTGGATGAGGGAGGACGAGGTCTCCTCGGTCTTGTCGCTGTCGACGTTGTACACGGGCATGTGTGCCTCCTGCTGGTCTGGGTGGGTGGGTGGGTCCGGGTCGCTCGCGCCCGGTCGGCGCGGTCGTGGCGGGAGCCGGGGCCGCTTCCGCGGGCACCATTGTGGTGGATACGTCATCCGGCGGGGTGGTTCGCCCCGTCCACCGCCGGCTCCGGTGCCGCTCAGGTGGTCTGCTCGACCTCGCGGAGCCGGAACCGTGCGCTGCCGGTGACGGCGTCGAAGAGGTCCAGGACCTCCTCGACCTGCTGGGAGTTGGGGCTGGTACAGCTGACCATGACGCGTCTGTCGAGTCCGGGGAGCTCGAAGGCGGTGTGCATGACCACCGACCGGACGACGGCGTCCTCCAGGTCGTGGTCGGCGATGCCGAGGACGCGTCCGCACGTCCCCGCGCCGGACTCGGGAAGGTCGACCACGTCCTTGCGCAGCCAGGTGCCCTCACGCGCGGTGGCGGTGTCCGGGTAGACGTGCTCGATCATCCGGATCGGGTCCATGGCGTGCTGCCCCTTCCCCGCGGGGAAGGCGAACACGCAGACGGTCGCCATGAAGAAGCCGTCGTCGTACTCCTCGAAGACCCCCGCCGCCGCCAGCAGGCCCGCTCCGACCACGTCGCTCGTCACCTGGGCGATGTCGCCGAACATGTCGTTGAGGGCGTCCAGCTCCTCGGGCCGGTTCCCGTGCATCTCGACGGCCTGGGCGCGCAGCCGGGCGAGGGCGTCCCCGCTGAGGTCGTACTGCGTCCACGTCTCGGGGACGGCGATGTCGAACAGGATGTCGACCTTCGGGACGTCCTCTTCGAACTGGTAGGGCATGGAGGTGCCTCTCCTCTACGGCCTCGGGGTCAGACGGCGACCTGGTTGGGCGGGGGAGCGGGCTTGCCGCCCTCCGTCAGGCTCCCGCCCAGCTCCTCGTCGGCCTCCCGGAAGCTGTCGATGACCGGCGTGATCGCCTGGAGCAGGGCGCCCAGGTCCTCGGCCTGGCGCTCGTAGTTCTTCTTGCAGTCCTCGCCGTAGTCCTTGGCCTTGTCCACGAGGTCGCCGGGACCGATGTCCTCGGCCCTGTCCTCGGGGCTCTCGACGTTCTCACCCGTGAAGGCGTTCTGGATGCGCCCCAGGGAGCGCTCCATCTCCTCCAGGGCGCCGACGTCGATCCTCACGACGCGGGCCATGCCGTACTCCCTTCCTCGGTGTGTGCGGGTCGCCTAGTGCGGTGACCGGAAAGGTTCACCGGGACGTGCATATCGAGGATGATCTTGCTCCCAGAGGCACTGCCGACGGTCCACAGTGGCACCAGTAGCAAGATCACCGGGGAGGAGAGTCCCCGGCGCCACACTGGCAACATTTTCGGCCAGCCCACTAGAGAAGGTTCACCCTCTCGTCGAGCTCGGCGTCCTTCTTCTCCAGGCTCGCCTGCTGGGCCTCCGCGGCCGCCAGGACCGCCTCCAGCCTCCGCAGGTCCTCCGGGCGGTTCCCGTCCGCACGGGCGGCCCCGATCTCCTTCTCCAGTTCCGGGATCAGCTCGCCCTCGAGGAACGCGGCCTGTCCCCCGATGGCCTCCCTCTCCGCGGCGATGGCGACCTCCTCGTCGAGGTACTCGTTCGTGATCAGGTCGCGGAGGTCGTTGCGGATCGCCTGGTGGCCCATCTCCAGCGGGAAGGCCGACAGGTGCGACCCCGCGCCGTCCGTCGGCAGCGCGGTGGTCCCGGAGAGCTGGCCCTCGGCCAGGCCCTTGGGAACGGCGGTGCCCAGCTGCACGACGGCCTGGACGACGTCGGTCCCCGTGAAGTCGCCGTCGGCGAACTCCTGCCACCCGATCTCCACTCCCAGGCCGCCGAGGACGTTGACGAAGTTCTTGGCGAGTGTCAGGCGCATCTCCTCCAGCATGGCACCGAAGCTGTTGAGGCTCGGCCGCACCGGGGGGCGGTCCCCGCCCGAGGAGTCCCCGTCCCGCTGCCGCGCCGGAGTCCCCTCACCGTCGGAACCGGCGGTGTCGCCGTCCCCGCGGTCGCCGGGAACACCGGTGCCCTCGTCGGCGTGCGCGGGTGCGCCGTCCCCGTCCGTCCGGGCCCCGGGAACGTCCACCCGGTGCTGCGCGCCCTCGGGCGTGGTGACCCGGACGTGGTCGGGGGTGACGCGCAGGTCGGGTCGGCCCTCGCCGCCGTCCACCCGGATCCCTCCCCGGCCGTCCCGGATCGTGTTGCCGTCGCCGTCGGTGACCGTGGTCCGGCCCGAACGCGTCTGGGTTCCCTCGACGTCCCCCGCACGGAAGCTGACCTCGTCGGACCCGCGGAGCGGGTTCGGGATTCGACCCGGCTCGGGCCGCACGCTGACGCCGTGGTCGGGGTGGGTGTGTCCGGACATGCCGCCGTCGGAGCCGGCGGACACGTGCCAGCGCGGCGGAACCCTGCCCGCGTCCCCGGCGGTCTCGCCCATGCGCAGCGGAGGGTTGCCCGGACTGTCCGCGGAGGGCCCGCGCACGTGGGTGCCGCCGGGGCCGACGCTGATGACGCGGTCACCGTCGCGGACGGTGTGGTCCGTGACGCGGGACACGTCCACCCGGACCTCGTCCGCCCGCGTGCGGACGGTGGCCCCGCCGTCGGTGGTCACGCGGCCCTCGGTGCCCGTGTGCTCGGCCACCGGACCGTACGGGAAAACCGTGCGCGTGGTCTCCCCCCTCCCCAGACCGCCGGAGTCCCCGGGGCGGGCTTCCGTGCGGGTCGCGCCGTCGCCCACGTGGGCTCCGTCGGCGGAGCTGCTGGCGTGGACCCCGTCGGGACCGCCCGCCACCACGCGCCCGGGGCCGCCGGGTGTCTCGGAACCGGATCCGACCCAGTGGTCGCCGGCCCTCATCGCGGTGGAACCGTCGGGGTCGCGGACGGTCTGCAACCGGTCCCCGCGGGCGTCCGGAGGCGTGCTCACCGAGGACTGGCCGTCGCGCGAGGTGGTCAGCGTCCAACCCTGGGGGGTGTCGACCCTCAGAGCCGGATCCGCTCCCGAGACGAGGGTCACCCTGGTGCCGCCCGTGAGCACGCAGGGCTGTCCCGTCTCGGGGTCGGCGCGCAGAGGCGGGTAGGGGCCGTGGGGGCGGCCGTCGGTGTCGTAGGAGCGCGTTGCCCCGTCGGTTCCCCGCACCTCGACGACGGTCCGGCCGTCCCGTTCGGTGATCCCGACGGCGGAACCGTCCTCGGTGCGGACCCGGCCCGGCGCGGTACGGGTGTCTCCGACGGTGACGTCGCCGTTCGCGTCCTGAACGGCTCGCGGGGTCAGCGAGGGGTTGTTCGTCCTGATCTCCGCGCTGCCGTCCGACCGGACGACCGCGCTGGAGTTGGCTCCCCTGGCGGTGCCCACACCGTCACGGCTCTGCCACAGGTCGACTCCGCGCGCACCGTCGGTCACCCTGACCTCGTGCTGGTCGGCCCGGACACGGGTGTCACCGGAGTCCACGGTGGCGCTGTCGGTCCCGCGGTCGTAGCTCTGCGAGGTCCCGCCCTCGCTGTCGAGCCGGTAGCCGTCGGGGCCGATCTCCGTGCTCCTGCCGGTGAGGGGATCGGTCACCCGGGTGCGCGGCACGGCGGAGGAGCCGTCGTGCGCGGGCCTGGAGACCTCCGGGCCCCCGCCGCCGAAGCGCAGGTCCACCGGCCCGTCCCCGTTCCGGATGATCCGGACGTCGCCGTCGCCGCGGGGCTGCTGGACGGTGAGGCCGTCGCCGGTCCGGATGGTGGAGCCGTCCCCGTCCCGGGAGACGGTGACCTCCCCGTCCGCGGTGGGGACGCGCACCTCGCCGTCCCGGTAGGAGGCCCCTGGCGCCCCGTCCGGACCGGTCAGGTCGACGCCTCCGGACGAGCCGCGCGAGGTGGTGACGGACGAGCCGTCCGCACCGGTCACCTGGAACCCGTTCTCGGCACGCCGGACGGAGGTGCCGCCGACGTCCACGCCGTCGCGGGTGACGTTCATGGTGTAGTCGCCGCCGTCCGCCGGATAGCGGTAGGAGACGTTCTGCTCCCCGTCCGGTCCCCGGCTGGTGCGGTACTCGCCGAAGTCGCCGGACGTGACGGTGGGCTGGCCGGCGGCCCCGGAGCCGTCGCCCGTCCCCGCGTGCGCTCCGTCCCCGCCCGCCCCGTCCGGGGCGGCGGAGGGCTCGGTGTCGGGCCGCCCGGCGGCGTCGGACCGCCCGGCGGCGTCGGCTCCCTCGCCGCGCGGGGCGGGAGCGTCCGGCACGGGCTCTCCGATCTGTCCTGGGCGCTGGGAGGGCAGGCGTACACCCTCACCCGCGACGTTGGCCCCGCCCGTGGAGCCCCCGTACTCGCCCTCGAAGCGCTGGCCTTCGGGGCCGGGGCCGCCGCCCGCCGTGTCCGCGGTGCCGGAGGGGTCGGACGCGCCACCGGCGGAGTGCACGGTCGGCTCGGGGGCGCCGTGGGCGTGGCCGGAGCCCGTGGTGTCCGGGCCGCCGCCGACGCCGACGTCCACCTGGACGTCGCCCGCGTCGGCGGGCGGGCGGCCGGGAAGGGAGACGCCCTCGGTGGAGGTGTTCGCGGCGCCGTTGGACGGGGTGACCTCGCCGGAGAACGTCGGGATGTCCGGAACCCCGGTCCCGTCGCCGGTGCCGGAGGAGGCCGTACCGCCCTGCGGGGAAGCGTCCGGTCCGTTCCCGGAGGGGGAGAGGGAGGGGTCGGCGGCTCCGGGGGTACCTCCCGTGTCGGCGGTCACGGGAGCACCGCCGGTGTCAGGAGCGGACGGGATTCCGCCCGTGTCCGAGGCGGACGGAGTGGCGGCCGGGTCCGGGGCGGACGGGGTCCCGCCCGTGTCCGAGGTAACCAGGGTCCCGCTCGTGTCAGGAGCAGCCGGAGTCCCACCCGTGTCCGAGGTAACCGGGGTCCCGCTCGTGTCAGGAGCAGCCGGAGTCCCACCCGCACCGGGAGTGTCCGGGGTGGCGGCCGGGTCCGGGGACGCGCCGTCGCCGACCGTGGGCGCGGGGTCGGCTCCCGGTGCGGGGCCGGAGCCTCCGCCCGACCCGTCGGAGCCGCCGAGGAAGGACGGCAGCGATCCGTGCTCGCGGGCCGCGCCGACTGCGGCGCCCGGCACGTTGGTCGCGGCGGCGCTGGCGAGCTCGTACCCGAGGTTGATGTCCTCCCAGGAGGTGCCGGCGGCCATCTGGACAGCGATCGAGGAGCCCATGCCGACGGCGGTGTCCCGGGCGCCGGTGGTGATGGTCGTGGAGATGATCGGGTGGTCCCGGCTGACGCGGCTCACCGTCGACGTGACGGTCCGGACGGCGCGGTTGCCGCCCACCGCGCCCCGCACCCCGCTGGTGGCGCCCCGCACCGCGGAGGAGGCGCCGCGCACTCCCGAGGAGATGCTTCCTGTCACGCGCGGGGCCGCGGCGGTCAGCCCCCGCGTCACCGCGCGTCCGCCGCGCAGGAGCACGCCGCCGGGGACGAGGGAGATCAGGTCCAGGCCGAGGGTGGCGACCGTCTCCATGTTGAACCCGAGCTTGCCCTCACGGTGGAGGGTGGACCCGCTGATCGCGAGCGCCCCGAGGGCCAGGGCGATGCCCAGGCCCGGGATGAAGATGGCGGCGATACCGCCGACCACGAGGATCGCCGCGTAGATGAGGGGGTTCTCCTCGACCCACGTGACGATCGCGTCCAGCCATCCCCACAGCTCGTTCGGGTCGCCCTGCTTGGCCTCCTCCAGGGCGTTCTTACAGGTGCCGACGGCGTCGTCCATGTCGCCGAGCACGGTCTGGAGGCGCGTGACGTAGGCGTCGCGGACGGGGTCGTCGCCGTCCGCCTCCTCCTTCCACGCCTCGGGGTCCTCCAGGGCGAGGTAGGCCTGCTCGGCCTCGAAGACGATGATCCCGCTCTGCTCGCGGGCCGTCTCCAGCGCGCCCGTCCAGGTGTCGAGGGCCCTGTAGCCCTTCTCGTAGGCGCTGTGGGCCTTGTCCAGGTACTTGGGCAGTTCCTCGATGAGTTCCTTGAGGGCGTCGACGGTGCTGCCCTCGCCCAGCTGTCCCTTGTCCAGCCTGCGGAGGTCGGTGGCGGCCTGCTCGGCGGCGTCCGCCAGCCCCTCGTAGAACGTCTTGAGCGAGCGGGCGTCATAGGCAGACCACGGAACCGGGTCCTCCTCCTTGTCGAGGAGGTCCCACCTGTAGTGAGTGCGCGGTTGCTTGGCCACGTCCCGTATCGCTCGCTTTCCGGATCGCAGAACGGCGCGGTTCAGGCGGTCTCACACCTGCCACGGGGGTTGGGAGGGGACTGTGCGGGCCCGGGTCCGGGGGCGTTCGGAGAGTCCGACATCATAGACTGCCACGCCCGCGACTGAGCAGACGCCCCAGGGGCGCGCAAAGTTCTCCCGGACCTCGTAGGGTTTGCCTTCGTCATCCCTGACGGCGCCCGCCGCCCCGCGGAAGCGGCTCCAGGCTCGGCGACGCCGGCCCGCGCGGCCCCGGAAGGCGTTCCCCAGCAGCGAAGACAGCCACAGGAGAGAGCGAGTGACCCTGACAGCGGCGGCACGGTCCGGATCTTCGCACGCGCGATCGGCGCGCGGGGGCCGGGCGTTCATGGCGGCCCTCGCCACCTGGTGCGCCGTGTCCGCGGCGCCGGCCGCGGCGGACACCGCCACCGACACCGGGACCTACGACATCTGTCCCACGGTGTACTACTACGTGGTCCCGGAGGGCTCCCCCGGCCTGGAGGGCATCGCCAGCCTCGTCCTGGGCGACCCCGAGCGCGCGGACGAGATCTACGAGTACAACGCGGGCCGCACGCAGGCCGACGGCGGCGCCCTGGGCGAGGACCGCGAGGTGCTCCCCGAGTGGCGCCTGGTGGTGCCCTTCGACGCGGGCGGCGAGGGCGTCTACGAGGGTCTGGACCCCCTGTGCGTGGTCGCGGTCGACCAGGCCAACGCGCTGGGGCAGGAACCGCCCTCGCCTCCCCCCGCCCCGCCCGCGTACACGCCGCCCCCGGAGGAGGAGCCCTCCGCGCAGGCCACCGCCGACGCCGCCGCCGAGGAGGAGCCGAGCATCGACCCGCGCCTGCTCGCGGCGGGCGCGGCGGGCCTGGTCCTGCTGACCCTCATCACCCTGTTCTGGCAGCCGATCGGCCGGGCCCTTGCCTGGCCGTTCCGCAGGGTCGCGGCTGCCCGGGCCAACCGGCCGCAGACGCGGCGGCCCTCGCGCCCGGGAGCGGCGGCGCGGCGCCGCCGGGCCGCGACGGACCTGATCGCCTCCGACCCCGACGCCGCGAGGCGGGCCGGAACGGCGCACGCGGAGCTGATCGGCGCTCCCGCCGACGTGCCCGCGCGTCCCGTGGCCCTGCTGACCACGCCCTCGGAGACGACCGCCGTGGTGCCCGCCGGGGCGACCCCTCCGGCCTCCTCCTGGCGGGCCGTGGACACGACCACCTGGCGCTACGGCAGCGGCCGGTCGTCGGTGCCGGTGCGCTTCGGCACGTCCGTGCACACGGTGACGGGGACCGCGCTGCGGGGGGTGCTGGTGTGCCTGGGGCAGAAGGAGGACACCGACGCCCTGGTGCACGTGGACTTCACCCGCATGCGCGGGCTGCTGGCGGTGGACGGGGACCCGAAGGTGGCCGCCGACGCGGTGCGCGTGGTCGCCGACGGCCTGCACGCGGCGGGCCTCCAGGTGCGGGTGCTCAAGCAGGGGCGACCCCTGCACTCACTGGTCCCCGACACGATCCCGGTGGTGGCGGCCCCGGATCCGATCCACGGGCTGGACCCGGGCACGGAGCCGCCGACGGTGGTGGTGGTCCCGCGTCCGCTGGGGCAGGCCGACGAGCACGTGCTCACGAGCCTGCCGCCGAACACGGTCGTGGTCGCCGCGGGGTCCTCGCACGCCGCGCGCTGGCAGTGGGAGGCCTTCGACGACGGCACGGTGCACACGGGCGCGCTGGGGATCGACGTGGTCCTGCGGACACCCGAGCGCAGGGGCTGACCCCGCCGCCCGGAGCGCTCCCTGCACCGTGCTCTTGTACTTATAGCGGGTCCGGACCGCCGAGCCTCGCTATAAGTACAAGATCATCCCAGTTCAGAACCCCTGCGCCACACCGGCAACGGTTTCGGCCAGTCCGCTGTCCGCACGGTTCCGCGCCAGCGAAGCGCCCCCGCGGGCCCCGGTCAGCTGGCCTCGCCGCCCGGGGCCCCGGAACCCTCCGCGTCGGAGGGCTCTCCGGACTCCCCCTCGGAGGGCTCGTCCGGGAGGGGCCCGTAGACGAAGCGCTGCCGGTCGTGCACGAGGATGGCGTGCCCGCTCTCGGTGACCGCCTCCACGTACGCCGGGAGCTCGTCCTCGACCACGTCCATCGTGACGGCGTCGAGCACCAGCTGCCGGTCCTGTCCGCCGCTGGCGCGGGAGTCGCCGTAGACCAGGCCGTCGAAGGCGAAGGCCGGGGAGATCGACCCCGCCTCCTCCTCCAGGCCCCACAGGACCTCTCCCCCGGCCAGGTCGACCGCGACCACCGGCGCCCCGCCGCTGGCCTGGGGCAGCAGGAGGGTTCCGGTGGCCCCGTCGTAGAGGCTGCCCGCGACCCCGTCGGGGTCGAAGGCCCCGGCGACCGGGTTCGTGCCCGGCTCCTCCAGGGTCCACAGCAGGTCACCGGTGTCGGGGTCGTGCGCGGAGAGGGTCGAGGGCGCCTCGGACTGGGCCCAGCGCAGCAGCAGGACCTCCTCGCCGTCGGCCTCGTCCTCCCCCGCGCCCTCCCCGTCCCCGGTGGCCTCGGCGGCCTCGGTGACCTCGGTGTCCTCGGACGCGGACTCACTCGGGGACTCGGTACCGGAGCCCGGTTCGGGAAGCGCGTAGAAGCCGATCACCTGTGGCGCGGGGGCAGGCGCGGAGGTGGGCAGACCCAGGTCCCCGTCCTCGCCGTCGACCGTCCACAGCTCCTCGCCCGCGGTGTCGGCGCCGACGGAGCGGGCGTGCAGGACGGGGCCGCCGGTGGCGAGCAGGACCAGGTCGTCCCGAGCGGCGACGGGCACTCCCAGCGCGGGCTCCCCGGGCTCCCCTCCGGACCCGGGCTCCTCCGTCCCCTCCTCGGACCCGGAGGTCCCTTCCTCCTCCTCGGGCTCGGCCGGGGCCTCGAACTCGTACTCCCACAGCTCGTCGCCCCCGCCGTCGAGCAGCGCGAACGCCCCGTGGGGCTCCTCGGCGGTCCATCCCCCGGGGCGGCGCACGGCGAGGCCGTCGAGGTAGGTGTCGCCCTCCCGCGCCGGTTCCCACAGCCGCTCGCCGCGGGCGTCGAGGACGAACGGCAGACCGTCGGCGTCCGCCATGAGCAGCACCCGCTCGCCGTCGCGGTCGGTGCCGAAGCCGTCGAAGCGCGCCGCGCCCTCCCACAGCGTCCCGCCGGTGGCGGCGTCGTGCAGGAGGTGGCGGTCCTCGCTGCCGGAGCTGACGAGGAAGGCGCCGCCGACCGGGCTGATGCGCACGCCGAGGGGATCGGCGAAGATCTCGTGGACGTCGGCGGAGCCGCCGTGCAGGTGGCGCAGCACCTCGCCCTCGATCCCGGGCGGCGCCTCCCCCTCGAACGCGGTGGGGACGGGGGCGGGCCCCTCCTCGGGAGGGGGCGCGGAGGGTTCCGGATCACCGGTGCACGCGGTGGCCAGCAGCACCGCGAGTCCACAGGTGAGGGCCCGGGGCACCCGTGAGCGGCGCATGGACGGTTTCTCCCCACGAACGATGACGTTTACGGCAAATCCTAAGCCGCGCCGCGGCGGGCGGACACAGGGAGAGCGAGTCGTTACAGCCATGGGACGTGGCACGGGCTCAGGGCTCCACCTCGACGACCGTGGTCCCCCGCACCTCGAACTCCGCCCTCCCGCCGGTCAGCTCGGCCAGGCGGACCCCGAATCCGGGCAGGTCGGCCTCGGGCAGGGCCACCTCGATACGGACCCGGTCGGCGTAGGCGACGTCGCGCACGGTCAGGGAGGAGTCGCGCAGGTCGCTCTCCAGGCGCCCGCCGAGCACGTAGTCGGCGAACACGTCCACGACGAGGAGTTCGCGTCGCTCCAGGACCCCGAGCGCGTCCACGGCGGCGGACACCGCGTTGCCGTAGGCGCGGATCAGCCCGCCCGCGCCGAGCTTGACCCCGCCGAAGTAGCGGGTGACCACGGCGACGGTGTCGGTGAGCTCCCGGCGCCGCAGCACCTCCAGCATGGGCAGCCCCGCGGTCCCGGAGGGCTCGCCGTCGTCGCTGGAGCGCTGGGTCCCGCCCTGGTCGCCGAGGACGTAGGCGGTGCAGTTGTGGTTGGCGCCCCAGTGCTCCCTGCGGCGCTCCGCGATGAAGGCGCGGGCGGCGTCCTCGGTGTCCGCCCTGGCCAACGCACAGAGGAAGCGGGATCTGCGGATCTCCAGCTCGTACTCGCCGTCGCGTCTGATCGTTCGCATGTCGCCTGTTCGGCAGGGGTCGTGGTCGTCCACCAGTGTCCCACTGCGCGCGGTGCCGGGCCGCGCCGACAATGGGGGCATGGACGACTCCTCGATCGACGCCGCGCAGGCCCTCGCCGACCCCGTGCGCCGCAGGCTGTACGAGTACGTGGCTGCGGCGCACGGCGAGGTCAGCCGGGGACAGGCCGCGGACGCCCTCGGCATCCAGCGCACCCTGGCCGCGCACCACCTGGACCGGCTGGCCGACGCGGGCCTGCTGGAGGTGGCCCGCCGCAAGGTGAGCGGCCGCGAGGGGCCGGGGTCGGGCCGCCCGGCCAAGCTGTACCGGCGCGCGGACCGGGACCTGTCGCTGCACCTGCCGCCGAGGGACTACGAGCTGGCCGCGCACGTGCTGGCGGAGGCGGTGGAGCGGCACGGGGCCGAGGAGGCCCTGCACGCCGCCGCCCGCGAGGAGGGCCACCGGATCGGGGCGGGGCACCGGGGGGAGGCGCTGGCGGACCTGCTGCGCGCCCGGGGCTACGAGCCCGAGGAGGGGGCCGCCCGCGCCTCCGGGAACGGCTCCGGACCGGAGGGGGCCACGGAGGAGGACGACGACGTGCGGCTGCGCAACTGCCCTTTCCACACCCTGGCGCACGCCTTCCCCCCGCTCGCCTGCGGGCTCAACCTGGAGCTGCTGCGCGGCCTGCTGGAGGGGCGCGGCGAGGACGGTGCAAGGGCCCGGATGGACGCCCGTCCGGGCCGGTGCTGCGTGGTGATTTCCAAAAACAATGACCGTTGACATAGAAGTCCGGCCGTGGTGTGCTGTGTCCCGTGAACGAGACCTCCCCCTCCGGGTACCACCTGGCACAGATCAACGTCGGCGTCCTCAAGGCCCCCCTCGACGCCCCCTCCATGGCCGGCTTCGCCTCCCGCATCGACCCGATTAACGCACTGGCCGACAGCGCCCCCGGATTCGTGTGGCGACTGGTCGAGGAGGGCAAGGATGACGCCACCGGCATGCGGCCCTTCGGCGGCGGGCTCCTGATCAACTACTCCGTCTGGCAGGACGTGGAGTCGCTGTGGAATTTCACCTACCGCAGTGAGCACCTGGAGCTGCTGCGCGGCCGCCGGGAGTGGTTCGAGCACCTGCGGGAGGCGTACCTGGTCCTGTGGTGGGTTCCCAGCGGTACGATCCCCACTGTCGAGGAGGCCGGAAGGCGTCTGGACCTGTTGCGCGCCGACGGCCCCACCCCCGAGGCCTTCACCCTCAGGTCGCCCTTCCCTCCCCCGGCAGATCGCGTTCCGCACGCCTAGTCATCCTTTGGGTACGTTGGGTAGTCTTGCGGGCGACCGTTGAGAGCAACCGGGAGTTCCGTCATGCGCATCACACCGTTCGCCGTCGGCCTGGCCCTGACCGCGACCCTCGCCGCCGGATGCGCGCAGTCCGATCCCGCCGAGAGCGACGGCGCGGCCTCCCCGGAAGCCCCCCAGACCGCGCCCACCGCCTCCCCCAGCGTGACCGCGTCGACCTTCCTGCCGCCCGGCGAGGGCACGGGCGCCATCACCTACGACGAGACCGCCGTGCCCGAGGGCGCCACCTCCGACGTGCAGGTGCGCGTCCAGGACGGGCGGACCCACGTGCAGTTCACCGGTACCAGCCTGGAGGGCGGCCGCGACTTCGGCGCCCACGTGCACACCCAGCCCTGCGGTGAGGACCCGGCGGACGCGGGCCCCCACTACCAGAACGAGGCCGACCCGGCCGCCACCGAGGACGAGCCCTCCAGCGACCCCGCCTACGCCAACCCCGAGAACGAGGTCTGGCTGGACTTCACCACCGACGAGGACGGCAACGCCCGCGCGACCAGCACGGTGGACTGGGAGTTCCGCGAGGGCGAGGCCCGGTCGCTGGTGCTGCACGAGCACCACACCCACACCGGTGAGGGCGAGGCGGGCACCGCGGGCGACCGCCTGGCCTGCGTCAGCGTGGACTTCTGACGGACCGGTCCGGGGGCCGCGCCACGGCTCAGTCCGGGATCACCCGGCGCAGGAGGAGCCGCTCCCCCAGCGCCCACGCGCCGGAGGTCAGCAGGTACAGGCCTGCGGCCAGCGGCACGAACGCGGCGACCGCCACGGTCGTGAACTGCATGTAGGTCAGGAGCCCGGGGAGCTGGGGCTGTCCCGGGTTGGCCTCGGCGCCCGCCCGCATCACGGGCAGCATGAGGTAGCGGCGGTTGGCCCAGGCCACGAGGGCGATCAGGGCCAGGAGAGCGGCGAACACGGGTGCCACGGACACTCCGCCCGCGCCGCCCATCAGGGTCGCGCCCAGTTCGACGCCGCCGAAGGTGTGCGCGAGCATCGCCTCCTCACCGCTCCCCGCGCCGATGAACACGCCGTAGAGGGCGATCATGACGGGGATCTGGGCGAGGGAGGGCAGGCAGCCCGCCAGCGGGGAGGTGCCCGCCTCGGCGTAGACCCTGCGCTGTTCGGCGACGAGCCTCTCCGGGTCCTTGCGGTGCCGGGCGGTGACCTCCGCCAGCCGCGGGGCCAGGCGCGCGCGGGCCTTCTCCGCGCGGACCTGCACCACCCCGAGGGGGACGAGCAGGAGGCGCACGGCCACGGTCAGGGCCACGACGGCCAGTCCGGCGGCCAGGCCCCCGGTGAGGGGGGTGAGCAGTGAGGTGAGGGCGGAGAGGACGGTCGAGAGCAGGGTCATGGCGGCCGCGATCGGCCCGAGGCTGTACAAGGCGGGAAGGCCCTTCGTCCGACGGGAAAAGAACAGGCGTCGGGCCGCTCGGGACCGCGCCCGCGCGGGGCGGAGCGCGACGCGCACCCGGGGCGCGGCGCGGACGCGCACACGCGCGGGGGTGCTTGGAGAAGGGGTCAGCGAGCGGCCGGAAGGGCCGCGCCGGGTGCTCTGGGACGGGGCCGTCCCGCCGCGTCGGGGTCACACAGGGTGAGCACGGGCAGGCGAGCGGACCTGCGGCGCATCGCGTGCACCGCGCCCGAGGCCGCGTCGCGCGCCGGGCAGGCGCCGGTGCCGCGCAGGACGTACCAGGCGACGGCCGCGCCGACGGCGGCGACCAGCAGCGCCAGGGAGCCGGGGACCGGGAGGAGTTCGGCGGGGACGACGCCCAGCATGAGGAACTCGAAGAACGCGAGAAGGAGGCTCACGACGCCCTCACCTCCCCGTTCCGGTAGAACCGCATTTTAGGGCATGTTCGGCGGACGCACATCCCGGGTGTGCGGCGCCCGGGGGCGGCCGTCCGCGCCCGGGGACGGATGGGCAGCGGCGGCCGACGGGCGCAGAAATCCGCCGACACTCCGCCGGGGCTCCTCTCGGTTCGCGTGAAGCTGTAGCTAAATGACACAGAGTAACCAACTCCGTGCTCGCCGGGCGCCCCGTGCGGGCCGGCAGAGAAGGGGAGTTACCGTGCCGATCCGCCCTGCGAACCTCGCCACCATGTCCGCCACCATCGCCGGAGCGATCGCCGGACTGTCGAGCAGACAGGACCAGGCTCCCCCGGTCCGGGTCACCTTCGAGTCCGGCTACCAGCAGACCGTGGAGAACGGGGGCTGCCGCACCCTCAAGACGGGACAGGGGGGCGTCACCGGGATCTCCACGGAGAGCAGGGTCAAGTTCGCGCTCTTCTCGGGTACGAGCTGCCAGGGCAGCCGCGCGCTGGCCTCCGGGCACGGCTCGGTGAGCTTCGGCGACCCGGTCCTGGCGGGCGCCATCGTCATCGGCTGAGGGCCGGGACCGGTGCTCAGGTCCCCGCGGAGCCGCGGATCCCGGCGACGTCCGCGGGCAGGGTCTCCAGGACGTCCCCGGGCGAGCGCAGCACCGCGCCCGCGACCGCGTGGCCCAGGCTCAGCCGCCGCTCCACGGACAGGCCGTCGAGCAGGCCGGACAGGAACCCGGCGGCGAACGCGTCACCCGCGCCCACCGCCTCGACCACGTCCACCGGAGGGGACGGCACGAACACCGCGCCGTCGGAGTCGAAGCAGGTCGCGCCGTGTTCGGCGTCCTTGACCACCAGGACCGGCACCTCGGGCAGCACCGCCCGCACGTCCTCGGCCGCCGGGGTGCCCCACAGGCGCTCGGCCTCGTCCCTGCCCACGAAGACCACGTCGGCGCGGCGGGCCAGGTCGAGCAGCACCGGCGCGGCGGTCCTGGCCCCCCACAGGGCGGGCCGGTGGTTGACGTCGAAGGAGCGCAGCGCGCCGTTGCCCGTCCGCCGGTCCAGCAGGTGCTCCACGAGCGCGGCGGCGCGCGCGGACAGGGCCGGGGTGATGCCGGACAGGTGGACCGCTCGGGGGTCGCGCGCCCACACCCGCTCGGCGTCGGCTGCCGACAGCGCGGAGGCGGCCGAACCGGCGCGGTAGTACAGCACGCCCGCGCCGCCGGGGCCGGTGTCCTTGACGTACAGGCCGGTGGGGCGCTCGGGGTCCGTCTCCACGCCGGACACGTCCGCGCCGCATCCGGAGACGGCGTCGGTGACGATGCGGCCGAAGGGGTCGTCGCCGACGCGGCTGACCCAGGAGGCGGTGTGCCCCAGGGCCGCCAGGGCGACCGCCACGTTGGACTCCGCGCCGCCGGTGCCCACCACCAGCTTCGTTCCGGCCGCGAGCGCCTCGGCCGAGGCGAACACCGCCATGGTCTCGCCGACGCAGACGACGTCGGCACTGTTCGTCGGCTCGCTCCCCGGGGCGGTCGGGTGCTCGCTCATCGGCGGTTCCTCCGGACGGATCGGCCGGGCAGGCGGTCGGTGCGACGGCCGTCCCGGACGGTGAAGTTGCCCGACACGAGGACGTGGTGGATGCCTCGGGGGGCCAGGCGCGGTTCCTCGTAGGTGGCGCGGGCGTCCACGGTGGCGGGGTCCAGGACCACCAGGTCGGCGACCGCACCGGCCTGGATGACGCCACGGTCGGTGAGGCCGAGTCTACGCGCGGGCCGGGAGGTGAGGTGGCGGACGCACTCCTCCAGCGTGAGCACGCCGAGTTCGCGCACGTAGTGGCCCAGGTAGCGGGGGAAGGTGCCCCAGCCGCGCGGGTGCGGCTTCGCGCCGACGAGGATGCCGTCGCTCCCGGCGGTATGGGAGCTGTGCCGCATGATGGTGCGGATGTTCTCCTCGTTGCCCACCTGGAGCAGGCAGCCGCTGCGCAGCTCGTCGGCCACGAGCAGCTCCATGTAGAGGTCGCCGGGGAGGCGGCCGCGCGTGCGCGCGAGGTCGGCCACGGAGGATCCGACGGCCCAGGACAGCCCGGGGTCGGCGACGCCGGTGACGACGATGGCGGACCAGTCCATGGGGACGCCGTGGTTGCCGTCGGTCCCCTCCTCCTCGATCTCGCGCAGGACGCGCGCGCGGGTGGGGACGTCGCGCAGGCGCTCCAGGGTGGCGGCGGTGCCGCCGGTCTGCACCCAACCGGGCAGCGGGGCGCCCAGGTGGGTGGCGCTGGCCCGGTAGGGGTAGCTGTCGAGGGTGACGTCGAGGCCGTAGCGGACGGTGGCCTCGTCGATGGCGTCCAGGACCTCGGGTGCGCGGCCGCGGTTCTGCGGGAAGTTGACGTGGCAGTGCGCCAGGTGCAGGGCGACCTGGGCGCGGCGCGCGGTCTCCAGGCACTCGCGGTAGGACTCCACGACGCGGGAGCCGTAGTTGCGGTGGTGGGGGCAGTAGTAGCCGCCCGCGGCGCGGACGGGTTCGAGGAGGGCGACGATCTCGTCGTCGGTGGCGTACATGCCGGGGGTGTAGGTCAGCCCGGTGGACAGTCCGTGCGCGCCGTCGGCCATGCCCCCGGCGACGATCCGGCGCATGCGGTCGAGTTCGTCGCCGGTGGGCGGGCGGTCCTCGCCGCCCAGGACGGCCATGCGCACGTTGCCCTGGGGGACGAGGACGGCGGCGTTGACGGGGGCGCCCGCGTCGATCCGGTCGAGGTACTCGCCGACGGTGCGCCAGGAGTGGTCGAGGTCGGGCAGGCCGTTCCACGCGGCGAGCTGGGCCCGCAGTTCGCCGGCGGTGCCGTCGGTGACGGGGGCGTAGCCGAGCCCGTCCTGGCCCAGGACCTCCAGGGTGACGCCCTGGAGGGTCTTGGCCTCGTGCGCGGGGTCGGCGAGGACGGCCAGGTCCGAGTGGGAGTGCATGTCGACGAACCCCGGGGTGACCGCGAGTCCCTCCACGTCCACGACGGTGCCCGTGGTGCGCGCGCTGCCGGGTGGGACGATGTGGGCGATGCGGCCGTCATGGAGGACGAGGTCGGCGCGGCGGGAGGGGCCGCCGGTGCCGTCGACCACCCGTCCGCCGGTGAGTACGGTCTCGGGATGCACTGTGTCCTCCGTTCGACGTACCGGTCACTCCGGCGCGGCGCGCGGCCGACCGGTGTCCGGTGTGGCCAAGATACGCTGCCCGGAAGAAAATTGGTAACTTTGTTGCCAGTAAAGCGCCCGTGAAACGGCACGGGCACCGGCGCGCGCACGCGCCGCCGGCGCAGACCAGCGAAGGAGTCCACGGATGTCCAAGAAGGCGGTCCGCACCGACAACGCCCCCGCTCCGGCGGGGGCGTACAGCCAGGGAGTGGTCGCGGGCGGGTTCCTGTACACCGCGGGCTTCGGCCCGCAGGAGCCCGAGACCGGCCGCGTGGCCCCGACCGTGGGCGAGCAGACCGCCCAGGTGCTGGCCAACATCTCCGCCGTGCTGGCCGAGCACGGCCTGACGCTGGACGACGTCGTGAAGGCGACCGTCCACCTGGAGAACCTCAAGGCGGACTTCCCGGAGTTCAACGCCGTGTACGAGGAGCACTTCAGCGCCCCCTACCCCGTGCGCACCACCGTGGGTTCGGACCTGGCGAACATCCTCGTGGAGATCGACGTGGTGGCCAAGCTCCGGGACTGAGTCCCGACCGGTCGGCCGGAGCCCACACGGGCTCCGGCCGGCCCCCGCCCCGCCCTCCCTCGCGGCGGCGAACGGCCCTCACAGGAGGCCGAGCAGGATGCTTCCCGAGTTGGCGAGGCCGTGCACGACCAGGAGCGGCCACATCAGGCGGCACCAGCTCCACAGGTAACCGAGGAAGAGCCCCATGACCCCCTGGTTGACGAAGGCCGTGGCCAGGTCCAGCGGGAGGTCGCCCCGCCCTTGGATGGCGACGTGCCAGCACGCCCACAGCAGCGAGGACAGCACGATGGCGGGCCACGCGCCGAGGACCGCCTCCCACCTGGTCTGGAGCCAGCGCCGGTAGAAGACCTCCTCCAGCAGCGCGTTGACCAGGAACACCACGACGATGGTGACGGCCAGGGTCAGGGCGTCCACCGTGCGGCCGTAGTCACTGGGCGGCATGGCGAACGGCCCGGCGTAGGTGAGCGCCGCCCACCCCAGGACCGGGACCGCCGGGGCCCAGCCGTGCCGGACCGGCCCGGGGCGGACCGCCTCCCGCCAGGCTCCTCCCGAGCGCCGCAGCCACTGGAGGAGCAACAGGGGCGCGGCCAGGAGAAGCGTCAGTTTGAGCAGGGTGTGCGCCGGTTCTCCCCCGTCCAGCGCGTACAGCGCCACCGCGAAGAGCAGGGCCAGGCCGGTGAGGACCAGCGCCTCGGCCAGGGGCGGCCGCCCTGCGGGCGCTCCCCCGGTTTCCGGAGGCCGGGGCAGCAGCCACACGAGCGCGATCCCGGCGAGGGCGGGGACCCAGCGTGTCCACATGGGCACGGTGTCGCCGTGGTCGGCGCTGTAGCGCATGTCGGTCTGACCGGACAGCAGGAGCAGGAGCGTGGACCCCGCGACCAACGCGAGACCGAGGACCAGGACGATGACGGAGGCGGGCGGGGCTCGCCGTACCGGGTGTGGGGGAGGCATCCCGGCACTGTAGCCGGGCCCGCGGACAGCCCCGGAGGGCACTGCGCCGCCCACGCCCTGGGGACCGCGCGGCCGTGCGCACCACCGTGGGTTCGGACCTGGCGAACGTCCTCGTGGAGATCGACGTGGTGGCCAAGCTCCGGGACTGAGTCCCGACCGGTCAGGTCTCGCGGCGGGCGCGGACCACCAGGTCGTGCACGGTGTAGGTCTCCTCGCCCATGACCACCGTCCCGGCGCGGGCCTCGTCGGCCAGCACGGTCCACTCCCCCCGGGGCAGGGCCGCCACCACCTCGTCGCCCGTGTGGAACAGGTCCGGGTCCGGCGGGCGCGGCACGCCCTCCTCCAGGTCGCGGGGGTGGTGCGCGACGACCAGGAGCTCGCCCCCGGGCGCGACCGCCGAGGCCAGCGCGGCGAAGAACCGCGCGCGCCAGTGCTTGCGCAGGTGCATGAACTGCGAGGTCACCAGGTCGAACGCGTCCTCGTCCGGGGACCATCGGGTCACGTCCGCCCGCTTCCAGGTGATGCGGCCGGGCACGTCCCCGCCCCGCTCGCGGGCGTGGGCGGCGCCCTTGTCCAGCGCCACGGTCGAGATGTCGAGCGCGGTCACCCGCCAGCCGCGTTCGGCCAGCCAGATCGCGTCGGCGCCCTCGCCGCTGCCCACGTCCAGCGCCCGTCCGGGCCCGAGGTCGGCCGCCTCGGCCACCAGGTGGCGGTTGGGCCTGCCGCTCCAGACCTTCTCCTGGGAGCGGTAGCGCTCGTTCCAGAAGTCCTCGCCCATCTCCTCGGGCGGGGAGTCCGCCGTGTGTTCACCGGTCATGTCGACCACCTCCGCGCCCCACTCTCCACGCGCGGCCCGCCGGACGCGACGTTCTTTGCCGTCCTGGCAAACGTGTCGCCCGCCTGGGTGAAGGAGGCGCGGGGAGGAGACGCGGGGAGCAGGCACGGGGCGGGAGCGCGGGGAGGAGGCGGAAGGGCCCGACCGGAGGGACCGCCCGGGGTCACCGGCTCCCCGGCGCGTCCCCCTCCTCCTCGGCGAAGTCGTCCAGGCACAGGTCCAGCAGCGCCTGGATCCGCTCCGTGAGCCGTTCACGGTCGAGCGCGCGCAGCGCCGTGGCCCCCTCGACCACGCGCACCCGGGTCAGCCCCAGCATCACGGCCGAGAGCAGGGAGGCGTGCGCCCGGGCGTCGTCGCCGTCGAGGTAGACCGTCAGCGGGTCGATCATCGCGCTGGTGATCCGCCCCTGGTAGACCGCCTGGAGGTCGGGGTCGCCCGCGGAGTCGTCCAGGGCGCGCTGGAGCGCGGTGGCCTCACCGTGCAGGCGGCTCACCGCGTGCTCGGCCAGCCGCTGCGTGAGGGCGGCGGGTTCGCCCTCGATCAGCCCCGGGAAGACGCCGTCCTCGCGCAGGAGCTCGGCCAGCAGCCCGCTCTTGGCACCGAAGTAGCGGTTGATGAGCGCGACGTTGACCCCCGCGTGCGCGGCGATCATCCTCGACGACACCGAGCCGTAGCCCTCGTTGGTGAACAGTTCCTTGGCGCTGGCGAGGATGCGGGCCCTGGTGGCCTCCCGTCCCCGTGTCGGCCCGGGGCCGCCTCCGGTTTCGTCCGGACGGTCCATCTGCGTACCCCTTGGCGGCTGCGATCTGGCGGTCAGTACTCCAGGTTGACACCTCCGGAGAACCGACGCATACCGAAACGTGCGGAGAGATATCGATTTGACAGGTCAACAGTGTTTACATATACCTGGGGACAGGACGACGCCCCCGGCAGCACGCCGCGGGGCCTTTTGTGCGTCCGCGATCGGGGGGCTTGCGTGGGACAGTCGTTGCGTGGAGGAACCGGGGCCGGGGACACTCCCCCGGACGTCGAACCCCAGGCGGTCGCGGGAGCGCGGACCTGCGATGATCCCCCCACCGGAACCCCTCTGACGAACACACCGCCCGAGGACGTCCCCGCGGACGCCTCCGCCGCGGACGCCCCGGCCGCCTCCCCCGTCGACGAGGGCCCCGAACTGCCCTCGCGCCGCGTGGTGCGCCGCATCATGGTCGGCCTGGTCCTGGCCATGCTCACCTCGATGCTCACCAACTCCATCGTGGGCACCGCCCTGCCGACGATCATGGGCGAACTGGGCGGCCAGGACCGCCTGGCCTGGGTCGCCACGGCGGCCCTGCTCACGATGACCGCCTCCACCCCCGTGTGGGGCAAGCTCTCCGACCTCTGGGGCCGCAAGCTCCTCTTCCAGCTGGCCCTGGGCATCTTCATCGTGGCCTCGGTCGCCGCGGGCCTGGCGCAGGACATCAACTGGCTGATCGCGGCCCGCGCCCTCCAGGGGCTGGGCGTCGGCGGGCTGGCCACGCTGCCCAACATCATCCTGGGAGACGTGGTCCCGCCCCGCGAGCGCGGCCGCTACAGCGGCCTCATCGGCATGGTGTTCGGGGTGTCCACCGTACTGGGACCGCTGGTGGGCGGGTTCCTGGTGGACAGCCCGCTCGGCTGGCGGTGGTGCTTCCTCATCACCGTGCCGCTGGCCCTGTTCGCCTTCGTCGTCATCCAGTTCATGTTCACCATGCCCTTCGTCCCCCGCCGGAACGCACCCGTGGACTGGCTGGGCGCCGGGCTGATCTTCAGCTCCGCGAGCACCCTGATCGTGCTGCTGAGCCTGGGCGGCACCCAGTTCCCGTGGAACTCGCCGCTGTCCTACGCCCTGGGCGCGGCGGCCGTCCTGCTCACCGCCGCGGCCGTGGTGGTCGAGCGGCGGGCGCGGGAGCCGATCATCCCGGCACGCCTCTTCGGCGACCGGACCTTCGTGCTGTCCTCGCTCGGGTCGGCCTGCGTCGGGATGATGATGTTCGGCCTGATCATCTACATGCCGCAGTACCTCCAGATGGTGCACGGCATGACGCCGACCGTGTCGGGCCTGATGACGCTGCCGCTGGTGGCGTCGTTCCTGGTCACCTCGATCGGCTCCGGCTACGCGGTGGGCGGCAGCGGCCGCTGGAAGGCCTACCCGGTCACGGGCATGGCCCTGTGCCTGGTCGGGTTCACCGCCCTCAGCCTGGCCCACCTGGACGCCGGGCTGACCACGGTGGTCGCGGGCCAGGCGATGGTCGGCCTGGGGCTGGGCCTGTGCATGCAGATCCTGCTGCTGGCGACGCAGAGCGCCCTGCCCGTGACGGACATGGCCACGGGCACGGCCTCCGTCGTGTTCTTCCGCAACCTGGGCGGCGCCACCGGCGTGGCCGCGTTCGGCGCGGTGATGGTGGGGCGGCTGAACACCGAACTGGCCCAGGCCTCGGCCGACGCGCGGGCGCGGGTCGCGGCGGACGCCGCCGCCGGGACCGACTCGGGCGCGCAGGAGCTGTCGGTCGGGCTGTCGGAGGCCGCCGAGGCCGCGCAGGGCTCCCCCGAACTGGTGCACTCACTGCCGGAGCCGGTCCGCGAGGTGATCGTGGGCGCCTTCGACCACGCCATGCAGGGCGTGTTCCTGGCCGGGATCCCGATCGCCGTGATCGGGCTGGTCACCGTGGCGTTCATGCGGGGCGTGCCGCTGAGCGGGGGCCCGGCCGCCAAGCGCTGACGCCCGCGGGTCACAGGTAGCGGCGGAAGCCCTCGGCGGAGCTGTCGAAGCCCAGCGCCGTGTGGAACCGGTGGACGTCCTGCCCGTTCTCGTGCGACAGCAGTTCCACCTTGTAGCACCCGGCCCGCGTGGCGCGGTCGAGCGCGTCCTCCATGAGCGCCCGGCCGATGCCGCGGCCCCGGGTCAGGGGGTCGACCACGAGGTTGTCCACCACGGCCCAGGGCTGGGCGTCGTGGGTCAGGTTGGCCACGACCAGCAGGTCCAGGGTGCCGATGATCTGGCCGCGCTGCTCGGCGACGAGGATCGTGCGGTCGGGGTCGTTCTCCATCCGCGTCCAGGCGCGCACGGCGGCGGAGGACATGCGAACGTGCGCGCTCTGCGCGTGGGTGGTGTCGCCGAGTTCCCTGAGAAGACGCAGAATCGCACCGAGGTCCGACCGGATGGCCGCGCGGATAATCATGGCTGTCGGCATCGTAGCCGACAGCCTGCGACAAGGCGGACGTCACCCTACATGCGGCCACAAAACGCCGGGGGCGGGGACATGGTCCCCACCCCCGGATCGCGTTCCGGGGCGGCACGCCTCCCGGGGAGCGCCGCGGGTCCGGAGAGGGCTGGCCCGGGAGGACTCCCGGCGGTTCCCGTCCGTGTGGAGCCCGCGGGCTCAGGGCTTGCGGATGACCCGGACGCCGTCGTCGCCCTTGGGCGGCTGGTTGTGGCCGGACTCCGGGTGGCGGTAGACACCGGTGATGCCCGGGTCGCCGCCCTGCTCCTGGCCCTTCTGGCCCTGCTGGGGGCCGGACTGCGGCTGCTGCGGACCCGCGTGGCTCTGCTGCGGGCCGGACTGCGGCGTCTGGTCGCCCTCGGGGGCGGGACCGGTGAAGCGGGCGCCCTGCGGAGGACGGGGAGCGGACTGGGCCTGGTCCTTCGGGGAGGAGTCTCCCGCCGGGTCCTGGCCGGTCTGCTCCGGCTTGGCCACCGGCCTGATGCGCACGGTCGCCTCGTCCGGCTGCTGCTGGAGGGGAGGCAGCTTGGTGGTGGCCTCGTCCTTGTCCTCGTCCTTGTCCTCGGCCGGGGCCGGCTTGGCCGGGGCGGGCGCGGCCGCCTCGGGACGGGGCTGCGGCCGGGAGGGCTCCGGGGCGCGCTCGGGGGCCTTGGCCGCCGCAGCGGGCTTGGCCGCGGCGGGCTTGGCCGGGACCGGCTTGGCCGGGGAGGGGGCGGAGACCACCTCTTCGCGGGACAGCCCGCTCTCCAGCGCGCCCGCCTTGTCCTCGGCCGCGACCAGGTCGGCCAGGGTCGAGTGCATGTCCTTGAGGCGGCGCAGCGCCTCGGCGTGCGTGGCGGTGAGCGTGGCGAGCCTGCGGTCCGCGGTGTCGTGGATCTTCTTCGCCCGCGCCTCGGCCTCGCCCAGACGGCGCTCGCCCTCCTGCTTGGCCTGCTCCCGGAGCTGGTCGGCCTCCTTCTTGGCACTGTCGACCATCGAGTGGGCCTCCGAGCGCGCGGAGGACAGGATCCGCTCGGCGTGCTCCTCGGCGTCCCTGCGGTACTTGGCGATCTCCTCCTGGGCCTTCTTCTCGGCCTCCTTCACCTCGGACTCGACCCTGGAGCGGCGCTCCTGGGCCTCCTCCTCGGCGATGCGCAGGATCTCGGCCATGCGCTCGCTGATCTGCTCGTGCTCCGGCTTGACCTGTGCCTTCTCACGGGCTATGGCGAGGTCGCGCTTGTACTGCTCCAGCTCGTCGTCCAGCCGCTGGAGACGCTCGCGCTGGCTCTTGAACTGGTTGTCCGTCCGCACGAAGTAGTCGTCGACGTGCGCCTTGTCGTAGCCGCCCTTGCGCACCGTCGGAAACCTGTCCTGCTGGAGTCCGCCGCCCGGCAACATATCGCTCATGTGCCCTTCATGTCCTTACACCGTTGTGACTGTACGACGCAGAAGGTGCGAGTTGACCCGTACCCATTGTCACTACGACACCCGTCGGGCCTCGTTAGCGACATACGCCCGATAGTGCCCTTTTCTGCATACCGGCCCGGCCGCTTGGGGGTACCGGTCGGGAGCGGAGCGTAACGCCGTGGACACCGTCCAGGCGACCAAGGTAGACACGCGCGGCGCGGCCGCGTCAAGATCCCCGACCGGCACATCGCCGTGCGGACCCCGGTCACGTTCTTACTAAGGTATGCGCGATCATCCCCGTACGGGGGCAGAGCGGTCAACTTCCCGCTGATCCGCCCCCTCACGGGGAGATGGGACACAGTGGTACGAGACGCAGGGAGGGCCACGAGATGGACAACGGCCGCACGGAAGGCGGGCCCGCGGGGCCCCGCGTGGGCGGGGCGGACTTCGGGCGACCGGAGGTCCACCCGAGCGCGTGGATCGCGCCAGGCGCGGTGGTGGTCGGCCGCGTGCGCCTGGGCGCCCAGAGCAGCGTCTGGTACGGGTCGGTGCTGCGCGCCGACACCGAGGACGTCGTCGTCGGTGACAGGGTCAACATCCAGGACCAGTGCGGCCTGCACTCCGACCCCGGGGAGCCCGTGCTCCTGCACGACGACGTGAGTCTGGGTCACAAGGCGATGGTGCACGGCGCGGTCGTGGAGGAGGGCGCGCTCATCGGCATCGGCGCCATCGTCCTGGGCGGCGCCCGCGTCGGCCGGGGCGCCCTGGTCGCGGCGGGCTCCCTCGTACCGCCGGGCAAGACCGTTCCACCGGACACGCTGTGGGCGGGCGTGCCCGGCAAGGTGGTGCGGGAGCTCAACGACAACGACCGGCTGGTGCTCCAGCACACCCCGGCCCACTACGCGGCGCTCGCCGCCCAGCACCAGGACGTCACCTGGGCCTAGGGAACGGCTCGCACCGCGGGGACTCGACCTCCAGCGCCAGACACCACCCGGCCCGGGTCCGACCGGAGATGTTGCCAGTGTGATGCTTGGGGCCCTGACCAGCGATGATCTCGTACTTGTAGCCGATGTCGGCGGCCGAGCCTCGCTACAAGTACAAGATCACGCCGGGTGGGGACGAAAGTCGTACCCGGGGCGTCGGCGCGGTGGTCCGAAAGCACCGCGCCCGTCCGGGCGGGGCCGCCCTCCTGGCTAACCCGGGTGACTCCGCCGCCTGGTCCTCACGGGTCATGCGCTCCGGTCTCCCTGCGCGTAGCCTGGTTACTACTCACGCCCGCGTGGGCACGGACCCGTCGCACCCGTACCCACGGCACTCCGGTGCGGGGTGCTCCGTCCTGTCGCGACACCGTTGTCCCAGGGGGTGAGCTCACGTGAACGACAGCCTCGACCTGCACGACCACCTCCACGACCACGTCGCGCTGGACGAGATCGAACTGTACGCCGAGGTGCTCATCGCGGTGGCCGACGCCGACCGCCCGCTCAGCCCCGCGGAGATCGACCGGGTGCTCGGGCTGTCCGAGGCGCCCGCGGCCCCCGCCGGGCCGGTCCGCTCCGCGCGCCCCCTCCCCGGCGAGGGTCCCGGTCCCCCCGCCGGGACGCCACACGTCCCCGACCCCGCCCCCGAGCGGCCTCCCCGCGCGGCGGGGCCCGTGCCCGGTCCCCCCGAACCGCGGGACGGGCCCCCAGGGACGCGGCGCGCGTGGTCCACCGATCCGCTTCCGGCCGAGTACCGGCTGCCGCCCGCGGTGCTGCCCGCGCCCCGCGACGTGCCCGAGCCCCACCTCCTGTGGTCCCCGCTGCCCCTCGCCCCCTGGCACGTCTGAGGCCGTCCGCCCCTCCCGGTCCACGGGCAGGAGACCCCTCCGGAACGCCGGGGAGGGCGGAGTCCTGCCGCACCGCGCGGCGGTGCTGTCCGGCCGCGCCACCCGGAAGCGGCCCGATCCGGCCACGGCCGCCCGACTCCGTACCCTCCGGTCTGGGTAGTGCTTCTGTGGACCCCGGCCCCCGGGAACCCCCAGCAGCACACAGGAGCCCCTGATGTCACCAGGACCGGACACGCCGGACCGCGACCACCGACGCGGTATCGGCCCCCGCCCCCGCACCGACGGCCGCGAGCCCGACAGCGCCCGTCGGGTCACCCTCACCATCGCCCTCGTCGTGACCTTCGTCTTCCTTCTGGCCACCGCGGCCGGACTCGGCTGGTTCCTCTCCGACGGCGGACCGCTGTCCGGTTCGGAGTCCGCCGAGGAGCGCGGCGACGCGGCCGACGGCGGTGGCGCGGAGGAGAGCGACAGCGGTGGGAGCGACGGTGGTGAAGACGGCGCGGGGGAGACGGAGGGCCTGACGGACAGCGGCGCGGACACCGGCGCGGACCCTCCGGCCGGGTTGGCCTACGAGCTGCCCGGTGAGGAATGGCACAGGCTCGGCGACGAGGAGGTCCCCTCCGAGTACTCCTCCTACGCGGTCCTCGGTCCGGCCGAGGACCCGGACGCGGTCATCGTCACCGGCACCGAGGAACTCGGTTCGGTGGAGCCGATCGCGGTGGCGGGAGTACGCCTGGCCGTGGACATGGCTGCCGACCTGGCCGCCGAGGGCGGCGTGTGGGCCGAGCCCTCCGGCGAGACCGACGTGGACGGGCTGCCCGCCTTCGGGGCGACCATGGGCAGCGACTCGGGGGACACCTACGGCCGCTTCGTGATCGTGGAGCTGGACGACGGTCGGGGCGCGTTCATGCTCGGGGTCAACACCGCGGGCGGGGACGGCGCCACCGAGGACATCGACGCGGCCTTCGCCTCGGTGGGTACGCGCTGAACCGGGGCGTCAGAGCGGCAGGACCGCGCGGAGCAGGAAGCCCCCCTCCGGGGTGTGGGCCGCGGAGAGGGTGCCGCCGCCCATGGCGACCCGCTCGGACAGACCGGCGAGCCCGTTGCCCGACTCCCTCCCGTCCTGGCCGCCGCCCCGGGCCCGGTCGTTGAACACCTCCACCACGAGCGTCCGGGGGCCCACGGTGCTGTCGCGGGTGAGGGTGAAGCCGATCTGGCACTCGTGGGCGTCACTGTGCCGCAGGACGTTCGTGCCGCCCTCGCGCACCACCCAGGCGGCGAGCGCCGCTGTCCGCGGCGGCAGGACCAACCCCTCCAGCCCGGTGGTGACCGTCTTTGTTCCCCCCGCGTCGAGCACCGCGCGGACGGCCTCCGTCTCCCCCACCAGGTCGACCTCCCGGTAGCCGCTGATCGCCGACCTCACCTGCTGGAGCGCCTGTCTGGCGAGTACCTGCACCTCCGCCATCTCCGCGCCCGCCCGGTCGGGTGCCCGCTCCACGAGCCGTTCGGCCAGCTGGGCCTTGACCGCGAGCGCGGAGAGGCTGTGTCCGAGCAGGTCGTGCATGTCGCGGGCGAAGCGGAGCCGCTCCTCGCTCACCGCGAGCTGGGCACGGGCCCGCTGTCCGGCGACGGCCTCGCGGCTGATGTCCCACAGCCACATCATGGAGAGCGAGCCCGCGGCGAACATCAGTCCGCAGAAGACCATCGCCAGCCACACCAGCAGGTAGAGGAGCGGTTGGAACTGCGTCTCGAACCCGTAGAAGGGGATCACGAGCCAGGGCAGGACCAACAGGGCGGCGGTGACGTAGGCGCTGCGCCTGCGCGGGGCGAGGAAGACCCCGGTCCCCCACCACGCGGCCAGGAAGAACACGGTGTTGATCGGCTCCTGGATGCACAGGGTGGCCACGGCGAGCAGGCCGAGCGAGGTCCAGTAGGCGCGTGGGTCCGGTTTCCGCCTGCCGTCCATCCTGGCCCGGAGCATCACGATCAGCAGCACGGCGATCGGAACGGAGACGGCCACCCCGACCAGGGAGCGCCACAGAGGCCAGTCCGAAGCAGCGGCCGTGATGACGTCGAGCAGGGGCATCCCCACGACGAGCAGCGAGGTGAAGCCCACCGAGACGATGACGATGCGCCGGGCGAAGCGGACCCTGCGGTCGCCGTCCCGGTCGGAGGCGGTGTACTCGGAGGGCGACGCGCCGTTGTCGCTCAACGTGACTCCTCGGTGTGGTGGGCCCCGTCGGACAGCGGGAGGACGGCTCCGAGCAGGAAACCGCCGTCGCCGGTACGGGTCGCCGACAGTGTGCCACCTTCGCGTGAGAGGCGTTGGGAGAGCCCGGCCCGACCGCTGGCCGAGGCCGTACCGTCCTCCGGTCCGCCGCGCCCTACGGCTGGCGGGGGTCCCACCTGAAGTAGCGGCGCACCAGCAGCGCCAGCACCCCGATCCAGGCGAGCATGACCCCGATGGAGGGCAGGGCCGCCGTCCACAGCCCCAGGTAGCTCCGCTCCTCGGCATCGGCGAATCCGCCGAAGGCGTCGTAGCCCGTGTAGGCGGCCTGCGCCATCTCGGAGGCGGGGACGGACGGAACGAAGCTCATGACCTGGCGGGCGGTCTCCGGCAGGACCTCCAGCGGGATGACCCCGCCGGAGGTGAAGAGCAGGACCATCATCGGCACCATCGCCGCCATCTGGGCCGACTCAGCGTTGCGCACCAGCGGGGTGACGAGCAATCCCATCAGGGAGTACATGACACCGCTCAGGACCACGGCCAAGACCAGCATGAGCGGGTCCCTCGGCAGCACCCGGGCGGGGGCGGCGAAGACCATCCCCACCACCAGGGCGGCGATGAGCAGGGAGAAGAGGACGACGATCCCGATGACCGCGCCGAAGATCGCCGTCTGCGGGACTCCGCTCACCCGAAACCGCTTGAGGACCAGCGACTCCCGCCTGGCGGTGAACACGTTGGAGGGGTGGCCGATTCCCAGGATGAGGCTGATGGTGCCGATGGAGGCGATCATGGCCAGCTCAGCGTTCCCGAAGCCGGGGATGACCTCGTGGTTGGGAAGCTGGAGGGTCACGAAGGCCAGGAAGAGCGGCAGTCCCAGGAACATCCAGGCGGTCTTGTACCGCACGAACAGGGTGAACTCGCTCCGGGTCAGGCGGATGGTCTGCCTGGCCCAGCTGACGGTGGGCCGGGGACGGGCACCGGTGGTGCCACCAGCGGGATCGGCGGCGGGGGCGGCGGTGTTCGCGGTCATGGGGATGTCTCCTCGAAGGGCTCTGCGGGACGGGGAAGACGCGAAGCGCGGCGGCGCGCGTCAGACCAGGTCGGCGGCGCCGTCGGCGACCCGGAGGAACACGTCCTCCAGGGAGGCGCTGCGCACCTGGAGGCTGCGCAGGACCGTGCCGTTCTCCACGGCCCAGGACACGAGCGCGGCCACCGCGTGGTGCGCCCGCTCCTCGACGTCCCCCCGCTTGACCGTGTAGGTGGCCCACAGCGCCTGGCCGCGCGTCTCCACGGAGACCTCCGCGCCCTCGACACCGGGCAGGTCGGCGGTACGCACGTTCGGGGGCAGCACGAAGCTCACCCGGTCGCCCCAGCCCGCGAGGACGTCCTGGACCGTCCCCTCCACGCGGACCTCGCCGCGGTGCATGATCGCCAGCCGGTCGGCGAGCCGCTCGGCCTCCTCCAGGTAGTGCGTGGTGAGGAGGACCGCCACGCCCTCCCGCTTGAGGTCGTTGACGATGCGCCAGGTCTCGATGCGTCCCTCGGCGTCCATGCCGGTGGTGGGCTCGTCCAGGTACAGGACCTCGGGCCTGGTCAGCAGTGCCAGCGCCAGGTCCAGGCGGCGCTTCTGCCCTCCGGACAGCTGGCGGACCGCGACCCCGCGCTTGTCGGCGAGGCCGACCAGTTCCAGCGTCTCGTCGGTGTCCCGGGGCGTGGCGGCGAGGTCGCGGGCCAGGTGCACGGTCTCGGCGACGCTCAGGTCCTCCAGCAGGCCGCTGCCCTGGAGGACGGCGTTGGTGCGCTCCCGGACTCCGGCGGGCTGGCCGTAGGGGTCGAGACCGAAGACCCGGACGCTGCCGGAACTGGGGCGGCGGAAGCCCTCCATCGTCTCGATGGTGGTGGTCTTGCCCGCGCCGTTGGTCCCGAGGAGGGCGAAGAGCTCGCCGGGGCGGATCTCGAAGGAGACCCCCTTGACCGCCTCGAAGTCGCCGTAGTGCTGGTGCAGGTCGCGGACGACCACCGCCGGGCCGGTGGCGTCCTGCCGGCCGGAGCCGGTCGCTGCGGTGCTCGCTGTCGTCGTCATGTCCCCAGGTTCCCGCGAAACGGTCCACGGGGAACAGACACCTTTGTCACCGGCCGCACTGGGGAACGTACCGACGCGCGCACTGACAAATGTCATCCGCGCGGCCCGACGGCGGCTCACCCGTGGTCGTAGCCCTGGGGGACGGGGTGCCCGGCCAGCCGGTGCACCTGGACGGCGACGTCGTCGGGGGTGCGCGCCGGGCGGGTGAAGGGCAGGTGCACGTCGTGGTACCCCCGCGCGGTCTCCACTCGCAGCCGCAGCCCGAGGCGGTCCACGCCCAGGGGGCGGGGCCGACCGCCGCGCGGAGCGCCGGGAGCGGCGGCCAGCAGGTCACCCACCAGGTCGGGGTGGTCCTGGTCGAGGTGGCGCAGCCAGGGCGCCTCCCAGAGGCAGAACGGGTCGGGGCGTGCGGCGGCCAGTTCGGCCGGTCCGAGCACGTGGGCCCCGTCGTGGTCGGAGTGGACCACCAGGGCGGTGCGCAGGACCGCCATCGTCAGGCCGTGGCCGATCTCCAGCAGCCGGTCGTCGGTGGCGGCTTCGGGCAGCCGGGCCGCGCGTGCGCGGGCGGCGGCGTGCTCCAGCACCTCCACGGAGCCGCTCACCCACAGCACCGCCCGCACCCTGTCGTGCATCAGCACGGGCGACAGGTCGGTGAACTCCGCCATCACCACGGGGCTCTCGGACCGGGGGGACGTGAGCGGATGGCCATCGGGCAGCAGGAAGCTCACGGCGCCGTCGGTGTGCACGTGGCAGGGGACGTCCTCCATGCGCACGACCCCCGTCTCGCCGAACCGGTCCGAGGCCGCCGCCACGGTCACCGGGCCGCAGCGGGCCAGGGTGGAACGGGCGCGATCGGCGGGAGGGGGAACGGGGGCGTTCACGGGCGACCACCTCAGATAGAAGACAGTCAGGTAAGGCTAACCTAATCAACCCTTCTCCGGAAGTCCCTCCCCCGCACAGCGTCCGCGGAGGCGGTACGGACGCGCGGAAGGAGGAGCGAGGAACGGCCATGGGCGACCACGAGGTCATAGCGGTGGAGCTGTCGGCCGGACCGCGCCGACGGAGCGGACGATCCCGGAGAGGGGCGCCTATCCGCGCGTGACCGCCGCGACCGCCGCCTCCACCGCCGCGCGCTGGGCGTCCATCGGGGCGCCCGGGGGCTGGCGGACGGCACTGAGCCAGATCCCGTCCACCAGGACCAGCAGGAGTTCCACCAGGGCGTCCGGGTCCTGCCCGGAGGCCAGTTCCCCCTGTTCGCCCGCCCAGCCGACGGCGGCGCGCAGAGCGGCGCGGGCCCGGACGTCGAATCCGGCGAGGACCTCCGCGAAATCGGCGTCCACGGCCGCGCGGGCGTAGAACGCCGACCAGACGCGGGCCTCGGCGAGGCGGTCGTCGTCGGTCGGCAGCAGTTCGGTGAGCACCCGCCGAAGCCCCTCGGCGAAGGACAGCCGCCCCGGACCGATCCGCACCCGGTCCAGCCGCGCGGAGACCGCCTCGACGACCTCGTGCATGGCGAAGAGGAGAAGCGCCTCCTTGGTCCCGAAGTCGCGTTGGACGGCTCCGGCGGAGAGCCCGGCCTCGGACGCCACGGTGCGGATGCTGACGCCCTCCAGGCCCTCGCGGGCGGCGATCCGGTGCAGGGCGGCGGCCACCTGTCGGCGGCGTCCGTCCTTGTCCACGTACCTGGGCACGGCCACATTCTGACACACTCCCCATTCTGATACGTTCGTATCGATACAAGCGCATCGACAACGTTCTCGAAGGGGAGACCATGAACCGACGGAACCGCGCCGCCGCGGCCGCCCGCTGGCTGGCGACCGTCCTCGCGGGTACGACCGCGCTTCTCGGCGCGGGTGCGGCCGCGCTCGTCCTGCTGCCGCCGACCTCCTGGAACGCGTGGCAGTACGGACTGCTGGTACTGGAGTTCAGCCTGGTGTTCGCCGCCCTGGCCGTCCTCGGCCTGGTCCTGGCCCTGGTCGCGGCGGGGAGGCCCCAGCCACGCACCCGGGAGGGCACCGGGCGGAGCGCGGGCGCGAGGAGCACGGGAACGGTGTGGCGTCGGCGCCTCGCCGCGGCGGCCGCCGCGGCCAACGGCGCGGTGCTGGTCGCCGCGCTCGTCCCGCCCGCGTCGGTCTGGTCCGCCGCCCGCGCGGAGGGCGCCCGGCTCGACCTCGGCGAGTACGCCGCCGGACTCGCCACCAGCGCCGACCGCGCACCCGAGACCCGCGTCTACCTGCGCACCGGCGAGTCAGCGGTCGGGGACGCCTCCGACCCGCAGGACCTGGAGCTGGACGTGTGGGAACCCGAGGAACGGGAGGGGGAGGCCCCGCTGCCGATCGTGGTGAACGTCCACGGAGGCGCGGAGGACCTGCCGCAGAGCCTCCTCCCCCGCTGGGACGCGTGGCTGGCCGACAGCGGGCACGTGGTGTTCGACGTCGACTACCGCTACTTCCCCGACGGCGACTGGTCGGTACCGGTCTCCGACGTCAAGTGCGCGATCGGCTGGGCCCGCGAGCACGCCGCGGAGTACGGGGCCGACCCCGACCGGGTCGCCGTCACCGGTCAGTCGGCGGGCGGCCTGCTCGCCCTCCTGGCCGGGTACAGCTCGGACGAGGAGATCCCCCCGAGCTGCGACGTGTCCGACACCGGCGTGGACGCGGTCGTGGCCTGGTACTCGGTGGCGGACGGGACCGCAGGGGCGCCCGAGGTGCCCTGGCGGCAGCGGAACTCCCCGATGGGCGAGGATCTCCTGGAGGAGAGCGAGCGCATGATGGGCGGCTCCCTGGAGGAGCTGCCCGAGGAGTACGCGATGAGTTCGCCCATCACGTACGTCTCGCCGGAGGTTCCGCCCACCCTGCTGGTCATGCCCGGCCACGACCTGTTCCTGGGCCCGGAGGACAACCGCCGCCTGGCCGCCCGGCTCGACGCGGCCGGGGTGCCGCACCGGCTCCTGGAGATTCCGTGGGCGGAGCACATGTTCGACCTCAACTGGGGAGGGTTCGCCAGCCAGCTCGCCCGGCACGGCCTGGCCGGGTTCCTCGACGAACACCTCGCCCCCTCAGCGTGAGCGGCTCCGCGTCCCTCCCTGTGAGCGGGCCCCTTCTCCCGCCGTGAGCGGTCGCGGTCCGGGGCGCGGAGACGGCTGGGCGGGTGCGCGCCGGACAGCCGGTGGACGGCGGAGGGGCCGGGGCACCGACCGTGTGGTCGGCGTCCCGGCCCCTCCACGGGCCCGGTGCCCTCGTAGGGGCCCTCGCGTCAGCTCTGGGCGTCGGCGGTCTCGGCCTCCTCCTGGGGGGCCTCACCCCGGACCGAGCGCAGCAGCAGCTGGGAGACGTCCACGACCTCCAGCGTCTCCTTCGCCTCGCCCTGCGACTTCTTCTCGTTGATCGCGTCGCCGAGCATGACCTGGCAGAACGGGCACGCGGTGGAGACGGTGTCGGGGTTGGTGGTCAGCGCCTCGTCCACCCGTTCGGTGTTGATGCGCTTGCCGATCCGCTCCTCCATCCACATGCGGGCGCCACCGGCGCCGCAGCAGAAGCCCCGCTCCTTGTGGCGGTGCATCTCCTGCGTCTTGACGCCCGGCACCTGCGCCATGATGTCGCGCGGCGGCGTGTACACCTTGTTGTGGCGGCCCAGGAAGCAGGGGTCGTGGTAGGTGATGTTCTCCTCCACGGAGTTGACCGGCGTGAGCCTGCCCTCCTCCACGAGCTTGGCCAGCAGCTGGCTGTGGTGCACGACCTCGTAGGTGCCGCCGAGCTGCGGGTACTCGTTGGCGAGGGTGTTGAAGCAGTGCGGGCAGCTGGCCACGATCTTGGTGACACCGGCCTCGTTCAGCGTCTCCACGTTCTGCTGGGCGAGCATCTGGAAGACGTACTCCATGCCCAGGCGGCGCGCGGGGTCACCCGTGCAGGCCTCCATGCCGCCCAGGACGGCGAACTTCACGCCCGCCATGTCGAGCAGCTCGGCGATGGCCTTGGTGGTCTTCTTGGCGCGGTCCTCCAGGGCGCCGGCGCAGCCGACCCAGAACAGGTACTCGGTGTCCTCGGGAAGCTTGTCGTCGACGACCTGGACCTCGACCGGGTTCTCCGCCCGGGAGGCCAGCTCCTCGATCCAGTCCATGCGCCGGTCCTCGGCCATGCCCCACGGGTTGGCCTTGTTCTCCAGGTTCTTGAGGAGCGTGTTGGCCTCGGACGGGAAGTTGGACTCGACCATCACCTGGTAGCGGCGCATGTCGAGGATGTGGTCGATGTGCTCGATGTCGACCGGGCACTGCTCGACGCAGGCGCCGCAGTTGGTGCAGGCCCACAGCTCGTCGGGATGGATGACGCCGTTCTCCTCCTCGGTGCCGACCAGCGGCCGGTTGAGGAGGGCGAGGACGTCCACACCCGCGTGGCTCTCGTCGGGCTTCTCGGCGAGGGTCTCCTCGGTGATGCCCTGGAGCAGGTACGGGGCCTTCTCGTAGGTGTGCTTCTGGAGGTCGAGGATGACCTTCTTGGGCGAGAGCGGCTTGCCGGTGTTCCAGGCCGGGCACTGGGACTGGCAGCGCCCGCACTCGGTGCAGGTGGTGAAGTCCAGGAGGCCCTTCCAGGTGAAGTCCTCCAGCTTGCCCGCGCCGAACGGGTCCTCGTCGGGGTCGGCCTCCTCGAAGTCGAGGGGCTTGGTGCCGGACTTGTCCATCATCTGCTTGGCCGCGCCCAGGGACGGGGACCCGTCGGCGTTGCGCTTGAAGTAGATGTTGACCGGCGCGAGGAAGCGGTGCCAGCCGATGCCCATGGTGAGCACGCGGGCGATGACCACGAAGAACAGGTAGCTGATGATCAGCTTGAACGCGGCGACCAGGGCGATGGCGGGCTCGGCGACCGCGGGGTCGCCGGGCAGGATCGCGCCGAGGCCGGTGGAGATCGGCGTCGCCCAGGCCGGGAACGGGAAGTCGCCCATGGCCGACTTGAGGCCGCGGATCACGAAGATCGAGATCAGCAGGCCCCACAGGTAGGCCTCGACGTAGTACGCGGTCCAGTGCCGGGAGTTGGTGAACCGGGACTGGCGGCCGAGGCGTCTGGGGCCGTTGAGCATGCGGTAGACGGTCAGGCCGACGATGCCGACGAGGCTGGCCGCGGCGATGAACTCGATGGCCAGGCCGTAGAGGGCCCAGTCGTGGATGATCGGCAGCTTGAAGTGCGGGTCGAAGACCTCGCCCTGGGCCTCCACCACGGTGAAGACCAGCAACGGGAACGAGACCATGACGAACCAGTGGGCGACGCCGATCCACGGCCGCTTGAGCATCCGCCCGTGCCCGAGGATCTCGATGAGCGCCATGGTGAGCCGCTGTCCGAACGGCCCCTTGCGCTCCGGCTCCACCGAGCGGCCCACACCCACGGTTCGCACGATCTGGCGGATACCCAGAGCGAACATGGTGAACGCGACCACGGCGAAGACCGAGGTGATGATGCCCAGTGTCAGGTACAGCATCGTCCGTGGCCTCCCATCCTGCTTCGTCGTCCGGTGCGCCACACACCGGGGGTCGAACTATATGTTACTAGCGAGTAATGCCGCGGTCGCCACCGGATGCCCGACCACTGGCGGAGACGGAACCCCGTGGCCGTCGCCGCAGGCCACCGGGTCGCGGAACCCGGTCGGCGCGCGTGCGTCGGTGCCGTCCGGCGCTGGTGCCGGTGCGACAGGACCGCGCGGGTGTGCCCGAGCAGGACTCGGACGCACCGCACGTCCTATATGTAGCGGACGGCGGTCGCGGGACGGTTCGACGGGGGTATCGGTGACTTCACCGTCTCTCCCCTATTACCAGGTTGCGGCATGGCCGGGAGTGGAACAACCACGGATCAGCGGCTGTGGACAACTGCCCGGGCCGTCCGCGGGAACCCTCCACGGAGGCCGTCCCCGGGAACCGCCCCCGGGGACCGTCCACGCAGGCGGTGCAGCGCCCGGGCACGGCGAAGCGCGGGACCCCGTGGGACCCCCCGTCTTCCACTCTCCCGGAGGCGCCCGACCTCCGGCAACGCCTGTCCTCTCCCTGTGGACAACCCCCGGGGCCGGGACCTCGGACGGCGCGACGCACGGGACCGCCGGGGCCGGAGCCAGCCGGAGGGGGCCGGCTGAGGCCGGGCAGGGGTCAGGCGCAGCCGCCGAGCTCGCAGATGTCGGCGCGCGAGGTGGACACCTTCAGGTCGTCGTACCAGACGTAGCTGTCGTGGGCCGGGGCGAAGCCCTCGGTGGAGCCGCCGAAGAAGGTCCAGAGGTAGGCCTTGTCCACCAGGTCCTCGTCGGTCACCAGGCGCAGGCCGGTGACCAGTGCGGCGGGCTCGCCGTTGTAGAAGACCTCGATCTCCCCGTCGGGGTTGGCCTGTCCGTCGGTGACCGTGTTGACGCGGACCCGCTGGGCGATGTGCACCCACTCGCCCCGGGGGAGGTGGACGGCGGCCCCGTCGGCGACCAGGGGCTCGGAGTCGCCGAACTCGCCCTTCTTGTCCATGTGGTAGTAGTACAGCTCCGCCTTGCCGTCGCGGCGCCAGACCACGCGCGAGCTGTAGCCGTTCTCACCGGTGCAGACGTCCCCGCCCGAGCACCCCGCGCCCCCGGCCAGCCCGAACCCCAGCTTTCCGCCGAACGAGGCGGTCCCCCAGCTGAAGTCCTCACCCAGGCGTGCCCAGAAGGACAGGTAGTACTCACGCGCCGGGGTGATCCGGAACGGTGCCAGCCCGCCGGAGTCCCGCGGGCCGATCTTCCCCGCGGGGTAGAGCACGCGCAGCGACTGACCGCCCCCGTGCGCGGGCACCGAGTCGTCGATGACGGCGCGCTCCTCCAGGCCCCTGGCGCTGGGGGCGTACCAGCCGTCCTTCTCCCATTCCGCGAGGGTGTAGGCGCTGCCCGCGGCCGGGCGCTCGAAGGTGTTGTGCCGGTACGTGGGCGAGAAGGCGTCATCAGCGTCCTCAGCGTCCTCGGCGGACGCCGGATCGTCACCGGCGGGCGCGGCAGCGCCCCCCGCGGGTTCGGCGACCTCCCCGGCGGTCTCCCCCATCGGCACCGCGACGTCCCCGTCGGGCGGTGGCGCCCCACCGACGGATGCGGTGGTGTCCCCGACCGGCCGGGGGACGTCCTCGGCGGACGCGGGGGCGGCGCCCAGCGCGGGCAGCAGCACCGCGGCGGCGAGTGCGGAGGCGAGCAGGGCCTTGGGCGTCACGGGCGTCTCCGTTTCAGGGCTTCAGCGGACGCGGCGGGGAACCGCAGCGCCGGTCGCCGCCCTGCGGTACCAGCGCGTCAGCGGCAGGGCCATCGTCGGCCGCCGACCACGGGCGTCCGGTGCTGCGACACGGGCGTTTCCCTCCGCTTGACCGGAAGGCGCCCCTCCGGTGACCGCCCACGCGCCGACCCCCGCGGTACTCCCCCGGGCCCCCGAGCCGCCGCACGCGGTGCTCCTCGATCCCCGGGCCGGGCACGCCTCCGGCCCCGCCCGGGACGGGGTACCACGGCCCTGCGCCCCGCACCCCGGAGTCACCCCAGGGGAACCCCGAGCCCCCCTGATCTTGCGGGTCAAGGTTCTCCCCGACTTGTCCCGGGGTTCGCCCATATCCCCGATCAGAGTGCCCAGGTCGGGAACATCCCGGTCCGGCCGACCGTTGTCAGGGCGTAGTAAGCAACTTGAGTCGGGTCAACTCAACTGACTTGACAGCCCTCACCCGACGAAGCAAAATTACGTCTGAACGACTCAACTTTGACGGAGGAAGCAACCATGGCACGTGCGGTCGGAATCGACCTCGGTACGACGAACTCGTGTGTCGCGGTCCTGGAGGGCGGCGAGCCCACGGTCATCGCCAACGCCGAGGGCGCCCGTACCACCCCGTCCGTCGTCGCCTTCGCCAAGAACGGTGAGGTGCTCGTCGGCGAGGTCGCCAAGCGCCAGGCGGTCACCAACGTCGACCGCACCATCCGCTCGGTCAAGCGCCACATCGGCACCGACTGGACGGTGAAGATCGACGACAAGACCTTCAACCCCCAGCAGATCAGCGCCTTCGTGCTCCAGAAGCTCAAGCGCGACGCCGAGGCCTACCTGGGCGAGGACGTGACCGACGCGGTCATCACCGTCCCGGCCTACTTCAGCGACTCCCAGCGCCAGGCCACCAAGGAGGCCGGCACCATCGCGGGCCTCAACGTCCTGCGCATCATCAACGAGCCGACCTCGGCCGCGCTGGCCTACCACCTGGAGAAGGAGGACGAGGCCACCATCCTGGTCTACGACCTCGGTGGCGGCACCTTCGACGTCTCCCTCCTGGAGGTCGGCGACGGCGTCGTGGAGGTCAAGGCGACCAACGGCGACAACCACCTGGGCGGCGACGACTGGGACCAGGCCATCGTCGACTGGCTGGTGGAGAAGTTCAAGAACTCCAACGGCGTGGACCTGTCCAAGGACAAGATGGCCCTCCAGCGCCTGCGCGAGGCCGCGGAGAAGACCAAGATCGAGCTCTCCAGCTCCAGCGAGTCGGCGATCAACCTGCCCTACATCACGGCCTCGGCCGAGGGCCCGCTGCACCTGGACGAGAAGCTCTCCCGCGCCGAGTTCCAGCGTCTGACCGCCGACCTGGTCGAGCGGACCAAGACCCCGTTCCAGCAGGTCCTCAAGGACGCCGGGATCAGCCTGGACCAGATCCACCACGTGGTCATGGTCGGTGGCTCCACCCGTATGCCCGCCATCGTGGAGCTGGTCAAGGAGATGACCGGCAAGGACCCCAACAAGGGCGTCAACCCCGACGAGGTCGTGGCCATCGGCGCCTCGCTCCAGGCCGGTGTGCTCAAGGGCGAGGTCAAGGACGTCCTGCTGCTGGACGTCACCCCGCTGTCGCTGGGCATCGAGACCAAGGGCGGCGTGTTCACCAAGCTCATCGAGCGCAACACGACCATCCCGACCAAGCGCTCGGAGATCTTCACGACGGCCGACGACAACCAGCCGTCCGTGCAGATCCAGGTGTACCAGGGTGAGCGCGACATCGCCCAGTACAACAAGAAGCTGGGCGTCTTCGACCTGACCGGCCTGCCCCCGGCGCCGCGCGGCGTCCCGCAGATCGAGGTCGCCTTCGACATCGACGCCAACGGCATCGTCAGCGTCACCGCGAAGGACCTGGGCACCGGCAAGGAGCAGTCCGTCACCATCTCCGGCGGCTCCGCGATGTCCAAGGACGACATCGACAAGATGGTCCGCGAGGCCGAGCAGTACGCGGAGGAGGACCGCAAGCGCCGCGAGGAGGCCGAGGTCCGCAACAACGCCGAGTCCCTCGTCTACCAGACCGAGAAGGTCATCAAGGACAACGAGGACAAGGTCCCGGCGGACGTGCGCTCCGAGACCGAGGCGGCCGTCGCCGAGCTGAAGACCGCTCTGGAGGGCTCCGACGTGGAGGCCATCCGCACCGCGAGCGAGAAGGTCGCGCTGGCCAGCCAGAAGATCGGCTCCGCCATCTACAGCCAGGGCCAGCAGGGCGCCGAGGGCGACGCGGCCCAGGGCGCCCAGGGCTCCGCCGACGACGCCGACGTCGTGGACGCCGAGATCGTCGACGAGGACAACAAGGGCACCCAGGGCAACCAGTCCTGATCCCAGGTCGAGCCGAGGAAGGAGGGCGTGTCTCAGATGGCACCGTCGGAGAACACGAACGGCACCGGCGACGGTGAGGAGCGCCAGGGGCCGGTGATCCGGGACAACCGCCGGATCGACCCGGAGACCGGGCAGGTCAGGAACCCCGAGGCCGAGGGCGACGCGACCGAGGAGATCCCCGAGGTCGCCGAGGAGGATGTCGTCGAGGCCGACCTGGAGGACGTCGAGGTCCCCGACACCCCGGAGTCGGTGGTGTCGGAGGCGATCAACGCGGACGAGCGGGTCGTCGAGCTCACCAACGACATCAAGCGGGTGCAGGCGGAGTACGCCAACTACCGCAAGCGCGTGGACCGCGACCGCGTGGCCGTCCGCGAGATGGCCACCGCCCAGGTCCTCGGCGAACTGCTGCCGATCCTGGACGACGTCGGCCGGGCCCGTGAGCACGACGAGCTCAACGGCGGGTTCAAGGCGGTGGGCGAGGCCCTGGAGGCCGTGGTCACCAAGCTGGGCCTGGAGCGGTACGCGGAGAAGGACGACGAGTTCGACCCCAACCTCCACGAGGCGCTCACCCTGATCCCGGTTCCGGGCATCTCGGTCCAGAGTGTGATCGAGGTGTTCCAGCCCGGGTACCGCATCGGTGAGAGGATCCTGCGCCCGGCCCGCGTGGTCGTCGGAGATCCCGTCGAGGGCGGCGAGGAGGCCGCGTCCGGTTCCGCCGCCGAGGACGAGGGTCCCGCCGGGGAGTCCCCGGCCGCGGGCGGCGCCGACGGCGGGGAAGACGACAGGTAACGGGTCCGCCCGTTGATCCTCCGGCCGCGGCCCCGCGTGAGCGGCGGCCGCGGCCGGAGCCGGACCCCGGCCCGACGCGGTGCGGGGTCACATGGAAGCATCGGACGCAACCGGCACCAGCGGGGGAAGGCACCAGTCGATGAGCACCAAGGACTACCTGGAGAAGGACTACTACAAGGTCCTGGGAGTCTCAAAGACCGCCTCGAAGGACGAGATCAAGCAGTCCTACCGCAAGCTGGCCAGGGAGAACCACCCGGACGCGAACGCCGACGACCCCGGCGCGGCCGACCGCTTCAAGGAGATCTCCGAGGCCTACAACGTCCTGTCGGACGAGAAGCGCCGCAAGGAGTACGACAACGCGCGTTCGTTGTTCGGCAGCTCCTACCGCCCCGGCGGCGGCACCGGCGCCGGCGGGTTCGACGTGGGCGACCTGTTCGGACAGGGCGCCGGCAGAACGGGGACCTCGGGCGGCGGCGAGCGGCTGAACGACCTCTTCGGCGGACTGTTCGGCGGCCGCGGGCGCGGCGGGACCACGCGCAGCAGGCGCGGCGCCGACATCGAGACCGAGACGACACTGACCTTCCGCGAGGCGGCCGAGGGGGCCACGCGCTCCTTCCAGCTGGCCGACGAGTCGGCCTGCCCCACCTGTAAGGGCACCGGCGCCAGGTCGGGCACCGCCCCGCGGATGTGCCCCAAGTGCTCCGGCACCGGGCACGAGAACACCAACCTGGGCGGCTTCTCGCTGTCCGAGCCGTGCAGCGAGTGCAAGGGCCGCGGCCTGGTCGTGGACGACCCCTGCCCCACCTGTAGCGGCAGCGGGCGCGGCAAGAGCACCCGCACCGTCCAGACCCGCATCCCCGGCGGCGTGTCCGACGGGCAGCGGATCCGGATCAAGGGCAAGGGCGCACCGGGTGAGAACGGCGGCCCGACGGGTGACCTCTACGTCGTCGTCCATGTGAAGGAGCACCCGGTGTTCGGCAGGAGCGGCGACAACGTGACGATCACCGTCCCGGTGACCTTCCCCGAGGCGGCTCTGGGCGCGGACGTGCGCATCCCCACCCTCAACGGCTTCCCGGTGACCGTGAAGGTCCCGCCGGGCACGCAGAACGGGCACAAGCTGCGGGTGCGCGGCAAGGGCGCGAACCGCAAGGACGGCACCACGGGCGACATGCTCGTCACGCTCGAGGTGGCGGTACCGAGGACTCTCGACGGAGACGCACGCGAGGCTCTGGAGAAGTTCCGCGCCGCGACCTCCGACTACGACCCGCGCGACGGACTCGAAACGCGGGCGAAGGGTGCGTGAACGACGTGAACGACTCCTTCGGCGCTGACGCTCCGGTCTACGTGATCTCGGTCGCCGCCGAGCTCGCGGGGATGCACCCGCAGACTCTGCGGCAGTACGACCGACTGGGGATCGTCTCGCCGGGCCGCGCGTCCGGCCGCGGGCGCCGCTACTCCATGCGCGACGTGCAGACGCTGCGCCAGGTGCAGCGGCTGTCCCAGGAGGAGGGCATCAACCTCGCCGGGATCAAGCGGATCCTGGAACTGGAGCACGAGGTGGAGCAGCTGCGGGAGCAGGTGTTCCACCTGGCCAACGAGTTGGAGGCGGCGCGCCGGGCGGTGGCGCGCCGGGGCCGCCCGGCCGACGGCGGTACGGGGGTGCGCGGCGAGCTGGTGCGCCGCACCCGCGTGACGATCTTCAACACCGCCGAGCCGAGGAACGACGAGGAGGGCCGGGGCAGGGGTCCCGGCGCCTCGGGCCGCACCGAGGACGAGCAGGACTGACGGAACTCCGCCACGGCGACACGGGGGCGCGGTCGGCCGTCGGACATCACCCCCCGTGACACGACTTGTGAAAGGAGTCACCGCGCATGAACTACAAGCTCACCAAGAAGAGCCAGGAGGCCCTGTCGGTGGCGATCCGCCGGGCCACCACGGACGGCAGTCCGCAGACGGAGCCCGTGCACCTGCTGGCGGCCCTGCTGGACCAGGCGGAGGGCGTCACCCGCCCGCTGCTCAAGGAGGTCGGCGCCAGTCCGGACGCGCTCCGGGACAGGGTCGAGGCGGCCGTCAGCGCGCTGCCCAAGGCGGCCGGGTCCACGGTCAGCTCGCCCAGCTCCTCGCGCCAGCTGATCGTCTCCATCAACACCGCGGCCCAGCGCGCGCAGCAGATGGAGGACGAGTACGTCTCCACCGAGCACCTGCTGGTGGGGCTGGCCGCGGACGGCGGCGAGGCGTCACGGCTGCTCACCGAGGCCGGAGCCACCCCCGACGCGCTCCTGGAGGGGTTCGAGCGCGTGCGCGGCACGGGGAAGGTGACCTCGGAGAACCCGGAGGACACCTACCAGGCCCTGGAGAAGTACGGGGTGGACCTGACCGAGCGGGCCCGCGAGGGCAAGGTGGACCCGGTGATCGGCCGCGACGGCGAGATCCGGCGGGTCATCCAGGTGCTCAGCCGCCGCACCAAGAACAACCCCGTGCTCATCGGCGAGCCGGGCGTGGGCAAGACCGCGGTCGTGGAGGGCCTGGCCCAGCGGATCGTGGCCGGTGACGTGCCGCAGTCCCTGGTGGGCAAGCGCCTGGTGAGCCTGGACCTGTCCGCGATGGTGGCGGGCGCCAAGTACCGCGGCGAGTTCGAGGAACGGCTCAAGGCGGTGCTCTCGGAGATCAAGGAGTCCGAGGGCCAGGTCATCACGTTCATCGACGAGCTGCACACGATGGTGGGCGCCGGGGCCGCCGAGGGCGCCATGGACGCGGGCAACATGCTCAAGCCCATGCTGGCGCGCGGCGAGCTGCGCATGGTGGGCGCGACCACCCTGGACGAGTACCGGGAGAAGATCGAGAAGGACCCCGCCCTGGAGCGGCGCTTCCAGCAGGTCATGGTGGGCGAGCCCTCGGCCGCGGACACGATCGCGATCCTGCGCGGGCTCAAGGGCCGCTACGAGGCGCACCACAAGGTGCAGATCGCCGACTCGGCCCTGGTGGCCGCCGCGACCCTGTCCGACCGCTACATCACCGCGCGGTTCCTGCCGGACAAGGCGATCGACCTCATCGACGAGGCGGCGTCCCGGCTGCGCATGGAGATCGACTCCAGCCCGGTGGAGATCGACGAGCTCCAGCGCACCGTCGACCGCCTGAAGATGGAGGAGATGGCGCTCGACAGGGAGTCGGACCCGGCCAGCCGCCAGCGGCTGGAGCGGCTGCGCGCGGACCTGGCCGACCGGCAGGAGCAGCTGACCGGGCTGGTGGCCCGGTGGGAGCAGGAGAAGGCCGGTCTCAACCGGGTCGGTGAGCTCAAGGGGCAGCTGGACGACCTGCGCACGCGGGCCGAGCTGGCCCAGCGCGAGGGCGACTTCGGCGCGGCCTCCCGGCTGATGTACGGGGACATCCCGCAGCTGGAGAAGCAGGTCGAGGAGGCCAGCAGGGACGAGGAGAGGGCGGCCAGCCGGGGCGGCGCCACCATGGTCAAGGACGAGGTGGGCGCCGACGAGGTCGCCGACGTGGTGTCGGCGTGGACCGGCATCCCCGTGGGGCGGCTGATGGAGGGCGAGACCTCCAAGCTGCTGCGCATGGAGGAGGAGCTGGGCAGGCGCCTCATCGGGCAGAAGGACGCCGTGGCCGCGGTGTCGGACGCGGTGCGGCGGGCGCGGGCGGGCATCTCCGACCCGGACCGGCCGACGGGGTCCTTCCTGTTCCTGGGCCCCACGGGCGTGGGCAAGACCGAGCTGGCCAAGGCGCTGGCGGAGTTCCTCTTCGACGACGAGCGCGCGATCGTACGCGTGGACATGAGCGAGTACTCCGAGAAGCACTCGGTGTCGCGTCTGGTGGGGGCGCCCCCCGGCTACGTGGGGTACGAGGAGGGCGGCCAGCTGACCGAGGCCGTGCGCCGCCGCCCGTACACGGTGGTGCTGCTGGACGAGGTCGAGAAGGCGCACCTGGAGGTGTTCGACACCCTGCTCCAGGTGCTGGACGACGGCCGCCTGACCGACGGCCAGGGCCGTCAGGTGGACTTTCGCAACACCATCCTGATCCTCACCTCCAACCTGGGGTCGCAGTTCCTGGTGGACCAGTCGCTGGAGGAGGCGGTGCGCCGCGAGCGCGTGCTCGACGTGGTGCGCGCGACGTTCAAGCCGGAGTTCCTCAACCGGCTGGACGACGTGATCATGTTCGACGCGCTGTCCACCGAGGACCTGACGCGGATCGTGGACCTGCAGGTCGACAAGCTGGCCCGGCGGCTGGCGGACCGGAGGCTGGGGCTGGAGGTGACGGCGGGCGCCCGCGAGTGGCTGGCGCTGACCGGCTACGACCCCAACTACGGCGCGCGTCCGCTGCGCCGTCTGGTGCAGTCCTCGATCGGCGACCCGCTGGCGCGCGAGCTGCTGTCGGGCGACCTGGCCGAGGGCGCCACCGTGGTGGTGGACGTGGACGAGGGCGCGGACAGGCTCCGGGTGACCTCGCACGGTGCAGAGGAGGCCCCGGTGGCCTGAGCCGGGAGCCGGGGCGCCGGGTCCTGTACGGAAAGCGCGGGGCCGTCCCGAGGGGGCGGCCCCGCGCCGTGCCCGGGGACCCATCAGGCTCCGGCGAGCAGACGGGCCTCGGCCTCCGGGTCCAGGCCCACGCGGGGGCGGTCCGTGCGCTGGGGCGCTCCGCCCTCCAGGGTCCGCAGCCACGCCCAGGTGTCGGCGACGGTCTCGGCCACCGGGCGGCAGCGCAGCCCCGTCGCGAGCGCCCTGGACACGTCCCCCTGGTGCAGGGTGTCGTACAGCTCGCCGGGTGGCACCCACACGGGCAGTTCGGTCCACGGCTGGACGCCCGCGTCGAGGATGACCCGGGGGTCGGTCCAGCGCAGTTCGGCGTTCGAGCCCGTGACCGCCACGCACGCCTCCAGGAGCCGCGCGGTGGTGGTGTGCCCGGGCGGGCTCACCAGGTTGTGGGGGCCGCCAAGTCCGGCCTCGACGGCGTCGAGGGTCCAGGCCGCCAGGTCGCGCGCGTCCACGTACTGCAACGGCAGGTCGCGCGGTCCGGGGGCCAGGACGGGACCGCCCCGGGAGATCCGCTCCAGCCACCAGGGCAGGCGGCCGATGTTCTCGTACGGTCCGAGGATCAGCCCCGCCCGCACGGACAGGGCCCGCTCGCCGAAGGCGGCCTCCGCCGCCAGTTCGCCACCCCGCTTGTCCCGCGCGTAGTCGGTGCTGGCGTCCTCGGGGGAGGCGTCCACGACCGGCCCGTCCTCGTCCAGCCCGGGCGGGGCGGGGGACACGTAGACGGAGCGGCTGGAGACGTAGGCGTAGTGCCCGGCCCGGTCGGCGAGGAGCTTCGCGGCGTCGGCCACCGCGGCGGGGGCTCCCGACCAGGTGTCGACGACGGCGTCCCAGCGCCCTTCGGCCAGGGCGCCGAGTCCGCCCGCCTCGGTGCGGTCCCCGTGCAGGGCGGTGACACCGGGGGGCGCGGAATGCCTGCCGCGGTGGAAGACGGTGACGTCCCAGTCCCTGGCGAGCGCGTCCTCCACGACCGCCCGCCCCACGAACTCGGTACCGCCCAGAACCAGAAGTCTCATGGCCGGGAGTCTGCCGGTTCCGGCCCCGACCCGCCAGGGCTGCCTGCTCAGGGCAGAACCGGGGTTCAGGTCACGTCGCGGCGGAGCGTGGTGACCGAGGCCAGTGCGACCGTCACGGCGGCGTAGCCGACCAGGACCAGGGCCGCGCCCCACACGGGGAGCAGTCCCGCGAAGCCGGGAACGATCCCGGTGTCGTAGAGCGCGGTGGACGCGCCGCCGGGCAGCCACTTGCCGAGGTCCTGGAGTTGGGGGACGACGCTCAGGAGCGGTTCCAGCATGAACACCCACAGGATGCCGAACACCAGAGCGGCGGCCTGGTTGCGGATGAGCGCGCCGACGCCCACGCCGATCATGGCGTAGGCGACGTAGGCGCCCACGGAGCCGACGAGGATGCGCGGCACCTGGTTGTCGACCAGGTTCAACCCGCCTCCCCCGGTCAGGATGGAGGCCCCGGCGGCCAGGGAGGACAGCCCGACGACGACCACGCCGAACAGCAGGCTGACCAGAGCCGCGGCCACGACCTTGGCCAGGATCACGGGCGGACGCCGCGGACTGGTCAGGAAGGTGACGTTGATCGTGCGGTGCTGGTACTCCGACGTCACCATCATGATGCCGATGACCATGACGAAGAGGGACCCCGAGGCGCCCATGGTCCAGACGGAGGCGGCGAACGCGGTGCTGTCGCGGCTGAGGCCGCCCTCCACCCCCGAGGCGAAGACCGCGAGGCCCAGGGAGAGGGCCACCCAGGCCAGTGCGGCGAGGAGCAGGATCCACCACAACCGGGTGGTGAGGACCTTGCGGAGTTCGGATCTGACGAGAGCGGTCACTGGCGGTCTCCAAACGGGTGGGCGGCCGTCCCCGAGGCGGTGAGGCGGAGGAAGGCGTCGTGCAGGCTCTCCCCGTTGCCGGTGAGTTCGCCGAGGGTTCCCTGGTGGACCAGACGGCCCCTGGCGATGATGACGACGTTGTCGACGGTCTGTTCGACCTCGGCCAGGACGTGGCTGGACACGAGGACGGCGACGCCCCTGTCGTGGGCCTGGCGGCGCAGGAACCGGCGGAGCCACTCGATGCCCTCCGGGTCCAGCCCGTTGGCGGGCTCGTCCAGGATCAGCACCCGGGGATCGCCCAGGAGCGCCCCGGCCAGCGACAGACGCTGGCGCATGCCCATCGAGTAGCCGCCGACCCGCTTGTTCCCGGCACCGGAGATCCCGACCTCGTCCAGCACCTCGTCGGCGCGGGAGAGGGGCAGGCCCGCGGCGTCGCACATGACGCGCAGGTGGTTGCGGCCGGTGCGCCCCGGGTGCAGGTTGGTGGCCTCCAGCACCGCGCCGACCTCGGTCAGCGGATTGGGCAGGCTCGTGTAGACGCGGCCGTTGACCAGCCCCTCGCCGCTGTCGGGACGGACCAGGCCGAGCAGGCACCGCAGGGTGGTGGTCTTGCCCGCGCCGTTGGGGCCCAGGAAGCCGGTGATCGTGCGGGGCTCCACCGTGAAGGAGACGTGGTCGACGGCCTGATGGCCGCGGAACGTCTTGGACACGTTCCTTATCTCGATCGCTGGCATGCATTTCGCTCTCGTCGGAGGAATACTGGAAAACACCTTCAGCGAGAGACGCGGTCATTCTCCTTTCCGCGTTCCCCGCCGGGGATCCGCGAGGAGCCTAACAAGGCTCCTTCCGTCTCACGGGCGGTGAACCACGAGCCCGCCGGGGAACCGGGGAGTATGACTTTCGTGGGTTGCACACCACTTCGCCCAGCGGATATGCGCCATCCACCGCGAGAGCACGCCGGGCGGAGAAAGCGTTCGAGAGAGAAGCACGGACCGCGCAAACGCCGGCACACCCTTCGTCAACACGCGCCCTGACTTTTGTTGTGGAACCCCGGGAGAAAAGACGCCGTCACAGCCTTCCGCGCACATCCGGAAAGGGCATCGGCCTTCGCGGGAATGGCCGCTTCCGGCCACCCGCGCGGCTACACGGTTCTCATGCTCACCTGTCCGCTGGCACCGGGAGCCTGCTCATCCTGGTACAAGCACTACCCGCGGGGGGAGGGACGGTGCACCATGGCCGACAGTGGCAGGAGGCAGCCCGCCGCCTTCCTCCGCAGCCGCCGCGAGCACCTCCTCCACGACCGCCCGCCCCGCGAACCCGGTACCGCCCAGAACCAGAAGTCCCGTGGCCGGGAGCCTGCCGGTTCCGGCCCCGACCCGCCAGGGCTGCCTGTTCAGGGCAGAACCGCGCCCGGACCCGACGCCGTGGAACCGGCCGCTCGGGCCAGTTCAGCCCTCGCAGCCGCGGGCGCGCTCCAGGAGCAGGGAGCGCTCGCGCTCGTTGCGGGTCAGGGACGCCGCGCGCTCGAACTCGGCGCGGGCCTCGGCGCGGCGGTCCAGCCGCGCGAGCAGGTCGCCGCGCACGGCGGGCAGCAGGTGGTAGTCGCCCATCTCCGGCTGGCCCCGCAGCGCGTCCACGATCCCCAGCGCGGCGTCCGGCCCCGAGGACATCGACACCGCCACCGCCCGGTTCAGCTCCACCACCGGCGATCCGGTGACCTCGACCAGGGCCAGGTACAGAGCGGCGATGACCGTCCAGTCGGTGTCGGCGGCGGTGAACGCCTTGGCGTGCTCGGCCGCGATGGCCGCCTGGAGCACGTAGGGCCCGCCGGGCTGGCTCCGGTCCGGCGGCAGCGCCCTGAGCAGGGCCTCCAGCCCGCGCGTGATGAGCAGGCGGTCCCAGAGCGCGCGGTTCTGCTCGGCCAGGGGGACGGGCTCCCCGTCGGGGCCGACGCGGGCGCGCAACCGCGAGGCGTGCAGCTCCATCAGCGCCACCAGTCCGTGCACCTCGCGCTCCTTGGGCAGCAGCTGGGCGAGCACGCGGCCCAGACGCATGGCCTCCTCGCACAGCGTGGGGCGCGTCCACTCCGTGCCCGAGGTGGCGGTGTAGCCCTCGTTGAACACCAGGTAGACGACCTCCAGGACGGAGGCCACGCGGGCGTCGCGGTCCTCGCCGACGGGCGCCTCGAAGGGCACCCTCCTCCTGGCGAGGGTGCGCTTGGCGCGCACGATGCGCTGGGCGACGGTGGACTCGGGCACCAGGAAGGCCCGGGCGATCTCCTCGGTGGTGAGTCCGCCGAGCAGGCGCAGGGTGAGCGCGACGCGGGCCTCGGTGGACAGCACCGGGTGGCAGCACACGAACATCAGCCGGAGGAGGTCGTCCCCGTAGTCCTCCTCCAGGACGGCGTCGAACTCGGCCTGCCCGTCGTGCTCGGCGATCTCGCGGCCGAGGTCGGCCATGCGCTGCTGGAAGCGCTCGTCGCGGCGCCAGCGGTCGAGCACGCGGCGCTTGGCGACGGTGGTCAGCCAGGCGCCGGGGTTGTCGGGAACCCCCTCGCCGGGCCACTTCTCCAGTGCACTGACCAGCGCGTCCTGGGCGAACTCCTCGGCGAGGCCGACGTCGCCGACCATGCGGGTGAGCACAGCGACGAGGCGGGCCGACTCGATACGCCAGACCGCCTCGACCGCGCGCGTGGCGTCGGTGTGGCTCACGGGGCAATCTCAGCACCGTGGGCCGCGCCCGCGCAAGCACGTACGGGTCAGCCGCCGTGCGAGTACCCCTGGGCGCGCAGCTCGCGCTCGCGCTCCTTGAGGTGCTCGGGCATCTCGTCACCGAAGTCGTCGGTGTCGAAGATGCGCCGCAGCACCAGGTTCATCTCGGTGTCGTCGCCCTCCGGCGGGTGCGGGCAGCGCTTGGCCCACTCCACGGCCTCCTCGTGCGAGGACACCTGGAGGACCCAGTACCCGGCGACGAACTCCTTGGCCTCCGCGAAGGGCCCGTCGGTGACGGTCGCGTTGCCGCCGCTGAAGGTGACCCGGGTCGCCTCGGAGGCGGGGGCCAGGCCGTCCCCGGCGAGCAGGACACCGGCCTTGACCAGCTGCTCGTTGTAGGCGGCCATCGCCTCGAAGATCTCCGGGCTGGGCTCGTAGTCGACGGCCTCGGACTCGGGCGTGGACATGATCGTCATCATGTAGCGCATGGTGTTCGCCTCTCGTGCGGTGTGGGGGTCCGCTCCCCCGCTCTCATCCACACGTCGAACGGCACCGCGCCGGATCGACACCTCCCCCGAAGTTTTTTCCGGGGGTTTCCCGCGTCCCCGCCGGACCGCGCACCAGGTCTCCGACACCTCCGTCCGCAGGACGGAGCCCTGCCGTCCCGGTGGCCGCAAGCGGCCAAGGGGACGCCCGCCCGCGTCGCGGACCGGGCGGTTCGGTAGAGTTCCGGCACGGTGCGGCGCGGAGGAGGATGACGGGTGGGGATGTTCCTGGACACCGCCTTCGGTTTCCCGACCGTGCTGTTCACCCCGCTGCTGGTCGTCGTCGCGGTCTACTGGCTGCTCGTCTCGGTCGGCGCCACCGGCTCCGACGTGCTCGACAGCGTGGACGACTCGGGCGAGGCCGCGGGGTTGAGCTCCCTGATGAGCCGTGTCGGCCTGGGGAGGGTCCCGGTCACCGTGGCGCTGAGCTCGCTGGTCTGCGTCGCCTGGTTCGTGAGCATGATGGGAAGCATCATGACCAGCCTCCTCCACACCACCTCCACCCCCCTGCTCATCGCCCTGGGCCTGGTGGTCCTGCTGATCGCGCTCGTGGCCGCGTGGGCGGTCACCAGCGGCCTGGTCATGTCGGTGCAGCGCTTCCTGCCCAACCGCGGCAGCGGCTCCAGGAACGAGCTGGTCGGACGCACCTGCACGATCCGCATCGGCGAGGCCAACGAGGGCTTCGGCCAGGCCGAGATCACCACCGCGGGCGGCGCGTCGATCTCCATCCCGGTCCGCACCATCGGCCAGGAGGTCCTGCCGGTCGGCAGCACCGCCCTGATCTTCGACCACAGCGCCGAGCAGGACGTCTTCCTCGTCACCCACTTCGACGCCGCGCTGGACCCCGGCCAGGGCTGACGCCTGCCTCCTTGGGGCTCCGCTCCGACCCGTGTTCAGACGCACACAGGGCGGGAACCCCCGCGGGCGTCCGAACAGGTCGCCCTCGGAACTCCGCTCCGTCCGCCCCAAGTACGGGGTGGTACGCGGAACCGTTCGCGACCGCGCCGCGTCACACCTGTCGAGCGCCCCCGATCAGGGACCGGATCCCCGCCGCCACCCCCGCTCCCCACGCGCTCTCCCCCTCTTACGCACATCCCCTTGCAGAAAGAGACCCCCACGTGTTGCTGAGTGCCACCGCGAACGGCCAGGAGGCCGCGGACGCGGCCTTCCTGACCATCGGCGTCGCCCTTGCCATCGGCGTCGTCGTCCTCATCGCCCTGCTCCTGATGGTCACCCGCCTCTTCCGCAAGGTCGAGCAGGGCAAGGCGCTGATCATCTCCAAGGTCCGCGACGTCCACGTCACCTTCACCGGCTCGATCGTCCTCCCGGTCCTGCACAAGGCCGAGATCATGGACATCTCGCTCAAGACGCTGACCGTGGACCGGCGCGGTCGCGAGGGTCTGACCTGTAAGGACAACATCCGCGCGGACATCAGGGTGTACTTCTACGTCCGGGTCAACGAGACCGCGGAGGACGTCAAGAAGGTCGCCAAGTCCATCGGCACCGAGCGCGCCAGCCACCAGGACACGCTCCAGGAGCTGTTCAACTCCAAGTTCTCCGAGGGCCTCAAGACCGTCGGCAAGCAGTTCGACTTCGAGGAGCTGTTCACGCACCGCGAGCAGTTCCGCCAGGCGATCATCTCCCTGATCGGCACCGACCTCAACGGCTACAGCCTGGAGGACGTGGCCATCGACGAGCTGGAGCAGACCCCGCTGCACCAGCACGACGCCAACAACATCCTCGACGCGCAGGGCATCTCCAAGATCACCGAGCGCACCGCGATCGAGCACAAGCGCACCAACGAGTTCGAGAACGACCGCCGCAAGGAACTCGACCGGCAGAACACCGAGACCGCCGAGACCCTCGCCGAGCTGGAGAAGCGCCGCGAGGAGGCCACCGCCAAGGCCAAGCGCGAGATCGAGATCATCCGCGCCCGCGAGGAGGCCGAGACCGCACGCGTGCAGGCCGAGGAGCGGCTCAAGGCCGAGACCGCCAACATCCGCACCTCCGAGGCGCTGGGCGTCCAGCACCAGAACCAGCAGCGCGAGATCGCGGTCGCCGAGAAGAACCGCGAGCGCGTCATCGCCATCGAGAGCGAGCGCATCGAGAAGGACCGCCTGCTGGAGGTCATCGGGCGCGAGCGCGAGACCGAGCTGAGCCGCATCGCCAAGGACAAGGAGGTCGAGGCCGAGAAGCGCGAGGTCGCCGACGTCGTCCGCGAGCGGATCGCCGTGGACCGCACCGTGGCCGAGCAGGAGGAGGCCATCAAGCGCCTGCGCGCCGTCGAGGAGGCCGAGCGCACCCGTCAGGCCGTCATCATCCAGGCCGAGGCCGAGGCCCAGGAGAACCTGGTCAAGGACATCAAGGCCGCCGAGGCCGCCGAGGCCGCCGCCAAGCACAGGGCCGCCGAGGAGCTCACCCTGGCCGAGGCCCGCCAGCAGGCAGCCGAACTGGACACCCGAGCCAAGATCCGCCTCGCCGAGGGAATCCAGGCCGAGGCCGCCGCGGCCGGACTGGCCGAGGTGCAGGTCCGCCAGCAGGACGCCGAGGCCATCGAGAAGGTCGGCCGCGCCGAGGCCGTCGTGGCCAGCGAGAAGGCCCGGGTCGAGGCCGAGGGCGTGGAGCAGAAGCTGCGCGCCGAGGCCGCCGGTCTCACCGACAAGGCCGAGGCCATGGCCGCCCTGGACCAGGTCAGCCGCGAGCACGAGGAGTACCGCCTGCGGCTGGAGGCCGAGAAGGAGATCCGCCTGGCCGGGATCAACGTGCAGCGCGAGGTCGCCGAGGCCCAGGCCACCGTGCTGGCCACCGGCCTGGAGAACGCCGACATCAACATCGTCGGCGGCGACGGCGCCTTCTTCGACCGCATGGTGGGCTCCATCGGTCTGGGCAAGGCCGTGGACGGCTTCGTCGGCAACTCCAAGACCGTGCAGGCGCTGGGCGGCAACTGGCTCAACGGCGAGGGCGACTTCGCCGCGGACATGCGCAGGGTGCTGAGCTCCGTGGACACCGAGGACGTCAAGAACCTCACCGTCTCCGCGCTGCTGCTCAAGCTGATCGGCGCGGGCGGCCCGCAGGCCGACAGGCTCGACGGCCTGCTCGGCACCGCCCGATCGCTGGGCGTGGACCAGCTGCCCGCCTCCGCCCTCGCCAAGCAGTAGGGAAACCTTCGTGACAGAGGCCCTGCCCCAGGAGACCGAGGGGCCGGACGCCGGGGACGCGCGTTCGCTGGACGCGGGCACCTACGAGGTGCTCCGCGCCCGGCTGCGCGAGCAGACCGGTGAACTGGCCCGGCGGACCGAGCAGCTCAACGCACGCCGTCTGGAGGTGTTCGGCGGCACCGAGCTGACCCTGCTCGGCACCGAGCGCGTGCGCACCGAGCACAACTGCGTGCCCCGGGACATCGTGAGCGTGGGGCGTCCGGCCGCGGACGGCGCCGACGGCGCCGTGATCCTGTTCGGCTACAACGTGTTCATCGGCATGCAGCGGGAGACCCACGTCCCCGACGTGTTCTCGCTGCACCGCCACGAGCGCACCGGTGACGGCTTCGCCTTCGCCGACGCCGACGGGGACGCCGTCACCGGGCTGCTCGACGACGAGCGGTTCCGGCAGGACTTCGGCCAGCTCTACCGGTACTACCGCGACGCGCGCCTGCTCCAGCTGCGCCGGGTCGAGGAGCGGCTGCTGGCCGTGTTCCAGACCGGCCCGCGCACCGAGGACGTGCGCGTGCTGCGGTGGTCGGTGTCGCCGACGGGCGAGGTCGCCTACCTCGACGCGCGCGGCGAGCGCGACCACGTGTTCCCGCCCTCGCACGACTTCACGTGGGTGGAGGCCACGCGCGAGGACCACGTGGCGGGCCGCCACCCGCACATCTCGATCCTCGACGAGCTGTTCGTGGAGACGGTCGGCGGCGACCTCACCATCAAGGTCGAGAACAACACCGAGGTCGGCGAGGGCGTCTACAGCGAGCCCGTGGACGAGCCGTTGCAGAGCCTGGCCGACGCGTCCGTGCACCACGCACGGGTGGGCTCGCTCATCCTGCTGCGCGTGCTGCCCTACAACGAGACCGAGTGGCGCCACCTGGTCTTCAACACGCGTACCAAGGAGGTCGAGCGCCTCGACGGCATCGGCCAGTCCTGCCAGCGCCTGCCCGACGACCAGGGGCTGATCTTCCCCGGCGGCTACTACCTGGCCACCGGGGTGGCGCGGACCTTCGACACCGACGTCACCGACCTGGAGTTCGAGCGCCTGGTGCGCTCGCCCAACGGCGAGGACGTGCTCTACGTCTTCCACTCCCGCGCGGACGGCCGCAGCCTGCTGCTGCCCTACAACACCATCCGCAAGGAGGTCGCCACCCCGATCGTCTGCCACGGGTACTCGCTGTTCGACGACGGCACCATGACGGTGTTCCGCGACAACTCGGGCGAGCCGACCCGGGTGCACCCGATGCAGGTGTGGCAGACGCCGTACGCGTCGGACGTGTACGCGGCGGCGCAGCCGGTGGGTACCGGCCCGCTGGAGAGGATCGGCAACGCCGAACTGGTGCGGGGCGTGTCCGAGTGCCTGTCGGTGGCGCGCATGGCCGAGGACATGCGGCCCTCCACCGAGGTGTTCGAGGCGCTCATGGCCGCCTGCCGCCGGGTGACGGACCGGTTCCACTGGCTGGGCGAGGAGGAGCTGGGCGACCTGGCGGCGCCCCTGTCGCAGGTGCGCGACACCGCCGCGCGGGTGCTGGAGGAGTTCGAGACCGTCCAGGCGCTGACCCGGCAGGCCGCCGACACCCTGGCCGAGGCGGAGGAGAGGGCGGCCTCGCTCATCCGCACCGCCCGCGGGGAGGCGCCGCGGACGGCGGAGGGCTGGGTGGCGCGGCTGACCGGGCTGCGCCGCGCCCAGGGCCAGACGGCCACGCTGCGCGAGACGCGTTACGTGGACACCGCGCGTCTGGAGGCGCTGGACGGCAGGCTCGCCGAGGAGGTCGACGCCACCGGCCGCCGCACGGTGGCCTTCCTGGAGCGCGACGACGCCTTCGCCGGGTACCACGACGAGGTGGCGCGGCTGGTCGCCGACGCCGAGGGGATCGGGGCGGTCAGCGCGGCGACGGCGGTCGGGGAGCGCATCGCCGAGCAGACCGAGGGCCTACAGGTGGTCACCGAGGTCGTCGGCTCTCTGGACATCGGCGACGCCCAGGTGCGCACGCGCATCCTGGAACGGGTCAGCGAGGTGCTGGCCGGGATCAACCGGGCGCGCGCCACGCTGGAGGCGCGGCGCGGTGAACTGCTCGCCCTGGAGGGGCGGGCGGAGTTCGCGGCCGAGTTCGCCCTGCTCGGGCAGGCGATCACGGGGGCGCTGGCCGCCGCCGACACCCCGGACCGGTGCGACGAGCAGCTGGGGCGGATCATGCTCCAGCTGGAGAACCTGGAGACGCGGTTCGCCGAGTTCGACGACTTCCTCGGGGAGCTGGCGGACAAGCGCGAGGACGTGTACGAGGCGTTCTCCACCCGCAAACAGGGTCTGGTGGACGAGCGGGCGCGGCGGGCCGACCGCCTGGCGTCGTCGGCCGCCCGCGTGCTGGAGGGCGTGCACCGCCGGATCGCGGCGCTGGAGACCCTGGAGGACGTCAACACCTACTTCGCGTCGGACGCGATGGTGGCGCGGCTGCGCCGCACCTCCGAGGAGTTGCGCGCGCTGGGCGAGACCGTGCGCGCGGAGGAGCTGGACGGGCAGGTCCTGGCCGCCCGCCAGGAGGCGGGCCGGGCCCTGCGGGACCGTGCCGACCTGTTCGAGGGCGGCGCGGGTGGCGAGACGATCCGGCTGGGCCGGCACCGCTTCGCCGTGAACACCCAGCCGATCGACCTCACCCTCACCCCGCACGGAGGGGAGATGTCGGTGGCGATCACCGGTACCGACTTCCGTGCGCCGGTCACCGACGAGGCGTTCGGGCGGACGCGGCACCTGTGGGACCGGGTCCTGGTGTCGGAGAGCCCGCAGGTGTACCGGTCCGAGTACCTGGCCGCGTCGGTGCTGGCCGCGGCCGAGGAGGGCGCGCAGGGCCTGACGCCGGAGCGGCTGGGCGAGGCGGAGGCGGGTGCGCAGGACGGGTCGTCGCTGCTGGACCTCGTGCGCGGCTTCGCCGAGGCCCGCTACGACGAGGGGTACGAGCGGGGCGTGCACGACCACGACGCCGCGCGGATCCTGTCGGTGCTGCTGCGGCTGCGCGCGGGGGCCGGACTGCTGCGGTATCCGGGCGGGGTCCGGGCCGCGGCGCAGGTGTTCTGGGCCTTCGGCGCCGACGAGGAGCGGCGGTCGGCGTGGCGGACCCGGGCCGGTTCGCTGGCGCGGGCCCGCGAGGTGTTCGGGATGCGCGGGTCGGCCGCGGTCGACTCTCTGCGCGCGGAGCTGGCGGCGGCCGTGGACGGGTTCCTCACCGACACCGGGCTCCACCAGGACGCCGACCTGGACCTGGTGGGCGAGTACCTGTTCGAGGAGGTCGCGTCGGAGGGGCCCGGGGAGCGGGGGTTCGTGACCGGCGCGGGCGCCCGTCTGCTGCTGGACCGGTTCCACCGGGCCATGGGCAGCGCGCGGGAGAGCACGCGCAGGGCCTTCGAGGAGGACCTGCGCGCGCTCGACGGCGACCTGTCCGCGCGGCACCAGCTGGTGTCGGCCTGGCTGGAGGCGTTCGCGACCACGTTGGAGGAGGTGGACCCGGGCGACCTGCCCGAGGCCGCCGCCATCGAGCTGACCGGCGGCGCCGTGGAGCGGTACGAGTCGTCGGCGGCCGTCGCGGAGAGCGTGGACGGGCTGCTGGGGTCGCACCCGCGCGTGCGCGAGCGCTCCCTGGAGCTGCGGCTGGACGAGTTCCTGCCGCGCACCCGCCGGTTCCGGCTGGAGGAGGTGCCCGCCTACCGGGACTTCCAGCGGCGCCGCAACGAACTGGTGGCGGCCGAGCGCGAGCGGCTGCGGCTGGAGGAGTACCGGCCCAAGGTGATGAGCGGGTTCGTCCGCAACAGGCTGTTGGACGAGGCGTACCTGCCGTTGATCGGCGACAACCTGGCCAAGCAGCTGGGCGCGGCCGGGGACGACAAGCGCACCGACCAGAGCGGTCTGCTGCTGCTCATCTCCCCGCCCGGATACGGCAAGACCACGCTCATGGAGTACGTGGCGAGCCGTCTGGGGCTGGTGTTCGTCAAGGTCAACGGGCCCGCGCTGGGACACGCGGTGACCTCGTTGGACCCGGACGAGGCGCCGGACGCCACCTCCCGCCAGGAGGTCGAGAAGATCTCCTTCGCGCTGGAGATGGGCGCCAACACGATGCTCTACCTGGACGACATCCAGCACACCAACCCCGAGCTGCTCCAGAAGTTCATCTCGCTGTGCGACGGCCAGCGCCGCATGGAGGGGGTGTGGAACGGGCGGACCCGGACCTACGACCTGCGGGGCAAGCGCTTCGCGGTGTGCATGGCGGGCAACCCGTACACGGAGCAGGGCAAGCGGTTCCGGATCCCGGACATGCTGGCCAACCGCGCCGACGTGTACAACCTGGGCGACGTGCTGTCGGGCAGGGAGGAGCTCTTCGCGCTGAGCTACGTCGAGAACGCGCTGACCTCGAACCCGACCCTGGCCCCGCTGTCCACGCGGGACAGGGAGGACGTGTACCGGTTCGTGCGGATGGCGCGGGGCGACGACTCGGTGGGCGCGGAGCAGCTCGACCACCCCTACTCCGCGGTCGAGGTGGACCGGATCGTGTCGGTGCTGCGCAAGCTGCTGCGGGTTCAGGAGGTGGTGATGACCAACAACGCGGCCTACATCGCCTCCGCGGCGCAGTCGGAGGAGGCGCGCACCGAGCCGCCGTTCCGGCTCCAGGGTTCGTACCGGAACATGAACCGGCTGGCGGAGCGGATCGTGCCGGTCATGAACGACGCCGAGGTGGAGGCCGTGATCGACGACCACTACCTGGGCGAGGCGCAGACCCTGACCTCGGGCGCGGAGGCCAACCTGCTCAAGCTCGCGGAGCTGCGCGGGGTCATGACCCCCGAGCAGGAGGCCCGGTGGGCGGAGGTCAAGGAGGCCTTCCGCCGCGGCCGGGCGCTGGGCGGCGCCGAGGACGACCCGATGACCAGGGCCATCGGCGCGATGGGCCTGCTGGCCGACCGTGTGGGCGAGATCGGCACCGCGATCGGGCAGGGACGGGGCTCCGGGCACTGACCGGATGACACGTGCGGGCCGCCACCCCCTACGGGTGGCGGCCCTTTTGCGTGGGTGCGGGTGTGAGCCCGCGGTCGGGGGAGCGGCACTTTCCCGGCCGCGCGAGCGGGAGAACGCGAGGACGGCCCGTGTGCGTGGGTGCGGTCCGTCAGGTCGAAGGGATCAGGAGGCGGACGGGTTCGCGTGGGGGGTCGGTGACCGTCCTCGGGTCGCGGTCGCGCGGGAGGGCGACGAGCGGCGCGGCGTCCACCGGCGGCCGACCCGCGCGGGGCCGCCCGGAGACCCCGAAAATCCACAGAAGGCAAGAACCACACAGCCCGTACAGCCGTCTAAAGCGCCCTCCCCCACAAGGGGGAATCCGAGAACCGCCAATAAAAGAATAAGAGTGATCTGCTTCACAGTAACAAACCAGGGGGACCGGCACCGCCCAGCCAGATCCTTTCTCTATGCCTCGAAATATTGGCCCATTCTTGACAGAACTTTTTTCGTAAAAACGCAATGTGACCGGACGGACACGCGACAAGAGAGCCGCACGCGAGACCCATACACGGCTTGAACTGGCCTTATGGGGAAAGCCGCGTTCGACCTCCCCGGCTCTTCGCCGCCAGCCCCCGCAGTGCGGGCCGCCCTGCGCCGCTGCCCGCTCCGCACTGCGGACCGCCCCGCGCCGAGACGAAAAAGGGCTTTGCAGGACAAGGGCGACCGGAATTCGGTGATACATTCAAGGAGTTGTCAGGGCGGGCGCGGTTCCCATGACCCTGTAACTCCCTCCTTCACCTTCGCCAGACGTTTCGGGAAGCCCCGGCAAACCCGCTGAAGCGGTCGACCAAAGCTCTCGAACTCCGGTGTGAACCTCTCGCGCATCCACTCCTTGAAAGAAAACGAACATGATGAGCCGCAGCACCCGTTCCTCCCTCTTCGCCCTTCTCACCGCCGGTCTGCTCACCCTCGGCGCGACCGGCTGCTTCAGCCAGGACGCGGCCGACGCGGAGCCGTTCGACGCGGAAGCCCAGAGCGCCGAGAGCGTCAGTGCGGAAGGAGTGACCACGACCCTGGCGGGCGAGGTCACCTACCTGGCCCCGAACGAGTACCTCGTCGAGAACCAGGCGTTCCACGTCGACGAGACCACGCGGGTCCTCGGCGGGATCAACGTCTGCCCCGCCGAGGACGGCGTCGACGAGACCGGTTACGGAATCGTGGAGTGCTCCTACGAGGAGCTCGACGCCGCCCTTCAGGAGGGAACCGCCGTTCTCGCCGAGGTTGCGATCGTGGACGGGTTCGCCGAGTCGATCACCGAGTACCAGACGGACGGCCACGGGGATCCCGAGAGCGGTTCCGGGGGCGGGGACTCCTCGGCCGAAGGGGTGACCACGACCCTGACGGGCGAGGTCACCTACCTGGCCCCGTACGAGTACCTCGTCGAGAACCAGGCGTTCTACGTCGACGAGACCACGGAGCACGTCGGCGGCATCTACGTCTGCCCCGGCCCGGAGGGCCTCCACGAGGACGGCCACGGAAACCTGTCGTGCCCCTTCGACGAGCTCGAGACCGCCCTCGCGGAGGGAACCTACGTCTACGCCGAGGTCGCGATCGTCAACGGGGTCGCCACGACGATCCTCGAATACCAGAACTGATCTCCGGAACCCGGGGAGGGCGGACGACCAGGTCCGCCGGGGCGGTACTCCTCCACGGGGTACCGCCCCTTCCGTGTCCTCAGCCGGTTCCCGGCACTCCGGGCGGAGAGCGGAGGCTCCGGTGGGCGGGACCGGCACCGCGATCGGGCGGGGACGGGGCTCCGGGCACTGGCCGGGTGACATGTACGGGCCGCCACCCCCTGCGGGTGGCGGCCCATCGGATCACTTTCCGTAGTGGTACCGGCAGGCGGCGATACGGATCTCGTCCTCGCTGATCCGATAGACCAACCGGTGTTCGTCGGTGATCCGCCGCGACCAGTACCCGTGGAAGCCGTGACGGAGGGGTTCGGGCTTGCCCATGCCCTCGTTGCCGTTGCGGTCGATGTCCTTGATCAGGACGTTGATACGTTTCAGGACCTTGCGGTCCTGGCCCTGCCACCAGACGTAGTCCTCCCAGGCGCCCTGCGCCCAGACGAGTTTCATTCGGCCAGGCCCCGTTCGATCCCCTGGTCGGACTCCAACTCCTCGATGGCGGTGACGAGGCGTCGCGCGTTCTCCGGGCTGCGGAGGAGGTAGGCGGTCTCCCTGAGGGTCTCGTACTCCGACAGCGCCATCATGACCACCGGCTCGTGTCCGGCTCTGGTGATCACGACCTCCTCGCGGTCGTTCACGACGGAGTCGAGCGTGGCCGCGTAGTTCGCGCGGGACTCCGAGTAGCTCATCGTCTTCATCGCTGCGCCTCCTGGTTCCGTCGTTACACCCATCATTGTACAGGATTACGTACGCAGGCCGCTGGGTTGTCGTCTCCGACGGCGTCAGAGGCGGACGGGCTCCCGCGAGGGGTCGGTGGTCATCCTCGGGTCGCGGTCGCGCAGGAGGGCGACGAGCGGGGCGGCGGTCCCCGCCTGCTGGATCGCCTCGCCCTCCTCGGCCAGCAGGCCGACGAGCTGGAAGAAGAGGACGATCCCGTTCGGGGTGTCCATGGCGCGGACCTCGGTGTCGGGGACGATGACCAGGGAGGTCATGTCGCCGTTGGCGGGCTCGCCGCCGAGCGGGGACGGGGTGACGATCCAGTGGCCCACGTCCAGGTCGATACCCGCGAGGAAGCGGTCGGCCAGGGCGTGCATGACGCGCAGGATCCAGGCGGGCACGGCCTCGTCGCCGTCCTCGCGCGGGAGGCGGCAGGTGAACTCGAAGCCCGAGCCGGAGACCCGGGCCTCCTCGCTGGTCTTCTCCCCCAGTTCGGTCAGCCCGAAGGACACCAGCAGCCAGTGGCCGTCCAGGGGGTAGGCGAGGACCCCGTCGAGGCCGTCGGCGGACTCGCCGTCCGGCGCGAACTGGATGGTCAGCGGCTGCACGTCGGGGTACCGCTCCGCCCACTCCTCGTAGATCCGGACGAGTCCGGGCAGCATCTCCAGCATCGCGTCGTCGCTCTCCACCTCGGGTGACGGGTCCGGGTCCGAGGATACGAGCGCGCCGGGAGCGCCCGGGCCAGGGCGGCAGGCGGAGGTGGGTGGAGGCGGAGGCGGGACGGCCCAGGGTCTTCCGGGGACCGTTCGGGCGACGCGGATTTCCCGGGGTCCGCTCCGGGAAATTCGCGCATTTTCCCAGTCGACAGAACCACGGATCCCGAACGCGCGTCCAAGGCACATCAGACCGGTTTCCAACCACTTCCGTGCCCGCCGACAAGAGCCGGTCGTCTCGCCGTGGACAAATCTGCGAAAACAGTACAGCCTAACGGGATATTTAGCTTCCGTCATTGATCATGGGCACAGGCGGCAGGGCACCTCCCGGACACGGAACGCCCGGGGCCGCGCCATCCTGCACGGACAGCAGCGCCGACCAGGCGAAGGGCCACCCTTCCCTCACCCGGACAGCACAAACCGCTCCACCATGTTCAATCCTTGAAATTCGACGGTTAACCCTCGGGCCGATACGACTCCGACACCCTCAGGATTCTCCCCGATATCCACGATCAGCGTTTGAGTAGCCAGCCCGGGGGCACGACCACGCATAACGCACTCATCCCCCAATCCCTGGCGAGTCCATTCACACACCGCTCCCCACAGGAAAGGAACGCGATGAATCGCGATATCCGCACCAGCGCGCTGGCCGTTCTCTCCGCTGGCCTGCTCACCCTCGGTGCGACCGGCTTCAGCCCGGCGGCGGCCGCCGAGCAGCGAGGAGCCGAGACCCAGGGTGTGGAGGCCGGTGCCGAAGGGTTCACCGGAACCCTCTCCGGCGAGGTCGTGTACCTGGCTCCGTACGAGTACATCGTCGGTGACCAGGCGTTCTACGTCACCGAGGACACCGAGATCCTCGGCGGCCTGTACACCTGCGCGCCCGAGGTCCCCAACGACGACATGACCGGGACCGTGGAGTGCAGCATGGAGGAGTTCGATGCTGAACTGAAGGACGGGACCGTCGTTCTGGCCGGGGTCGAGGTCGAGGACGGTATCGCCCAGACGATCACCGAGTTCCAGGCCTGATCTCCGACCGCGTTCCGTCTCCGGGGCCGCTCCTGTCCTCCCGGGCAGGGGCGGCCCCGGCGGCTACTCCACCAGGCTCCACCCCTCGCCGTCGTAACGCCGCTTCCGGCCGCCGCCGTCGATGGCCTCGGACGCCGTCAGTACCGGCTGCCCGTGGCGGACGGCACCTCGTCGAGTTCCCGCAGGTCCTCGGCGGACAGGACGAGGTCGGCCGCACCGGCGTTATCACGCAGGTAGGCCGACTTCTTCGTTCCGGGGATCGGGATGACGTGGTCGCCCTGCGCGAGCGTCCACGCGATCGCGACCCGCGCCGGGGTGGTGCCGTGGCGCTGCGCGACCCGCCGCACCACGTCCACGATGCGCTGGTTCTCCCGCAGCGCCTCCTCCTGGAAGCGCGGCTGGCTGGCGCGGAAGTCACCCTCCTCCAGCGAGGAAGCGGTGACCGCCCCGGTCAGGAACCCTCTTCCGAGCGGGGAGAACGGCACGAACACCGCGTCGTTCGCGGCGCACCAGCCGACCACGTCACCCGGACCCTCGGCCCCTCCCGTCAGGCCGCCTCCCCCGCCCGCGCTGCCGCCCGGCGTTCCCTGGGCGTCGCGGGTCCACAGGGACAGCTCCGACTGGACCGCCGCGACCGGGTGGATCGCGTGCGCCTCCGCGGCCTGGTCACGGGTGACCTCCGACAGCCCCAGGTGGCGCACCTTGCCCTCCGCCACCAGCTCGGCCATCGCACCCCAGGTCTCGGCGAGCGGCACCTCGGGGTCGACCCGGTGCAGGTAGTACAGGTCGACGGCGTCGGTGCCGAGCCTCCTCAGACTCTCCTCCGCCGACCGCCTCACATGGTCGGGCGTTCCGTCGCGGTGCATCGCGTACGTTTCGGCCTCGTCCATGACCAGTCCGGTCTTGGTGGCCACCACGACCTGGTCGCGCAGCCCCTTGAGCGCCCGGCCCGCCAGTTCCTCGTTGTGCCCGCCGCCGTAGGCCTGGGCGGTGTCCAGGAACGTCACCCCGAGACCGACGGCCTCGCGGATCAGCTCCACTGACCGGGCGTCGTCGCGCTCGGAGGCCGAGTAGGCCCAGCTCATCCCCATCAGACCGAGTCCTACGCCGCCGACCCGCGTCCCCTTGAACTCACGTGTGCGCATGCCGTCCACCCCTGCTTCCGTTCGGTCCGTGCGGTTGTCCGCGCGGCCCATCCTGGTACCGGGCGGGCGGAGGTGGCAGACCCGGGCCGTCCTGGCACTGCCAGTGTCACCCTCGCGGCCCTCGCGGGCCCGGCTCAGGCGCTGCGCACCAGGCGGGCGCTGCGCGCCAGGCGCTCCAGGGCCTCCATGGTGCCGGTCCCGGGACTGGGGTTGTGCAGGACCAGGGAATGGCCGGGGAGATCGGGGATGGACAGCAGCGACGCCTCGAAGACGAGGTCTCCGACGTCGGGATGGGTGACGGCCTTGACCGCGCGAGAGGCGGCGGCCACCTCGTGGCGGGACCACAGCTCGGCGAACTCGGGGCTGACCGATCTCAGGTCCGCCGCGATCCGGGCGAACCCCGGGTCGTCGGGGTAGCGGGCGGCGTCCCCGCGAAAGCGCGCGACGACTCCGGGCGCCGCGTCGTTCCAGTGCCTCATGAGACGGCGGTAGCTGGCACTGGTGAAGAAGGTCACCAGACAGTTGTGGTCGGTGCCGCCGTAGCCGAACACCTCCGCGGCCGGTCCGTTGAACGCCACCAGGTTCCAGTGGCGGTCGCGGATGTAGGCGGGGCGGGGAGCCCAGGAGTCCAGCACCCGGAGGAGCTCGTCCGGAACCCCGGCCCCAGGAGCCTCCTCGGCCACCGGGGGGTTGAGGCCGGAGAGGAGGTAGAGGTGCACACGCTCGTCCGCGTCCATCCGCAGGGTGCGGGCGACCGCGTCCAGAACGCCTCCGGAGACGTTGATGTCGCGACCCTGTTCGAGCCTGGTGTACCAGGAGACGCCGACTCCGGCGAGCACGGCCACCTCCTCGCGCCGCAGTCCGGGGGTGCGGCGGCGCCCGGCCCTCGGCATCCCGACGTCCTCGGGGCTCAGGCCCTCGCGGCGTGTGCGGAGGAAGTCGCGCAGCTCCTCGCGGCGGCGCTCCGATGACGCGGACGGCGGCGAAGGACTCATGGGCACACGATAGTCCGGCGGCGCGCGGCGGCGCGTCGCCGGACGACGGTGGAGCGGCCCCGTCGGTCTGGGCACAGGAGTCGACGGCGCTCTGAGCAGCGGCCATAGGCTCCGGTGGGTGGGACAGGCCAGCGGGGCCGTTGCTACGGCGTCGTCAACAGCCCTGCCGCGAACCTGCGCGCGTAGGGGGCCAGACGCGCGTGGACGGCGTCCCGCTCGGCCGCTTGGACGATCTCGGCGCAGATGATCAGGTGTGCCAGTCTCCCCGCGTCGGTGTTCAGCACGTCCGCGAAGACCTCACGCACCTCGGCCGCCGTCTCGGGTTGGGCCAGCGCGTAGGCGTGAAGAACGGCGGCGTCGTAGCCCAGCGGCGCCAGGCCCCAGCCCTCCCAGTCCAGAACCATCAGGGGATCGCGGGTCAGATTGGCCCAGTGCAGATCCCCGTGGGAGGCCACCCAGGTCCGGACGTCCAGATCCACGTCGGCCAACGCGATCTCGGGAATGTGGTTGGGGATGCGGTGGACGAACGCCTGGGAGACCACTTGTCGCTGTTCAGGAGCAGGAGCGGCACGAAGAACGGTCAGCGCATGGCGCAGGTCGTGCCACCAGCGGGCGTCGGTCTTCACGGGAACGGTCAGATCCGGGGTCCGTGAGACTACGGTCCCCGGCGTGTGCTCCCACAGCAGGGCTTGGAAGGCGGGGGCCGTGCCCCAGGTGTGCTCAGCGAGCAGGCGCGGCCGGGGGACATCAGCGCTTACCAGCGCATCGGCCAGGGCCGCGCCTTCCCATACCTTCCCACCTGGTTGGGGCGCGGACATGACGCGTAGCCACACGGGTGTTCCCTCGGTGGTGGTGGCCGAACCGCTGAGGGTTCGGCCACCCACCCCGGGATGCAGAGCGTCACCATCGTCATCGGGTGCGGTCAGATTCAGGGCCGCGATGGCGTGGTGCCACGCCTGGTGGAGGTCAGGCGTTGTCTCGGGAGAGGAGGAGGTCACTGATGTCCTTGAGTCGGGCCTCTTCCAGAACAGGAAGGCCGTTGCCTACGGAAGCGGCAGCGGCCAGCGCTGGTCGCTCTCGGTGGAGCCGAACCACACGTGCTGGTCCTCAGGCGTGGCGGTGACACCGAAGGCGCTCCAGTCCGGCTGACCGTTGGCGACCCACCAGCGGTGCACCTCCTCCACCCGCGTCCACAGACGGCGGGGTCCGCCCTGGACCACCGGGTATCGGCCCTCGACCGCGTCGGTGTCGATCTCGGCCCAGGCCCCGTCGGCGCCCTCCATGAAGAGGAAGTCGTCTCCGGTGTCGGCCGTCCTGAGAACGGTGTCGGCGTCCGTGGTGGCCAGTTGCGCCAGGAACGCGATCACCCGTTCCTCACGGAGGAGGGCGGGGTCCAACGTGGTCGTGCTCCGTTCCCCGGCGTCGTCCACACTGACGCGCTGACGGGGAACGCTGCTCCGTGCGGGCATGAACCCGGCCCACTGCGGAAGGAAGTGCCCCCGCGCGGTGCGGTCGTCGCGCACGTGGAGCCTGAGCATGGCGCCCCCGGTGCCTCCCGCGATGTTGACGAGGATGCTTCCTCCCGGTGCCACCTGGTTGATCCACTCCGGTGGAACGTGGGTGAAGGCCGTGGTGCTGATGATCCGGTCGTACGGAGCGCGGTCGGGAAATCCCTTGTGCCCGTCGTGCTCGGCCACGACAGGTGTGTATCCCAGGACGGAGAGGCGCCGGGCGGCGTCGGAGACCAGGCGCGGTGAGATGTCGATGCTCGTGATCCGGTCCGAACCCAGCACCTCGCACAGGACCGCCGCGTTGTACCCCGATCCGACTCCGACCTCCAGAACGCGGGGGTCGTCGTCCAGGTCGAGTTGGTGGAGCATCCGCGCCATGAGGCTGGGCATCGTGGAGGAACTGGTCCACCGGCCGGTTCCGGTGCCCCCGGGTAGGGCGTCGGTCACCGGTTCTCCGGCGATCTCGATGGTCAGAGTCTCGTCGGCGTAGACGTGGCGGGCCCACTCCTCACGCTGGTCGGGGTCATCACTCCGTACGAGCCTGTGGCGCGAGCCCTGCGGAGTGTCCTCGTGCAGGGCGAAGGCCGGGACGAACACACCCCGGTCCACGCGTCGGAACGCCTCGGTGAGGCGGTCGCCGGGCACCAGCGCGCCATCCTCGACCAGACGGGCCACGAGGGTGGACGAGGGTTCGTGAACAACTCCGGTCACATCTGTCCTTTCTCCAGTAGTTCGGCGATGCTCTGTCCAATGGGCAGGTCGCAGCGGTCCGCGAGCCATCCCCACTCACCGTTGGGGTTGACCTCCAGGAGGGTCCACCCGCCGTCCGGCGAGACCACGAAATCGGCGGCGCCGCAGACGAGCCCGAAGAAACGCATGTAGCGCCCCAGGCCGGAGCGGACCTCGTCGGGGACGTCGATGACCTCGTACCGATGGGCGTCGTAGTCACTGCGCCAGTCGATGTGCGCGGCCTCGGACTGGGCGTGGATGGCCACGGCGAACATCGTCTCGCCCACGACGGTTAGGCGGACCTCGAACGCCTTGTCCACCCACTCCTGGAAGCAGTGAGCGGTCAGCCCCACGGCGGGGTCGCGGAGTTCTTCAACGGCGGTGACGGCACTGGCGTAGATGATCCGGGTACGTCCCTGCTCGACGTGCAAGGCGCCGCCGACCGGTTTGTACACGACGGGGCCGGGGATACCGGCGGCCCAGTCGGCGGCGTGGTCGGGCACGTTCGTGATGATCGTGCGCGGCACCCTCAACCCGGCCCTGGCCGCCGCCGCGAGCTGGACGGGCTTGTACTCGGCCGCGCTCATGCGTGACGGCTGGTTGACCCACAGGCAGTCCAGTGCCAGGAGGACACCTCCGAAACCCATGCGGGCCTCGCGGTAGGCCCAGCGCTGGTCGGGGCCGGACATGCCCTCGACCAACGTGAACTGGGAGGGGCGCCGGTAGTAGACGCCGCGTACCGATCCCAGGTCCACGCTTCGGAAGGCATCATGGACCGTTCCCTCCCAGTTCCCGTCGAAGGCGGCCTCCACGGTCATCGAGGCGGGGAAGTCGCCGGGGTCCATACGCACGACGGGCACGCCGCGTTCGGACAGGTGGTGGATCACGGGGTCGGCGGTGCCGTCCTCGGTGTGGGTGAGGACGAGCACCGCCTTCCGTGCTGCGGAGGAGGCCATCAGTCGGTGGTGGTTTCCTCGGTGCTCGGCCGCGCGCTGTCGGGCTCGCCCGTGGTCTCCTTGGTGCCGCTGGAGCGCTTGCCCACGGCCGGTGCTCCGGTGAGGCGATCGGTGCCCTGCTGGGTCACGGGGTCGTAGACGTAGCGGTCCACTGCCTCGGCCACCTCGGGGCGCAGCTTCGGGGTGACAGCGCGCCGCAGTCCCCAGGGTCGGACCCGGGTCGGAGGCTCGTCGCTGGCTTCGAAGACGGCTGTGGAGGGGTCCAGGGGGAAGGCGTCGCCGAGGCGGACGATCTGCGCGCGGGACTCGCCGTCGGGCGACTCCAGCAGTGCCGAGAGGTTCGTGGAGGACATAGGGAGTTCCTTCCTTGCTTCGGATACCTCGCACCAGGTCAGCGCGGGGTTCCACCAGTTCCGCTCGGACGGTGCCCGCGGAACCGGGGAGCTTTCGCCGTGCCGCTGAGCCCGTGCTTCCCACCCGGCTCGTGGCGGCCCTACAGGTAGGGCCCGGAAGCGTCCGGCTGGTTCAGGAGTGCGGCGATGTGTTCCTTGGGGTAGCGGCGTGCTCCGCCCGGGGTGCGGAAGGGCCGGAGGACACGGTCCCAGTCGCCTCGGTGGAGGCTGCGGGGGCGGATGTTGAACAGTTGGGCGACTTCGCCGGGGGTGAAAACGTCGGGGCGGCCGTCGAGAAGGTAGCTGTAGTCGGGCATGAGGCACTTTCCGTGTTCGGCGGGTGGGCGTGGCGCGAGGCAGTGCCGTTCCTCAGGCGCTGGCGGTGAGGGCCCCGGCCCACTGGTGCCCGGTGCGGTCGATGAGGGCGCGCACCGTCAGGGGTCCGCCCGCGTTCCCTGTCCAGTCCCAGGACACCGTCAGCTCGTCCAGCATCAGCAGCCCGTTGCCGGTGGCTTCCAGCGGTTCCGTGGGCTTTCGCGGACGCGGAAAGCGGATGGGCTGGTCCGGCCTGGGGCCGTTGTCGGTGACCGTCAGGGTGTAGGTGTGGGGCTTGCGGTGCAGCGTGACCCGGACGGTACCGCCGGGGTCGCCGGATCGACTGTGCTGCTGAGCGTTGGTGACCAGCAGGCTCACGGCCAACACCAGCGGAAAGGCCGCACGGCGCGGGGAGCGGGCGTTGCGGTAGGCCCAGTCCCGGGCGATCCCGACGTGGCGGGGATCGCTGCCCAGGACGATGCCGCAGCGGTCGGAGTCGTCGAACCGCATCCGCCAGGGCGGTTGGAGCATCGGCGTTCGGCGGCTGGGGACGCCTTCCGGGGCGGACTGACGAGGGATAGCCTGGTTCATGTTCGTACCTGTTGTCGTGAGAAGCACGGGTTCCGGACCAGGTCCCGGGGTTGTCAGTACAGCCGCCGGGACTTTTCTTCGGCCGTCGTCACAGTCTCATCGGAAGGCTCGTCTGATCTACCGATCGCTGGGAAATGCGAAATTCTCAGGTAAACCCTGTTGGCGCCTGATAGCGGACTGGTAAGAAGCTGTGCATGGCGAACGAGGTCGATCCAAAGGCTCGGAAGTTCGGCGCCGAGGTGCGCCGGTTTCGCGAACAGGCGGGACTTTCACAGAGCAGGCTGGCAAGCCTGCTACCAGCGTCCCAGGCGACGGTCAGTGATATCGAGCTGGGAAAGACGCCTGCCAAAAAGGACACGGCGGAACGAATTGACCAGGCGCTTAACAGCGAAGGTCGCCTGGTCGCCGTGTGGGAGAAACAGCACGAGGCCTACACGCCGCCGGACTGGTACAGGAAACTGCCGATCGTGGAGCAGAGAGCCACCCAGATTCAGCAGTACCACCCGTTGCTCATCCCCGGACTTCTACAAACGCGCGACTACATGCGCGCCTCGATCCGGGCAGGAAACCGGGCTGACTCGCAAACAGCGGTGGAAGCGAAGGCGAAGGAGCGCACCGAGCGACAGGTCATCCTGGCCCGCGATGACGCCCCCTTCTTCTCGGTTGTCCTAGACGAGACTGTGCTGTACCGGCGTCTCGGCAGCCCTGACACCATGAGGGAACAGCTTGGGTACCTGTTGGAGGTCTCCACGCGGAGCAGAGTGGAGATCCTGGTCGTCCCCGCCGATACCTGGGACCACCCGGGACTCGACAACGGCTTCATGCTGCTGAGAGTCCCGGACGCCGGGATGCTCCTCTACCTGGAGACCGGATCAGTTGGAGGCGTGATCGTCGACGCGGACACTGTCGAAGAACACGTATCCCGCATGGGAGACCTGCGGGGATTCGCACTCCCTCCGGATCAGTCACGGTCGCTGCTCAAGAAAGCACAAGGAGAAGTTGAGTGATGATCGAAGGATCGTGGTACAAGTCCACGTACAGCAAGGCTGAAACCAACTGCCTGGAGGCCCGCTTGAACACCCCCTCGTGGCACAAGAGCAGCTACAGCATCGCCGAAACCAACTGCGTCGAGGTCGCCGAGGGTGCCACCACCGCCGTGCGGGACACGCAGAACCGCGAACTGGGGCACCTGTCGTTCGCGGCCACCGAGTGGACCGCGCTCGTGGACTCGCTCAAGAGCCTCGGCTAGCCACCAGAGGCCACAGGGCGGCACTCCTCACGTAGTGCCGCCCTTTTCAGGTCGCCGCCCGACCTCCCGCGTTCTGACCATCCGAGCCCTCGGGCGGACCAGTAACAAGTGCGACCACGGTACTGCCCTGACAGAACCTTCCTCGCGCCACCAGGTCGTAGACCCCGGCGAGCATCTTGGCCACGTAGATCCGCTCCAGCAGTACCCCGTGGCGCCCATGAAACTCCTGGATGAAGGCGGCCAGCTCAGGCGGGTACTTGGCGAACCCTCCAAAGTGGTATTCGGTCTCGATCGACCAGTTGCCGGTCACCGCACCCGCGTCCTCCTGGAACCGACGTACCTCCTCAATGAGGAAGTCACCGCCCTTCAGCACTGAGAAGCCGATGGCCTCCCGCTCCGGGGGCAGCCCTGCCGCCAGGCCAGCGAGGGTTCCACCCGTACCGCACGCGCAGCAGACGGCGTCGAAGCCCTCGTTGATCTCGTCAGCGATCGTGGCGCAGCCGCGCACGGCCAGTGCGTTGCTCCCGCCCTCGGGCAACAGGTAGAAGTCACCGAACCGCTCGCGCAACCCGCCGACGACCCCGGACGTGTGCTTGGCCCGATAGCTTGCCCGGTCCAGGTACTCCAGCCGCATCCCCTGTTCCGTGGCATACGCGAGCGACCAGTTGAGCGGCCGGTGCTCCTCTCCCCGGATGACGCCGATGGTCGAGAACCCGCACGCCCTTCCGGCCGCGGCCACCGCGCGGATGTGGTTGGAGTAGGCGCCGCCGAAGGTCAGCAGCGTGGAACGGCCCTGCTCGTGCGCCGCCTGGAGGTTGAGGTGGAGCTTGCGCCACTTGTTTCCCGGCACCTCCGCGCTGATGAGGTCATCGCGCTTGAGCAGCAGACGGACCCCGTGCTCGCGCAGGAACTCGTCGTTGACCTCCTCCAACGGCGAAGGCAGCCGTACGTCCGCATGGCCACAGCCCTCGTGCTCCATACGGGAAAGGCTAACCCCGACGCCTGGACCGAGCCAGGGGTTCTAACAGAGCTGACAAGACACCCGGCTCGCCTTTCACATCGCCACATAAGAACCGAAATTATGAGCAAAAGCAATGAATTCCGACATCAGGGTCATACAAAAGACAACCGGGGGGCCGATCAAGACCCACAAATCACCCATGAGCTGCGATGATGCGACCGGCGTGAAATTACCCGGGAGTAGTTCGCAGAAAAGTTCGCTTCCACTCCGCCCCTGCCCTTAATCTGGCACCGGACACACAACTCCATCCACACAATGACCCCGCGACGGTTACTCACCGTCCGGGGCCGTGGCCAGCAACATCAGCCCTTTAACAACAAGGATTGCCAGCATGCGCCAGTTTAGCGCTGCGGCCCTGATCCGCGCCTTCGGCATGGTCAAGGCCCTCTTCGCGCCCCCGTGCGGACGCCACTCCTCCACCGGCGGCCGTCGCCGCCGCTCCACCCGGGTCCGCCGCTACGTCCCGGTTCCCGCCCAGGTCCGCGCTCCGGTCGAGGCCACAGCGCCTCCCGCACCTCCCACACGAACCAACCGGGCCCCAGAACGCCCCGAGCGTCCCAAACTCCCCGCCGCTCCCGTCCCGGCAGCCCGTCTGGCTCCGCCGAGCGAGCACTTCCCCGCCGATGACATCGCCCTGGTCCGCCCCTACTACACGGCCCGCGAAGGAACCCGCGAGCCCGGGTCCGCGCGAGTCCGAAGCGAGGCGACCATCCGCCTCGCCCACCCGCCGGGCAGGAACGTCCCCTTCTCCGGCGACCTCCTGGCGACCGGCCCCGCGCCGGTCCCCGCGCAGGCCCTCGCCCCCGAGCCCGCCCCGGTTCCGGTACCCGCCCCTCGTCCTCCGTCCCCCGCGTGCGAGGACCCCGAGGACTGGCGCACGTTCACCCGCCTCGCCCGCGTCTGGCTCGACCAGCAGCAACAGCGCACACAGCAGACCCAAAGGGCCCAACGGACGCAGCAGACTCAGCAGCCCCGCCCGGAGCACCACCGACAGGCGGTCCCGGCATGATCTTCCTGAGCACGCCCAGGGTTCCGCACCCCCTCGTCCGCTGGGAGCACCGCGTCTACCCCGGAGCGCTGGACCAGCTCGCGCGGGTCCGCGCCGACCTCGCCGCCGACCTGGCCGGTTTCGACGAGGACCTCGTCGAAACCGTGCGGCTGTGCGCCAGCGAGCTGTTCGCGAACTCCGTCAAGTACACGGATTCGGGAGGGAGAGACGGCGAGGTCGTCCGCGCGCTGTCGATGCCCCACGCGCGAACGCTCCGGTTCTCGGTGAGCGACTGCGGCGGAGGCGGCGGAATCCCGGCCGTCCCGGAGGAGCGGACGGAGGACGAGTGGAACTGGGCCGAGGGCCAACGCGGTCTGCTGCTCGTGGAGAACCTGTCCACAGCCTGGGGACACTTCCGCCTCGCCCCCTGGGCCGACCTGGGCACCCACGTGTGGGCCACCTTCGCCGTTCCGCCGGGCGGCGCACCGCCCGCTACGCGCCCCTATCTCCTGACCAGCTGAAACCTCCACAAGGGCGGGGAGGCGGCAACTCACCGCACTCCCCGCCCCGGACAGTCCGCCCCGGACAGTCCGCCCCGCACGTCTTACGAGAACTTCGCCCCCTTTTGGTATCCCCTGGGACACAACTCCCTCCCCCTACTGGCGTAGGTGCCTACTCGGTAGTAACATTGACTTGTTACTAGTCGGTAGATCCGCGTGTACAGACACCGCGGCCAGGGACACAGCGGAGCTGTCCATGACGCATTACAAGAGCAACCTGCGCGACATCGAGTTCAACCTCTTCGAGGTCTTCAGGCGCCAGGACGTACTGGGCCAGGCCCCCTTCGAGGAGCTGGACGAGGAGACCGCCCGCACGATCCTGGACGAGGTCAACCGCCTCGCCACGGGCGTCATCGCGGAGTCCTTCGAGGACGCGGACCGCAACCCCCCGGTCTTCGACCCGAAGACGAACACCGTCGCGGTCCCCGAGAGCCTCAAGAAGTCCTACAAGGCCTACATGGACGCCGGCTGGTACAACCTCGACCTCCCCCAGGAGCTGGGCGGCCTGGGCGCCCCCCGCTCCCTGGTCTGGTCCGCCGCCGAACTCATCCTCGGCTCCAACCCCGCCGTGCACATGTACTCGGCCGGTCCGGGCTTCGCGAGCATCCTCCACGCCGAGGGCAACGAGGAGCAGAAGAGGTTCGCCGAGCTGGCCATCGAGCGCGGCTGGGGCGCCACCATGGTCCTCACCGAGCCGGACGCCGGGTCGGACGTCGGCGCGGGCCGTACCAAGGCCGTCGACCAGGGCGACGGCACCTGGCACATCGAGGGCGTGAAGCGCTTCATCACCTCGGCCGAGCAGGACATGACCGAGAACATCTTCCACCTGGTGCTCGCCCGCCCCGAGGGCGCGGGCCCCGGCACCAAGGGCCTCTCCCTCTTCCTGGTCCCCAAGTACCTCATCAACGAGGACGGCTCGCCCGGCGAGCGCAACGGCGCCTACGTCACCAACGTCGAGCACAAGATGGGCCTCAAGGCCTCCACCACCTGTGAGCTGACCTTCGGCGACAAGCACCCCGCCGTCGGCTACCTCGTGGGCGACAAGCACGACGGCATCCGCCAGATGTTCCTCGTCATCGAGTACGCGCGCATGATGGTCGGGACGAAGGCGATCGCCACCCTGTCCACCGGCTACCTCAACGCCCTGGAGTACGCCAAGGAGCGCGTGCAGGGCAACGACCTGGCCGCGGGCAAGAACTCCCCCAAGGTGACCATCACCCACCACCCGGACGTGCGCCGCAGCCTCATGACGCAGAAGGCCTACGTGGAGGCCATGCGCGCCCTGGTGCTGTACACCGCCACCCAGCAGGACGCGATCCAGATCGCGCACCGCACGGGCCAGGACGCCACGGAACTGGAGGCCATGAACGACCTCCTGCTGCCGATCGTCAAGGGCGTGGGCTCCGAGCGCTCCTACGCGCTGCTCGCCGAGTCCCTCCAGACCCTGGGCGGCTCCGGGTTCCTCCAGGAGTACCCGATCGAGCAGTACATCCGGGACGCCAAGATCGACACCCTCTACGAGGGCACCACCGCGATCCAGGCCCAGGACTTCTTCTTCCGCAAGATCGTGAGGAACGGCGGCCAGGCGCTGGGCACGCTGGCCGGGGAGATCAAGGCCTTCGCGCAGAGCGACGCGGGCAACGGCCAGCTCAAGCAGGAGCGCGCACTGCTCCTGGAGGCGGCCGAGAACGTCGAGAAGATCGTCGAGCTCATGGTCGGCCACGCGATGGGCTCCGCCGAGGACGCACGCGAGCTGTACAAGGTGGGCCTGAACTCCACCCGCCTGCTCATGGCCTTCGGTGACGTCGTCCTGTCCTGGCTGCTGCTGCGCCAGGCCGAGGTGGCCCTCAACAGCATCGACGGCGCCAGCGACGAGGACAAGGACTTCTACACCGGCAAGATCGCCGCCGCGCGCTTCTTCGCCGAGCAGTTCCTGCCGCGCATCGCCGCCGAGCGCCGCATCGCCGAGGGCGTGACGGTGGACCTGATGGACGTCCCCGAGTCCGCCTTCTAGGCGGCTCCGGAACCCGCACAACGAAACCCGCGCAAGGGCGGGGCGGCCCCGGGGCCGCCCCGCCCCTCGGTCATCCCGCCTCCGGCGGTGACCACACGTAGGGGGTCGTGGTGGTCACCTCCTCGAAGCCCAGGCGGCGCAGGATCGGCGCGCTGTCGTCGGAGGCGTCCACCTGGAGGTGGCGGACCCCGCGCGCGGCGGCGATCCGGGCGCGGGCGGACACCAGCGCCCGGTAGACCCCCCGGCCCCGCCATTCGGGCAGCGTGGAACCGCCCCAGAGCCCGGCGAAGTCCGTTCCCTCGTGGAAAACCAGCCACGCGGCGGACACCACCTCCTCCCCGGCCTCGGCGGTCATGACGACGGTCCCCTCCGGGTCGGCGGCGATCCGGGCGGCCAGGTCGTCGGCCAGCCACCCCCAGTCCTCGCCCCACAGCCGGGACTCCATGTCGGCGATCCGGCGCAGGTCGGCCGTCTCGGCCACCCTGCGCAGCACGACCCCGGCGGGCGGCGCGGACGCGGTGGCGACCGCGTCGGTCCGGCCGACCAGGACGGTCTCGCGCTCCTCGGGCGCGAACCCCGCCGCACGGAGGCGGTCGGGCAGATCCTCGGGCAGGTCGTGCCCGTGGGTCTTCCACTCCACGGACTCCCCGCGCGCCGCGAAGCGGTCTCGCTGCCGGGCGATCAGCCGGTCCAGCGCGGCCCCGCGCACGCCCGTGTCGGGCGGCGCGCAGACCAGCCCCCTGCGCTGGCCGACCAGCCGCGTCACCGGGCCGTCCGGTTCGGCACGGACCCCGGCCGGGAGGGTACGGGGTACGCCCCGCATCTGTTCGTCATAGGCCCTGAGCAGGCCCCGCTTCGTCGTCACGGGCCGACCCTACGGACTTCCCGGTGCCGGTCAACCGGTTTTCGCGCGCGGCCGGGCGGGGCTCCCCGCCCCACGGTCCCCGCACGTCCGCGCCACCGGTCCCACGTGTACGGGGGGTGGCGCTGGGTAGCCGCTCACCCGAGCGCGTGCGCCGCCGGGAGGCGCACGGAAGGGGGCAGAGCATGGCACGCGACGACCGCGTCGAGGGAGCAGAAGAGTTCGACGACTACGACCGCGTGGCGGTGGTGACGGGCGCGGACAGCGGGATCGGCCGGGCGACCGCGGTCCGCCTCGCGCAGCAGGGCTTCGACGTCGGCGTCACCTTCCACCACGACGAGGAGGGCGTGCACCGCACGGAGGCGGAGATCCGCGAGATCGGCCGCAGGGTGTCCGTGCGCCAGCACGACCTCGCCGACCCCGTGCGGGGTTCGGAGGCCGTCGCCGAACTGATCGAGGACCTCGGCGGCGTGGGCGTCCTGGTCAACAACGCGGGCACCGGCTCCGGGGAACAACTGCTGGACACCGACTACGAGCGCTGGCGCGAGGTCCTGTCCGTGGACCTGGACGCGCCCTTCCTCTGTTCGAAGATCGCGGCCACGCACATGCGCGACGCCGGTCGCGGCGGCCGCATCGTCAACATCACCAGCGTGCACGAGGAGTTCCCGCGGGTGACCGCGGGCGCCTACTGCGCCGCCAAGGGCGGGCTGAAGCTGCTCACCCGCGTCCTGGCCCTGGAACTGGGCCTGTACGGCATCACCGTGAACGCGGTGGCGCCGGGCGAGATCGCCACGCCCATGACCGGACAGCACGAGGAGGAGCCCGCGCTGGACTCGCGCGCCGGGTACCCCCTGTCCCGGCCGGGCCACGCCTACGAGGTGGCGGAGGCCGTGGCCTTCCTCGCCAAGCCGGAGGCGTCCTACGTCACCGGCGCCTCGCTGTTCGTGGACGGCGGGCTCTCCCTGATGGGCCCGCAGGCCGGAGGAGCGCTCCAGGACGCCACCTGGCGCGCGGGCTGACCTCCGGCCGCACCGGGATCCGCCGCCGCGGACGGCGGGGTGGCTCCGGCCCGCCCCGGCGTCACCTCGCCGATCGTGCGCGGCGGGCTCCCACCCACCAGGGATGATCTTGCTACCAGCGTCACCGTCGGCGGTCGACAGTGACGCTGGTAGCAAGATCACCGTCGAACGGACGCGCACCGCGCCTTCAGCGCCCGGGCCCGCCGGGCTCCGTGCCGGGCTCCTCCGAGGCCGACCACCCGGACCAGTGGTGGACCTCCACCAGGATGATCGCCTCCGCGGGGGGCGTGTCGCGGTACCGGGGATAGCGCTCCACCAGCCGCTCGCGGGCCTCGGTCCAGGCCGGGCCGTTGTGCTGGACCAGCGCCTCCCCGTCCGCGCGGACCCACCACAGCCGGTCCCAGTCGTCGGAGTACTCGTCCGCGAGCAGCGACACCCGGGGGTCGCCCTCGATGTTGCGCATCCGCCTCAACCGGTACGTGGTCTTGGGCTTGTGGTCCACGGGGATCGCGATCGTGTCGCCGTAGGCCGCGAACACCACGGGCACCAGATGGGGCTGCCCGTGGTCGCCCACCGTGGCCAGCCTGGCGACGCGGCTCCGCGCGAACATCTCCCTGGACCGCTCCGGACTCCACCTCATAACAGAGAAAGTCCCACGCGGCCCGGGGCGGCACAAGGGGCGCGCACGCCCCTTTTTCTCCCCTTGTGCTCTTGCCTCCTTGTCCTCTTGCCCTCACGCGCGCGCACGCGCGCACGCGCGGAGACCGGTCACCGGGGCAGGTGCCGCGCACCCACGCCGACGCGCGCACGCGCGCGGGGACGGGGTGGCTGCTGACCACCCGCACGCGCGCGGGGCCGCGAGAGCTAGCTCCGGGAGCGGCGGAGGACGAAGAAGTACAGCGCCGCGGTCGCGCACACCGTGGCGACGGCCATCGGCACGAACGCCAGCTGGTAGGCCTCGGGCCCCTCCGGCAGCGTCTGGAGCAGCGCGCCCGCCGCCACCGTGCACACCACGGCGGTCGTGAACCCGCTCATGTTCACCAGGCCGGAGGCGACGCCGGTCCGGCTCGCGGGGATCCCGTCGCGCGCGAAGTCGAAGGAGACCGTCGGCGCCAGGGTCTGCCCCACCGCGCTCACCGCCAGCACCGTCAGTCCCACGGCCACCGGAACTCCCCCGGGCCACGCCACCAGCAGCAGCCAGCCCAGGCTCAGCGCCGTGCTCAGGGTGAGCCCCAGCCAGCGGCGCACGCCGGGGTTGCGGCCGATCACGACGCCCGCGAGCGGGGCTATCCACAGCCCGCCCGCGGCCAGGGCGGTGAGGGTGAGGGCGGCGGTGTCCTCGGACAGCCCCAGGCCGCTCACGAGGAACGGGTAACCCCACAGCACCATCATCATCGTGAACGGGGCCATGACGGCCGCGTGGTGGGCCATGCCGATCTGCGGGCCGCGCGAGCGCAGCGCCTCCTTGAGCGCGGCCCACACCGAGATCGGGTCGGCGACCGTGGAGCGGCCCGCCGCCCCGGCCGGGCGGTCGCGCACGACCACCAGCATCAGCAGGGCCATCAGCGCGGTCAGGGCCGTGGTGGACAGGAAGGCCGCCACCCAGCCGAACCCCTCCAGGGCCCACGCCAGCGGCGCGGCGCTGGCCACCTGCCCCGTTCCGCCGACCACGCCGGTGAGCCCGCTGACGAGGGCGTAGCGCGCACGCGGGAACCACAGGGCCGCCAGCCGGATGACGTTGAGGAAGACCAGGGCGTCGCCGAGGCCGATGAGGAACCGCCCGGCCACCGCCACCTCGATGCCGGGGGCGAGCGCGAACAGGCACGACCCGACCGCCATCGCCGCCATGCCCATCACGAGCGTGTAGCGGGGCCCGAGCCGGTCGGCCAGCAGCCCGGCGGGCACCTGGAGGACCACGTACACCAGGAGTTGCAGCATCGGCAGCAGGGAAAGCAGAGCCGGTCCGACGTCGAAGCGGGCCTGGGCCTCCAGGGCGGCCACACCGAGACCGTTGCGCTGGAGCATCGCCAGGAAGTACCCGCCCACGGCGACGCCCCACACGAGCCAGGCCCTGGCACCGCCCGCGGGTTCGGAGGCCACGACGCCCTCCCGTGCAGTAGTCCGGTCACCGGATGTCTCGGTCTGTGTCACTGGGCGACTTCTCTCCGTTTCGTACGACCGTTCCAGTGTCCTCCACATACGGGACCAGCCCTTACACCGGGGTGAAAGCGCGGGCAAAACCGACAGGAACACCGGCATGTCGGGAGAGCTCGCAGACGGCAAAGCCGGGGTTTGACCGGGTCAAGGGCCCGTAACCTGCACGAAGTCGCTGAGAGTCACGACAAACACGCCAAGAGTCGCCGCAACGGGTGACACTGGCGACATCTCCCCCACAATCGGACGGACTTATCGCGGCGTCCAAAAATCGGTCGCACGTTCGGAATACACGCTCTGAGCTGCTGGTTCTTGGTTTGATGAAGTCGAGACCCATTCGTTAAATGTGATATTGGTCACTTGTAGAAGCCTCGACTACCGGGGGTCAGTTGCTGCTAGCATCCGGAGCGCAAAGAATAACTACGAGGTAACGACATCGTTCACGCCTCACCAACTTTGTGGAGGGAACCCGCCAAGGCCACCTGAGGCGGAGCACCTCGGACCGCGGCGACGTGGCCGCACAAGCGAACACGGCACCGCGGCAACCTAGACCACTGGAGACGACCTTGAGTCACTGGCGCCTGAACAACCCCCGGGCCTCCCGGGCGAAATCGGCCCTCGCCAGGCGAATCAAGCACAAGCCCCGCCACGCCTTCTGCGCCCAGCGCGCGATCACGGCACTCCTGGGCGAGCTCGCTTCCGTGACCTCCCGCCAGTTCTACTGGTCGGGCAGCTCCGAGCTGGCCGTCGTCTCGGTCCAGCGCGACGTCAACGTCTGGTGTCGCGACGGCCGCTTCTTCTGGAACGACCTGTTCCACGGCGGCCCCGTCTCGCATCCAGCGAGCGACCCCGTCGGCGCCGCCGAGCTCCTCAACCCCTTCGCGCAGGGGCCCGAGCCGGTCTACGGCCACGGCAGCGTCATCAACCACACGGTCGCCGCCTAAGGCTCCGCGTCCAACCCTGAGACCCCGCGGCCAGCGGAGCCGCTGAGGGACCGGCTCCCGCCCGTGACCCTCTCCCCGCACGCGAACCCGCCAGCGCACTCCCCTGTCCGGTGTACGGCCCCCGTACGAGCGCCGTACGCGCACTGGAGGCCTGCCAGCGGTTCCAGACCCCGCGCGCGGCCCCCGTCGCCCGCGCGGCGCCGTCGTCCCGTGAGAACGGCCCTCTCTCCCCGCACACGCTCCTCGGCCACCTTTCCGGCGCGCGTGCGGACGATTCCTTCCTTCTTCGCCCTACCCGTGCAGAAGGGCTCGACACGCCCCGATCCGGCAGAAGCCCGGGATCCCCTGGCAGACGGGCCGTCCCGCGTCCCGGTTCCGCGGGCCCCGGCGGACCTTTCGCCCGCCACGCGCCACTCCAGCCCCCTCCAGCCGAGAGATCTTCGGACCTGAGGCACCAAAAACTGACAGACTGGCACATAACCTGCCCTAACCCTCCAGAACCATTCCCCACCAGCGGTCTTCTGGGGTTACGGTGGCTGCTGACAACCACACACGCACCGGCCCGGAACCGGCGGGCCGTCCTCGCTCACCCCTGTAACACCCCCCAGAGGACCCATGCGCCCCCTCCACCCCGAAGAACCCTCACGCCTCGGGGAACGACGCCGCCGCTCCCTGCTGCGCGCGGCCGCGCTGGCCGGTGTGGTGGTGCTCCTGGTGAGTGTGGGCCTGTACGCCTTCACCGCTCCCTCCTGGGACCCCGAGGCGGCCGACGACACCGACGGCTGCTCCGCGACCGGATCGGCCGTCTCCGACCGCCTCGCGCCGACCGGGGATCCGATGACCGCCTTCCCCCGGGACGTGCCGCTCGCGCTGTCCTTCTCCCCCGACGGCTCCGTCCTGGCCGTCTCCCAGATCGACACGGTGACCCTGTGGGACTGGCGGGAGTCGCGCGCCATCGCCCGCATCGACCACGACTCCTCCGCCGTGCCGCCGACCCCGGCGGCGTTCAGCCCCGACGGGTGCCTGCTGGCCTACGGAACCCTCGACGGCGCGTCCGTCGTCGACCTGGAGACCGGCAGGAGGCGGGTCGTCGGTGAGGAGAGGGTCGTGCGGTCGATCGCCTTCAGCCCCGACGGCTCCTCACTCGCGCTGGGCGTGCGCAGCGACCCCGACGGACGGCTCCTGCACCTGCACGACACCCGCACCTGGGAGCTGGAGGCACGGCTGTCCGGCTCGGGCGTGCTGGGCTCGATCAGGTACTCGCTCGACGGCAGCGTGGTGGCGGGCGGCGAGGACGGCGGCGGGATCGCCGTGTGGGACACCGGGAGCCTCTCGTCGCGGGGTCTGGTCCGCGAGCGCGCCGGTGTCGGCGCGGCCTCGTTCGACCTCCTCCCGGACGGCTCGGCCGTGCTGCTCATCCGCTCCGGCTCCGTGCTCCTCGTCGCGCCCGGGACCGGGGCGGTCATCCGCGAGTTCGTTCCCGAATCGGACGAGGGCATCCTGGTGGACGTCGCGTACAGCGCCGCGAGCGGCCGCGTGTTCGCCGCCCGGCTGGACCCCGCCACCGGTCTCGGCGACATGGTGGCGTGGCGGTACGCCTCGGCGACCGAGGTCGCGCTGGGCCCGGACCTGCCCCGCGTGTTCCCCATGGCGCTGTCCCCGGACGGTTCCCGGGTGGCGGGCCTGCGCACGGGGACCGGCGACATCGCCGTCTACGACACCGAACTGAGCCTGCTCAACGTGCTCACGCCCTGAGTCGGGCCACGGGCGCACGGTGAACCCGTCCTCCGGACGTCCCGGGGCCGAACCGCTATCTTGGAGGGCGCTCCCCGCCCCCGGCCCAGCTGGAACAGGCACCCGCCCCGTGCCTCCACGCAGTGAGGAACACGTACCGCCGTGCTGGCCCCCCTCGCCTCCGACGAACCGCAGCGCATCGGCCCGCACCGCCTCCTGGCCCGCCTGGGCGAGGGCGGTATGGGCAGGGTGTACCTGGCCCGCACCCCCGGCGGTCACCTGTGCGCCCTCAAGGTGGTGAAGGAGGACCTCGCCCACGACACCCAGTTCCGGGCGCGGTTCGCCCGGGAGATCCGCTCCGCCCAGCGCGTCACCGGCCCCTTCACGCCCGCCGTCGTGGACGCGGACCCCGACGGGGACCCCCCGTGGATGGCCACCGAGTACGTGCCCGGCCCCACCCTCAAGGAGGCCGTGAACGACGGGGGACCGTTCCCTGCGCCGTCCCTGCTGGTCCTGGCCCTGGGACTGTCCCGTGCCCTGGTCACCGTGCACGCGGCCGGTCTCATGCACCGCGACCTCAAGCCGAGCAACGTGCTGCTGTCACCCCGCGGGCCGCAGGTCATCGACTTCGGCATCGCCCGCGCCGTGGAGGGGACCGTCCTCACCCGCACGGGCCAGACCTTCGGCACACCGGCCTACACCTCGCCCGAGCAGGTCGTCGGCGAGGACGTCACGCCGCGCAGCGACGTGTTCTCGCTCGCCGGAGTGGTGGTCTTCGCCGCCGGAGGCGACCCGCCCTTCGGCTCGGGGGACTCCGTCGAGACCCTGCGCCGGGTCATGACCGGGCACCCGTACCTGGACGCGGTCCCCGAGGGCCCGGTGCGCGACCTGCTCGCCCGCTGCTTCGCCAAGGACCCCGAGTGGCGGCCCGACGCCGAGGAGGTGCACCGCGGGCTGTCCGAGCTGCCGCTGCCCCCGGCCGAACACGGCTGGCTGCCCTCCCCGGCCGCCCGGCAGATCGACGTGCGGGAGAACGAGACCCGCAGAGCGGAGGAGGCCGAGCGCACGACCGTGCCGATGGCCGGACGCGGGCCGCGCCCGGACGCGGGCGGCGGGAGTTCCGTGGGCGCTCCGGACGGGGAGAGCCCCGCGGGCACTCCGGACAGCGGGAGTTCCGCGGGCACTCCGGACAGTGGGAGTTCCGCGGGCACTCCGGACAGTGGGAGTTCCGCCGACGCACCGGGCGACTCCTCCGAAAGCAACGACCGGCCGTGGTGGCGGCGCCGCGCCGCCGCCGTCTCCGCCGCTGCGGCCGCGCTGGTCATCGGGGTCGGCGGCACCCTCGCCCTCACCTCCTGGCCCCTCGGGGGCCCGGGGGACGCGCCCGGGGCCGACGCGGCTGACGGCGCCCCGGGGGCCCCGTCAGCCGCGCCCTCCGCGGACGACGCCCCCGAGGTCGACCTGGAGGGGTGGATCTACGACGTGGACTTCTCCGCCGACGGCGAGACCCTCTACGTGTTCGGCATGTCCCTGTCCGCGTGGGACTGGCGCACGGGCGAGCCCGTCGACGTGTTCGAGCCCGCTCCGGGGGGCGCCCAGATCGGCGCGGACGACCACGTGGCCGCCACCTACGACGACGTGATCCGCGTCTGGGACGGCGGCAGCGACGACGAGGTCAACACCTTCGGCGAGGACAACGGCGGCCGCGGCTTCTACGACATGCCCGCGCTGACCTCCGACGGATCCCGGGTCGCCGTGCTCGCCGCCGAGAGCGGCGACCCCCGCGAGGAGCGGGTGATCCAGGTCTGGGACGTGGAGTCGGGCACCGCCGACGTGGAGTTCCCGGTGGACGGGGTCCTCACCGACCTGCACTACACCCCGGACGACTCCCTGCTGGTCGGGGTGGTCATGGAGCACGGGTACGAGGAGTACGTCGGCGTCGCCGTGTGGGACCCCGCGACCGGCGAGCGGCTGCGCCTGTTCGAGGGCGGGGACCACTACGCGGTCGCGCTGTCCCCCGACAGCCGCACCATGGCGCTCCAGAGCGGAGCGCGCCGGGTCGACGTCGTCGACCTCGCCACCGGTGAGGTGGTCGTGCCCCTCGCCGAGCCCTCCGCCGACCAGGAGAGCATCAGCGGCATCGGGTTCTCCGCCGACGGCAGCCGGGTGTACGCGGGGGACTACGGCTGGGCCGACGACCGGGGCAGCGTGTGGGACGCGCGGAGCGGCGAACTCCTCCGCGACGCCGACGTGACGGTGTACTCCCCCATGGGCGCCCATCCCGGGGACGAGTACCTGGCCACCGTGGCCGACGGCGGCGGGCGCGTGCTCGTCCTCGACTCCGACTACACCGTCGTCAACGAGCTGACCTGACCGGAGGAGCCCCATGCGAGACCTCTCCCCCCGGGACCCGCGCCGGGTCGGCCCGTACCGGACCGCAGCCCTGCTGGGCGTCGGCGGCATGGGCCGCGTCTACCTCGGGCTGGACGGGGAGGGCGCCTCCGCCGCGGTCAAGGAGGTGCGCGCCGAGTACGCCTACGACCCCGACTTCCGGGAGCGCTTCGCCCGCGAGCTCGAACTCCTGCGCCGGGTGCACGGCCCCCACACCCCGCGGGTCCTGGACGCCGACCCCGCCGGGCGGACGCCCTGGATGGCCACGGAGTACGTGGCGGGACCCTCCCTGCACGACCTCGTGCAGGCCACCGGTCCGCTGCCCGAGCACACGGTGCGGTTCGCCGCCCGGGGCGTCGCCCAGGCCCTGGAGCGCGTGCACGCGGGCGGGCTGGTGCACCGCGACCTCAAGCCCGGCAACGTGATGGTCTCCGCGGCCGGTCCGCAGGTGATCGACTTCGGGGTCGCCCGTGCGCTGGGCGAGGCGGAGGACGGCCGGATCATCGGCACGCCCGGCTACATGGCGCCCGAGAACGTCCGGAGGCAACCCGGCGGCCCGCCCTCCGACGTCTTCGCGCTCGGCGGGCTGGTCGTGTACGCGCTGACCGGGACCGGACCGTTCGGCGAGGGGCACCCCTCGGCGGTCATGTACCGCATCACCCACCAGGACCCGGTGCTCACGGGGGTGCCCGGGCCGCTGCGCGACATCGTCTCGGCGTGCCTGGACAAGGACCCGGACCGGCGGCCCTCCGCCGCCCGGGTGCTGAGCGCCCTGGGCGGGCCGGTCGAACCCGCCCCCTCCGCCGACACCTGGCTGCCGCCGTCCGCGGTCGGGGTGTTGGAGGGGATCGGCCGGGAGCACCGGTCCGCCGTAGGGGCGGCCCTGCGGGAGGCGGAGGCGGAGGCCGCAGGAAACGGAGGGTTCGCGGGGGACGGGGGATCCTCGGGGGACGGGGGGTCTGTGGGAAACGGAGGGTTCGCGGGGGACGGGGAATCCTCGGGGGACGGCCGCCGACGTCCCGGGCGGCGCCTGCTGGTGGCCGGGGCCGCGGGGGCCACGCTGGTGCTCACCGCCGGTGTGGGCACGTGGGCGGCGGCCACCCTGGGCGCGGAGGAGCCGCCCGCGCCGGAGCGGCCGGGCGAGCGGGAGCGGTGCGAGATCACCGAGCACATCGCGCCGGAGTACGCGCGGGCCGCCCAGGACCCCCCGAGCCTGCCGTCGACCTCGATGGTCAGCACCGCGTTCTCCGCCGACGGCCGGATCGTGGCGGCGGGCGGCACCGAGGGGCTGGCCCTGTGGGACTGGCGCGAGGGGACCGAGATCGCCCGGATCGGGGCGGAGATCGACCCGCTGGGCGGCACGCCCGTCCTCAGCCCGGACGGGTGCCGGATCGGGTACGCCGCCCGGGACGGCGCGCACGTGTACACCCTGGAGACGGGCGAGCACACGGTCTTCCAGCAGGGCACGGACATCGGCGCGATGGCCTTCTCCCGGGACGGGGGTTCGCTGCTGCTGACCGACGGCGGGGCCGGTGCCGACTCCGACCTGCTCCGGGTGGACCTGGGAACCGACCAGGTCACCGACGCCTACGAGGGGGGCGGCGACGCCCTCAGCCTCACGGTCTCGCCGGGCGGGACGTACGTGGCCGCCGTCGGCTACGCGGGCGGGGTGAAGGTGTGGAAGGCGGACGGCGGTGAGCGGGTCATGGCCGCCGAGGGAGCCAAGGCGGGCTTCGGCAACAACCTGGAGCTGCCCAACGACGAGGGCGACGTCGTGTACATGACCGGGACCGGCGTCGTCCACGTGAACTTCCTCGACGACGGGGAGCCGCGCGTCCTCGAACCCGCCGAGGTACCGGAGAACGGGCTGAGCGAGATCGCCCTGAACCCCGCGGCCGACCGCCTGTACGCCAACTACACCTCCGGGGAGGTGATCATCACGGAGGAGAGCGAGGAGCACTACGGGACGAAGGTGTGGGAGTTCTCCACCGGACGGGAGCTGACCGCGCGGGAGGACGCGGAGTACGTCAGCTGGATCACCGTGCACCCGGAGGGCGAGGTGGTCACGGGGCTCCCCCTGGACCATGCGCCGCTGTGGATCATGGAGCCGGAGGACCTGAGCCTGCGCGACAGCATCGGGTGAACCCTGTGGGTGCTGTGGAAGCGGTGGGAGAGGTGAGCACGGCGGGAGCGGTGAACGCGGTGGGAGCCGCGCCAGTCGCGTCCGTCTCGCTGGTCCCGGCTTTTCCAGCCGCCCCAGCGGCCTCCGGACTCCCACCCATCCTAGGAACTCCAAACCCTCCATCCGCCTCGATAGTCCCGATAGCCCTGACAGCCCCGAGTTTCCCAACCGTCCCCGTCCCCCTGGACCTCCCGCTTCCCTCAACCGACTCGTTCCTGCCGCCAGCCGCCCCGAGCCCGTGAGACGCCATGCTCCCTCTGCACCCCCATGACCCGCCCTCCGTCGGCCCCTTCCGCCTGCGCGCACGCCTCGGGGAGGACGCGTACGCACGCGTGTACCTGGCCTCGGCGCCCGGGGAGGCCCCCGTCGCGGTGCGGGTCGTGCGCTCGGAGTACGCGGTCGACCCGAGCTTCCGCACGGCGTTCGCCCGGCTGGTGGAGGACGCGTACGACCTGGAGGCCCGGTTCGTGTGCCGGGTGCGCGCCGCCGACACCGAGGGCGCGGTCCCGTGGGCCGCGGTGGACCGGCCGCTCGGCCCCGCTCTGGCCGACCTCGTGCGCGAGCGCGGGCCGCTGCCCGCGGGCGCGCTGCACGGCCTCGCGCTGGCACTGGCGTCGGGCATCGCCGACCTGCACGCGGCGGGCCGCGTCCACGGATCGCTGTGGCCGGAGGGCGTGGTGCTCTCCCCCGGGTCGGCGCTGCTCGCCGACCCCGGGCTGGAGTGGGCCGTGGCCGAACTCCGGCAGCGCGCGCCCCACCCGTCGTTCGCCGCTCCCGAGGGCGGGGCCTCCCCGGCCACGGACGTGTTCGCGTGGGCGGGCACGGTGACGTTCGCGGCGAGCGGGGTGGAGGGCGCGTCCGGGCTGCCCCGGGTCCCGCTCCAGCTGCGCGGGCTGGTCGAGGCCTGCCTGCGGCGGGGGCCGGAGCTGCGGCCGAGTTCGGCGGACCTGGTGCGCATGCTCGGCGGCGAGGGGTCCGCCGGAGCGGTGCCGTGGCCGCCGGAGGTGCTCGCGTCCGTGCGGGGGGTCGCGGAGCGCCAACGAGGCGCCCTGGACGGCGCGGTGGACGGCGCGGTGGGCGAGGCCGGTGACGCGGACGCGACCCAGCCGATCACCGGTGCGCCCGCGGACCGGAGGAGGACCGCCAGCGGGCCCGCGACCAGCGATGTGAGCGGGACCGTCCCCGAGGACCCCGGAACGCCTGAGGGCCCCGAAGCGCCCGGAGCTCCCGGAGCTCCCGGAGCTCCCGGGGACACCGGCGCGGCCGGGGACACCGGTGCGGCCGGGGACACCGGTGCGGCCACGGGACAGAAGCGGCGCAGGCGCGTTCTGGCGCTGTCCGCCGCCGGGCTGGTCCTGGCCGTGGTGGCCGGGACCGCCGTGTGGAGGTACCGCGAGCCCGCCGGAGAGGAGGCTGCGGGCTCCGGGCGGGAGACCGGCATGATCACCGACGCCTCGTGCCGGGACGGCACGGCGTACCCGCCCCCCGAGGAGGAGGTGGACGGGGAGGCCGTCAACGCGTGGGAGACGGCGTTCAGCCCCGACGGGAGCCTGCTGGCCGTCACCGCCTCCGGCCCCGGACTCATGGTGTGGGACTGGCGCGCACGCGAGGAGGTCGCGCGGCTCTCGAACGCGGCGGCCCTCGGAACGGGCCCGGTGTTCGCCCCGGTCGGCTGCATGGTCGCCGCGGTCGTGCCCACCGCGTACGAGGACCAGGAGTACCCGGTGGCGGTGGCCACCGCCTTCGACCTGCCGTCGGGAACCACCACCGCACACCTGGGGCCGCAGCGGGGGCCGGTGGACGGGGACTGGCCCGCCCCACCGCGCGACGCCCAGCGGGTGTCGTTCAGCCCCGACGGCTCGCTGCTGGGCGTGACCCTGGAGCGGAACGCGGACGTGAACGCGGACAGCGTGGGCCTGGTGGACACGCGGACCGGGGAGCCGAGCGGCTCCCTCGCCCCCGACCTCGCCTACGGGACGGCGTTCGCGGGCCCCGGGCGCGTGGTCACCGACAACGGCGGGACGATCACCGTCTGGGACGCGGGCACCGGCGAGGAGCTGCACACCGTGCGCGGGACCTCCGACACCGGGTTCGCGGTCGTGCCGGACGGAGACGAGGTGCTCCACCTCGACGGCGACCGGATCGTGTGGTGGGACTACGCCGAGCGCACCGAGGCGGCGTCCTTCCCGATCCCGGGGTTCGCCGAGGCGGAGGAGCCGTACTTCCTGGACCTCGTGCTCTCCCCCGACCGGTCCAGGGTCTACGCCAGCTGGTTCCACGTCGAGGGCGACCTCGCGGACGGGGAGGTCCACCACGCCAGCCACGTGTGGGACGCGGCGACCGGCGAGGACCTCGCCGCGGGCAACCCGGACGCCGTCCCCTTCTGGCGCGTGTCCGTCCACCCGGAGGGCGAGGTGCTGGCGGTGACCACCCCCGAGGAGCGGGTCGTCCTGGTGGACCCCGAGACCATGGAGGCGCTGGGGCCGCCGCTGTGGTGACCTCCGGAGACGCTGCCGCACCTCCGGCCCGCCCTGCGCGCCGTGATCTTGTACTTGTAGCGAGGTTCGAGCGTCGACATCGGCTATGAGTACAAGATCATCGCAGTTCAGAACCCGCGCACAACACCGGCGACAGTTCCGGCCAGTCCACTAGGCACCGGTGGCGGCGAGGATCTCCTCCGCCGCCCTGACGGCGCGCGCGACCATCTCCTCCTCGTCGACGTAGGGGACGCCCTCGTAGTCGACGACCTCCGTCGCCGAGTAGTCGACGCTCACACCGACCTGGCCCTGGACCACCTGGAGGTCGACGTCGGTGCCCTCCGGGTCGATCTCCACGACCGCGTAGTCACCGATCTCGATCGAGGGGTCGGCGTCCTCCTCCGCGGGTGCCGAGGTGTCTTCCCTGTAGAGGCCCTCCTTGATCTCCAGGCGGTAGGTGATGCTGTGGCTGCGCGGCGGCGGACCGATGCTCGTGGCCACGGTGATGCACGACATGGAGAGGCCGCCGAGGCTCTCCACGTCCTCGGGGTCGGGGATACCGGCATCGGACTCCTGGCTGCCGGCCCGGTCCTCGGGCGGACCGAGCAGCTCGGTGCTGGTCTCCTCGGAGAGCACCTGGCACAGGTCGTCGGGGGCGAGTTCCATCGGGTCGACCAGCTCGACCGCCGCCTCGGAGGCCCCCTCGGGCGGGGAGTCCTGGGTGTCGGCCCCGGCGGCGTCGGGGGCGTCCGCGGCCTGCTCGGGCTCGCCTCCGCCGCAGGCGGTCAGCAGGAGGGCCAGGACCAGCGCGGTCGCGGTCTTCGTCGTGTGGGGCGCAGGGGGCACCGGGGGTTTCCTTCCTGGGGAACGCGGACGGCGGACACCATATCGCCCTCCCCTCACATTCCGTCACACAGCGTCCCGGAGAACGCGTCCTCCCACCGGCTGCGACCCGGTGTCCGGAACAGGCCAGGAACGTCCCGGGCACCGCGGCCGCGTTACACAATGGGGCGGGTACGCAACCGCCACGAAGGGACCCGCCGCCATGCCGGACAACGTCCTGGGCCGCCGTGCCCGCCGCACCAGTCCCGCCCTGTCCGCGCTGGCCAGGCTGATCGAGAACACCGGCGCTTCGGCGCGGTCCTCGTCGGTGTTCGGCGACCCGGTGGTCGCGGAGGGGTCCGCGGTCGTCCCGGTGGCCCGGGTCACCGCGCTGACCATGATGGGCGGGGGTTCCAGCCGCCTGTTCACCGCGGGCGGGGACGGCGCCGGGGGCACCGGCTTCGTCCGGGTCCGGCCCGCGGGCTTCCTGCTGATCGACCGGGAGGGGGCGCGGTACCGCCCCATCCGGCAGCCCGCCTCGCTCCTCGTCATCCCGCTGGCCGTGGTGACGGCCGCCGCGGCCACCCGCATCGTGGGCGTGTCGCTGCGCGAGGCGCGCCGCCGCCGCGCCCTGACCGCGATGCAGAAGTCCTGCGAGACCGCGCGGACCCCCTGCGGGACCGAGCACACCGACTGACCGGCCGCCCCGGAAGTCACCCCTGGACGACGCCGGACCGCTCCAAGACCCCGGCCCTCAGCAGGAACCGCGTCGCGCCGGACGCGGATTCCTCGACGAGGCGGCGCGGCGCAACCGGCTCCGTTACGCGGTCATCCGCTCCACGAACGCGAACAGGCCCATCCCCCAGGCGAACACCGCGCACATCGCGATGATCACCAGGATCTCCGTCCAGTTGAGGAGGCGGCGCAGCGAGGCCCGCGGCACGTCGGTCAACCGCACCCAGCTCAGCACGCCCAGCACGATCCCCGCCACGAGCACGACCAGCGGCAGCCACGGCGCCAGGAACGGGTACTCGCCGACCGCCGCGACACCAGCCGCGCCCAGGCCCAGCACCCCCGCCAGGCGCAGCGGCAGCACGTGCCGGATCCGGTCGAACAGCCGCGAACGCAGCACCAGCAGCAGCGAGAGCAGTACGCACAGCAGCAGGTCGGGCAGGCCCGTGGCCAGGTAGGCCAGCAGCACGGTCGTCGCGCCGCCACTCACCGCCGCGCCCAGCACGATGCCCAGCAGGATGCGGTCGGTGTTGCCGAAGGTGTCCTCGAACCGCTCCGTGGTGACCTGCCCCGAGCGCCCCACCTCGTAGTCGAGCCCGGACAGCCCGCCCATCACCATCGCCACGCGCGGCAGCGCGCCCACGCACAGCGCCAGGACCAGCCCCATGGACCGGGCCCCCTGCGCCGGCTCCACGAAGACGCCCACCACCACGAGCACTCCGGCCGTCACCGCGACCACGCCGAGCGCGCAGATGTAGGCCAGCCCCGTCTCGTGCATCGTCCAGCCGATCACCGCCACCAGCAGGGCGCCGGACAGCGCGAAGGCCGCCAGCACCAGGAGGTTCGCGTCGGTCAGCAGGTTGGCGGCGAGCACGGCGGTGACTGCGCCCCACGCGCAGGCCGTCGCGAAGAGCACGTGGGCGACGGCGGGCAGCGGCCTGCGCGCGGCGAGCAGCATCACCGCGACCGTGAACAGGGTTCCCGCCGAGGCGATCCCCATGTGCCAGGCGGACGGACTCAGCCGCATCATCAGCCCCAACAGCAGCAGAGGGCCGATGGCCGCGACGAGGAGGCCGAAGGCCAGCGTCGTCGCCGGGTTCCAGATGTGCGCGGTCGCGTCGACGCGGTCCTCGACCGCGCCGCGGACGTCGTCCACGTGCGCGGGCCTGCCCTGCGCGGTGCGGCGGCCCAGCATCAGCACGTCGCCGTCGTAGACGCCGGCGCTCTCCAGCGGCTGGTCCGGGTGGACGGGCTCGCCCTCCACGGTCGTGAGCGTCCACCCGGCGGGTTCGGTGCCCTCGTCCTCGGGCGCGCAGACCTCGAGGATCCGGGGCATCAGCGTGGCCACGGGAACCGTTCCGGGAAGTGCCAGATCGGCCCAGCGTTCCGGTCCGGTCACCGTGACCCGGCAGTATCCACTCACACCAAGAATTCCTTTGTCGTTCGTCGTGGGAGGTTGTCACCCTCGGGGGGAGGGACGGACGCGAATTAGGCGATTCGCGGGGATCGCGAGATCATTCCTAGCGTAGCCACCCAGACACCAGCCCCCGTAGGCGGACCGAAAGAGATCCCTGTGGCGACGAGACCCGTACCCCGCCCAGCTCGCAGCGTCCCGACTGCCCCCGGGAACACTCCGCTCGTCATCGCGACCCCTCCGCAGATGCCGGAGAACCCGCCCTCGTCGAGTTCCGGCGCGATGATCATCATGCCGATCATCACCGGTTCGGGCTCCCTGCTGATGTCCATCACCATGGGCCACCGGCCGCTGATGGCCGTCGCGGGCGTGATGATCATGATCGCCAGCGTGGTCGTCGGCATCATCATGTTCGTGGCCCAGCACAGCGGCCCGCGCCAGCGGATCCGCGAACAGCGCGAACGCTACGTCGACTACCTCGACCAGCTCCGCGAGATCGTCCGGGACGTGGCCTCCCTCCAGCGCGCCGACAGCGCGTTCCGCCACCCCGACCCGCAACTGCTCATCGATCCGGCGCGGTCGCGGGCGCGCCGGTGGGAGCGGCGGGCCTCCGATCCGGACTTCCTGGACCTGCGCGCGGGCACCGGGACGCGCCCCCTGGCCCGGCGGCTCAGGCTCAAGGTCGACACCTCCTCGCCGCTGATCGTCTACGACCCCGTCTGCCAGGGGGCGGCCGACCAGCTCATCGAGCTGTACGCGGACGTTTCCGAGATGCCGCTGGTGCTGCCGCTGCGCGAGCACGGCGTGGTGTCGGTCGTGGGCGACCGCGAGGCCGCGCGGGGGCTGGCCCGCTCGCTCGTCGCGCAGATGGCCACCTTCCACTCCCCGCACGACCTGCGGATCGGCGTGGTGCGCGACAACAAGCTGCGCTCCCACTGGGAGTGGCTGAAGTGGCTGCCGCACAACACCTTCGACGACGCCAAGGACGGGCCGATGCCCGCCCGGTTCGTCGCGGTCAACACCGTGCAGATCGCCGAACTGCTCTCCGACGAGATCGAACGGCGCACCGTCGACCTCCAGCGGCGCCGCGGCGCCCCGCCCGGTCCGGGCACCCAGCGCCTGGTCGTCGTCCTGGACGGCGAGTACCAGTCGACCCTGTCCGGCCTGCACGCCGAACCGCCGGTGACCTCCCTGGCCGACCTGGGCATCCACGTGATCGCCCTGGTGGCGGACCGGCGCGAGGAGCCGGAGGGGGTGGACCTGCGGCTGCGCATCGACGCCGACGGCACGCTGACCGAGGTCACCGAGCACGCCGACGTCTCCGGGGACTCCCCGCGCGTCCCGCTGGAGGGCCGTGCGGACCGCTCCGGCGTCGCGCACCTGACCTCCCTGGCCCGCGTCCTGGCCCCGTACGGCATCGCCGTCACCGACAACGACGACGCCATGCACGCCACCGTGGGGCTCCCGGAGATCCTGGGCGTGGCCGACGTCGCCCAGCTGGACACGCGGCAGACCTGGCGCAGGCGCAGCACCGGCGACTACCTGCGGGTGCCGATCGGCGTCGGGCCGAGCGGCAACACGGTCCTGCTGGACCTGAAGGAGTCGGCGTTCGGCGGCATGGGCCCGCACGGCCTGGTGGTCGGCGCGACCGGTTCGGGCAAGTCGGAGATGCTGCGGACCATGGTGGCGTCGCTGGTCATCAACCACTCGCCGGAGTCGCTCGCGCTGCTGCTGGTGGACTTCAAGGGCGGCGCGACCTTCGCCGACACCGACCGGCTCCCGCACAGCACCGGCCTGATCACCAACCTGGCCGACGACGACTCGCTGGTCCTGCGCTTCCGCGAGGCCACCTACGGCGAGCTGGTGCGCCGCCAGCAGATCCTCAAGAACGCGGGCAACCTGCCCAACCTGCACGCCTACGAGGCGGCCCGGGAGAACGACCCCGGGATGGAGCCGCTGCCGCACCTGCTGATCATCATCGACGAGTTCTCCGAGCTGCTCACGGCGCACCCCGACTTCGCCGAGCTGTTCGTGGCCATCGGGCGCATCGGCCGGTCGATCGGCGTGCACCTGCTGCTGGCCACCCAGCGCCTGGAGTCGGGCAAGCTCAAGGGCCTGGAGTCGCACCTGTCCTACCGGGTGGGCCTGCGCACGTTCTCCGAGGCGGAGAGCCGCGAGGCCATCGGCGTGGGCGACGCCTACCACCTGCCGCCCGAGCCGGGCTCCGGCTACCTGAAGGTGGACACGTCGGTCTTCGAGCGGTTCAAGGCGGCGATGGTGTCGCAGCCCTACGAGCCGCCGGTCCAGGAGAAGCAGGAGGAGCACGAACCGGTGCTGCCCCTGCTGTCCTTCAACGGGCTGAACAAGGTGACCGGTGCGGGCTCGCTGGTCGAGTCCCTGATGGAGTCGGCCCGCGGCAGGGGCGAGGAGTCCGGGCCCAAGGCGGACAAGCGCACCACGCTCCAGGTCACGGTGGACCGGCTGGTGGCCTCCGGCGCGGAGAAGGTCCGGCCGATCTGGCTGGAGCCGCTGCCGGAGCTGCTCACCCTCGACAGGGTGCTGGAGGACCTTGGCGAGGGCGAGGACCTGGAGGGCACCGGAACCGAACCGCGCCCGTCGGACGTGCGCGCCGTCATCGGCCTGACCGACATCCCCCGGGAGCAGCGCGTCGTTCCGGCCGAGATGGACTTCACCGGCGCCGAGGGCAACGTCATCGTCCTGGGCGGCCCCCAGTCCGGCAAGTCGACGCTGCTGCGCACGGTGGTCGCGAGCCTGGCGTGGCGGTACCCGCCGGGCCGCGTGGGCGTGTACGCGATCGACTTCGGCGGCGGCGCGCTCCAGGCTATGGAGGAGCTGCCGCACGTGGCGGGCGTGGCCGGGCGGGCCGACCCGGAGAAGGTGCAGCGGGTGCTGGTGGACGTGCGCGCCCAGCTGGACCGGCGCCAGCGCGTGTTCCGCAAGTACCGGCTCGACTCCCCCGCCGCGCTGCGCCAGGCCCGCGCGGACGGGACGGTGCCCGCGAACGTGGTGGGCGACCTGTTCCTGCTGGTCGACGGCTGGTCCTCGGTGCGCGACACCTTCGACGAGGCCGACGAGGTCCTGATGGACATCGCCACCCGGGGCCCGTCCCTGGGCGTGCACACGATCCTGACCGGCGCCGCGTCCTCGCAGATCCGGTCCCGGTTGCAGGCGCTGTTCGGCGGCCGGTTCGAGCTGCGGCTGAGCGACCCGATGGACTCGGGGATCGGACGCAAGGCCGCCGAGGCCCTGCCCAAGGACACCCCGGGGCGCGGCCTGACCGCGGAGGAGCACCACACGCACGTGGCGCTGCCGCGGGTGGACGCGGTGGCCAGCGACGAGGACGTCACCGACGGGATCCGGGACCTGGTCAAGCGGATCGGGGAGCGCTGGCCGCAGAAGGCCGTCCAGGGCGTCAAGACGCTGCCCTCCAAGGTGGACCTGGCCGACCTGCTCAAGGGCCGCCGGGCGCCGAAGGGCCGCGGCACCGAGCTGGTGGTGGGCCTGGCCGAGAGCACGCTGGCACCGGTCACCACGAACCTGTCCCGGGACCCGCACCTGGTGGTGTACGGCGATCCGCAGACCGGCAAGACCGCCCTCCTGCGCGGGCTGGTCAAGCAGGTCGTGCAGCGCCCGCCCACGGAGATCGGCGTGGTCATGGTGGACTTCCGCCGCAGCCACCTGGAGCTGGTCCCGGAGGACCACCTGCTGGCCTACTGCACGAGCGCGGAGCAGACCCAGGCGGTCGCGGCGAACCTCGCGGGGTCGCTGAAGCAGCGCCTGCCGGGGCCGGACGTGACCCCCAAGCAGCTGCGGGAGCGCAGCTGGTGGAAGGGCCTGGACCTGTTCATCGTCGTGGACGACATGGACATGCTGGGGGCGAGGGCGAACCCGCTCGCGCCGCTGGTGCCCTTCATCGCGCAGGGCTCCGACCTGGGACTGCACATCATCGCGGCGCGCCGCACGGGCGGTTCGGCGCGGGCCATGTTCGAGCCGGTGCTCCAGGCGCTCAGCGACATGGCCACGCCGGGCGTGCTCTTCTCCGGCGACCGGATGGAGGGGCGCCTGGCCAACGGCACCGCGTCCAAGCAGTTGCCGGTCGGCCGCGCCCAGCTGGCCCGCCGCGGTCAGCGTCCGGACCTGGTCCAGGTGGGGTGGAGCGAGCCGCCCGCGTGACCCGGAGGCCCGCGCCGCGACAGGCGGTGCGGGCCTCCGGATGGTGCGGGCCTCCAGGCGGCGCGAGGGGGCACGCACACGACGCGGGCCCGTCGCCGTGGCCGGATGTGGCCACGCGAACCCGGGCGGACCGCGTGCTCCCGGGGCAGTGTTCGCCGCCTCCGCGGTCCGGGGAGGCCCGCGTGACGGGCCTCCCCGGCGGCGCTCGGGACCGCCGCGGGGCGGGGCACGGCGGCTCGCGGCGGCTCGGTGACGCTCCGGCCGGGGCGTCGTGTCGTCCCGGACCGGATAATGGGTACCGCGTTCCGGACCGAACCCCGGCGGCCCCGGGGTAGTCCCACCCCGTGCCCCGTGCCCCCCGTGGCTTCCCGACCGACCCCGTCGTCCCCCGAAAGGCAGCTCCATGCGGCGCCCCCTCGCCCTGACCTCGGCAGTGTGCCTGCTCGCCCTGACCGCGTGCACCGGCACGTCCGGCGACTCCGGCGGCGAACCCGGAGGCGCGGAGGAACTGGCCGAGGAGGGGTTGTCCGGCCTGGCCCTGCTGCACCGGGGCTTCGAGGGCGGCGATCCGGAGACCGACCAGGTCCTGGTCTTCCACGACCCCGAGACCGGGCAGCCGCTCCAGCGGATCGCGCTGCCCGACGGCGCGGTCGACCCGATGGCCCGGGACCTGTCCGTGCACGCGCAGTTCTCCGCTGACTGGACGTACTTCGCCTACGTCACCGAGGAGCCCAACGCCGTGCAGGTGGCCACGCTCACCGACCCTCAGGAGTCCGGCGCCGAGGAGGTCTCCTACCAGCCGGTCGAGTCCGTCCCCTCCTCGGAGGGGGAGGTCCTGTCCCGTCCGGTCATCAACGGCGACCGGCTGTGGTTCGTCTCCGACACCCCGCAGGACGGCGTGCCCCCGCAGGTGCTGTCGGTGCCGCTGGAGGCCCCGACGGGCACCCCCAACCAGGAGGGCAGCCTCCTGATCGGCGAGAACCAGCGGCCCAGCGACTGGGCGCTGACCCCGGACGGGTCGCTGCACATCCGCAACAGCGTGCAGACCCGGCAGAGCAACGCCGTCGACGGCGGCAGCCTCGTGGTGCGGGAGACGGCGGACAGCGTCGTCAACGCGACCCTCAACGTCGACGGCGGCCAGTGGCAGACCTTCGACAACTCCCTGGTGTGGGGCGGGGGCACCGCCCTGCTGCGTCCCGACGCCCCCGCCGACGGCGGGGAGCCCCCGGCGGGCGCGTACCTGGTGACTGTGGAGGGACAGGGCCACACGGCCACACGGTTGCTGGAGGAGAGCGACGGGCCGGTGGCGCAGTACGCGCCCTCGCCCGAGCGCGACGCGGTCCTGCTCCAGACCAGCGGGGCCTGGCACCGGGTGGACCTGGCCGAGGGGGAGGCGGGAGAGGCCGCGGAGCTCTTCCCCCGCTTCCACGACTCGTCCATGGACGGCTGGCCGCTGGCGGTGCGCTGGGTGACGGAACCGGTGACCGCGGACCCGAGCGCGAGCCCCGGTGCGGACGGCGGCCAGTGAGAGCGGCGACGGTCCGCGTCGGCCGAACGCCCGACCGGACCGGTGGACGGCCGGGCCGGTCCTCCCCCGCCCCGGCCGGGTCCGTGCACGGCGGCGTCCGACCGGACCCGTGGCCGGAAGCGGTCAACCGCCGCGCGCGGGACGCTGCCTGCGATCGGGCCGATCGCCGCCCACAGACCCATGTCACAAGAAGCGCACCTCCGTTGACCGAGAGGTGCGATCCTTACTATCGTCCGTATTCTCCCCTCTTTACCGTGGCCACACGAATCCCCGCTCACACGCGGCCCGAAACGGCGAAGAGGCGGCCCCTTCCACCCCCACATCCCGGGAAAGGCCCAGATGTCCCACGTCGGTCTTGAAAACGTCAACAGCCTCGCGGTCGGCGGTGAGCAGCTCGGGCAGGAGTCCGAGGGCATCCGCACCCAGATGAACCAGCTCATCCAGGACATGAGCAACGACGCCGACGCCCTCCAGGGCGAGGCCCTCGCCCGTTTCCGCGAGGCCCGCGAGCAGCTCACCGAGCGCTTCGACGAGCTGATGTCCTGGTGCAACCAGAACGGCATCAAGCTGAACGAGGGCCAGGGGCAGTTCAACATCACCGACTCCGACTCCAGTTCCGACTTCTCCCAGGCCGGAAGCGACCTCGGCGGCCTCTCCCGCCCGGTCAACGCCTGAGGCGTTCCCCCTCCCCCCGTTCTCCGCAGAAAGGTTTCCCATGAGTCAGTTCGACGTGTACGGCGACGTCGCGGGCCTCCAGGGTCTGGCCGAGGACCAGCAGGCCCACCTCGGCCGCTTCTCCGCCATCATGAGCCAGATCAACGAGCAGTCCCAGAGCACCGTCAGCCAGTGGGAGGGCTCGGGCAGCTCCCAGTTCCAGTCCAAGGCCACGGAGTTCGACACCCAGTTCTCCGAGGTCAACGCCGCCTTCGCCAAGGTGATCGCCGCGACCGGCAACACCGCGGACAACTACGGGAGGCTGACCCGCTACCTCGACGGACTGTTCTAGTAGGCTGAGCGGCGATGTCGTCCCCATCCCCCGCGTCCGCTCCGGCGGACCCGGATCCGCAGCTTCCCGAGGCGTTCCACTACACGCCCAACGAGGAGAAGTACGTCCTCCAGGCGGACGCCCTGCGACACCGGCAGCTGCGGTCGGCCCTCATGTACGGTTCGAGCCGGTACTGGCGGCGGCGGCAGCAGGTGTGGCCCGCGGTGATCGGCGGGCTCATCCTGGTCGCGCTGATCTGCGGGGTCATCGCCCTCATCGGGGCCTTCGGCAGGCAGCAGGAGGTCAACGAGGAGCGCGGTTGGGGCGCCCGCCAGCAGATGTTCCAGAGCCCGGCCACCGAGGAGCCCTCGTCTCCGTAGCACCCGGTGCCGCCTCCCCCGTCTCCTGACGGGGATCCTCCACACCACGAACACCACCAGGGGGTCGCTCTCCCATGTCCGGCTCCGAGCACGCCGCCTGGGCGCCCGGTTACGGCAACCCGGCCCTGCTCCGCCAGGGGCGCCGCGCCCGGATCGTGCGGGCCACGCGCTCCACGAGCGGTGCCGACGTCGTGCTCAAGGTCCTGCCCGAGCACCTGGGACGCGCCGAGCTGAACCAGCTGCGCGACCTCAGCGGGGTCCCTGGTGTGGTCCCCCTGCTGGACGCGGGGACCACCGCCGAGGGCGACCTGTTCGTGGTGCTGCCGTTCTACGAGGACGGCTCCTTCGGCGACATGCTCGCCCGGAGGGGGCCCGCTCCGATCCAGGAGGCGGCGGCCGTCTCGCGGAGCGTGGCGGCGGCGCTGGGATCGATGCACGGGCGCGGGCTGCTGCACGGGGACGTGTGCCCCGGCAACATCCTGCGGGCCGGCCGGACCCCGGTGCTGACCGGCTTCGGTTCCGTCCACCGGTCCGGGGAGGCCCTGCCCCCGCCCGACCCGGCGACGGAGTCGTTCCTGCACGCGGCGCCCGAGGCGCTGCGGGGCGGGCCGCGCACGCCCGCCTCCGACGTCTACCAGCTGGCGTCCACCGTCTGGACGATGCTGGTGGGGCACACGCCGTTCTCGTCGACGGACGGAACGCCGTTCGATCCCCGCGGCTACGCCGAGCGCGTCCTGACGCAGGACCCCAAGCCGGTTCCCCGCTCCGACATCTCCCGCAAGCTGCGGGGAGTGCTCACCCGGGCGCTGGCCAAGCTGCCCGAGGAGCGCTTCGCGACCCCGGCGGCGTTCGCCTCGGCCTTCGAGCAGGCGCGCATGTCCCGGCCCGCCACGGCGCCGGGCGCGACCGGCGGCCAGGAACCCCTGAGCGGTGCGCAGGCGCCGATGAGCGGGCCCCAGACGCCGATGTCAGGGCCGCAGGCGCCCGTGACGGGCTTCCAGACCCCGGCCGCGGACGCACAGACCCCGCACTCCGGACCGCAGCACCCCGCGGCACCGGCGCAGACGCCCGCGTCAGGGCCGCAGACGCCCATGCCGGGACCCCAGTCCTCCGTGTCCGGTGCCCAGAGCCCGGCGTACGCGCCTGATCCGGCGGCACCGCGCCCTTCGGCGTCCGGGCCGCAGCGACCGGTACCGGACCCCGAGGCTCCCGTGTGGGAACAGCGCCCCCACACACCGGACCCGCAGGCCCCGGTGCCGGGTGCGCAGGCGCCGATGAACGGGCCCCAGACGCCGATGTCAGGGCCGCAGGCGCCCGTGACGGGCTTCCAGACCCCGGCCGCGGACGCACAGACCCCGCACTCCGGACCGCAGCACCCCGCGGCACCGGCGCAGACGCCCGCGTCAGGGCCGCAGACGCCCATGCCGGGACCCCAGCTTCCGCCTCCGCCGTACGCCACCGGTCCCCAGCAGGACGCCTACACCCCCTGGACGGGCCCGCAGGCCCCTCCCCCTGCGCCTTCCCGGCCACAGACCCCGTCCGGCGCGGACGCCCCGCCCTCCCCGGCCCCTCCTCCCCCGGGCCCGCAGACCCCGCCCGCCACGGCGTGGTTCCGGCCCTCGGGCCCCCAGGCCTCGCACGCACCCGCCGCCCCGCACGTCGCTCCGGCCGCCCCGCAGCACGCACCGCCCCTCCCCGGGGGCGCGGCCCCGCACCCGGCGACAGGAACGCAACAGCCCCAACAGCCGCAGCCGCCACAGTCACGTGAACTCAGGCCCCGGCACACCGGGCTGGAGGGGAGCAGGCTCCCGGCCGTCGACGCGGGCGGCACCGCCGAGATCATGATGGCGAAGCTGCGCGGCGAGGAGATCTCCGCGCTGCGCGCCTGGTCGCGCCTGGAGGGCTGGACCGGCACCGCCGAGTCCTCCTCCCTGCCCGTGGACGAGTCCGCGCTGGCCGAGGACGACGCCCCCTCCTGGGGGCCGGTGCCCGAGACCGAGCAGGACCAGCCGCGGTGGCGCCGCCACCTCCACATCGCCGTGACCGTGTGCGGCATCCTCATGGTCACCAGCCTCTCCGGGGCGTTCGCCGCTCTGGAGTCACCGGCCCCGGTGGTCGCGGCCGCCGAACAGGAAGCCGAACCGGAGCCCGCGGCCGAGGAGGAGGCCGCCGGGCCGGTCGTCGACCCCTCGGCTCCGCCCGAGGTCTCCGCGCCGACGAACGTCGTCCTGGCGGACAGCCTCAACGCCGTCGAACTCAACTGGACCGACAACAGCGGTGGCACCGCCTCGTTCTTCGTGCTGGGCGGCCCCTTCGGCCACGAGGCCGCCACCCTGGCCCGGACCGGCCCCGGCGTGGTGTCCGCGCAGGTCGCCACCGGCTACACGGGCATGGAGTACTGCTTCACGGTGATCGCCGTGGACGGCTCCGCGTCCGCCGCCGAGGAGGTCTGCACGACCCGCGCCGCCGACCGCGCCGAGGCCGAGCGCCTGGCCGAGGAGGAAGCCGCGGAGGAGGCCGCCCGGGAGGCGGAGGAGGAGGCCGCCGAGGAGGAGGAGCCCTCGCCGTCCCCCGAGCCGGAGGAGACCGCGGAGTGAGGCGTCGCGCCGGAGCCCGTAGCGCCCCGACTCCCACTGCGCCCATGGCAGGCCGAAACCCCTACCGCGCACCACGAACCGCACCGTAGGCCGCCACAACGCCCACGCCGGTGTGATCTGCGACGTATCGCCGGAACGCGACCTTGGATAGCGTCTTCGGGTTGTGTCGCGCGTGCGCAGTGGGGGCGCCTCTTGTCCGGGGTCTTGATCGGTTTCGGTGTCATCACCAGCATCGTCGTCATCGGCTACATGCTCGGGCGCATCCCCCTCCTCGGCCCGGGGGCCAAGGAGGTGCTCACCAAGCTCGCCTTCTACGTGGCCAGCCCCGCGCTGCTGTTCACGATCCTGGCCGACGTCGACCTCTCCGTCCTGGTGTCCGGGCCGGTCCTGGTCAGCGTCCTCAGCGTGGCCGTCGTGGCGCTCGCCTTCGTCGTGTTCGGACTCGTCCGGCGCCAGGGCGTCGGACTGACCACGGTCGGCGCGCTCGCGTCCTCGTACGTCAACGCGGGCAACCTGGGCATCCCCATCTCCGTCTACGTGCTCGGCGACGCGTCCCTGGTCGCACCCATCCTGCTCACGCAGCTCCTGGTCCTGGCCCCCGTCGGGCTCACCCTCATGGACCTGGCCGACGGCGACGTGCGCGGGGTGGGCCCCGTCTTCCGGCGGGCGCTGGGCACGCCGGTCCGCAACCCCGTGGTGATCGCGTCCCTGGCGGGTGTGGCCGTCTCCGCCTCGGGCTGGGTTCCGCCCGAACCCCTGATGGAGCCCTTCCACCTGATCGGCGGCATGGCCGTCCCCGCCATGCTGCTGGCCTTCGGGATCTCCCTGCACGGCAGCCCGTTCCCCGGCCGGGGTCCGGAACGGGTGCCGATGCTGGTCGCCGTGGCGCTCAAGTCCGTGGTCCAGCCGCTGGCGGCGTGGGCCCTGGGCGCCCTGGTCTTCGACCTGGACGCCTCCAGCCTGTTCTCCGTCGTCGTGCTGGCGGCCCTGCCCACGGCCCAGAACGTCTTCAACTACGCCACCCAGTACCGCACCGGCGAGGTGATGGTCCGCGAGGTGGTGCTCGTGACCACCTTCCTCACCATCCCGGCGCTGCTCACCGTCACCTTCCTGCTGGGGTGAGCCGGAGTCGAGTCGCCTCGGAGGCGCCGCGCCCCTCGACGCCGTCTGCGGGGGCTCCTCGCGCGCCCGTGAGGTCGCGGACGACGCCGCAGCCCGACAACGCGGACACGGAGGCGACCACGCCCGTTCCCCCCTCCGCTCCGGACCCGGAACCCTCCCGGTGGTGGAGCTGGCTGTAGTACCGGAACGCCCGTCCGTACCAGTGCTCCGAACAGCGCCGAATCCTAGGTTCGAGGGGTAGCGAAAACACCCTGGGAGCCCCTGATGCCACGAGTCCCCCGCGTCCTGCCGATGCTGGCCGCGCCCCTGATGATCGCCGCCGTCCTGGCGCCCGGAGCGGCCTCGGCCGCCGCCGCGCCCGGCGTCGCCGCGGCCCCGCCGGGCGCCCCGGCCGAGGCCGTACCGCTCAACTCCGAGACCGCGCGTGAGTTCGTGGACACCCGCGTCGCCGAACTGCTGGAGGAGCACGGGGCGCCCGGCGTCGCCGTGACCGTCGTGGCCGGGGGTGAGCAGATCGCCTCCGCCTCCCACGGGTACGCCGACCTCGCCACCGAAACCCCCATGGACCACACGGTCCACACGCTTCCCACCGGCTCGGTGTCCAAGTCCTTCACCGCGGCCGCCGCCCTCCTCCTGGCCGAGGACGGGGAGATCGACCTGCACGAGGACGTCAACACCTACCTGCCCGAAGCCGCCCGGCTTCCCATGGACGGCGTCACGATGCACCACCTGCTCACGCACACCGCCGGGTTCGCGGACGTGCTCGACTTCCCCTCGGCCGGGGACACCGAACGGCACCTGACCCTTGAGGAGGTGTACGGCACGCTCAAGCCCGAGGCGCTCTACGAGCCCGGCCGGTTCACCGCCTACTCCAACCACGGGAACGGCCTGGCCGGGTACGTCGTCCAGGAGGTGAGCGGCCAGCCCTTCGAGGAGTACGTCGACCAGAACCTGTTCGAGCCGCTGGGCATGGACAGGAGCGCGTTCCTCCAGATCTACGACGCCCGCGAGGTCTACGAGGTCCCGACGTTCCACCTGCCCGACGGCAGCGCGGCCGGGGACCTGCACGTCTCCCAGGCGCCCGCGGGCGCCTCCCTCGCCTCGACCGACGACATGGCCCGGTTCATGCTGGCCCTGCTGGACGGGGGCGAGATCGACGGCGAGCGCGTACTGCCCGCCCACGTCGCCGAACAGATGCTGGCCAGCCAGCACGAGTCCCACCCGGAGGCCCCCGCCGTGGGCTACGGCACCTACCAGTGGCGGGGCGGGGAGTCCCCGGTCATCGGCCACGCCGGCGACCTGACGGGCATGCACACCGCCTACACCCTGGTCCCCGGGATCGACGCCGGGATGTTCGTCGCGGTCAACGGCGACGACTCCGTCGCGGGAAACCCCCTTGAGGACCTGCGGATGGCGGTGACACAGGAGTTCTCGGACACGTTCGACCCGCAGGTCCCGCCGACCGGGGAGGCCGACACCGGCGCCGACCTCGGCGCCTACACGGGCACCTACGTCAGCAGCCGCCGCGCCGCCAGCGGGCCCGGCCAGATCGTCGCCCTCTTCGACAACATGACCGTGCGCGACGCCGGGGACGGCACCCTCTCCGTCAACGGCGCGATGGCGGCGGACGACCGCTGGCTGCCCCTCGGCGGGGGACGGATGTCCGCGGAGAACGGTGAGGACCGGCTGACGTTCCTGGAGGAGGACGGCGAGGTCGTCGCCCTGGCCACGGACAGCAACGCCACCCAGGTCTACGAGCGGAGCACTCCGCTGACCAGCCCGATCACGCACGGCGTGGTCACCGCCGCCGGACTGCTCGTCCTGTTCACCGCGCTCGTGCAGTTCCGCCGCGCACCGGACCGGTTCACCGTCCTCGCCCGCGTGCTGGCCTCGCTGACCGCGCTGAGCTGCTTCGCCGCCGTCGGGTTCATCGTGTACGGGCTGCTCGACAGCCACACGCTGGAGCAGTGGATCTTCGGTGAGTCCCTCGCGCTCACCCTGCCGCTCACCGTGGCCGTCCCGCTCACCCTGGCCACCGCGGCCGTGGCCGTGACCGCCTGGGTCAGAGGGTGGCTGCGCCCGGCCGGGCGGGTCCACCTCTCCCTGGTCGTCCTGGCCGCGACGGCCGTCATCGTGACGGGGGCCCAGTACGGCTTCGTGCTGCTGGTGCCCTGAACAGACCCGGGTCCGGAGCCCCGTCCTGGTTCCGGACCCGACGCGGGCTCCGGCGCGGGCTGAACCCGGCGCGGGCTGAACAAGGAACTAACATCCCGGGGCGAAAGGTACACACGCGGCACCTCTCCCGATACCATCCCCACAGTTCAGGGGAACGGCGGAACTCCTGCCCCCGTCCGTGCGTCCCACCCGTCATCCGGACCCGCTCCAGTGGCTTCGACGGCCACGGGCGGGCCTCCGTGCGTGGAGGACGTCGTGTCCCCCGCGGGATCCGCGTTCGAGGAGAGGAGACCCCCACATGACCACCGAAGCGGGCGGCAACCCGATCGAGGGCATGCGTGGCGGCGAGTACGCCGAAACGCTCGCGGCCGCCATGGCCGGGCTCGCCGACGCGTTCGACCTCCTCATGGAGGACGCCGAGAGCGCCTCGGGCCACGACGACGTCAGAGCCGGGTTCGGCACGTTCAAGGAGAACACCGCCCAGGCCCTCATCGACGTCCAGGCGCTCGGGCTGGCACTGGCCGACAACGTCCAGGCGGGCGCGGCGGAGATCGCGCAGAACGACCTGGACAGCTCGGAGGACTTCAACCACCCCTGGGAGTCCCACCGCGACATCAACTTCGAGGGCTGACGGCGCCTCCCGCCGACCCTTCCCCGTCTCCCCCGCCCGTCCGCCGCCCCTCCGAGGAAGACCGTGGCAACCTTCTCCGTCATCTTCGTCCCCCGCGACTTCTACTACGACTCCAAACCCGTCTACGACTGCGCGGCGGACCTGGAGATCCTCAACGCACGTGTCCTCGGCCGGGCCGACGACCTCAACGGGAGCTTCGACTCCGCCGCCGGCGAGTTCACCGACGTCATCGCCTGGGACGTCCGGAGCATCTCCGACGAGGACCTCCAGAACTGGCGGGACGCCGCCGTCTCCATCACCTACGCCGCCTCGGTCGCCGAGATGTGGGCGGACGCCGTCAAGGCGTTCCACGACGAGCGCGACGCGCAGATCACCAGCTGGGAGGGCAGCAGGACGGAGAAGGAGAACGCCGTCCCCTCCAAGTACCAGGACGACCACATCACCTCCTCCCACCCCCAAGCCGACGGCTTCCTCTGGACGGACTGGGGCGCGGGGGACGAAGCACGCTGCCGGGCCCTCTACGACGAGCTCGTCACCGTGCAGGAAGGCCTCATCTCCCGCGAGCAGACCAACTGGCAGGGCCTCCAGGACAGCGCCGAGGAGATCCGGACGATGCTCGAACAGGGGCCGACCCCGGAGAACGTCCGCAAGCTCATGGACGCGGGCAACGCCAACTGGGCGTTCCTCAACATCGACCCCTCCCGCTACTCCTCGCTCATCGAGGACAGCGAGCTCACGCCCGAGAACGCCGAGGAGTACGCCGACGAGCTCGCCGCCTACTGGTCCGGCGACAAGCCGCTGGACGACCGCTACCACGAGATGATGCTCGTGCTCTCGATGCTGGGGACCGGCGCCCGGCAGAACCAGCAGAACGGCACGGAGCTCAGCCCCGAGGAGATCGCGTTCCTGGAGGAGTTCTACGAGCAGCTGGAGGAGCCCTACCGCAGGGACGGGGCCGGAGCGGGCATCATGGTCTACCCCGAGCTCATGGCCGAGTCCGACATGAGCGACGAGGAGCGGGAGGACGCCCTGGGCGTCCTCGGCAACGGGCTGCTCGCGCTCTCGGACCCGGCGCTCGGCGGAGGGTACGACAACCTGCCCGAGAGCTTCCGGTACGCCGTCGAGGGGTCCTGGATCAACCCCGACGCCGAGAACAAGCTCCCCGGCACGCCCGTCAGCATCGGGATGGACATGAAGGCGCTCTCCGCCTTCATGGAGCACACGGACGAGGACCTGGAGGGCGGCTACGGGCTGTCGACGAACCTGCACCTGACCACCGGCGCGTTCCTCGACGCCTGGGGCGACGACCCCGACCCCGACGGGGTGATGCCGGACTCCGAGCAGGTCTCCCACATCATCGACGTGGCCAGCCGCAACACCGACGCCAACTACTACATGCTCACCGGCGAGCACCTCAACGGGGAGGAGGGCGTCGACCACGGCGACGAGGACCTGCGCACGCGGGCGCTGGAGGGCACGCTCACCCACGAGTGGCACGACGACGGCCACACCGCGCGCCAGCTCACCGACTGGCTCGCCGAGGACATCCACAGCGAGGACCCCGACGTGCGCCAGCGGGCCGGGGACGGTTTCGCCGGGTTCATGGAGACCATCACCGACGCGGACATGCACGAGGCCCTCGTCAACACCGGCGTGGACGTCACCGAGGGGGACAACGAGTACTCCGACGCCTCGTTCACCCAGTTCAACGGAGAGCTGGCCGACAGCCTCGCCGACGTCTTCGACGCGCACATCTACAGCTTCGCCAACAGCGACGTGCTCGACAGCGATGACGTGCCTAACTCGGGCATCGGAGAGTTCGAAGCGGATCGGAGCTTCGTGGACATGGGACCCGACGAGCGGGCCATGTACATGCAGCTCCTCATGGGCAACGACGAGACCGCCGGGCGCGTGGTCAACTCCGTGGACGCCTACCAGCAGATCGAGTCGTTCGCGTTCCTGGAGACCGGGAACGAGACGGCCGCCGCACGCGGTGCCGGACAGCTCCAGGGACTGCTGGAGCGGGCACTGTGGCTGGAGTCGGAGGACCGCACCGCCGATCTCGGTGAACAGGTCGATCGCCAGAAGCAGATCACCGAGTTCGTGGTGGGGCAGGCGGGAAGTTTCTCTGAGCGGATTCCGGTCATCGGCACGGCCGTGTCCATGGGGCTGGAACTCGGCCAGGACAGCATCGTGAACGCGATCGTCGACGGCGAGTACGACGTCTCTCCCCGATTCCCCGTCTACACCAGCGAAGAAAGCATCGTGCGGAACTTCCGGATGGAAACCCTCGACTACCTGGCACAGAACTCCCCCCAGTCGTTCCAGGACGACACCCAACGCGGTGATTTCAGGACTCTGGTCGACAGCGGCGTGGTGACCGTCGAGCGCGACGGCCAGGCGCTCGACGCCTCCGACATCGGCAACGACTTCGTCTTCGGCCAGGACGTGACGGTCAGCGTCGCGGCGAACATCGACTGGTCCGAGCTCAACAGCAACGACCGCGACGGCGTCGACGACGCCCTCTCCGGAATCATGGACACGACGCATATCTACGGCGAGTACATCGACAAACACGGGGAGCCCGTCAGGCACGACGGCACCAGCGCAACATGGGCCGGTCAATTCGTCGACGTGTACACGGGTGCCTACGGCGAGACGAGGGACTACTTCAACGGTGAGGTCTCAGGTTTCGACAAGCCGGACGAGGAACCTGAGGGATGACGAACCAGCGGACCACCACACCGATCCGTATCCAACCCGATCCGATCCGGAGAAACCGTTGACTCGTCACGAGGGCCGTACGCCCGCCTTCCTGACAGCCGTCCTGGCCATGTGCGCGGCTCTGACCGCATGCTCCGCGCCTGAGCCAGAACCCGAAAGGAGAGGGCCGCCTCCGGGCTACGTCTCCCAGTCCTGGGTCGAGCGCGAGGTCATGGTGCGTACTCTCGACCGCATGCTCAACGAGAACGACCAGGAGGAAGTCCTCGACAACAGCACCGGCAGTCAGGAATTACTGTTCGACACTCGCATCCTCCAGGAGACCGAAGACGGATACGTCGTCGAGCTCGACAAGGACGAATGGCGAACCGACGAAGCCCTTCACCTCGGCGAACTCGATGCTGCCTTGGCCAATGCCACCGGGTTCAACGAGGTCACCTGGTGCGGCGAACCCGTCAACGGTGAGGATTTCGTCGACGCCTACATGGAGGAGCACTGGGAGACCCTCGACTCCCACGAGGAGTACACGGCCAGCATCGCCGACTACGTCGACTGCGGGGACGGCACCCCGTAACCCTCCCGGGCCCTCCGGGACGGGCTCCCCTCACGGAAAGGGACCGGTGCGGCGTACGCGCACCGGCCCCTCACCCGCTCTTTCGAAAACCCCTAGCCCCAGGCCAGGGCGGTCAGCTCCGGGTCCTCCAGCGCCGTGCCGATGTCGCGCAGCACCTTGGAACCCAGCTCCCCGTCGACCAGCCGGTGGTCGAAGGACAGCGACAGGGTCGTCACCTTGCGGATCCTGAGCTTGCCCTTGTGCACCCAGGGCATGTCCCGGATCTGCCCGAAGGCGAGGATGGCCGCCTCTCCCGGGTTGAGGATCGGGGTGCCCGCGTCCACGCCGAACACACCGACGTTGGTGATGGTGATGGTGCCGCCGGACATGTCCGCCGGGCTGGTCTTGCCCGCGCGGGCGGTCTCGGTCAGTCGCTTCAGCCCCGCCGCGAGCTCCGGCAGGGTCATGGCGTCGGCGTCCTTGACGTTGGGCACCACCAGGCCGCGCTCGGTGGCCGCCGCGATCCCCAGGTTCACGTAGTCCTTGACCACGATCTCCTGGTTCTCCTCGTCCCAGGAGGCGTTGACCTCCGGGTGCCGCCGGACCGCCATGAGCAGGGCCTTGGCGACCAGCAGCAGCGGGGACACCCGCACGTCGGCGAAGTCGGGTCGCTCGCGCAGGCGCGCGACCGCCTTCATCGTCCTGGTGACGTCCACCTGGAGGAACTCGGTGACGTGCGGAGCGGTGAACGCGCTGCCGACCATCGCCGCGGCCGTGTGCTTGCGCACGCCCTTGACGGGCACGCGCCGCTCCCGCGCGGTGCGGTCCGCGGCCGCCGCGGGGGCGGCCTCCACGGTCTCCGCGGCCCGCGGGCCCTCCGGCGCCTGGCCGACCGCGGCCCGGACGTCCTCGCGGGTGACGACGCCGTTCTCCCCCGTGGGGGTGACCGACGCCAGGTCCACGCCGAGGTCCTTGGCCAGCTTGCGCACCGGCGGCTTGGCGAGCGGGCGGCCCGGCGCCTGAGCCGGAGCCGCCTGTGCCGGGGCCGGAGCCGCCCGCGTCTCGCCCACCGCGGGCGTGTTCGCGGGCGCGGGCTCGCTGATCCGCGGCACGGGCGGTGACACGGGCGCCGAGGGGCCCGGGCGGCGGCGCGGGCGGCGCTGGGTGGAGGCCGCCTTCTCGCCGTAGCCGACCAGCGGCTTCTCCCGCTCCTCGGAGCCGGTGTCCGCAGCGGCCTCCCCAGCGGAACCGCCGGAGCCGTCGTCCACGGTGATGATCACCGCGCCGACCTCCACGGTCTGGCCCTCCTCGGCCAGCAGCTCGCGCACGGTCCCCGCGAACGGGCTGGGGAGCTCGACGACCGCCTTGGCGGTCTCGATCTCGCAGATCATCTGGTTGACCTCGACCTCGTCACCCGGCTTGACGTACCAGGTGAGGAGTTCGGCCTCGACCAGGCCCTCTCCGACGTCGGGCAGCCTGAACGACTGCACTCCGCCGACGGCGGGTTCGTTCTTGGAAATCGCCATGTCCTTCGGTTTCCCCGATCCCTAGTACGCGAAAGCCCGGTCGACCCCGTCCAGAACCCGGTCCAGGTCCGGCAGGTAGTGCTCCTCCAGCCGGGACTGCGGGTAGGGGGTGTCGAACGCGGCCACGCGGATGACCGGCGACTCCAGGTGGTAGAAGCACTCCTCGGTGACCCGGGCGGCGATCTCCGCGCCCGGGCCGCCGGAGAGGGGCGCCTCGTGGGCGACGACCAGTCGCCCCGTCCTCTTCACCGAGGCGAACAGGGTCGGGTAGTCCACGGGGGACAGCGAACGCAGGTCGACGACCTCCACGGAGTGGTCGGTGTCGGCCTCGGCGGCCTGGAGGGCCGTCTTGACCATGGGCCCGTACGCCAGGAGGGTCACGTCCGTGCCCGGGCGGATCACGCGCGCGGCGCCCATGGGAGCGGCCTCGGCGATGGGCGCGTCGGTGTCGACCTCGGCCTTCTCGTAGTAGCGCCGCTTGGGCTCCAGGAAGATCACCGGGTCGTCGGAGCGCACCGCCTGCTGGATCATCCAGTAGGCGTCCTCGGGGTTGGCGACCGACACCACGCGCAGCCCGGCGGTGTGGGTGAAGTAGGCCTCCGGGGACTCGCTGTGGTGCTCGACCGCGCCGATGCCGCCGCCGTAGGGAATGCGCATGACCACGGGCATGCTGAGCTTGCCCGCCGAGCGGCGCCGCATCTTGGCCAGCTGGGTGAAGGTCTGGTTCGCGGCCGGGAAGAAGAAGCCGTCGAACTGGATCTCCACCACGGGGCGGTAGCCGCGCATGGCCATGCCGATCGCGGTGCCGACGATGCCGGACTCGGCGAGGGGGGTGTCGATGACCCGGTCGGCGCCGAAGTCCTTGTGCAGGCCGTCGGTGACCCGGAAGACACCGCCGAGCCTGCCGACGTCCTCGCCCATGACGAGGACCTTGGGGTCGTGCTCCATGGAGGCGCGCAGGCCGGCGTTGATGGCCTTGCCGATGGTGAGGTTGGTTCCCATGGCCTAGCGGCCCCCTTCCGCGCCCGCGCCCTCGAAGGAGGCCAGGTAGTCGGCGAACTCGGACCGCTGGTGGTCGATCTGGACGTTGGGCTCGGCGTAGACCTCGTGGAAGATGTCGAGGGGCTCGGGGTCGGGCAGGGAGCGGCACTCGGTGCGCACCTGCTCGCCCAGCCGGTCCGCCTCGGCGTCCACGGACGCGAAGAACCCCTCGTCGGCGTGCCCGCCCCGCTCCAGGTAGCGCCGGACCCGCAGGATCGGGTCCTTGGCCTTCCACTCGTCGAGCTCGGCCGACGCGCGGTAGCGGGTGGGGTCGTCGTTGGTGGTGTGGGCGCCCATCCGGTAGGTGAACGCCTCCACGAGCGTGGGGCCGTTGCCCTCGCGGGCGTTGGTCAGGGCGGCGCGGGTCACGGCCAGGCAGGCCAGGACGTCGTTGCCGTCCACGCGCAGGCCGGGGAAGCCGAACCCGGCGGCGCGCCGGTAGATGGGCACGCGGGCCTGGCGCTCCAGCGGCTCGGAGATCGCCCACTGGTTGTTCTGGCAGAAGAAGACCACCGGGGCGTTGTTGACCGAGGCGAAGTTGAACGCCTCGTTGGTGTCGCCCTGGCTGGTGGCCCCGTCACCGAAGTAGGAGATGACGGCGGTGCCGTCCTCACCGACGGCGCCGTCGCGCTGGACGCCCATGGCGTAGCCGGTGGCGTGCAGGGCCTGGCTGCCGATGACGATCGTGTACAGGTGGAAGCCGTGCTCGTGGGGGTCCCAGCCTCCGTTGGTGACGCCGCGGAACATGCCGAGCAGCTCCCGGGGCTCGATGCCCCGGCACCAGGCGACGCCGTGCTCGCGGTAGGAGGGGAACGCCATGTCGTTCGCGCGCAGCGCGCGTGCGGAGCCGATCTGCGCGGCCTCCTGGCCCAGCAGCGAGGCCCACAGGCCCAGCTCGCCCTGGCGCTGGAGGGAGACCGCCTCGCTGTCGACCCGGCGCACCAGGACCAGGTCGCGGTACAGGGCGCGGATCTCCTCCGCGCTGATGTCCAGGGGGTAGTCGGGGTGCCCCGTCAACTCCCCTTCCGGTGTCAGGAGCTGGATCAGCTCCGGTTCCTCGTGCACGGTCGTGTCCGACACGTTGCTCCCTCGGGTTCTCGGGGCCGAATTCGCGTGGGTGAACGCTGATCGGCCGAATCACGGTCCTCGTCCCACCCGGGGTGGTGGGCGGGAGTCGGACAGCCCTCTCCATATCGTGACAGACCTCACCATGGAGAGCGCAAGCCCTCAGCGCCACCTTTTCAGCTGCGCGCCCCATGATCCCCGATCGCCCAACAGGGCGATTACCAGGGCTTCCTAGCATTGGCAAGGCTCAGCGGCAGCGGTGTGGACGCCGGGCGGCGACCGGCGCGCAACGCCGGGACGGCCCCGTTGGACGGGGCCGTCCCGGCGTGTCGGAAGTGCGCGGGCTGGTCGTGTGGGGAGCGGACGGGAGGAACCGGCCCCGGCGGGCGAGATTCCTCCGGTCGTCGGACGATTTCGGGGACAGGGGCGGCGTGGCCCGGACCGGGCCACGGGGGGCGGTCCCGGACACGGGGGCGCACGACGGGGTTCCGGCCCGCCGGCGGGGTCCTATCCGGCGCTGGGGACGCGTACCCCGCGGTCGCGGGCGTAGTCGGCGAGCATCTCGCGGAGCTGGCGGCGGGCGCGGTGCAGTCGGGACATCACCGTCCCCAGGGGCGTCCCCATGCGCTCGGCCACCTCCTTGTAGGCGTAGCCCTCGATGTCGACGAGGTAGATGACCTCCTGGAACTCCTCGGGCAGGCGGGCGAGCGCCTGCTTGATGTCGGAGTCGGGCAGGTGGTCCAGGACCTCGTTCTCGGCCGACCTCATACCGGACGACGTGTGCGCCTCGGCGGCGGCGAGCTGCCAGTCCTTGATCTCGTCGGTGGTCTCCTGGCGCGGTTCGCGCTGCTTCTTGCGGTAGCTGTTGATGAAGGTGTTGGTCAGGATTCGGTAGAGCCAGGCTCGCAGGTTCGTACCCGCACGGAACTGGTGGAAATTCGCGAAGGCCTTGGCGAAGGTCTCCTGAACGAGGTCCTCCGCGTCGGCGGGGTTGCGGGTCATCCGCAGGGCCGTGGGGTAGAGCTGGTCGGCGAACGGTGTCACCGCGGTGGCGAAGTCCAGCGTCTGCTCCCCGTCGCGGGTCCCACCGGTCGTGGAGGCCTGGTCCATTTCGATAGTCGTCAAGATTCCCCCTCAGGACGACCGGACGGTCACTTCCACTGTGTAAGACGCCGCCGTAGGCCTCCAATGATGACATCAATCCACGTGATACGAGTCACGGGACCCCCGAAACGGTCACCCGCACTGTTCAACGTGAGGTAAAGGCCCGGCGCGCCTCCTGGTCAGGATGCCTACCCGTTTGTGCGTGCCGTACGCTTGCGTCGTCCCTCTCCCCGCCGGTCCGGGGAGGCGGCCCGCCCGCCGCAGGCACGTGCGGCACACCCCTTTTCCTTGTGGAGGACCCTGTGGCCCGCGTCGTTGTTGACGTCATGCTCAAGCCCGAGATCCTGGACCCCCAGGGCCAGGCCATCGCCGGGGCCTGCTCCCGGCTGGGCTTCGAGGGGATCGAGCAGGTCCGCCAGGGCAAGCGCTTCGAGGTCGAGGTGGAGGGCGCGGTGGACGAGGCCAAGCTCGCCGACGTCCGCCGCCTGGCCGAGACCCTCCTCGCCAACACCGTCATCGAGGAGTACAGCGTTCGCGTGGAGGACTGACCCCGCGCGTGTGATCCGGGGCACTCCTCGTGCCGTGCCGCCCCCCGAAGGCCGCCATCGCGCGAAACCCGCGGGAAATCCGTGAGAATTCGCCCGCACGGTGTCCGACGTGCCCGAAGTGCCGGAGAAAACAGCCGTGTCCCCGCCGGGGACACGGCTGTTCGTTTTACTCCGTCCACCCTCGGGGAAGGTTCCCAACATGCCGGGATGAACACGACAACGGAGCACGAGAGGTGTACGAATGGACGCCGATTTCTCGATCTCCCTCCCTAGGCAGGCGTACACGGTCGCCGTCGCTCGCGATGTTCTGGGCACTCTCCTCGTTCGCGCGGGGGTGTGCGGGGACTGCGTCGACGACATCCTCCTGGCCGTCTCCGAGGCCTGTGCCAACGCGATCGACCACGGCGGGCCCGCCCGCGACTACAGGGTCGAGGCGGAGATGGGTGGGCGATGGTGTGAACTGCGGATATCCCATACCGGGAGAGCGCCCGATCCCGTGGCGCTCGCCGAGCGGTTCACCACCGACCACACGCCCCTCCCCGGTCTGGAAGCGGAATCGGGCAGGGGCATTCTGTTGATGCGCTACCTCATGGACGAGGTCGCCTTCGAGGGGGAGCCAAGGACCACGGTCCTGCTGCGCAAGCGGCTCACGGCGTGCGACGGGCCGCCGGAGGCGGAGGCCGCCGAACGGGTGCCCGCCCAGCGCTACGCCCTGATGTGAGTCGGCCGAGCCGCGTGTCCCCCGGCCCCGGGACGCGGCGGCCCGCGGCGAGGGCAGGGACCGCGCCGACGATGCGTGGCCCCCACCGTCCCGCCGCGAGCGCGGACCACCCCGTGACGCACACCACAGGGGCTTCCCCGCGCCGCCGGTCCCGCCTGTGGAATGCCACACCGGGACGCGGTGCGTGACCGCGGGAACTTGGAGCATCCTCCAATCGAGGGGCCTCCGAGGGGATCCTCTGTCGTACCCGACCACAGGTGAGCGGGTACGCTGCGAAGTGCGGACGCACCGTCCCCAGTGACGGGGCCAGGCAACGGCGTCTCCTCGCCGTACGCTCCCCGTGCACGCGGGGACGGACTCGACCCGATCTCTCGGAGTGTGCTCATGACAGCCCGTGTGGGCGTCGTCACCTTCCCCGGCTCCCTCGACGACAAGGACGCCGCGCGCGCGGTCGCGCTGGCGGGCGCCGAACCCGTCTCGCTCTGGCACGCGGACGCCGACCTCAGGGGCGTCGACGCCGTGGTCCTGCCCGGCGGCTTCTCCTACGGCGACTACCTGCGCTGCGGCGCCATCGCCCGGTTCGCCCCCCTGATGTCGGAGCTGGTCCCGGCCGCCCGCTCGGGCGCGCTGCCGGTCCTGGGCATCTGCAACGGCTTCCAGATCCTGTGCGAGAGCCACCTGCTCCCCGGCGCCCTGACCCGCAACTCCTCGCTGCGGTTCGTCAACCGCGACCAGGTGCTGCGTGTGGAGAACACCGGCACCGCGTGGACCAGCGCCTACACCGAGGGCCAGGAGGTCCTGGTGGTGCTCAAGAGCGGTGAGGGCAGCTACGTCGCCGACGAGCACACCCTGGACGAGCTGGAGGCCACCGGCCGCGTGGTGGTCCGCTACGTCGGCGGCAACCCCAACGGCTCCCGCCGCGACATCGCCGGGATCACCAACGAGCACGGGAACGTCGTCGGCCTCATGCCGCACCCCGAGCACGCCGTCGAACTGCTCACCGGCCCCTCCGACGAGGGCCTGGGCTTCTTCTCCTCGATCCTCGCCCACCTGGCCGCCGGTTCGCCGGTGAACGCCTGAGCCGTATCCCGAACTGGAGGGTTGGCCGATGATGGGGCTGCTGCGCTCCAGAAGGACGATGTTCGTCCTCGTCGGGCTGGTCGTCGTCGGACTGGTGGTGTCCGCGGGCATCGGCCTGTTCAACGCCATCGGCTCGGCACCCGTCGCCTCGCCCCCTCTCCAGGGCCAGCCGGACGGGGGCCAGGACGGCGCCCCGTCCCAGAACCCGCCGCCGGACGTGGACGTGCTCGGCCAGGCGCCCTCCGGTCTGACCTACGTCTCCGACCCGGAGGCCGACGTCTACTGCGAGGGCACCGAGTGCGTCCGGCTGGTGATGGTCGTGACCGAGGACGGGGAACTGACCGAGGACTCGCGCGAGACCGTCGACACGGTGGTCGCCCACCTCCTCGGTCAGGGCTGGGAGGAGCAGGAGCCCCAGGGAGCGCCCGAGGAGCAGGTCTTCCTCAGTGACGGCGACCACATGCTGGCCGACACCTCCGCCCACGACGAGCCCGAGTCCCCGGCGACGCTGATGCTCGGCGACGCGAGCGGGCCCGAAACGCCCTGACCCGACCTTCCGCGCCGTTGGTCGGACGCCACGGCCCGGCTTCCACCCGCACATCCCGAACGGAACCACGCATGTCTGAAGCACCTGGTCTCGACACCGTCGCCGTGGCGCACGACAACCCCGACACACCCCAGCCGTACGCCGAGCTGGGCATGGCCAAGGACGAGTACGAGCGGGTACGCGAGATCCTGGGCCGCCGCCCCACCTCCGCCGAGCTGGCCATCTACTCGGTCATGTGGAGCGAGCACTGCTCCTACAAGTCGTCCAAGGTGCACCTGCGCCAGTTCGGGGAGAAGGCGCCCGAGAACGACGCCCTGCTCGTCGGCATGGGTGAGAACGCGGGCGTGGTGGACGTCGGCGACGGCCGCGCGGTCACGTTCAAGATCGAATCGCACAACCACCCCTCCTACGTGGAGCCGCACCAGGGCGCGGCCACCGGCGTGGGCGGCATCGTGCGCGACATCCTCACCATGGGCGCCCGTCCCGTCGCGGTGATGGACGCGCTGCGGTTCGGCCCGGCCGACGCCGACGACACCAAGCGGGTGCTGCCCGGCGTGGTGTCGGGCATCTCCTTCTACGGCAACTGCCTGGGCCTGCCCAACATCGGCGGCGAGATCGGCTTCGGCCCCGGGTACATCGGCAACCCGCTGGTCAACGCCCTGTGCATCGGCGTGATGCGGCACGAGGACATCAAGCTGGCGCAGGCGCCCGGCCCGGGCAACAAGGTGGTGCTGTTCGGCTCCACCACCGGCCCCGACGGGATCGGCGGCGCCTCGGTGCTGGCCAGCGCCACCTTCGACGACGAGTCGCACGCCAAGCGGCCCAGCGTGCAGGTCGGCGACCCGTTCATGGAGAAGCTGCTCATCGAGTGCAGCCTGGAGCTGTTCGAGAAGGACCTGGTCGTCGGCATCCAGGACCTGGGGGCGGCGGGCGTGTCCTGCGCCACCACCGAACTCGCGGCGGGCGGCACCGGCGGCATGCGCGTCCAGCTGGACCGGGTCCCGCTGCGCGACCACCGGCTCACTCCCGAGGAGATCCTCATGAGCGAGTCGCAGGAGCGCATGATGGCGATCGTCGAGCCCGCGAAGCTGGACGAGTTCCTGGCCATCTGCGACAAGTGGCAGATCCTGGCCACCGAGATCGGCGAGGTCACCGACGTGTCCCCCGAGGAGGCCGAGCGCGGCGGCCGCCTGGTGATGACCTGGCACGGCGAGACCGTGGTGGACATGCCGCCGCGGACCGCCTCCGACGAGGGGCCCGTCTACCAGCGCCCGTACGCGCGCCCGGCCTCGCAGGACGCGCTCCAGGCCGACGACGCCGGGAAGCTGGCCCGGCCCTCCGGCGACGCCGAGCTGCGCGAGCAGGTGCTGCGCGTGCTGGGCGCCCCGGGCGTGGGCGACCCGACGTGGGTCACCCAGCAGTACGACAGCTACGTGCGCGGCGACACGGTGGTCTCCACCCCGCACGACTCCGGGATGATCCGCGTCTCCGACGACTCCCACCGCGGCGTGGCCCTGTCCACGGACGGCAACGGCCGCTTCACCCGGCTGGACCCGTACACGGGCACGCAGCTGGCCTACGCCGAGGCCTACCGCAACGTCGCCGCGACGGGCGCGCGCCCGCTGGCGGTGACCAACTGCCTCAACTTCGGCTCGCCCGAGGACCCCGGGGTGATGTGGCAGTTCGCCGAGTCCACCCGTGGGCTGGCCGACGCCTGCCAGCAGCTGGGCACCCCGGTGACCGGCGGAAACGTGAGCTTCTACAACCAGACCGGTGACGTGGCGATCAACCCGACCCCGGTGATCGGTGTGCTCGGCGTGATCGACGACGTGCGCACCCGGCTGAGGACGGCATTCGACACCGACGGCGCCCGGGTGTTCCTGCTGGGCGAGACCCGGCCGGAGTTCGGCGGCTCGGCGTGGGCCGACACGGTCCACGGCCACCTGGGCGGGCTGCCGCCGCGGGTGGACCTGGCCGCCGAGGCCGCCCTGGGCGAGGTGCTGGCCGCCTCCGCCGAGCGCGGCCTGGCCGGGGCCGCGCACGACCTGTCCGACGGCGGCCTGGCGGTCGCGCTGGCCGAGTCGGCGATGCGCGGCGGCCGGGGCGTGCGGGTGACCGTGGACGGGGACGTGTTCACCGTCCTGTTCAGCGAGTCCGGCGCCCGCGCGGTCGTCGCGGTGCGGCCGGGCGAGGAGGAGGCGTTCGTGGCACTGGCCCACGAGCACGGCGTGCCGGTGGAGCAGATCGGCGTCGTGGGCGGCGAGACCCTCTCGGTCACGCACCCCGGCGGCGCCGTGGAGGTCGCGCTGACCGAGCTGCGCGCCTCCTACGAGGCGGCCCTGCCCGCCCTGATGGAGGGCGTGTAACACCGCCTGTCCGCGGCGGGGGCGTCCTTCGGGGCGCCCCCGCCGCGTCGTCCCAGCCGACCCTCATCTGCTCACCTCCGCGCGCGGCGCCCGGAGGAGGTTTTCCGCGTGGTTGCCGCTGGCTGGGTAGGGGACCGGAAAGGAACAGGTGGACCGGGTCCCTGCGGCACGCGCGGGGCGCCCGGAGGCCGGGAGCGTACGGCGACGGAAGGGAGCGGACGTCATGCGACGCGGCAGGTTGAAGGGCCCCCTGGGCAGCCACGAGCGCCCGGCGAGCGCCCTGGGTTTCCGTGCGGTGCTGGCCGTGTTCGGCGCCCTGGTACTGCTGGTCGGCGCGATCGCCGCGTACGTGTGGACCGACCAGGTCTGGCTGGTCGTCCTGCTCGGCGCGGGCTTCGTCGCCGCCTGCGTGAACGTGTACTGGGTGTCCAGGCGCCGCAGGCACGAGCGCCCCTCTCCCTGACGGTCAGACCGCGGGGGTCAGCGTGACGGCCACCGCCCGGTGGTCGGAGCGGGGCACGTCCGGGTTCTCCCGCGCCCGGATCCCGGCGGCCCCGGCCGCCGGGGCGCTCACCGCGTGTCCTCCCCGGCCAGGGCGTCCTGGCGGATGAGGTCCGCGGCGCGCTCGCCCAGGGCCAGGACCATGACCATGGGGTTGGGCGTCGGCAGCGTCGGGAACACCGACGCGTCGGCCACCCGCAGGCCGCGCAGCCCCCGCACGCGCAGGCGCGGGTCGACCACGGCGCCGTCGTCGTCGGCGGCGCCCATCCGGCAGGTGCCCGCCGGGTGGTAGACGGTGTGGGCGGCGCGGCGGCCGTACTCGGACAGCTCCTCGTCGCTCTGGACGCCGGGACCGGGGGCGACCTCGCGGGCGATCCAGGAGCGGAACGGCTCGGTGGCGGCGACCTCGCGGGCGATCTTGAGCCCGTCCACGATCGTGCGCTCGTCGTAGCCCTCCGGGTCGGTGAAGTACCGGAAGTCCAGCGCGGGCTTCTCCTGGGGGTCGCCGCTGGTGAGTCGGAGCTTGCCGCGCGAGCGCGCGCGGGGGATGTTCGGCGTCATGCAGACCGCGCGTCCGTCGGGCGGGGACTCGTAGCCCAGCCGCTTCGTGTTGTCGTCGAAGGGGACCTGGTAGATGTGGAACATCAGGTCCGGACGCGGGTCGGAGTCGTCGCGCCGCACGAACAGGCCCGCGTCGGAGTGCATCACCGTGTTCTGCGGGACCGGCCTGCTGGTCTCCCACATGATGATCGACTCGGGGTGGTCGAGCAGGTTCTCGCCGACTCCGGGCAGGTCGTGCCGGGGTTCGACGCCCACCTCGCGCAGTTCCTCGGCGTTGCCGACCCCCGAGAGCATGAGCAGCCGGGGCGAGTCGACCGCTCCCGCGCACAGGACCACCTCGCGGCGGGCTCTGACGGTGGCGCGCGTGCCGTCCTTGGCCGTGGCGCTGACCCCCGTGGCGCGGTCGCCGTCGAACAGCAGCCGGTCGACCCAGGTCTCCAGCATGACGGTGAGGTTGTCGCGCACGTCCATGATCGGGTGGAGGTAGGCCACCGAGGCCGAGGAGCGGTGGCCGGTGTAGGGGTCGTAGGCGATGGACAGGAAACCCGCCCCGCACGCGAAGCCGCCCCCGTGGGAGGTCAGGGCGTTGAAGTCCTCCACCACCGGGACGTCGGCCGCCTCGGCCGCCGAGGCCACCCAGTCCTTGACCATGGTGTTGCGGTCCTTCTCGGCGACCGGGACGATGTTGCACTTGATCCGGTCCGCGTAGGACTGCACGGTGGCGTTGTCCCAGCCCTCGGCGCCCGCCGCGACCCAGTCGTCGAGGTCCTCGGCGAACGGCCGGAAGCTGATGAGCGTGTTGTGCGAGGAGCATCCGCCGAGCACGCGGGCCCGGGAGTGCAGGATGTGGGAGTTGCCGCGCGGCTGCTCGACGGTGGTGTAGCCGTAGTCGAGTTCCCCGTCCAGGACGCTCAGCCAGTCGCGCAGGCGCAGGACGTGCTCCAGGTCGCGGTCGTCGGGACCGCCCTCGACCAGGCACACGGTGGTGCCGGGGTCCTCGGTGAGCCGGTTGGCGATCACCGATCCCGCGGTGCCTCCCCCCACGATCACGTAGTCATAGGTGCTCTCGGTCGGTTCCACGGTCCGGTTCCTCTCGTCGTTCGGCACCGTCAGCCGAACCAGCGCTGCGGTTCGGGGGACAGGTTGCGGTAGACGTGCTTGGCCTCGCGGTACTCGTCCAGGCCCGCGAGCCCGAGTTCGCGGCCGATGCCGCTGCGACCGTAGCCGCCCCACTCGGCGCCGGGGAAGTAGGGGCCGTAGTCGTTGATCCAGACGGTGCCGTGGCGCAGGGCCGCCGCGACGCGCTCGCCGCGGGCGGTGTCGTCGGTCCACACTCCGCCGGAGAGGCCGTAGTCGGTGTCGTTGCCCAGCTCGACGGCCTGCCGCTCGGTCTCGAACCGCTCCACGGTCACGACCGGGCCGAACACCTCGGTCTGGACGATGTCCATGGCGCGGTCGCAGTCCACGAACACGGTGGGCCGGTAGAAGTAGCCCTGCGCGAGGTCCGGGTCGTCGGGCCTCCTGCCCCCGGCGATGATCCGGGCGCCCTCCTCGACGCCGCGCGCGACCGCGGCCTCCACCTTGGCGCGGTGCTCGGCCGACACCAGCGGTCCGCAGCGCACGCCCTCGTCCTGGCCGCGACCGATGCGGATGGCCTCGGCGCGGCGGGCGAGCTCGGTGGTGAAGGCGTCGTGGATGTCGTTGTGCACGATGAGGCGCGCCCCGGCCGAGCAGACCTGTCCGGAGTGGAAGAACGCGGCGCTGAGCGCGTAGTCCACGGCGGTGTCCAGGTCCACGTCCGGGAAGATGATGTTGGGGTTCTTGCCGCCGAGTTCCAGGGCGATCTTCTTGACCGTCTCGGAGGCCGCCGCCATGATCCGCCTGCCGGTGGCCAGACCGCCGGTGAAGGAGACCAGGTCCACGTCGGGGTGCTCGGACAGCGGGGCGCCCGCGTCGGGGCCGCTGCCCGTGACCAGGTTGACCACGCCCGCCGGAACGCCCGCCTCAGTGGTGAGCTCCACCAGCTTGGCGGTGGTGACCGGCGTGATCTCGCTGGGCTTGACCACCATGGTGTTGCCCGCGGCCAGGGCCGGGGCCATCTTCCAGGCGAGCTGGAGCAGCGGGTAGTTCCAGGGGGTGATCATGCCGCAGACGCCGACGGGTTCGTAGACCACCTTGCTGTGCACGCCCTCGGGCGCGGAGACCAGGCGGCCCGCGTCCTTGTCGGCGAGGCCCGCGTAGTAGCGGAAGACGTTGGTGACGTCGTCGACGTCGATCCCGCCCTCCTCGATCGTCTTGCCGGTGTCGAGGGACTCCATGACCGCGATCTCCTCGCGGTCGCGCTGGAGCAGGTCGGCGATGCGGTCGAGGACGCGCCCGCGCTCCTCTGCGGGGGTGCGGGGCCACTCCCCGCCGTCGAAGGCGCGGCGGGCCGCGGCGATGGCCTCCTCGGAGTCGGCCCTTCCCCCCTCGCTGACGATGGTCAGGACGGAGGCGTCGGCGGGGTTCAGGATCTCTCGCACCCGGCCGTTCCCGGCCGCCCGCCACCGACCGTCGATGTAGAGGCTGGTGGCCGTCGCCGACCCCGGCTCCGACAGGTACGGCACGGATGGCAGCGTTACGTAGAGTTCGTTCACGGGTCCGGTTTGCCCAGGATCGTTAGCCACAAACAGCCTCGTCTCATCAGTCTCTTCAGTCGTATCCGCCCTGGAGACCGGACTGATCTGCACTGACAACCTGACCCAGCGGAGTCGCCAGTGGTCCGGCCCACGTCATACCCGGCCCCACAACTACTCCGGGTGACGACCGGGTGAGGGGACGGACACCCGCGCCCGGGGAAGACGGGGACGAGAGTTTGACATACATTGAGGTGTGCCCCCTTAGTTGAGGCATACCTAAGCGGGTTCGTCCGGACTCCCGAGCCCCGCGGCACGGACCGCGCCCACCGCGCACCCCTTGAGGAAGGCATGCTGCTCGAACAGGAACGCCGTGACGTGTGTCTGACCGCCCGCGCACTCGCCGCGGGCACGGGCACCGCACCCGGCGAGTCGGGGACCGTCAGCGTCCGCAGCGGCGACCTGGTGGTCGTCACTCCCCACGGCGTCTGCCTCGACCAGATCCAGCCCGCCGACTGCCCGGTGATGTCGCTCGACGACCGCGTGCTGGAGGGGAGGCGCGACCCCGCCGCCGAGGCCACCCTGCACATGGCCGTGCACCGCCTGGCCGCCGAGCACGACCGCGACGTCACCGCCGTGGTGAACGCGTTCACGGTCGACACCGTCGCGGTGTCCTCGGTCCTGGCCGAGCTCCCCGCCATCCACCACCGCGCCGCAGGTCTGGGCGGGGCGATCGCCGTCACCCCCTACACCACCTACGGCACCGGCGAGATCGCCGACCACGCCGTCAAGGCGCTCAAGGGCCGCGACGCCGCGCTGCTCGCCGACCACGGCGGCCTCGCCCTGGGCCGCGACCTGGGGCACGCGCTGGAGAACCTGCGGCTGCTCGACTGGCTCAGCGGCGCGTACCTGAGGGCCCGCCAGATCGGCGAGCCCCGCGTGCTGTCGGAGGACGAGCTGGCCCGGGTCCGCGAGCGCGACACCTACGGCTGGGCGGGCCCGGACATCCTCTGAGGCCCCGGCCGTCAGACCTCCCCGTCGTCGGGCGATCCCACGCTCTCATGAACCGTCCTCGGATCGGCGTCCGTCCGGCAACGGACGGGCCCGATCTCCGCGACGGGAACCCCTCGTCGGGTGATGGTGAACCGTTCACCGCTCTCAACGGCGTCGAGAAGCTCCCAGAACCTGCTCACGGCCTCGGTCTCGGTGATCGTACGCATGTCTGCCACAGACCCTGGTTACCAGGCTCCGCCCCCGAACACGGGAAAACGAAGAAAGCCTGTGCACGTCTCCTGAGTCGTCACGCCTCCCCGTCGTCGGGGATCTCGTCCGGCTGCGTCCAGGCCAGGTACAGGGCGGGAACCGCGACGTGGGCCATGTAGATCACCCACAGCACGGGCAGGAACAGCTCCTCCGGAAAGTACAGGTGATCGGGCGTGGGCCCCTCCAGCACGGCGACCACGAGGAACGCCGCGAGGATGAGCGCCGACGTCACCCCGTGCCCGAGCCGGGTGGCCCGGTCCAGCTCGGCGCGCTGGCGCTCGTCCAGGCTGCGGTAACCGGCCGTCACCCCGGTGGCCCGGCTCAGCCGCGTGTGGACCACGGTCGCCACGGCGAGGAGCACGAGGAAGGCGGGCACCAGCACGGTCATCGTCAGCACCGTGCCCGCCTGGAAGAGGGAGGCGGTCATGAGCACCGTGGCGGCCAGGAAGATCAGCGCGAGCAGCGCCGTGCGGCGCCGCCGCCGGGACCGCGAGGCCCGGAGCCTGCGGAGCTTCGGTTTCTCCTCGAACCCGCGGTGCCCCGGGTTCTCCGCGCTCATCTGGGCGGTGCGTTCACGGTCCTCCCGGATCTGGGTGGAGCGCAGTTTCGGGAGGATGTTGGACAGGAACATGGGGGAACTCCTTCGGGTCGCTGGCCGACGCGGGGGAAGGGCTCGGGCTTCCGCTGCGAGCCCCAGTTGTCAGGCCTCCTCGTCGTCCGTGTCTTCCTCGTCGGGGATCTCGTCCGGACGGGTCCAGGCCAGGTAACAGGCGGGGAAGGCCGCGTGGCACATGGTCGTGAGGAGCACCAGCGGCACCAGGAGGGTGAGCGGGATCCGCGCGTCCATGTGGCCCATGGAGAGCCAGCCACCGAAGCCGCAGGTCACCGCGATCAGCAGGGTCAGCAGAGCCATGGTCACGTTGTGACTCAGTCTGGCTGCGTGGTCCATCTCCGCCCGCTGGAACTCGTCCACGCCCTCGTACCCGACCACCCAGCGCGCGGCGATGTTGATGTGTGTGCCGAGTACGGCCGACGCGCCCAGCGACAGGGCGAAACCGATCACCAGCACGGTGGACGACGGCGGTCCGGTCACCACCGCGGTTGAGAACAGGGCGGCGGCCAGGACGGTGGCGAAGGCGCACGCGGCCACCGCCTGGCGACGGCGGGACCGCGCGGCCCAGAACCGGCGGCGGCGCGGGTTCTCGACCAGGGCTCGGAGGCGTTCCTGCTTCTGCGAGCTGGGCTTGCTGACGAACATGCGGGGTCTCCTCGGGTTCGGTGGCTACTGGCCGATGCGGGGGAAGGGCTCGGTGGAGAAGACGACCTCCACCGGAACCTCGAAGTAGCGCGCGATGCGCAGTGCCAGGTGGAGGCTGGGGCTGTACTCGCCCCGCTCCAGGTAGCCGACCGTCTGGTAGTGCACGCCCAGGGCCTCGGCCAGCTGGCGGCGGGACACGTCGCGCTCCGCCCGCAGCATCGCGATCCGGTTGTAGACGGCCTCGCCGCCTCCGGCCGCGGCCCTGGGACGGCGGCCGGCCACCCTGTCGCTCTCAGCGGGCACGCTTCACCGCTTTCTTCCGGACCGTCCGGGCCCTCGCCCGAGCGCCCGACCGGACATCCGCGCTCATCACACTGGTTCTCCATTCCATCATCTATCTACTGCCATTGATAGTACATGTACTACATTCTGAGCAACAGGGGCTACAACACCGGACCGAAGGCGCACCGCGAAGCACGGCGCACCGGCGACCCGGGCGGAGGAGCCCGAGCGGCAACGCGGAAAACGCGTTTCGAACACGGTGCTGGGGAAGAGGAGAAACGGGTGTGGACAACCCCCCACGCGGCTCCCGGAACGGGACAATGGTGCTGAGAACGATGCCGAACGGCAGGAGACCCCATGCGTTGCAGCTACATCAGGCTCCTCGTCAACGACTACGAGGCCTGCTTCCGCTTCTACTCCGAGGTGCTCAAGCTCCCCGTGCTGCGCGGTGACGAGGGCAGCCGCTACGCGGAGTTCGACGTCGAGTCGGGGACGCGGCTGGCCATCAACCAGCGTGAGGTGATGGCGGAGGCCCTGGAGACCGACACGGCCGACCCGGCGCTGCCGCACCAGGACCGGTTCGCGGTGATCTTCGAGGTGGACGATGTCGACACCACGGCCGCCAGGCTGGTCTCGGACGGCGCCCGCCAGGTGATGGAGCCGCGCGACTGGACCGCGTGGGGCATCCGCGCCGCGCACTTCCGCGACCCCGACGGCTACCTGCTGGAGATCAACAGTCCGCTGATCCCCGTGGCGGAGGTCTGATCCCGCTTCCCAGGGCGGGTCCTCCTCAACCGGGCAGGTGCTCCACCAGCAGCTCGTTCACCCGGTCCGCGCGTTCCACCCCGAGCAGGTGCGCGGCCCCGGTGACCACCTCGAACCGGGCGTCGGGGACCCCGTCCGCCAGCCTGCGGCCGTGGCCGGGCGGCAGCATCGGGTCGTGGGCGGCCGACACCACCAGGGTCGGCACCCGCACGGAGGCCACCAGGTTGCGCTGGTCCATCCCGGCCACCGCGTCGCACGCCGCGGCGAAGCCGTTCGGGTCGAGCCCGCCGAACTCCTCGGTCAACCGGGCCACGGTCTCCGGCCGCTCCTCGCCCATGTCCGGGGTGAACCAGGGCCGCACCACGTCCCCGGCCACCGCGTCCAGACCCGACGAGCGCACCCGCGAGGCGAGGAGGTCCCACCGGTGCGTCCGCGGGGTGCGGGGCGCCGCGGCCAGCAGCGCGAGGCGTTCCAGGGTGCGCGGCGAGTTGGCCGCGATCCACACCAGCAACGCCCCGCCGAGCCCGGCGCCGACCGCGTGGACCCGGGTCAGGCCCTGGGACTCCAGGACTCCGAGCAGGTCCAGGGCGAGTTCCTCGACGGTGTAGGGGCCGGCCGGGGCCGGGGAGGAGCCGTGCCCCCGGTGATTGACCCGCAGAACCCTGTGGTCGCGGGTGAGTTCGGGCAGCTGCGGTTCCCAGACCGACATCGTGGTACCGAAGGGCGGCACGAGCAGTACGACGGGCGCGTGCCGGGGTCCGTCGAACCGGTACTGGAGTGGAATCAAGGTCATGGAACCTCCCAGTCGCCAGAACGCCAGGCTATCGGCAGAGCCCCGCTCGGGACCGCACCCTTTCTCCCGTTTTCAGTCCAGTGGAGGACAGTAACTGACCGCCAGGCTTTCTAGAGTCCTTCTGTACCGAGGCGGACAGGGCGAGAAAGCGGTGGTCATGATGGTCACAACGGCGACGAGCACGGTGGACGCGGAGCGCGCGAGCCTCCTGCGGTTCCTGGAGGACCAGCGCGACTTCCTGCGTCTCACGGTCAAGGGCCTGGACGACGCACAGGCCGCGCGGCGCACCACGGTGAGCGAACTGACCCTCGGCGGGCTGGTCAAACACGTGACCCGGGTCGAGCGCAACTGGATCCGGTTCGCCCGTGAGGGCTCGACGAACGAGGCCCAGACGGACTACGAGGACCCCGCCACCTGGCAGGAGCACGCCGACAGCTTCCGACTGTTGGAGGGCGAGACCCTCGACAGCGTCCTGGCGGACTACGCGCTGGCCGCGCGGGAGACCGAGGAGTTCGTCGGCGGCCTGCCGGACCTGGAGGTCAGCCACCGGCTCCCGGACGCGCCGTGGTTCGACGAGGGCGCCTCCTGGTCCGCCCGCGACGTGCTGCTGCACGTCATCCGCGAGACCGCACAGCACTGCGGGCACGCCGACATCCTGCGTGAGGCCCTGGACGGCCAGAAGAGCATGGGCTGACACGGCCGTTCCTCCGCCAGCGCACTATCATGGCGATGTACATGTCCCCTATAGATCATGTACATCGCCATGATACGAGGTGGAACATGAGTCTGACCCAGATCGACGTCGACGACGAGGCGCTCCAGGAGGCCATGCGCCTGTCCGGTACGCGCACCAAGAAGGAGACGGTGAACCTGGCCCTCAGGGAGTACGCGCGTAGGCATCGACGCATCGCGGCCCTGGAGCACTTCGCCGACCTTGCCAAGGACTGGGACTACGAGGGCTGGAAAGAGCAGCGGGCGGCCGCGAAGGAGCCGTACACGTGATCCGGTACCTGATCGACTCGTCCGCGCTGTGGCGTGTACTCCGGGACGAGAAGCACAGGCTGGCCTGGCGTGAGGTCGTCACCGAAGGCGCCGTGGGCTCCTGCACCGTACAGCGCGTCGAGTTCCGCCGCTCCGCGCGCAACCTCGACGAGTACGAACAGTTCAACGACATGTTCGAGATGCTGTACCCGAACGTCCCCACACCGAAGAGCGCCTGGCAGTGGGTGGAGTCCGCCCAGTACCGGCTCCTGCGCGCGGGCGCACACCGCGCGCTGTCGTCGGTGGACCTGCTCATCGCCGCCACGGCCGCTCACCACGGGCTGACCGTCCTCCATGACGACAACGACTTCGCGACAGCCGCGCGCCACCTCACCGACCTGAGGGAGCGCAGGATCCAGGACACCCCCTGAGAGAACTCCCAAGAGCGGTGGGAAAACGACAAGGGGCGTCCCCACCGACCAGTGGGAACGCCCCCGGTTACGAGGTGGCGAGGGTCGCTTCCGCATCCCCCCTCAAAGTACGGAAGCGACCCTCGCGCTGGGAAACGGCCAGCGACTCCTCCCCCCTGGAGTCGCGGCCTCGAAGGCCTGCCGCGGAATCGACCCCGTCGTTCCGCGTTGATGGAGACACTACCCACCACACCCTCGAAGGACAACCCTCAGTCACGGAGAACTACTTAAAGTGATCGTCATTCCTCGACAGACAACGAGCCAAGCGCGTGCGGGCGAGCGTCAACCCGGGGTCATGGCGGGGCGCTCGGGGACCGCGCTTAGCCTGGTCTGGTGAGATCACCGCTCCTCAGCCCACGGTGGCTCGGCATCCACCTGCTCGCCGTGCTGGTCGGCCTCGTCTGCGTCGCCGGTACCGCCTGGCAGTTCGTCCGCGCCTTCGAACCCGACCGCGAGGTCATCACCAACCCGGTCGAGGACCTGGCCGGCGCCGTGCCCGTCTCGGACCTGCTCGAACCGGGCCAGTACATGCACCCGGACTCCTTCGCCAACAGCGCGGTGGAGGCCAGCGGCAGCTACGACGCCGACGCCCAGCTGCTGGTGCCGCGCGTCGTGGACGGCGTGCGCGGCTACGACGTCATCGTGCCCCTGGTCACCGACGGCGGCGCCGCCGTCACCGTCAACCGGGGCTGGGCCGAGGAGGGCCAGGACATCCCGTCCGTGCCGGGGGGCGAGGTCACCGTCACCGGCTGGCTGCTGCCTCCGGTGGGCGCCGAGGGGGTCGTGCCGGTCGAGGTCTCCGAGGGCCAGGTCGAGCGCATCGCCACGTCCGTGCTCGTCAACGAGTGGGACCACCCGCTCTACGAGGGCTACGTCACCCTGCCCGAGACGGACCCGGCCACCGCCTCGCTCGTCCCGGCACCGCCGCCCGAGCCGCCCACCGGGTTCACCGTCAACTGGCGCAGCCTCAGTTACACCGTGCAGTGGGCGATGTTCGGCGTCTCCGCCGTGGTCTTCTGGATCCTGCTGATGCGCCGGGAGCTGCACGAGGGCGGCTCCCGGGAGGATCAGCCCGCGGTCGCGGGCTCCTGAGCCCGTCCGGCCTCGCGGTCCCTGGCCTGCTCCGAGCGGACGATCCGGTGCTCGACCACGAAGCCGAGCACGGGAATGGTGCCCGCGAGCGCCACGCCCAGGGTGCGGGACGCGCTCCAGCGACGGTCCAGGGACACCCACAGGACCACGAGGACGTAGGCCATGTAGATGTAACCGTGCGGCATCGCGATGTAGAGCATGAGCGGCGACTCGGGGCCGAACCAGTGCTCCAGGCCCTGCGGCGCGGCCACCAGGGAGAACCGGGCGGTCTCCCCGACCAGGTACTTGGCGGGCATGGCCACGAAGGTCAGGCCCAGCAGGAAGATTCCGGTCACGTACGCGAGCACCCGGTACAACGCGAACGACACGCGCCTCTTGTCCACGGCTGATCCCCCTCAGACGACTGCGTCCCCGCTCCGGAAGGCAGGTCCACGGGCGGGCGAAAATCAGCCTAAACGCTGTCCGGTACCCCGGGCGCCCGGGGTACCCGGGGCCGGACGATCTCACATCACCGCAGGTCGGATCACCTGCCCGAGACGCGGTCGGGGCTGCTCCACCGGCCGTCGGACTCGGTGGTCCACGCCTTGGGGATCATCCGCAGCGCGAGGTAGGCGTCCACGAGCCGGATCGGGAAGAAGAGCAGTCCGTAGACCAGGTAGGACGGCCGCCGCCGGATCGCCGCCATCAGGCAGGTGAGCATGTAGTCCGGGATGAACAGGCCGATGGCGATCGCCAGCAGCGGCAGGAAGGCCGTCACCGCCGTGAAGGACTCCCCGGCGAACGGCAGGCTCAGGAAGAACTCCCCGCCCAGCGTCCCCGCGAGGACGAACAGGCCGACCACGGTGGTGACCAGCAGCACGGCGGAGACCAGGACGACCTCCAGGATGTACAGCGCCAGGCAGGCCCAGAACAGGCTCGGCCACACCCGGTGGCGCCGGACGGTCTGCCAGAAGCCCAGCGTCCACCTGGTGACCTGCCTGTAGTAGTCCCGGAAGGTGAACGGGTCCTGGCTGTAGGCCTTGGTGTCGGGGTTCATCGAGACCCGGCCGAGGCGCTTGTGGTGCACCTCGAAGGTCATGTTGAAGTCCTCGATCACCAGCCCCTTGGGGTTGACCTCGATCTCCCTGAGCGCCTCGCTGCGGTAGACGCTGGCGAAGCCCGGCACGATGAAGGCCGTGTTGGCGTGCCGCCAGGTCTGCCCGAAGCGCATGAGGTACTGGAGCATGAAGTACAGGCGGTCCCGGTAGGCCGAGATCATCCGGCCGACGAAGCCGCGCTCCTTGGGCTTCCACTCCGAGACGACGAAGCCCGCGACCGCCGCCACGGACGGGTCGGCCAGCTGCCTCCGGGCGCCCTCCACGTACCCGGGGTCGAGTTCGGTGTCGGCGTCCAGGATGAGGACGCCGTCGTAGTTGTCGGTCAGCGAGAACTCCTCGATGACCGCCTCGATGGCCCCGGCCTTGCCTCGGTTGGTGAGGAGTTCGAGGACGTTCACGCCGGTCTTGGCCGCGATCTGCGCGGTGGAGTCCCTCGACGAGTCCGAGACCACGTAGATGTCCCAGCGGTCGAACAGCCCCATCGCGGAGGCGATGGCCCCGCCGATGACGGGTTCCTCGTTGTGCGCCGGGATGATGACGGCCAGGGACGCGCCCCCCTGCCCGGAATCCGCCGCCCGGGCCGCGGCGACCGCCGAGGCGCCCTCCCCCGCGGCGTCACCGCCCCGCTCGGCGAGGGCGGTACCGCCGCCGGGACCGCCCGCGCCCACCAGGACGCGTTCGCGCGCCCTCCCCCCGACGGCGCCGCGGTGCCCCGCCCGGGACGACCGGAGCACGGCGCGCACCGAGTCCTCGCCCAGGCGCACGAGTCCGATGGCGGTCCACAGCAGCAGGTTGGCGCCGAAGGCCAACCACAGGAACGCGTAGCCCAGGGCGCCGAGACCGGAGGCCTCGGCCATGTCCGTCGCGTAGCCGAACCAGTAGACAAAGAGTGCCGCGGCCAGGGCGAGGGCGATGAGCCCGATCAGCAGGCCGCCTATGAAACGTGCGATACGCACAGCGCTAGGACCCTCCGAAGTTCTCGGTTTCGGACCGACATTAACCCGCGAAGTCGGTGTTATCTTGACGCCCTACGACACCGAGAGGTTCACCCGGGTTCGCGTCCTATGTAGGCCACGCAAATCGTATACACGGGCTTGCGGAAGATGGTAACCATAAGAGGATATTTGTGAGCTGTAGCTACGGCTCGTCTGTGGTTTGTCCAACATTGTCCAGATCCCGGGAAAATCTGCGGAAAGTGACCAACGGAGAGAAGGAGAATGCTCGGAGTGATCAGCGTTCCGTCCTCACCCTCATCCGGTTCCACTCGAATCCCACAGGCCACTGGCCCCGGGGGTCGCTTCGCTATGAGCAGCCAGGACGACGCGGTCCGCACCGTGGCACTGCACCAGCCGCACTACCTGCCGTGGCTGGGTCTTTTGGATAAAATTGACCGTTGCGACCGTTTCGTCATCCTCGACAACGTCCAGTTCGAGCGCCGCGGCTGGCAGAACCGCAACTACGTCGGAGGTGGCGGAAAACCCGTCCTTCTCACCGTTCCGGTCGTCCAGGGCAGCCGAAACGACCGCATACGGGACAAGATTGTTGACAACAGCCAGAATTGGAAGCTCAGGCACTACAAGGCACTCGCGGAACACTGTTACCGCAAGGCGCCCTACTGGAGGGATTACCGCGACGAGATCGCCCACCTGTACGAAGAGGAGTGGGACGGTCTCGCGGACCTGTGCATAGCGACCACGCGCATGCTGATGCGGTGGTTCGGGATCGACACGCCGTTGCTGCTGGCCAGTGAGATCGGGGACTTCCCCGGACGCAAGAGCGAGCTCCTCGCCCAGATCTGCGCCAGGACGGGAGCGCACACCATGCTCTCGGGCGACGGTGCCCGGGACTACCTGGAGCCCGAGACCCTGCGCCGCTACGGGATCGGCGTCCGGTGGCAGAACTTCCGCCACCCGGTGTACCCGCAGCACGGGCGCGACCCGGCCGACTTCGTCCCTCGTCTGTCGGCGATCGACCTTCTCCTCAACACCGGCCCGGAGGCACTGCACGTGCTCAGGCAGGCGAGAACCCAGAGCTGACCCGAACGAGGGTCCACCACAGCGCCGCGCCACCGGGCGCGGCGTCGCTCCCCGGGAAAAACCCGATCGCTCTCTAGGCAAAGGACGGAAAACGGTATGACGACGGACTGGTCCCAGGAACGCATCCTGGTCTTCGCGCCCCATCCCGACGACGAGACGCTCGGCTGCGGCGGCCTCATGAGCAAGGCCAAGGCGGCCGGCGCCGAGGTGTTCGTCCAGTTCCTCACCGTCGGGGACACGGCCGACATGTCTCCCAAGGGCTTCTCCACCGCGGAGGAGCGCTACGCGGAGATCAAGAAGGTCGCCGACCACTTCCGCTGGGACGGCTGGCACATGGCGCTGCCCGGCGACCAGTACCACCTGAGGCTCGACTCCGTCGCCCGGGTGGACCTCGCCCAGCTGGTCGAGCGCGAGAGCCCACTGTCCATCGAGCGGCTCCGCCCGACCGTGGTGCTCGGACCGCACCACTCCAGCTACAACCAGGACCACCGGGCCGTGGCCGAGGCGGTGCACACCGCCCTGCGCCCGTCCAACACCGCGCTGCGCCACCACCCGCACCTGGCGCTGGCCTACGAGGAGGCCGCCGACCACTGGCGCTCGGAGCCGCTGTGCCCGCCCAACCTCATCGTGGAACTGGACGAGGTGCAGGTGGTCGACAAGCTCCACGGCATGCAGCTGTACGGGTCCCAGTCCCACCAGCACCCGCACACGCGCTCCGAGCCCACCCTGCGCAGCCTCGCCGTCCTGCGGGGCATGCAGGCGGGCGTGGCGCTCGGGGAGGGGTTCCACGTGCTGCGCTGCCTGGCCTGAGCGCTCCCGAACCCGCGGCCGGCGGCGCCGCGCGCCGCCTCGCCGTGCTCGCGGACGCGCCGACCGCGCACACAAGCCGTTTCCAGTCAAGAAACAGCGAGAGAGAACACCTAAGTGGAGGGGAAACCATGAAGGCTGTAGTCACCGGAGGAGCCGGTTTCATCGGCTCGCATCTGTGCGACCACCTGATCGCCCAGGGACACCAGGTCACCGTCCTGGACGACCTGTCGACCGGGTCCCTGGCGAATCTGGTCCAGGCCCAGGGCTCGCCCGGGTTCCGGTTCGTGGAGGGGGACGTCCTGGACCGGGAGTTGGTCGACTCCCTGGTCGCCCCGGCGGACGCCGTGTTCCACCTCGCCGCGGCCGTGGGCGTGTACAACATCGTCGACAACCCGCTGCGCTCCCTGCGGATCAACCTGCACGGGACGGAGAACGTGGTGGAGGCGGCCGTGGCGCACCGCGTGCCCTACATGGTCGCGTCGACCAGCGAGGTCTACGGCAAGAACGACGCCGACGGGCTCAAGGAGAGCGACGACCGCGTCTACGGCCCGGCCACCAAGAGCCGCTGGTCCTACGCCGCGGCGAAGGGGCTGGACGAGCTCGTCGCCTACGTGCACGGCGTCGAGTCGGGCGTGCCGTGCGTCATCACCCGTTTCTTCAACGTGGTCGGCCCCCGCCAGACGGGCAGGTACGGGATGGTCGTCCCGCGCTTCGTCGACCAGGCGATGGCGGACGAGCCCATCACCGTGTACGGGACGGGGGCGCAGCGCCGCTGCTTCGGTTCGGTGTTCGACGTGGTGCCCGCGCTCCCGCGGCTCATGGACACCCCCGAGGCCTACAACCAGGCCGTCAACCTCGGCGGGCACGAGGAGATCTCCATCAAGGGCCTGGCCGACCGGGTCGTGGAGCTGGCGGGTTCCAGGAGCGCGGTCACCTACGTCAACTACGAGGAGGCCTACGGCGAGGGTTACGAGGACATGCAGCGCCGCTACCCGGACACTTCACTGGCCGCGCGGCTGATCGGGTACCGCCCCGAGCGCGACCTCAACGACATCATCCGGTCGATCATGGAGCACCGCCGCGCGGTCGGCTCCGTGCCGCAGCCGGCGTAACCGAACCGGAGGGTCCGGTCCGGGGCGCCCTCTCCGCCTCGGCCGACCGACCACGAGACAAGGCGACGAAGGGCCACGGCTCCGGCCCTTCCCCCGACGGGGTGGTCGCGCTGTCCCCCGACGGGGCCCGGTGCTCCCCCATGCCCGCACGAGGGCGATCGGCACCGGTGGACCACAGGCCCGCCAAGGGCATGGACGGTCGTGTCCGCCCCCGGACAACGAGAACGACGGGGCCGAGCGTCCGGCGGGCCCCCGCGGTCGGCCGGGTGCACGCGGGTCCCGAGGCGCCGCTCAGCCCCCACGCACCGAGATCCCCGAGCGTCCGGCGGCTCCAGGGCACCGGACACCACGGCCCCCAGGGCACCGGGGCCTCAGGGCGCCAGCAGCACCGTCAGCGCCAGGACGCCGCTCAGGGCGAGGACGCCCGCGCACAGGAGCACCATCGCCCACGGGCCCGCCACGGACGGCGGAGGCCGCCCGGTCCCCGGAGCGCGCACACCGTGCCCGTTGGCCCGCCACCGCAGCCACACGTGCACGGCCAGCACCGCCGCCAGGAGCAGCAGTCCGGCCGTCGATGCCACACGCACCCCGACCGGCGCCTCCGGGAAGGCGTGGTCGCCGGGGGCCAGGGACCCGCGCAGGAACAGCAGCCCCACCACGACCAGCAGGGCGATCGTGCGGTGCCATGCCATCAGGGTGCGCTCCGGCTGCATGCCGGGGTCGTCGCGTTCGACGGGAGTGGTCACAGCAGGTGGCCCAGGACGACCAGGGCGCACACCAGTCCCACCGCAAGGGCGGTGACGAGCGGAAGCGCGCTCAGCTTCAGGGCTCCGCCCCGGCTCATGATCCGCTGCACGCGGTACCAGCGCAGCGGGGCGTAGACGGTGATGACCCCGGCCAGCGCCGCCAGCAGCAGGCCGACCACGGTGCGCGGCCCCTCCTCCCAGCCGAGCGGGAGCAGGTGCAGGACGGCGACGGCACCGGCGAGCAGGGCCAGCGCGGTGCGCACCCAGGCCAGGAAGGTGCGCTCGTTGGCGAGGGTGAACCGGTAGTCGACGGGAGGACCCGCCGTGTCCCGCGGAGAGGTCTCGGAACCCATCCCACACCCCCTTTCAGCAGGGAAGATCCCGGGTTCGCCCCCGACCCGGCCCGGGCCCGTCATGTGGGTCCCGCGTCCCTCCAGACGACACTAGCCGTCGTCCCTCTTTCCTCCCAAACAGGTATGTAAGGCGTGTTATGGCGCAAAACAACCGACTGCGGGGTGGCTCACCGCCCCCAGCAGGCATGCGGAACAAACGAACGGGCACGACCGCTGTAGCACTGAGAGATGGCGGTTGGCCGACGGTCGACACCAACCAACGAACAGATACAGGAGACCACGTGCCCACGGTCGAGCTCACCAAGGACAACTTCGCGGACACGCTGAAGGACAACGACTTCGTCCTCATCGACTTCTGGGCGGACTGGTGCGGTCCCTGCCGGCAGTTCGCCCCGGTGTTCGAGACCTCCTCGGAGAAGCACACCGACATCGTCCACGCCAAGGTGGACACCGAGGCGCAGCGCGAGCTCGCCTTCGAGTTCAAGATCCAGTCCATCCCGACCCTGATGATCGTGCGTGAGCGCACCGTCATCTACAACGAGCCCGGGGCCCTGCCCTCCGAGGCTCTGGAGAGCCTGATCACGCAGGCCAAGGAACTGGACATGGACGAGGTGCGGGAGAAGATCGCCGAGCAGGGCGGTTCGCCGGAGTAGCGCTCCCCGGAGCAGCACGGAACAGACCCGCGCGCCCCGGACGCCCCCTCCCCCGGAGGGCGGCGTCCGGGGCGTTCGCGCGTCCGGACGGGGACCGGGGACGTGCGCCCGCGGCGGTGGTATCCGGGCGGGAGCGCCGCCCCGTCCCGGCGGGACCGAGCCCGACCTTGGTGGGACCGAAAAGGGTGGATTAGGAAGACCGAAAAGTCATCAAGGGGTTTGTGGCCGGTCACCTGCCCACCCGTCCGGCGCGTCTCGGTCCGCCCGGGAGCCGATCCCTCCGGACGGGACGAACCGCACTCCAGAGGCGGTCCGCACCCCTTTCGGTGACGGGAGGACAACGCCTGGCGATCGGAGCGCCTCCGAGTTCACCGCCCACGTTCACCTTCGCCACGGGGTTCGTTCACCGTTGCTTCATACGGACATATTTGCATGGGAGTCGACCGCGCTCTGCGGCTCCGGCCGCGCACCTCCCGCGCACGCACCGTCCGACCCGGAAGTGGCCTCATGTCTGTCAGCAACACCGCCTCCCCTCGCGGCACCGAGACCGGTCGCGGCGTCGCCCCCGACACCGTCCGGTACAACCGCGAGGTTCCCGACCTGGGCGACCCCGTCTTCGACGTCTCCGGGCTCTCCATCTACTACGGCTCCAACAAGGCCGTGCGCGACGTGGACCTGAAGGTGGGCCCCCGTCAGATCACGGCGATGATCGGGCCGTCCGGCTGCGGCAAGAGCACCGTGCTGCGGACCCTGAACCGCATGAACGACCTCATCCCCGGCGCCCGTATCGAGGGGAAGGTCACCTACCACGGCGAGGACCTGTACGCCTCCGAGGTGGACCCCATCGAGGTGCGCCGCCGGATCGGCATGGTCTTCCAGAAGCCCAACCCGTTCCCCAAGTCGATCTACGACAACGTGGCCTACGGCCCCAAGATCAACGGCGTCCGCGGCAACATGGACGACCTGGTCGAGGAGACGCTGACCAAGGCCGCCCTGTGGGACGAGGTCAAGGACAAGCTCAAGGAGAGCGCCTTCGCCCTCTCCGGCGGTCAGCAGCAGCGCCTGTGCATCGCGCGCACCATCGCGGTCAACCCCGAGGTGATCCTGATGGACGAGCCCTGCTCGGCGCTCGACCCCATCGCGACCCTCAAGATCGAGGACCTGATGTACGAGCTGGCCAGCGAGTACACCATCGTCATCGTCACGCACAACATGCAGCAGGCGGCGCGCGTGTCCGACCGCACGGCCTTCTTCACCGCCGGTGTGGACGACGCGGGCGACCGCTACGGCAGCCTGGTGGAGTTCGACGAGACCGCGACGATCTTCAGCAAGCCCTCCGACCAGAGGACCGAGGACTATATCAGCGGTCGCTTCGGCTAAACCGCTGGCCACCGGCTCCCCCACGGACCGGGACCGCTGATCGGAGGGTCGCCCCGGCCAAACCACCGGCCACCGGCTCCCCCACGGACCGGGACCGCTGATCGGAGGGTCGCCCCGGCCAAACCACCGGCCACCGGCTCCCCCACGGACCGGGACCGCTGATCGGAGGGTCGCCCCGGCCAAACCGCTGGCACCGGCTCCCCGGAGGGCCGTTTCGGGCGAACCGACGGCCGCAGGCCCTCCGGTCGCGACCGCCGACCAGAGGGTCGTTTCGGTCAGGCCGGAGCACCCGCCCGGGACCCCGCCCCGCTGTTCCTTCGACGAAGTGGACCTCCCATGCCCGCGCTCACAACGTCCGCATCCGTCCCGTTTCCGGGTACCCCGGTCGAGGACGAACTGGTCGAGCGCCCGGAACGGTCGGAGGGACCGCTCCGGGTCCTGCTGGTGGAGCCCGAGTCGGAGCAGTCGCACCAGCTGGTGCTGTCGCTGAGCGGGCACGACGTGGACATCACGGTGTGCGTGGACGGGGCCGAGGCGCTGCTGCGGGTGGGGATGATGCGGCCGGACACCCTGCTCACCAGCGCCACTCCGCCCGAGGTGGACCTGGAGACGCTGGTGCGGGTGACCCGGCGGGCGACGGACATCCCGATCCTCATCGGGGTGGGCCCCGGCGACTCCCAGCGGGCGATGCGCGCGCTGGCGGCCGGAGCCACCGCGTGCGTCAACCGCCCCTACCGGATACCGGAGCTGGCGGCGCTGCTGCGCGGCTCCCTCCCGGGACCGGACGGCGGCGGCCCGGACGGCACCGTCTCCTCGGCCGCGCTGCGCTCGGGCGCCCTGGAGCTGGACGCGCTGGGACACCGGCTCTTCGTGGACGGCAACCCGGTCAACCTGGCGCTGCGGGAGTTCGGGATCATGGACTTCCTGCTGAGACACAGCGGCAGGGTGGTCAGCCGTGAGGAGTTGTGGACCGAGGTCTGGCACAAGCCGCTGCCTCCGGTGAACAACACCATCGCCGTGCACATCCGGCGTCTGCGCCACAAGCTGGGCGACTCCGAGGCACAGCCCAGGTTCATCCACACGGTCCGAGGAATCGGCTACCGGCTGGACACGGCGAACGGTTCCTGAGCGGAGAAAAATCGCGGGACGAGGTTCGTCAATTCCCCACAGGGTCCCCGGGTGATACCGACGAGACCCCTTGTTCACCTTCACGTCATCTCGCTTCGAGACGAACGCGAAGGTGAATCGTCGAATAATCCGACGCGTCACCTTCGCTGCCTGGGAACCGCCGTGCCACCCGGGCCTACACGTCCATACCCGCAGGTCATCACCGCCTGTCCCCTGCACATCACAGAATCTCCGCAGAGCCGAAAACACACACCCGTTATCAAATGGTTACCGCCATTCACTTCGCATTCACCCTTCTTCTACCATCCCGCCTTCATTTCGATGACACCGCGCCTTCCTGCGCGCTTACTGTCGTTTCACGTCAGCCCCGACAGCGGTGATTCAACGAGGAGAACTACGACATGCGCAACGGGCGTTCCAAGCTCGCCGTCCTGGCGGCCATCCCCCTGCTCGCGGCGGCGTGCAGCAGCGGAGGCGACACCGGCGGTGACGACTCCGGCGGCGGCGGGGGCGACCTCAGCGCCTCCCTGACCGGCGCTGGGGCCAGCTTCCCCGACCCCCTGTTCCAGGACTGGATCTACACCTACTCCAACGACGTCCAGCCCGGCGTCAGCGTCAACTACCAGAGCGTGGGCTCCGGTGCCGGCGTGGAGCAGTTCCTGGAGCAGACCGTCGACTTCGGTTCCTCCGAGGAGCCCCTGAACGATGAGGACCTCGCCGCAGCGGCGGACGCCCGCGGCTGTGAGGCCGTGCAGTTCCCGGTCGTCTTCGGCGCCGTCGTCATCGCCTTCAACAACCCCGAGCTGGACGGCCTGGTCCTGGACCCGGCGACCATCGCGGCCATCTACGACCGCGAGATCACCACGTTCGACGACCCGGCCATCGCCGAGCTCAACCCGGACATGGAACTGCCCGGCGACGAGATCATCCCCGTCCACCGCTCCGACAGCTCCGGCACCACCTACGTGTTCTCGCACTACCTGAGCACCGAGGTCGACTCCTGGGCCGACAAGTACGGCGAGGGCAAGGAGATCGAGTGGGCCGACGGCCTGGTCGGCGGTCAGCAGAACGACGGCGTCGCCCAGGGCATCACCCAGAACCCCGGCGGCATCGGCTACGTCAACCAGTCCTTCGCGCAGGAGGCGGGCCTGTCCGTCGCCCACATCGTGAACGAGGACGGCAACCCGATCGAGCCGACCCTGGAGTCCACCATCGCGGCCTCCGAGGAGGCCGAGATCCCGGAGAACTTCCAGTTCGCGATCGACAACATCGGCGGCGAGGGCTACCCGATCGCCGGGTCGAACTGGATCTTCACCTACACCTGCGGCTACGAGCAGGCCAACGCCGACGCCATCATCGACTTCTGGACCTGGGCCCTGACCGACCAGGGCGCCCGCGACCTGGCCGGTGAGCTGGGCTACGCGCCGCTGGGCGAGGAGCTGACCGACCGCGTCGTCGCCGAGCTGGAGAAGACCAACTCCGGTGAGGGCGGCGGCGACGCCGGCGCCGAGGAGGAGGCCGGTTCCGAGGAGAGCGCCCCCGCCGAGGACGAAGCCACCACCGAGTAGGAACGCCCCGCGGGGCCGGGAGAGGTCTCCCGGCCCCGCACGCCTTCTTCCCCAGCCCCCGTCCCGGGGCGGGACGCTCTCCACTCCCCACGAAAGCCACAGAGGAGAAGCACATGTCCACCGAGGCCCGCGAGGCCCCCCAGGCCCCCGAGGACTCCCGGCGGGGGACGCTGAAGTCCGGCAAGGGGCGCCTGGGCGATCCGATCTTCAAGTGGGCCGTCGCGGCCTGCGGCACCATCGTGCTGATCATCCTGGCGCTGATGGTCATCCGGACCACCAGCGAGGCGTGGCCGGTCTTCGCCAAGGAGGGCTTCTTCGGCTTCCTCCTCGGGGAGGACTGGCAGAGCGGCGGCTCGCGCACCGAGATCACCGGTACCTACGGCGCCTGGCCCTTCATCTACGGCACCCTGGTCACGGCGGCCATCGCGATCGTCATCGCGCTGCCGCTGGCGATCATGGTCGCCGTCTACCTGACCCACCTGGCCCCGCGCCGTCTCGCCAAGCCGCTGTCGTACATGGTCGAGCTGCTCGCCGCCGTGCCCAGCGTCATCTTCGGCCTCTGGGGCCTGCACTGGTTCCTGCCGAACGTGATGCGCCCCTTCTTCGTCTGGCTGGAGAGCACGTTCGGCTGGTTCTTCCTCTTCGAGGGACCGGTGCGCGGCGTCGGCTACCTGCCCGCGGGCATCGTGCTGGCCATCATGATCCTGCCGATCATGACGGCGCTCATCCGCGAGGTCGTCGTCGTCCAGCCGGTCGAGCAGCAGATGGCCGCCTACGCCCTGGGCTCCACCCGGTGGGAGGTCATCACCAAGGTGATCCTGCCCGCCAGCTTCTCCGGAATCGTGGCCGCCGCCATGCTGGGGCTGGGCCGCGCCCTCGGCGAGACCATCGCCGTGCTGATGCTGATCGGCGGCACGCAGGGGTGGAGCGGCAGCCTGTTCGGCACCGGAAGCAGCATGGCCTCGCACATCGCCGCGTCCTTCGGTGAGGCCTCGCCCGAGGTCCGGACGGCGCTGATGGCGATCGGCGTCGCCCTCTTCCTGGTCACGATGATCGTCAACATCCTGGCCCGCGTCATCGTCTGGCGCCTGGGGCAGTTCACGGGAGACTCCGCCGTATGAGCACAGCAACCACCACTCCTCCGGACGCCCGGCACACCCCCCTGAGCGAGCGTTCGCCCGGCTCCGGCTTCCGCAGGTTCAAGGACCGCTCGGCATCGGTGGTACTGACCGCCGCGATGGTCCTGGCGATGATCCCGCTGGTCCTCATCATCTTCGAGGTCACCCGGCGCGGCATCGGCGTCGTCAACCTGGAGTTCTTCACCGCGACCGAGCCCCCGCCGCGGCGCGAGGGCGGCGGGTACGCGGCCGGGTTCTTCGGCACGCTCTACATCATGGCGCTCGCGGTCGTGATGTCGATCCCGTTCGGCATCGCCACGGCCGTCTACGTCGTGGAGTACGGGCCCAACCGCCTGACCGGCGCGATCCGCTTCTTCACCGACGTGATGACGGGTATCCCCTCGATCTTCGTCGGTCTGTTCGTGTACGGCCTGGTCGTGATCGGCTGGGGCAGCATGGGCTTCGGCACCTTCGCCGGTGCTCTGGCGATCGCCATGATGATGCTGCCGATCGTGACGCGGTCCGCGGAGGAGATGCTGCGGCTCGTGCCCAACGAGATGCGCAACGCCAGCTACGGCCTGGGCGCGCGCAAGTGGCAGACCATCGTGCACACGGTGCTGCCAGCCGCCGCCCCCGGGCTGACCACCGGCTCGATGCTGGCCGTCGCCCGCGGTATCGGCGAGACGGCCCCGCTGCTGCTGACCGCGTTCGGAACCGGCCTGGTCGTGACCGCCTTCCAGGGCGAGCCGCAGGGCGCCGTGCCGATGCAGCTGTACCGGGGGGCCATGCAGCCCTTCGAGGCCGGTATCGACCGCGCCTGGGGCGCCGCCCTGTGCCTGTTCCTGCTGGTGCTGCTGTTCACCGTGATCGCGCGGTGGATCGGCTCGCGGGCCTCCGTGGGCAGCCGCTAGCGACCCGACCCCGTGGGGCCGTGTGCCGGAGAGCCCTCCGGTGCGCGGCCCCTTCGGCTCTGCGGGGACCAGTGCCCGCCCAGCTTCCCGAACCGCCCCCTCACCGGTAATCTTGCGCCGGACCCGCCACCGCGACTCCCTGGAGACGAACGCAGATGCCCGACACCAACGAGTACGCGACGACCTTCGCGTTCGTCGACGCCGACAGCGACGGCCGCATCTCCGCCCAGGAGTACGCCGACCTGATGCACCGCCTGGGGGACAGCTGCACCGAGGAGCAGGCCCTGCGGGCGATCGAGGCCATGGACCAGGACGGCGACGGGCTGATCACCCTGGACGAGTTCACGGCCTACATGTCCGACAGCAGGGGCTGAGCCCCCGAGGGGCTCGCCCTACGGCGCCGTCCTGTGCGACGTCGACGGGGTGCTGCGCCTGTGGCCCCCGGACGCCATGCCCGGCGTCGACCGGACGTACGGGTTCGCTGAGGGGACGCTGGCGGCCACCGCCTTCCACCCGGACCTCCTGCTGCCCGCGATCACCGGACGCGTGTCCGACGAGGAGTGGCGCGAGGGCGTCGCCCGGGCGCTGGCCGACCGCTGCGGCGGCCGGGAGCGCGCCCGTGCCCTGGTCGCGGACTGGACCGCGATCCCCGGCACGGTGAACCAGGAGATGGCCGCCCTGCTGACCGCCGTGAACAGGCACGTTCCGGTGGTGCTGGTGTCCAACGCGACCACCCGTCTGGAGTCCGACCTGGCGGCGCTCGGACTGGACGGGGTCGCCCTCCACGTCGTCAACAGTGCGCGGGTGGGCGCGGCCAGGCCGGATCCGGAGTTCTACCGGATCGCGGAGGAGAGCGTCTCCGGCACGCGCTCGGGCACCTTCATGGGCGCTCCCCTCCTGTTCGTCGACGACACCCCGGAGAACGTGGCCGCCGCCGAGGACGCCGGACTGTTCGCGCTGCGCTGGGGGAGGGACGACGTGCTCGGGCGCCTGGTCACGATCCTGCCCGAGAGGGACCGCGGCCCCTGGGCGCACGTGCGTGTGCCCGGGGAGGCGCCGAACTGACGGCGGAACCCGTGTGGAGCCGCCGCCTCAGCGCGGCTCGCGCACCAGGTAGACGGTGTCGGGCACGCCGTTGGCGACCAGGACCTCGATGACCTCCACCGACGCGAACCTGCCCCGCAGCAACTCCTCGAAGTCGGGCGCCGCGTTGGCGCTCCAGAAGGCCAGGACCCCGCCGGGGGCGAGCAGGCGGGTGAGCTGGTCCAGCCCCGCGGCCTCGTAGAGGCGGTTGTTGTTCTCCACCACCGTCCAGTCGGGCCCGTTGTCGGTGTCCAGGCAGATCGCGTCGTAGCGGACGGGGTTCGCGGCCGAGGACGCCTTCTCCAGCCAGGCCACGATGTCGGCGTTGACCACCCGGCAGCGCGGGTCCTGGTGCACGTAGTCGGCGGCCTCGCCCAGCTCCCCGTCGTGCCAGGCGATCACGTGGGGTTCGAGTTCCACCACGTCCACCACCGCCACCTGGGGGTGCTCCAGCGCCTCGCGGGCGGAGAAGCCCACGCCCAGCCCGCCGATGAGCACCCGCGAGCGCGAGCGGCCCGCGGGGAGGGCGGCGAGGCTGGCGCGCACCATCTCGCGCTCGGAGGTGCCGTCGCGGGTGTCCATGAGGAAGACCCCGTTGGAGTAGATCTCGTAGTGCGCGCCCACGCGGCGCAGCACGAGGTCGCCGCCGGTCTCCCCGGTCACCCTCGCCAGGGTGACCGTCTCCTCCTCGGGCTCGCGGAAAACGGAGGCGGTGTACGTCGTCGGCTGGTCCATACCCCACATTGTGCCCGCCCGCCCGGCGAACGCGCCCGCGTTCCCGCGGAGGGAACCGGAGGGACGCTGTCCGGGAGGTCTTCGCGGACCGCGTGGTTACCGAAGAGTAGGGTCAGGGTCCACCCCACCGAAGGAGAGCTCCATGCAGGTGAAGCGCGGGCGCGGCGGACTGCTCGACCGGGTGCGCGGGGCCGCTCCCCACGCGCTCGGCGGCCTGTTCGTGGCTTCGGGCGTGCTGCACTTCGCGGCGCCCGGACCCTTCCAGGCGATCATGCCCCGCTCCCTGCCCGCGCCGCGCGCGTGGGTCCACGGCAGCGGCGCGGCCGAACTGGTCTGCGGCGCGGGCCTGCTGACGCGCAGGGCGTGGGCCGGTCCGGTGAGCGCGGCGCTGCTGCTCGCCGTGTGGCCCGCCAACGTCCGGATGGCCCTCGACTCGGGGACGGGCAGGCTCCGGGGCCCGGCCGACAGCCGCCTCGTGGCCTGGGGCCGCGTACCGCTCCAGATCCCGCTCGTCTGGGCGGCCCTCCAGGCCCGCCGCGGGGACCGGGAGGACTGACCGGCGCCGCCCCGCACCGGGGCGTCGGCGGGCCCGGAGCTCCCGCTTGCCCCTCCCCTTGGGGGAGGAGCCACAGTGGAACCATGCTTCCCATCGGTTCCTTCAGCGAACTCACCGGCCTCTCGCACAAGGCGCTGCGTCACTACCACTCACTCGGGCTGCTGGTCCCGGCCCGCGTGGACGAGGACACGCAGTTCCGCTGGTACACCGTCGACCAGATCGAGCGCGCCGGGCAGATCGTCACCCTGCGCCGCGCGGGCATGGGCCTGGACACCGTCCGGCTCGTGGTGGACGACCCCGGCCTGGCCCCGGACGCGCTCCGGCGGCACGCCGAGGACCTCCGGCGCGAGCGGGAGGCCCAGGACCGTGCTCTGGAGGAGGCCCTCGCGGTCCTGGCGTGGGAGCCGAGGGTGGAGGTCCGTCCCCGGCGGGCGTGTACAGCACTCACGGGGGTGACCGCGCGCTCCTCGGGCGAGGACTTCGACATGGACCGGGCGCGCACCGAGGTACGGACCCTGGCCGAGAGGCTCGGCTCGCTGGTCGAGGAGCGCGGGTGGCGCACCGACGGCCGGTGGTGGAAGAACCTGGAGCCGAGGGGGGACGACGCGGGCTACCGGGTGTGCGTCCCGGTCTCGGCGGTCGGGCCCTCCTCGTCCCCGCTGCCGGAGGACGTGGAGCTGGTGGAGTACGGGGAGGGCACCGAGGCCTGGCTGCTGATGCCCGGCAGGGAGAGCCTGGGCGGCCTCACCCTGGCGCTGACCCACCTGTTCGGGCACGAGGTCGAGGGCATGTTCGCCGACGTGGGCGCCCTCCGTCAGTCGGAGTGCGACGAAGGCGTGGAGTTCGCCATCGGGATGCGGCCCCTGACGGAGGCTCCGGAGTGAGGTTCCGCGTCCGAGGGCCCCTCGCCCGGAGAACGCGCTGACCGCAGCAGAGCGCCGAGCGCGGCGGCGCCTTCGAGCAGGGCCGCCGACCGGGCGTCGATGCTCGCGTCCCGGTCGGCCAGCGCGGTCATGACCTCGTCCCACCGCCGTGCGCGGCGCAGCTCCGGCATCAGGGCCCGGAGCGGGGTGACGCGGTATCCGGCCATGCGCAGCTGGTGGACGATCCGCGCGTCCCGGGCGTCGGCGGGCGAGTACCTCCGCGTTCCCCCGGGGGAGGCCCGGCCGGGCACGACGAGTCCCTCGGCGTCCCAGTGCCGCAGCGTCGAGGGCCGCACACCGAGCGCGGCGGCGAGTTCGGAGACGCCCATGGAGTCCTCCGGGCGAACGTCCCCGACCGGCTCCGCAGCGATCGCCTCCGCGGCCTCCCTGGCCAGTCCGAGTTCCCGGCGCTCGGTGTGGAGCCGGGCGTGCGCGGTGTCCAGGAGGGCGAGCAGGTCCGAGGCCGGGTACCCGTGCGCGGCGCGCACGATCCTCCCGGCCTCGGCCGGTCCGGCCCCGGCCGCGAGGGCCCGGTAGGCCAGGGCCGAACACACGTGCACCTCGGCGTAGACCCGGTAACCCGAGGCGGTGCGCTCCGCCGGGGGCAGCACACCGTCGCGTTCGAGGTTGCGCACCTGCTGGACGGAGTACCCGGAGCGCCGGGCGACGTCGACCGTACGCATGGCGGACGACTTGCGACTTCTCACTCCCCCACCTCGCACTCTTCGCGGAAAAGTCTCCACAAGCACATGAATGTAACGCTGGAACACATGAGCATCGACGAGATCACCGCGTTCCTTGAGGGCCTTGAGGGTGTGCTGACCCTCAGGCCGCAGCCCGGCGACGGCTCGCCCGAGATCAGCTGGGGCGACACGTTCTTCTACTACGCGCCCGACGGCGCCGTCCCCACCGCGACCCAGCCCTTCGCGACCGTCGTGACGAAGGACTACCCCGACGACCGGGCGTCGCGCCTGGACCGGCCCGGCGTCTTCCGCCTGAACGTCGCCGCCGGAAGGGAGGCCTTCGTCAGCTGGACGGGCCGCGAGCCGCGCGAACCGGCCGCCCCGGACGCGGACCCGAGCGCGGCGGACGTCGTGGCGGCGCACCCCGTCTACGGCGGCCTGGGCTGGCTCGCCGTGGTGGATCCGGGACCGCGGACCGGGGAGGCGGTCCGGGAGCTGCTCCGCACGGCTCACGGCCTCGCACGCTCGCGACACCGGCGGCGCACCGGGACCGCGCCGGATGAACGGTCGGCATCGGACTGACGGTCGGCGCCGGGCTGAGGGGCGCCGAGCTGAGGGGCGGCGCCAAGGCGCGCGAACACCCCGTGGAGCGACGAAGACCGGCGGGGGCTGGCCTGGCCAACCCCCGCCGGTCCCTCGCTCAGGACACGCCCTACAGGCGGCAGGCGTAGATGTCGGTGACCAGAATGGCGCGGGCGCCGAGCTGCCACAGGTCGTCCATGATCCGCTGGGCGTCCTTGCTCGGCACCATCGACCGGACCGCGACCCAGCCCTCCCGGTGCAGCGGGGAGACCGTCGGCCCCTCCATGCCCGGGGTGAGCGCGACCGCCGCCTCCAGGCGCTCGGCGTGCACGTCGTAGTCCATCATCACGTAGTCGCGGGCGACCAGGACGCCGCGCAGACGGCGCACCAGCGTGTCGAACTTGGGGTTCTCGGGGGCCCCGCTCGGACGGATGACCACAGCCTCGGAGACCAGTATCGGCTCGCCGAAGGTCTCCATGCCCGCCTGGCGCAGGGTGGTGCCGGTGGAGACCACGTCGGCGACGACGTCGGCGACGCCGAGCTGGACGGAGCTCTCGACCGCGCCGTCCAGGTGGATGACCCGGGCGTCGACGCCCTGCTGGTCCAGGTAGGAGCGCAGGAGGCCGTCGAAGGACGTGGCGATCCGCTTGCCGTTGAGGTCGGACACCTGCATGTCGGCGCCGCCGGGCGCGGCGAAGCGGAAGGTGGAGCCGCCGAAGCCCAGCGGCAGGACCTCGTCCACGGCCGCGCCGGAGTCCAGCAGCATGTCGCGGCCGGTGATCCCGGCCTGGAGGATGCCCTCGCCGACGTAGACGGCGATGTCCTTGGGGCGCAGGAAGAAGAACTCGGTGTCGTTGTCGGGGTCGATCATGACCAGGTCGCGGCTGCTCTTGCGCTGCCGGTACCCGGCCTCGCGGAGCATCTCCACGGCGGGTTCGGAGAGCTGCCCCTTGTTGGGCACGGCGATTCTCAACATGTCGGGCATGTTCACGGCTTTCTCGTGGCTGCGTGTACGGGGACGTGGCGTCGGTGGCCGGATGCGCACGGGCTGCGCGTCGGCCTACAGATGCTTGTAGACGTCCTCCAGACGCAGGCCGCGGGCCAGCATCAGGACCTGGAGGTGGTAGAGGAGCTGCGAGATCTCTTCGGCGGCCTGGTCGTCCGACTCGTACTCGGCGGCCATCCAGACCTCCGCCGCCTCCTCGACGACCTTCTTTCCGATGGCATGGACGCCGGCGTCGAGCTGGGCGACGGTCCCGGACCCCTCGGGGCGGGAACGCGCCTTCTCGGACAGCTCGGCGAACAGCTCTTCGAAGGTCTTCATGGTGTCTTTCCTCGACCGACAGATGCGCTACCAGCGTAGGCGGTCCGGCGCCCCGATGCCGCACCCTCGCGAGGATGTCTCAGCATGTGGTCGGCGGCGTACGCCACACCGGGCCGCGTTCCGCCCGTCCCGTCCCCGCGCGGGGCAGCCGCTCCCCCGGGCCCACCAGGCCCTCCCCCGGGTTCACCGGGCCCTTCCCCGCTTCACCACACCTTGCGGGCGGCGGCGCGCACGAGCGGCTTGGGGATGAAGCGCAGGAGCCCCGTGGCCGCCTTGTACTGGGCGCCGGCGACGACGCTGGAGCGCCCGGCCGCCCAGGCGGCGAGGGACTCGCGCACGACCTGCTCCTTGGGGACGAACGCGAACGCGGGCAGTCCGCTCTCCTGGACGCCCCTGGTCATGTCGGTGCGCACGAAGCCCGGCAGGACCGCGGTGACGTGCACGCCGTGCTCGGCGACCTCGGCGGCCACGCTCTCGCTCCACAGGGACACGAACTTCTTCCCGGCCCCGTACACCGAGCCGCCGGGGTTGGCGGTGATCTCGCCCGCGACGGAGGAGAGGTTGATGACGCCGAGCCTGGTCCGGCTCGGAACGGTCCCGCGGCGGGCGATCTGCACCGGCAGGACGGCGCGGGTCAGGTGGAGGACCGCGCGCACGTTGAGGTCGAGCATGGCGTCGATCTCCGAGGGCTCCTGCTCGGCGAAGGGGCCGCCGTCGCCACGCCCGGCGTTGTTGACGAGCAGGTCCACGGGGGCCTCGTCGCCGCTGCCGTCGGCCGACAGGCGCTTGACGACGAGCGAGAGGCCCTCGTCGGTGCCGAGGTCGGCGGGCAGGGGCTGGACGCCGACCCCGTAGCGTCCGCCGATCTCCTCGGCGAGGGCCTCCAGGAGCTCGCCCCGGCGGGCGACGAGGACGAGGGAGTAGCCGCGCTCGGCGAGCCTGCGGGCGTACTCCTCACCGATCCCGGTGGAGGCTCCGGTGACCAGCGCGGTCCGGGGGTGGGCGGGGGTCTCGGAGGTGCTGGCCGGTTCGCTCATCCCCCCAGGGTAGGTCGTCACCGGCCGTACGGACAGCGGTCCCGGCGGACGGCGGACGGCGTGCGCGCAGGGTCGCGGCCCGGCGTCGGACGGCGGCTCCCGCCAGCGCCACGGCCCGCCCCGCGCCCCCGGCGGGGCCGAAGTTCCCCTTTGCGCGGTGGGTATGGACACACACGGCTTCACCTGGGTTTTCCCCGAACGCGGCCGTGCCGACTCCCTTCGGGGAGGGGCGAGGCGTTAGCGTGCGTGTATGTCCGAGACCCACAGCCCTGCCGGACCCCTCTCCTCCCTGAGGTTGGACGAGCGCCTGCGTGACACCCGGCTGTTCCTCAGCCAGGCGCTGCGCACCTTCCACGCCACCGGTTCCATCCTCCCCAGCAGCGGTGCGCTGGCACGTGCGATGGCCGAGTACGTCCGGCGCCGACCCGAACCCGACCGCCCGCTGCGCATCCTGGAGGCCGGAGCCGGGACCGGCGCGATCAGCCGCGGGATCGCCGCCGCGATGCAGCCGGGGGACACCCTGGACCTCGTGGAGGCCAACCCCGAGTTCGCCGCCCATGTGGAGGGACTGCTCAAGGCCGACCCGGTCATGTCGCGGGTCGCCGACGACTCCCGCGTGCACGCCAAGCTCGTCAACGACATGGGCACCGACCGGTCCTACGACGTGATCGTCTCGGGCCTGCCGTTCGCGAACTTCACCGTCGACGCCGTCCGGGAGATCCTGGACTACTACTTCGAGGTGCTCGAACCGGGCGGGACCCTGTCCTTCTACGGGTACCTGTACACCAAGGAGGTCAAGGCGGTCATCGCCCGCCGCGAGGACTACCTGCGCCAGGCCCGCACGAGCTGGCTGGTCCAGGAGTGGATCGACCGCTACGGCATCGGCTCCGAGAAGGTGTTCGCCAACGTCCCGCCCGCGTGGGTGCACCACCTGCGCAAGCCGGGGAAGGACTGAGCCTCCCCTCCCCCTCAGCCGACGGACCGGGCCCGCCACACGCGTGGCGGGCCCTCGTGCGTTCGCCCGGAAGAGCGCGCCCCTCAGGCCAGCGCGGTCCGGATGAGGCTGTCCAGCAGCTCGGGGTAGTCCAGGCCCGCCGCCCGCCAGATCTGGGGGTACTGCGAGTGGGCGGTGAACCCGGGCAGGGTGTTGACCTCGTTGACGACGGGTTCGGTGCCCCCGCGCAGGAAGAAGTCCACGCGCAGCAGGCCGGAGCAGCCGACCGCCTCGAACACGCCCAGGGCGAGGTCGCTCAGCCGCGACTGGAGCCCGACCGGCAGGTCGGCGGGGATGTCGAAGACCGCGTCGCCCCCGTACTTGGTGTCGTAGTCGAAGAAGCGGTCGGCCTCCGCGACCCGGATCTCCAGCGGCGGCCCGGCCTTGAGCGTGCCGTCGGGCAGCTCCAGGACGGCCAGGTCGACCTCGCGGCCGATGACGGCCTCCTCCACCAGCACCTTGGTGTCGAGCTCCCGCGCGGTCTTGACGGCGGCCTCCAGCTCCGACCAGTCGCCGACCCGCGTCACCCCCAGGCTGGAGCCGCTGCGCGCGGGCTTGACGAACACGGGCAGCCCCAGCTCGGCACGCTCCTGCGGCGAGACCTCGTCGTCCGGTCCGCGCAGCACCACGTCCCGCGCGACCGGCAGACCCGCCGCGCGCAGCAGCGTCTTGGTGGTCGCCTTGTCCATCCCGGCTGCGCTGGCGAGCACGCCGTTGCCCACGTACGGGACGCCCAGGAGTTCGAGCATCCCCTGGATCGTGCCGTCCTCGCCGTAGGGGCCGTGGATGACGGGGAAGACCACGTCCGCCTCGCCCAACGCCACGATCGCGTCGCCCAGGCCGTCGCCCGTGCGCCGCTTCCCCTCGCCCTCGGGCTCGGAGGTCAGGGCCAGCAGGCGCTCCCCGTCCAGCGCGGCGGGGTCGTCGGTGTCGGTGCCCACCACCCACGCCCCGGCGCGCGTGATCCGCACCGGGACGACCTCGTACCGGTCGCGGTCCAGGTGGGCGAGGACCGACATCGCCGACGCGCACGAGACGTCGTACTCCCCGTTGCGTCCACCGAAGACGACGGCGACGCGTGTCCTTGCCTCAGGCACTCGATATCTCCTTGCTCTGCTCGCGCGGCAGGGGCCGCGCCAGGTCCTGGTGGAGGCGGGGCACGCGCGCGCCCACGCCGGTGAGAATCTCGTGGGGGATGGTTCCGGCCCAGTCGGCCCACTCCTCGACGGTGGGCTCGCCCCGGTCGCCAGAGCCGAACACAACCACCTCGTCGCCCTCGCGCACGTCCATGCCGCCGACGTCGACCACGAACTGGTCCATGGCGATGCGTCCGGCCACGGGGCACCGCCGTCCGGCGATCCACACGTAGGCCCGGTCCCCCGCCGCCCGGGGGACGCCGTCGGCGTAACCGAGCGGGACGAGGGCGAGCAGGCTCTCGCGCGAGGTGGTGTAGGTGTGGTGGTAGCTGACGCCCGTCCCCGCGGGGACCCGGCGGACCATGGCCACCCGGGCGCGCAGGGTCATGGCCAGGCGCAGGCCGAAGCGCCTGCCCTCGACGGGCTCCACTCCGTAGAGGCCGACGCCCGCCCGGACCAGGTCGAAGTGCGTGGCGGGCTCGTTGAGGATCGCGGCCGTGTTGGCCAGGTGCCGCAGCGACGGGTCGAGTCCGGCCGCGCGCGCCTGGGAGAGAGCCCTCTCGAAGGCGGTGACCTGCTGGGCGGTGGTCGCCGCGCCGGGCAGGTCGGCGGAGGCCAGGTGCGACCAGACTCCGCGCACCCGGACCAGGCCGCCCAGTTCCAGCACACGGGCCAGACCGACCAGGCCGGGCCAGGCGTCCGGCGGCGCGCCGTTGCGGCTGAGCCCGGTGTCGGCCTTGAGGTGGACGTGCGCGACACGGCCCGTGCGCACGGCGGCGTCGGCCACGGCGCGCAGGTGGCCGACCGAGGGGACGGACAGGTCCACGTCGGCGGCGACAGCGGAGTCGAAGTCCTGGTCCGCACGGTGCAGCCAGCACAGCACGGGGGCGCGCAACCCGGCGCGGCGCAGGGCGAGCGCCTCTTCCAGGGAGGTCACGCCCAGCCAGGTCGCTCCGGACTCCAGGGACGCTCGGGCGACCTCCACGGCCCCGTGGCCGAAGCCGTTCGCCTTGACGACGGCAAGAATTTCGGAATTGGTCCGCTTTGCCATGAACCGTACATTGTGGGCGATCGCGCTTATATCAATGAGGGCCTCGCCCAGAGGTGAGGCCGGGTGTCCGGGGAGGTGGAGCGAGTGCTCCCCGGGGTCGGTCGACGGCATGACCAAAAAGTAGACACGACGCGCTGTGAACAGAGTGTGAGCGCCCCCCTCGTCACGTCCCACGACAGCGCCCGCCGAGCGCGGAGGGAGAAGGAAGAGCGTATGAGGGTCTTGGTCGTGGACCACGGAGAGGACCCCGCACAGCCGACCGCCTCATGGTTGCGGGCGGCCGGTTTCGCCGTGGACACCGCCCCGGACGGGGAGACGGCGCTGTACAAACTGGCCGTCAACGAGTACGGGGTCATGCTGCTCGAACGAGCGCTGCCGGGACTGAGCGGGAACGAGGTGTGCCGCGTGGCCACCGCCCTGCACGGTCAGGTGCGGGTTCTCATGGTGAGTTCCCCCACCAGTCCGAAGGAGCGGCTCGCCGGTTTCGAGCTGGGCGCCGACGACTACCTCACCAGGCCCCTCGACCGCGAGGAGATGATCGCCCGGGTCCGCGCCCTGGCCCGGCGGCCCGGCCGGGCCGACCCGCCGGTCCTGGAGCGGTCGGGTCTGCGGCTCAACTCCACCCGCTACGAGGCCTCCCGCGACGGCAGGCCCCTGCACCTTTCGCCCAAGCAGTTCGGGGTGCTGGAGGAGCTGCTGCGCGCCGACGGCGCCCCGGTGTCGGCGGAGGCGCTGCTGGAGAGGGTGTGGGACGAGAACATCGACCCGTTCACCACGATCGTGCGCGTCACCATCCGCTCCCTACGGCGCAAGCTGGGCGCCCCGAACCCCATCCAGACCGTGCCCCGTGTGGGTTACCGGCTGATGTGACCCGGATCCCGGGCAGGACGGGGACTTCCCGGACCGGGCTGTGGCCGGAGCCCGTCACCGCGCGCCGCCGTCCGCCGACGTGTCCCATCGCACGTCCCGCGCCGCCGGAGCGCACGCGATCCCCTTCCACCACCCGGATCCTCCGCGACGGTGGGTGGTCACGGGCTCGCCCGGATCGGGATCCGCGACCTTTGCCCTCTTTTGCGACCCATTCGTGACCTGCATCACCGGAATCTGAGGTCGCAGGTACGGGTGGGACGCGGGTAGTCTCGCGTTGACTTCTTGCGGACCGGATCTTTGCGTTCGGCACCACCTCTCGCCCGCACACACGTGAAGAGTTCCTGAGGATCCCTCTGACGTCCCCGGAAGTCCCATCCCGCGCCACAAGCCCTGGGCTCATCTTTGTGCACACCCATATCAGTGTGAACCAGCAGCATGCGCGCGGAGTCCTACAGATCATCCGATTCCCCAGGTCAACGCGGACCAACGGAGGAGGCAGCGTGACGGTCACCCAAGCGGTCGAAGCGGTTCCGGGCATTCCGGAGGACACCGCTCCCGCGCTCATGCCCGTGGACGTCAGACAACGCGTCTCCGCCCTCGCCAGGACCTCGCGGCTCCTGGTCGCCTGCGACTACGACGGCGCGCTCTCCACGGTCGACCCGGCCGACCGGCGCCCGCTGCCCGAGGCGCTGCGCGCGCTGCGCGACCTGGCGGACCTGCCCGGCACCGTGTGCGCGGTCATCTCCGGCCGTCCCCTGCGCGACCTGGCCGCGCTCTCGCGCCTGCCCGCCGAGGTGCGCCTCGTGGGCGCCCACGGCACCGAGTTCGACACCGACGTGACCATCGACCCCGCCCACCGCTCCACCGACTCCCCCTCGGACAAGGCCGCCGCCCTGGAGCTGCTGCGCGACCAGGTCGAGGCCACCGCCATCCTCTACATCGGCGGCGGCGAGGGCGAGGAGCCCGTCTTCATGCGGCTGACCGGCGCCGACGCGGGCGTGCGGGTCGGCGAGGGGCCCACCGTGGCCTCCCACCGCGTGGCCGACACCCCGACCGCCGCGGCCCTGCTGTCCACGCTGGCCGCCGAGCGCCGCTTCTGGGTCTTCGGCGAGCGCCCCACTCCCATCGAGCGCATGTCGATGCTCTCCAACCAGGGCTCCGTGGCCCTCGTCGGCCCGGACGCGCGCCTGCTGTGGTTCTGCCACCCCGAGCCCGACTCGAACGCCGTGTTCGCCGAGGTCCTGGGCGGCCGCCAGGCGGGCGTGTTCGCCGTCGCCCCCGCCCACGGCGGCCGCCCGCTGGGCCAGCGCTACCTGCCCGGCACCATGACCGTGCGCACCCGCTGGTCGCGCATGGACGTCACCGACTACCTCGCCCACGGCGCCCCGCAGGGGCGCACCGACCTGATCCGGGTGATCAGCGGCGTCACCCCGGCCACGGTGGAGTTCGCCCCCCGGCCCGACTTCGGCCGCGTGCCGGTGCGCATCACCCCCCAGGAGGACGGCCTGCTCGTGGAGGGCGCCGACTTCCCGATGGCCCTGTACTCGCCCGGGGTGGAGTGGGAGATCGACCACGACGGCGTCTCCGACCTCGCCCGCGCGGTCGTCCACCCGCGCTCTGAGCAGCCCGTGGTGCTGGAGCTGCGCTGCGGCACCGACTCCCTCGTGCGCGGCACGCTGCCCGAGTCCGAGCGCCAGCGGACGTCCGGCGAGCACTGGTCGCACTGGCTCGACGGGCTCACCCTGCCCGACACCGCCCAGCAGCTGGCGGCTCGCTCCGCGCTCACCCTGCGCGGCCTGTGCACCCCGTCCGGGGGCGTGATGGCCGCCGCGACCACGTCGCTGCCCGAGGAGATCGGCGGCGTCCGCAACTGGGACTACCGGTACTGCTGGCTGCGCGACGGCGCCCTGACCGTGCAGTCTCTGGTCTCCCTGGGCTCGACCGCCGAGGCCGAGGAGTTCCTGGACTGGGTGCACCGGGTCGTGGACTCGCTGCCCGGCCCGGAGCTGCTGCGTCCGCTGTACTCGCTGCGGGGCACCAACCTGGGCCCGGAGGAGGTCATCGAGTCGCTGTCCGGGTACGCGGGCTCGCGGCCGGTGCGGATCGGCAACCTGGCCGACCACCAGGTGCAGCTGGACGTGTTCGGCCCCGTCGTGGAGCTGATCGAGAAGCTGTCCTCGGTGCGCGGCACCCTGGCCGACCGCGACTGGGACCTGGTGCGGTCGATGGCCGAGGCGGTCGCCCGCCGCTGGCACGAGCCCGACCACGGCATCTGGGAGGAGCGCGACGAGCCCCGTCAGCGCGTCTACTCCAAGGTGATGTGCTGGGTGACCCTGGACCGCGCCGTCGCCCTGGCCCGCGCCTACGGCCGCGAGGTGGACCCGTCCTGGCCGGACCTGCGCGACGGCATCGCCGCCGAGGTGCTGGACAAGGGCTGGAACGAGGAGGCGCAGGCCTTCACCACCGCCTACGACGGCACCGACCTGGACGCCGCGTCCCTGCACATCGGCCTGTCCGGCCTGATCGACCCGGCCGACGAGCGCTTCCAGGCCACCGTGACCGCCGTGGAGGCGGAGCTGCGCAGCGGCCCGACCGTGTACCGGTACCACCGCGACGACGGCCTGCCGGGCGGCGAGGGCGGCTTCCACCTGTGTACCGCGTGGCTGATCGAGGCGTACCTGCTGACCGGCCGCCGCGCGGAGGCGGACGAGCTGTTCAAGCACCTGGTGGACTGCGCCGGACCGACCGGGCTCATTCCGGAGGAGTTCGACCCGGTCACCGAGCGGGCGCTGGGCAACCACCCGCAGGCGTACTCGCACCTGGGCCTGATCCGCTGCGCGCAGCTGCTCGACCGCCTCTGAGCCCCGCCTGGGCGTCCGTGGGCGCCCTCCCTGGCCCGTGAGGGCCGTGGGAGCGCGCCCACGGACGTCCCGCCCGTCATCGGGCGGCGTTCGGCGGGGCCGGTCAGTGACCGGTGGGGCCCGTCTGGTCGGGGGAGCCGCCGTGGCCGGGGTACCCGCCGGGGCCCGGCTGGCCCGGGTAGCCACCCTGGCCCGGGTAACCGCCCTGGCCGGAGTGACCGCCCTGACCGGAGTGACCACCCGGGAGGGGCTGGTAGCCGGGGTCGGTCACACGGAACCACTCCTGGGCGCTCTCGGTCCGGATGAGGATCAGGATGACCGCCATCAGGACTATGCCCAGGGCCGGGTTGGAGGAGTCGGTGAGCAGGTTGAGGAGCGCGCTGGCGAATCCCAGGCCCACGACCACGAGCACGAGGTTGCGCGCCCTGGCCCCGCCCTTGCCCAGGGCGACGGCGACGTAGACCTCGAAGGCCGTGAGGGCGAGGCCGTAGAGCAGGATGGCCGCGAGCCCGCCCACCCCCATGCCCATCTCCGCCTCGACCTGCGCGCTGGGCAGACCGGCGACGGCGAGGAGGCCGAGCAGGGAGAGGGAGTAGAGGATGACGGCGAGCACGATCCTGATGATGAGGATGACGCGGACCGCCTTGAGCGGGCCGGGCATCGGGGGTGCGGGAGCGTAGGGGTTCACGGGGGAGACGCCTTCCCGGTCGGGGTCGTGAGCGGAACGAGGGATGTTTCGGACCTACGACTTCCGCGGGGGGAGAACGGTTCCCTCCCCGGGCGGAACCCGTACCCCGCCCGCGCCGACGGAGCGGGCGGCTCCCAGGGGACGGGAGCCGCCCGTGACACCGGGGGGCGGTGTTGAAGGTGGTCTCTTCCTCCCGCTCCGCGGCCCCGCCACCGGCCTCCGCCGGAACCCGGTTCCGGCCGCCCCGCGGGTCGGGCCCCGCCGTGCTGAAGCATCCCGGGTGCGCGGTCCACCCGAAGCGGGCCCGTGTCGCGCCGCGGCTCTGCGCTGATGCGGCACAAACCTGGCTGGCCAGGTAACGAGAAAAACGAGGGCGAGGGTTCCTCGTCTTCCGGAGAGGAAACACCAGCGTTTGCCACGGTGCGTGATGACTGTGGAACTCTGGGTCCTGCCCTCTCTGGAAGGAAAAACATGTCCGTTTTCTCCGGTCTGAGGCGTGCTCTGGCGACCGGTGCCGCGGCCGTCGTCCTCAGCGCCCTCCTCACCCCCGTGCCGGCCTCCGCCATGGTGCTGCGCTGCGACACCTTCACGCACAACAACGATCCCGACGTGGGCATCGCCTTCTGCACCAATCCCAGCGACCGCACCATGAGGTTCCGGGCCGTGGTCGTCTGCGGTTGGGCACCGGACGTGAACGGCAACTGGGTCACGCTGTCGCCCGGGTCCTCGGGCCAGTCCCAGGGCAAGTGCGCCATCTACAGCAGCGGTGTGGGCGCCATCGGCGTCGACGAGCGCGCCGTCTGACACCAGGGCGCCCGGACGCTGACAGTGGCGGGCCCTGGCGCGCGCAGCCACGGTCCAGGGCCTGTCACGGGCCAGCCGGAGGCGGCCCTCCGCCTCCGTGCCGCCTCCCCGTTCCTCCGCCGACACCCCCGCCGCCCGTGTGCTCGCCGGAGACCAACGGTGGATCACCACGTCTTCGCGCTCGGTCCTCCCGTCCAACCGGAGGGAAACCGGGCAGGCGGGCCCCGCCGTGAACACCGGCCTCACCGGAAGCGCGGGCCCTCCTCCAGGCGTTCGCGCACGTCCGGCCACTCGTTGCGCAGCACCGAGTAGTACACGGCGTCCCGACGGCGCCCGCCCGGCATGACGTTGTAGCTGCGCAGGACCCCCTCCTCCGTGGCACCGATGGAGCGCAGGCCGCGACGGGCCCGTTCGTTGAGCACGTCGGTCTTGAACTCGACCCGCTCGGCGCCCATCTCCTCGAAGGCGTGCCGCAGCAGCAGGTACTTGGACCAGTGGTTGACCCCCCGGCCCCGGAAGTCGCGCCCCAGCCAGGAGCTGCCGACCTCCAGCCGCAGGTCGGGCTCGGACATGTGCCCGTAGCTCATGCTGCCCGCGATACGCCCGCTCGCCCTGTCGGTGATGGTGAACGTGGAGCGCTGGCCGCCGTCGCTGGCGGCCAGGTAGGAGTAGAAGAACCGGACGAAGCTCGCCTCGTCGTCCACACGGGCCACGAAGTGCGTCCAGATATCGGAGTCCATGGCCTGTTCACGCCATCCCTCGCGGTCCGTCTCCACCAGGGGAGTGAGCAGCACGTGCTCGTTCTCCAACCGGACACGCGACTGCTCGGACCACGACATGGGCACTCCTCCGGTGTACGGCGTTATGTCCGTTGCGGATTGTAGTGTCGTCCCACGGACCGTCCGTCGAGTGGGGTCCCCCACACAGGAGCCGCCGCTCCGCCCGCCGCTTGGGGGTGCACCGGGCCGCCCCGCGCGCGGCCCCCGCCCTGTCGGAGCCGGTGGGTAGTGTGACCCCCCACTGACCGGTAATCCTGGAGGAACCGAGCGATGGCCGCCACCGACACCGTCCTCTCCCGGCGCGCGCTCAACCGCGCCACCCTCGCCCGCCAGTTCCTCCTCCAGCGCGTGGACCGGCCGGTGACCGAGGTCGTCACCCACCTGGTAGGCCTCCAGGCGCAGACCACGCACACCTGGTACGTCGGGCTCCAGAACCGGATCGAGGCCCCGTCCCCCGAGGACGTCGGCCGCCAGCTCACCGACGGCGAACTCGTCCGCGCCACACTCATGCGCGGCACCCTGCACCTGGTCACCCCGGAGGACTTCCGCGCACTGCGCCCCACGGTCCGGCCCGTCATCGCCAGCGGCCTGGCGCACAGCAGCCACGGGAGGGCCACCGCCGGGATCGACCTGGACGCCGTGGTGGACGCCGGGCGCGCCCTGCTGGTGAAGGAGCCGCTCACCTCCGGCGAGCTGGGCACGCACCTGGCCGAGCGGTGGCCCGGGATTCCCGGCGCCGACCTGGCCTACGTGGTGCGCTCCCTGCTGCCCGTCGTCCAGATCCCCCCGCGCGGGGTGTGGGGCTCCTCCGGGCCGCCCGCGTTCGCCCCCGCCGACACCTGGACCGGGCTGCCCATGGACGCCGAGCCCGACCCGGAGGCGCTCGTGCTGCGCTACCTTGCCGCGTTCGGACCGGCCACCGTGAAGGACGTTCAGGCGTGGTCGGGGCTGACCCGGCTGCGCGCGGTGGTCGACCGCCTGCGCGAGCGGCTCGTGGCCCTGCGCGGCGAGGACGGCGCCGAGTTGTTCGACCTCCCCGACGCCCCGCGCCCCGGTCCGGACGTCCCGGCACCCGTCCGCTTCCTCTACGACTTCGACAACGTGCTGCGCGGCCACGCCGATCGCAGCCGGATGCTCTCCGCCGAGGACCTGAGGCGGCTCGCCTCCCGCAACGGGATGCCGCCCGCCACGGTGCTCGTGGACGGTGATGTGCGCGGCTCCTGGAAGGTGGTCCGCACCAGGGGGAGGGCGGCCGTGGAGGTGACGCCGTTCCGGCCGTTCGGGGCCGCCGACCGCGACGAGGCGGAGGCCGAGGGGCTGCGGCTGCTGGGTTTCCTGGCGCCGGAGCGCGACGGGCACGAGGTCCGGTTCGCGGCACCCGCCTGACCGCCGCCCGCCCTGGCACACACGGACCAGTCCGTTTTGCCGGAGTTCTTTCGGTGCCCGGCTTCGACGCATGTGACCGGACCACGGACACTACGTGTGGGTATGGAAGGATTCACAGGTGACCGATGAGTTCCGTGCCGCGTTCCAACGCGTGCTCGACACCGCAGCCAGCCAGGCACCCGCGTTTCCGGCGGCCGTGCACGACGTGTTCCGGCTGTCCTCCCAGGTGCCCGTCGAAGAACTCGCCATCGCCATGGAGGCGCTGGCCCCGGTTCTGGGCGACAGTGAACCGGTCGCCGGAATCGCGGCCGACCTCGCCGTCCTGGCCGGTGCCCTCGTGGAGGCCGGAGCGCCCGCGGGACAGGTGGGACTGGAGGTACTGCGCCAGCTCGGAAGTTACGGTCAGGCCGCAGTGGCCTTCATGCACGCGTGGGACAAGACCGGCGGCGGACAGCTGCCCGCGCCCAACGACGTGTCGGCGGCCGACGAGCAGCGCGTCGAGGAGGTCCTCGGGGACAACGCCCCGCTGGCCACCGTGGGCTGGTGGACGTCCCTGCGCTACGGGCTGGCCGCCAAGGCCATGCTGGGCGACCCCGAGGTGCGGGCGGCCGTGCGCGCCGACTCCAGCGCCCTGGAGGGGCTGACCCAGATCGTGCACGCGCTGTCCACGCAGCTCAGCGAGTTCGTCGAGGTGAACGAGCTGCTGCGGATGGCGGAGGCGGGCACGCTCCTGGTGCTGGACCGGACCTCGCGCCGGGGCTTCCGGGTGCGCTTCGACGGGATCGGCGACAACTTCCAGCTGCACACGCTGCTCGCGGACGCGCTGATCGGCAAGGAGGGACGGCTGGTGCCCGGCACCCGGCCCGACCCCCGGTGGACCGCCGCGTGCCTGGACGCACCGGTGGACCCGCTGGCGGACGTGGTGCGCGGCGAGTGGGACCTGGTCGGCGGCGACGGCACGTGGGTGGGCAACGAGGCCTACCCCGGGGACATCCCGCTGGTCGAGGGCACGCGGGTGCTGGTGCTGGAGCCGCAGTCGCTCAGCCAATCCTGGCACGCGGGGCGCAGACACCAGCACATCCCGGGATCGCTGGAGGTGCTGGAGGAGCTGCGCCACGAGGACGCGGCCGTGTGGTGGACGCGGATCCACCTGGCCGGTTCGGTGCGCCATCCGATGGCGCCGCCGATCGAGCACGACGAGACCGGAACCCACCGGACGCAGGCGCCCCGTCACTTCGGTGTGGCCGCCCACTTCGCCGAGGTGGACTCGGGACCGATGTCGGCCTCGTTCCGGTCGCTGGACCCGGAGGCCGATGACGGGCTGTCCCCCGGGGAGGCCGGCGTCGCGCCCGCGGAACCGCAGTCCCCGCCGGAGCCGTGGGGGACCTCGCCGGAGGACCGGGGCGAGCCCTCCGGGACCGACGCGCCCGAACCGCACCCGTGGGCCGCCGACCCGCTGCCCTCCCGCACGCGTCCGGAACCGCCGGAGGCCCCCCGGGCCGGGGACCCACTCGCAGACCCGCTCTCGGACCCGCTCTCAGACCCGCTTTCGGACCCTCTCTCGGGTCCGCAGGAGCCCTGGCGGTCAGGAGGGCCGGCGGAGGGACCAGAGTCCTGGGGTCCTGCCCGGTCGGATGACGCCTGGAGCACCGCGGAGCCCGCCGAGCCCCTGGGCGCCTGGCGGAGCCCCGAACCCCTGGACTCCTGGACCCCCGGCGAACCCGAGGAGCGGACGGAACAGGCCCAGCCCTGGCCCCTGGCGGCGTCGGAGAACTCCTGGAGCTCCGCCGAGCCGCTGGGCGCCTGGCGGAGCCCCGAACCCCTGGACTCCTGGACCCCCGCCGAACCCGAGGAGCAGTCGGGACAGGAGGAGCGGGACCAGCCCTGGAACCCCGCGGCCTCGGAGGACCCGTTGGGCGCGTGGGGGCGGCCGGAGGCCCCGGAGGACCGGGGAACGGCGGGCCCGGCCCGCCCCCTGGACTCGGAGGATGCGGCGGACGCGGCGGAATCCGGGGACTCCGGGGACGGAAAGCGCCCCGGCGCCCGTCTGCTGCCGCCCATGCCGCCGGGAGTCTCGGACAGCTGGGCCTGGGCTCCGGGCTGGAAGTGGCCCGCGCCGCCCGGTTCCTCCGACTGAGCGCGACCCGTGGTACCGAGGAGGACGCTCCCGGCCGCGGACCGGGTACGGTCACGGGTCGGGCACGGGTTCGGTCCCGCCGGCCCGGCATCGGTGCCGCCGTATGACAGGTGTCATGCCGCGGCCCCGACGGCTCTCACACCGACCCGGTGACTCCTGCGTCTGGGGGCGGACCTCCCCGGTCAGCCAAGCTTGGGGGTATGACGACAGTGAACAACGACCGCCCGGGCGCCGGGTCCGGATCCGGACCGGAGTCCGGCTCAGAGCCCGCGTCCGAGTCCGTGACCGCGCACGCCGGTGGGGACTCCCCGCGCGCGGACGACGCGCCCCTGTCCGCGGAGGAGCGCAAGGCCGCCGAGAAGGAGGCGCAGAAGGAGGAGGCCCGGGCCGCCCTGCGCGCGATCAAGCCCTGGAAGGGCAGGGCGACCCGGCAGGACAAGGCTCTGATGGCCGCCTTCGTCGGCGTTCCCCTCTTCTTCATGGCGCTGACGCCGCTGAAGCCCTTCCTGATCGCCAACCACCCGGTCCTGCTGGAGTTCGTCACCGGCAGCAACGCGGCGATCGGCGCGGCGGCGGCGTTCGCCCGGATCGGGGAGATCCCCCTGTGGCTGGTCGTGGTGGCGGGCGTCGTCGGCAAGGTGAAGATCGACTGGCTGTTCTGGTGGGTCGGCAGGCGCTGGGGCCGCGGTCTCGTCAACCTCATCGCGCCGGGGGACAGGGCGCAGCGCTTCGCCGACCGGGCGCAGGACATGAGCCCGTGGATCATGCCGGTCGCGCTCGTCCTCAGCTACCTGCCGGGCATCCCCACCGTGCTCGTCCTCGTCGTCGCGGGCTGGACCGGGATGCGCCTGCTGCCCTTCCTCCTCCTGGACGCCCTCGGGGCCCTGGTCCTCACCGCGTCCGTGGCCTCCGTCGGCTACGCGGCGGGCCAGACCGGTGTCGACATCGTCCTGCTGGTCGACAGGTACGCCCTCTGGTTCACCCTGGGCATCGTCGTCGTCATGGCCTTTGTCCCCGTGTTCAAGCAGAACCGCGCGCAGAAGAGGGCCGTGGCCGCGGAGGAGGCCCGAGCCGCCGAAGGGGCCAGTGCCTCCGAAGGGTCCGAGGCCGCTGAGGGCGCCGAGGCGGCACAGGATGACGAGGCGGCACAGGGGAACGGGACGGCACAGGACCCGCGGAGCTGACACCGCGGGCCGGGATCTCCCGCCGCCGAGCACGCGGAACCCGCTGTGAGCAGGCGCTTCCACGGAAAGTGCCGCGAAGGAAGCGGCTGGTCACCCACGTGCCGGGGGCACCCGGCTAGGCTGGCGTTCGGCAATCCGACAACCCGGGCAAGCCGACTGCGCTGGGTGCGTCACAAACACACTCAAGGAGATCCCGTCATGGGACAGCGACACTTCGATCTGGTGGTTCTCGGCGCGGGCCCCGGCGGCTACGTGGCCGCCATCCGCGCCGCCCAGCTCGGCCTGACGACCGCCGTCATCGAGGAGAAGTACTGGGGCGGGGTCTGCCTCAACGTGGGCTGCATCCCCTCCAAGGCGCTGCTGCGCAACGCCGAACTCGCCCACCTGTTCCAGAACGAGGCCGACTTCTTCGGCATCAAGGTCGACGGCAAGGTCGAGTTCGACTTCGGCAAGGCGCACAGCCGCAGCCGCGAGGTGGCGGAGGGCCGGGTCAAGGGCGTCCACTACCTGATGAAGAAGAACAAGATCACCGAACTGAACGGCCGGGGCACCTTCACCGACGACCACACCGTCGAGGTCAGCGGTGAGGACGGCACCACCGAGACCGTCACCTTCGACCACGCGGTGATCGCGGCGGGCTCCTCCACCAAGCTGCTGCCCGGCACCGAGCTGTCCGAGCGGGTCGTCACCTACGAGGAGCAGATCCTCACCGACACCCTGCCGGAGAGCATCGTCATCGCCGGTGCGGGCGCCATCGGCGTCGAGTTCGCCTACGTCCTGGCCAACTACGGCGTGGACGTGACGATCGTGGAGTTCCTCGACCGCCTCGTGCCCACCGAGGACGAGGAGGTCTCCAAGGAGCTGGGCCGCGCCTACAAGAAGCTGGGCGTCAAGGTGATGACCTCCACCCGCGTGGAGTCGGTCGAGGACACCGGCGAGGGCGTGCGCGTCACCGTCAGCAGCAACGGCAAGGAGCAGACCCTGGAGGCCGACAAGCTCCTCCAGGCCATCGGCTTCGCCCCCAATGTGGAGGGCTACGGTCTGGAGAAGACCGGCGTGGAGCTGACCGACCGGGGCGCGATCGGCATCGACTCCCGGGGGCGCACCAACGTCCCGCACATCTTCGCGATCGGCGACGTCACCGCCAAGCTCATGCTGGCCCACACCGCCGAGGCCATGGGCATCGTCGCCGCGGAGACCATCACGGGCGCCGAGACCCAGGAGATCGACTACCGGTTCATCCCGCGCGCCACCTACTGCCAGCCGCAGATCGCCAGCTTCGGCTACAGCGAGAAGGAGGCGCGGGAGGCGGGCTTCGACGTCCAGGTCGCCAAGTTCCCGTTCATGGCCAACGGCAAGGCGCACGGCCTCGGGGACACCCGCGGTTTCGTCAAGATCCTCTCCGACGGCAAGTACGGGGAGTTCCTCGGCGCGCACATGATCGGCCCGGACGTGACCGAGTTGCTGCCCGAGCTGACCCTGGCCCAGCAGTGGGACCTGACCGTGCACGAGGTCGCGCGCAACATCCACGCGCACCCCACGCTCAGCGAGGCGGTCAAGGAGGCCGTGCACGGCCTGGCCGGTCACATGATCAACATGTGACGCACCGGTCGTCTTCGGCCCCGCCGCTCCGGAAGGAGGGCGGGGCCGCGACGTGTCCGGGCCGAGGCGCGCGGCGCGGGCGGACCGGGCCGGCGGCACACCGCCCCGTTCGGCGCGGACCCGCCAGCCGGACGGGCGGAGGCACCCGTCATCGGAGGCGGGCGGCGACCGCTGCCGCGAGCGCTCCGGGGACTTGCTAGGTTTCGTGTGTCCCCGCCGGATCCCCACCCCGGACCCCGGTGCTCCCCCGACCGAAAGCCATCCATGCGCCTGATCCCGTCCACTCCCCTGTCGTGCCTGGGCACGGCCGTCGCCGCCGCCGTCGTCGGAGGGTTCGTCCTCGTCGGCTTCGGCGTGATCGACCTCGACGAGTTCGATATGGACCTGTCCTTCGGAGACGGCGTGGACCTGCCCTTCGGGGATGGTGAGGAGGTCCCCGAGCAGGCGGCCGGAGCCTCGCCCAGCCCGGAGGAGGAGCAGCCGGAGCAGGCCGCGCCGGAGTACGGACTGCCCGAGTCGTGCGCGGCCGCCGGTGCCGCGGAGGTGGTCGGCGACCTGGCCCCGGGCCAGGTGCTCACCGAGGAGGTCGGTGAGGTGGAGGGTGTCGACGGCGCCGAGCAGGTCGTGTGCTCGTTCGGCGACGGGAGCACCGGGCCCGGCGCGTCCTCGTTCACGCTGGTGTTCACCCTGAACGCCGACCCGAGCACCAACCCGGACGTGGTGCGGGTGCCCGGGGAGCAGGAGCAGATGAACTGGGAGGTGGACATCGACGTGGACGTGGACACCTACCACACCGAGGAGTCCGACTCCCTGGGCGGCGACCTGGAGTACGTGGGCACCGTGGACGGCTCCAGCCGCCACCTGTACCTGGCGCTGCCCGACGAGCTGTACGTCACCGCCATCGCCTACGGCGAGGAGGTGCCGCGCGAGGACCTGGAGCGGGTGGTCATGCTGGCCGCCGAGCGCATCCGGGGCTGATCCGCGGCGCGAACGACCGAGGGGGCCGCCGGTGGGCGGCCCCCTCGCGTGTTCCCGGACGGTTCCGGTGTCCCCCGGTGCGGTGATCGGAAGGGTTCACCGTCCCGCTCTCTTCGCCGTGATCTTGTACCTGTAGCGAGCTTCGAGCGCCGACATCGACTATAAGTACAAGATCATCGCAGGCCAGAACCCACACCTCACACCGGCAACAGTTCCGGCCAGCCCGCTAGTACTCCACGGGGATCTCCTCGAACTCACCGAACGGGCCCGCCCGCAGGGTCAGCTCCTCCACGTCCACCGGCGGCGCGGGGAAGACCGCGACCAGGCTGTAGGTGTTGTCGGGCTGGAGCGTGTGGACCTCCTCGGCGAAGCTGCTGTAGCGCCCCTCGCCGAAGTCCATCTGGGCCACGTAGCGCACCAGGCCGCTCTCCGGCTCCAGCAACTGGAAGCCGCCGAGCGTGCCCTTGTTGAACTGCTCGGGGCCACCCGCCTGGATGGCCTCCTGCCCGCCCATGTCGGGCATGGTCGGCTCGTCGGTGGTGTTGGTCAGCGCCACGGTGCCGATGACGTACGCGCCGTCGCGGCGCAGCGGGTAGACCTCCAGGCGCACCCCGTCCAGCTCGCCCTCGGCCACCACGGACCCCGGGTCGTCGTCGTAGGGCGCGGGCCAGGTGACGTTGCGCTGGGCGGCGCCCAGGCCGTCGTCGTCGTACTCCTCCTCCTCCGTGGCGGCCACAGTGGTGTTGAAGACGTAGGAGAACTCCACGCGCCGGTTGCGCGCCCGCGCCTCGTCGTCGTCGGGGCCGCCCTCGCGGGCGATCGGCTCGCGCTCGCCGCGGCCCTCCACCTCGAGGGTGTAGTCGGTGCCCAGCTCCTCGGCGAGCAGGTCGCGCACGCTCTCGGCCCGCTGCACCGACAGGTTGTCGTTGTAGGCGTCGTCGCCGATGCTGTCGGTGTGGCCGATGACGGTGATGACGGGATCGTCGGGGTCGACGTTGCGGGCCAGGCTGGTGGCCGCGCGGCGCACCACGTCCTCGGCCTCGGAGGTCAGGTCCGAGCGGTCGAACTCGAACATGACGTCGGAGTGCAGGGAGATGATCTCCCGGTCGCCGTCACGGGTGGTGGAGGCGATCTCGGAGTCCACGAAGCTCTGCACCCAGCCCTCGTCGGCCACCGCGTCCCCGTCCGGGCGGCGGTTGGCGAAGGTGAGGTTCTCCCCGCTCGGCGGCGGGTCGTCCGGGGTGAGGTGGTCGGCCCCGTTGGGGTCCTGCGGGTCGGCCCGCTCCTCCTCCACGTCCACGACCGGGATTCCGGTCATGGCCCCGAGTCCGCTGCCGACGAACGTGACCTGCCCGACCTCGTCGGGCAGGCGCGGGAAGTAGCGCACGTACTCGTTGGTGACCCCGTCGTGGACCGGGTAGAGGCCGTCCTGGTTGGGGCTCTCGGAGCCGTACTTGAGGCCCTCCTCGTCCAGGAACTGCCGGTAGACGCGACCGGTGAGCGGGTCGACCAGGGTGTGGGCCATGCTCATGTTCCGGTTGGGTCCGGTGAACTCGTCGAGGTAGGTGACCTCGTAGTACATGACGGTGTAGTCGTCGGTGCGCTCCAGGCCGGTGACGGCGAAGCGCATCTCGTTGTCCCGACCGGTGTCCTGGAAGATGCGGCCCTCGCGGACGTAGGGGAACTCCTCCCTGACCTCAGGCGGGCCCGAGGCGTCTCCGAACGTCTCGGACCACCAGTCGGACACCCCCTCGGTGACCGTACAGCCGCTGAGCAGGAGGCTGCCCGAGACCGCCAGCGCGACCAGGGGTAGGGGCGACTTCCTCGCCATGTGGGGGAACTCCGATCGTTGAGGAGACGTACGGGCAACATCCTCCTGCACGCGCGGGGCGGAACCGACCGCCCTGCCCCCTGTTGGCGGGTTACGTCCGTCTGGCGGGAGACACCCCGTGCGGGGGCGTCCGGTCGGCGCGGGAGCCCAGGACGGTTCCCGGACGGGCGGCGGCCGACGAGGACCGCTCCGGCGGCGGTCAACGGCACCACGTCGTCGCAGGTCAAGGACTTCTTCACCCGGATCGAAAAAAATTCTCCGGAAACACCCATCCACCCCCGCGTCGGCCCCGAATGACCGACGTGACCACCGAGACACGCGGGAACACCCCGCCACGCGACAGGCGACGGGTCGTCGTCGGATCAGTCGTGGGGCTGCTCACGGTCGGCGCCTCACTGGGTGCCGCCGAGCTGGCCGCAGGACTCCTCCGAACCGTCCGGCGCCGGTTCCCGGGCCGGACCGCCCTCTCGCCGCCCCTCGGGCGGCGGTCCGGACACCAGACCGGCCGTGGTCTGACCGCTCGGCCCCTGCGGGGGGCGGGGCCGCGGTCAGGCCACGGCCACCTCCTCGGGCCGGGGCAGGCCGCGCATGACCGGGGAGAGGCTGAACAGCGCGGCGAGCGCCGAGACCAGCGCCATCGTCAGGAACACCCAGGCGGGCCCGGCGTGGTCGAAGATCACCCCGATGCCGAGGATGCCCACCGGCTGGGAGAGCAGGGCCATGAACGTGACGGCTCCCAGGACGCGGCCCTGGTGGCGGTCGCTGACCGACGCGGCGACGTAACCGTAGAACACGGCGTTCACGCAGGGCACGATGGCAAACACGCAGCCCACCAGCACCCCGAGGAGCATCACGTTGGGTGCGAACAGCAGCCCGAGCGCGCACACCGGCGCGGCCCAGGCCGCGGCGAGGAAGATGGCCGAAGGACGCACCCACCTGATGACCGCCCCGGCGCACAGCGCGCCGAGCAGGCCTCCGGACCCGGCCAGGGAGACGGTCAGCCCGATCTGGAGGTGGTTGGCTCCCTGGCTCTCGGCGGTCGCGATGAGGGCCAGGAAGGCGCCCGTCTGGGTGTAGGTGAGGTTGAACCCGACGATCCACGAGATCATCGGCCGCAGGATCGGATGCCTGGCCAGCACGGTGAACCCGCTGACCGCTCCGCGCAGGGTCCACGGTTCCGGCACGTCGGTCTGGTGGGCCTGCATGGGGCGGCGGATGAGCAGCACCAGGGCCGCCGACACCAGGTAGGCGAGGGCCTCGGCGGCGAAGGGGAAGACCCGGCCCACGCCGAACAGGGTTCCGGCGAAGGGCGCTCCGAGGGCGGTGGTGCTGAAGAGGCGGATCTGGTTCTGGGCGGAGGCCTCGGCCATCTGCGAGGCGGGGACCAGCTGCTTGACGGAGGCCATCGCGACGGGGTTGGAGACGCCCATCAGCGCGGCGGAGCCGACCGCGACGCCCACGATGACGGTGAACGTGACGTTCTCGGTGAGCAGGAGAACGGTGAAGAGGGAGAGCAGCGCGAGCCGTCCGAGGTCGCAGCACAGCAGCACCGTGCGGCGGTTGGTCCGGTCAGCGAGCGAACCGCCGAGGACGGCGGTGACCATGGCCGCGGTGACCTGGGCCGCCCCGATGACGCCCGCCTGCGCCGCCGATCCCGCGAGGAGGAGGGTGAGGAGGGGGTAGGCGATCTCGCCGCTCTCCTTGCCCAGCCCCGCGAGGAACCGGCTGGTCCAGAGCACCTGGAAGTCCCGGTTGCGGGCGAGGGGGACGAACCGCTCCGCGCTGTCGGCCGGCGGGTCCTGGCCGGAGGCGGGGGGTGGGGACGGGCGGTCCTGTTCCGCCGTCATCGCGATCGACTGCCCCGTCCGCAGGACCGCGCGGCGGACCTGGCGAGGGGTGTGGTTCTCATTCCGTCATTATGCGCGCATTGCCCGCATTAGTGAGCTTTGTTGGTTCTGTACTCCGCACGGTAGAGATCATCTGGAAAATCCACTCCGGGAGTGGTGTAGTCCCGTAGTCACACAGGGACGGCTTGGGGGGGCGTGTGGCTGTTCTCCTGGCTTCTCATGCGCCCTGAACAGCGGGAACACGGATTTCGAGTCAGTGCGGGGCGGCACGGTCCGGTGTGAGCCGGTGCGCGCGGGGAGGGGGAAGCGGGGCGTGCCGGGTTCCGTGTGAAAGGTGAGCTGGATGGGATGAATGGGAGCGGGGAACGGCTGCCAGCGACGACGGCGGAAAAGGGTGTCGGAGGCCGTCGCGGGACATGCGGAGGAGGTGGCCGAATTCGGCCACGGGGCTTTCTGACCCGCGCGGTCGGAAGTCGTGCGTTGTCAATCTTCGCGTCTTCGGGCTCCAGTACGTCCCTGGCCCGCTCCAGTTCCCGGAGTACGCCGACGCGGGCGACGGCACCGCAGCCGTGCGTGACTCCCAGCCCCCCGGGCAGGGCCACTTCCTGTTGCCCGGCTCCGAGTGGGGCGCGATCCTCGGAGCCGTCCGACACGGGGGCCCTGGACATCAGAGAGGCCCTGGGGTATCCCTCTCCCAGGGCCTCTCCGTGTACCCAAGTACTCGTCCGGGCCGAGTCTACGGGCCAAAGCGGACACCCGACCGGACCGAGACTCGGCCAGTTCCGGGCTCGCTCGACCAGACCGTTCCGGACCTCCTGCGGTGGCGGTGGTGGTGTGCCGGTGGGGCCGGGCTCCGGGCCGGGCAGGGTCGCGCGGCCTCAGACCGTCTGCGGTCTGGTCGCCTTGCCGTCGAGCCAGAGTTCGGTGGAGGCGTCCCGGTGGGTACCGGTGGTGCCCACGTGCTTGGTGCTGATCTGCGGTCCCCTCTTGATGACGTGGACCAGGGCCATCGCGTGGCCACGCCCCAGTCCGTAGTCCTCGGCCAGCCACTGGACGATGGCGCCCGCCTTGACCGAAGGGTCGTCGTAGCCCTTCTCCTTGGCGCGGTCGACGAGCGCGCGCGGGGTCAGACCGGTCCTGTCCTCGACGGCATCCAGATAGGCCTGGAACGACATGGGGCCTCCTCGATTGGGCAGGCTCCGATACTCACACGCGCCTGCGACATTCCGGCGGCAGCAACGAAGCGCGTAGACGCAGGCGCAGGAGGGTTGTCCACAGGCGGGGCCGTGGGGTGGTGGACGGCTCCCGGGAGGGGCATGCTGTTGATGGGGGTGCTCGGCCTCCGCGTCGTGGAACACGTCCCCCGTGACAGGTATGCCCGCTGCGGCCCCGTGCCACCCCGCGCTCCCCGGCCTGTGGACAACCGCCTAGCCTTGCCGGATGCCCTCTCCACCCCCGATGCCTTCCCCTGCCCCGGTTCCTCCGCGCCTGCTCCGCAGGACGCCCTCCCCAGGCCCGCTTCCTCCGCCCCCGCCTTGCCGGACGCCCTCCCTGTCCCTACCTCCTCCACCCCCGCGCCGTCGGACACCCTCCCCTTCCTCCCTCTCCACCCCATGACCCCGTGGGTCGTGGTCGTGGTCCTGCTCGCGGCGCTCCTGCACGCGGGCTGGAACGCGATCGCCCACTCCATCACCGACCGCCTGCTCGGGTTCGCCCTGATCGGCCTCGGCGGAATGCTCGCCGCTCTGCCCCTGCTCCCGGTCGTGGGGCCGCCGCCGCGCGAGGCCTGGCCGGTCCTGCTCGCCTCGCTGGTCACCCACCTGCTGTACATGAGCCTGCTGATGCTCTCCTACCGGACCGGCGAGTTCGGTCAGGTGTACCCGATGGCGCGCGGCACGGCGCCGTGGGTGGTCGCCCTGACCGGCATCATCCTCCTCGGCGAGTCGATGCCCCCGTCCGACCTGGCCGGGGTCCTGGTCGTCTCGGCCGGGCTGACGACGCTGGTGTTCGCGGGCGGCCGACCCGGCCGCGCGCAGCTCCCGGCACTGCTGGCGGCCTTCGCCACCGGCGTCAGCATCGCCGTCTACACCGTGGTCGACGCCTACGGGGTCCGCCTCACCCAGAATCCACTGGGTTACGTCGCGTGGCTCATGACCCTTCAGGGACCGGTGTTCTTCGTGGTGGCGGTGTTCACCCGCCGTGGCGCGCTCCCGCGCCAGCTCAAGCCGGTCTGGAAGTTCGGGGTCCTGGGCGGCGTGGTCAGCGCGGTCGCCTACGGGCTCGTGCTGTGGGCGCAGCTGACCGGCGCGGTCGCGGGCATCGCCGCGCTGCGCGAGACGAGCATCGTCTTCGCCGCGCTGCTGGGCGCGCTGCTGTTCGGGGAGCGGTTCGGCCCGGTACGGGTCGCCGCCTCCGCCATCGTCGTGACCGGAGTTCTCCTTCTGACTTTCTGAGCGTCTTCATGACTCTGACCAGCGCTTACCCGTATCGTTTCCGGCGTGACACGAGCCTCGACCCCCGCCGGGTCCGCCACCGCGACGGACACCCTGACGGACACCGCCACCACCGCCACCACCGCCACCACCGCCACAGCCACCGTCGCCACTGACACCGGTTCCGGAACCGGACCCGGTCCCGCTCACGCGGTGGAGTCCGCACCCGACCACGGACCCGAGTCCGCCGCCGTACGCGCGGTCTGGCAGGACCTGGGTCTCCCCGGGCTCATCGACGTCCACACGCACTTCATGCCCGACAACGTGCTGCGCAAGGTGTGGGCCCACTTCGACTCCCTCGGCGGCCTGTGGCCGATCACCTACCGCTTCGACGAGGACGAGCGCCTGTCCCTGCTCCGGGGCTTCGGGGTTCAGCACTTCACCGCCCTCTCCTACCCGCACCGCCCCGGCATGGCCGCCTGGCTCAACGACTGGGCGAACGGCTTCGCCGACCGCAACCCCGACTGCCTGCGCAGCGCCACCTTCTACCCCGAGCCGGAGGCCCGCGACTACGTGGCCGCGGCGTTGGACGCGGGTACCCGCGTGTTCAAGGCCCACCTCCAGGTCGGCCGCTACGACCCGCGCGACCCCCTGCTGGCCGACGTGTGGGGGCTGCTCGCGGACGCGGGCACACCCGTGGTGGTCCACTGCGGTTCGAGCCCCGAGGCGGGCCCCTTCACCGGCCCCGAACCCTTCGCTGAGACCCTGCGCGCGCACCCCGGGCTCACCGCGGTCATCGCCCACGCCGGGGCCCCCGACTACCGCGCGTTCCTGGACCTGGCCGAGCACCACCAACGCGTCCACCTGGACACCACGATGGTGTTCACCGAGTTCTCCAAGGACTGGGCGCCCTTCCCCGAGGAGGAGGTACCCCGCCTGAAGGGCGTCGCGGACCGGATCCTGTTCGGCACGGACTTCCCGAACATCCCCCACCCCTACCTCGAACAGCTCCGGGCCCTGGCCCGGCTCGACCTGGGCGAGGACTGGCTGCGGGACGTCCTGTACGGCAACGCCGCCCGGCTGTTCGGGCTCTGAGCGCCACCGACTTCCGGCGACCGACGCTGGACAGTCGACGACCGCCCGGTGATGGTGGTCGTGGGGCGACCGCCTTCGGCCTCCGCCGCCCCCGACCACCGCCCGCCATCACCGACGCGGAAAGGCACCCGGCACCATGGAACTCGCCCTGACTCCCCTGGAGTTCGCCCGCCGTACCCGAAGACTGCACCCCCGGCGCGAGGCGGTGGTCGACCGTGGCCTCCGGCTCACCTACGAGGAGTTCTTCGACCGCTGCGACCGCTGGTCCTCCGCCCTCCAGAACATGGGGGTGTCCAAGGGCGACCGCGTCGCCTACATCTCCCCCAACACCCACGCCCAGCTGGAGTCCTTCTACGCGGTGCCGCAGCTCGGCGCGGTGCTGGTACCGGTCAACTTCCGGCTGTCGGCGGACGACTTCGTCTACATCGTCAACCACTCCGGGGCCCGGGTCCTGTGCGTGCACGCCGACCAGCTCGACGCCGTGGACGGCGTCCGCGACCAGATGCCGGGCGTGGAGCGGTTCGTCGCCCTGGAGGGTGCGCGCCCCGGCTGGGAGGACTACGAGGCCCTCGTCGCACAGGCCACGGCGGACTACACCCGTCCCGGGATCGACGAGACCGACCTGCTGACCATCAACTACACCAGCGGTACCACGGCCCGGCCCAAGGGCGTGGTGATCACCCACCGCAACGCGTACATGAACTCGGTGGGCACCCTGCTCCACCTGCGGATCGGCATCGACGACCGGTACCTGTGGACACTGCCGATGTTCCACGCCAACGGCTGGACCTACACGTGGACGGTGACCGCCGCGGCCGCCACCCACGTGTGCCTGCCCGCGATGGACCCGGCCGCCGTGTACGAGCTGATCCGTTCCGAGGGGGTCACCTGGCTGTGTGCGGCCCCCACCGTGCTGATCATGCTGTCCAACGCCCCCGAGGAGGTGCGCGGCGAGGTTCCGTCCGGCGTGCACGTGGTGACGGCCGGAGCCTCCCCCGCCGCCGACACCATCGAACGCCTGGAGGACGGCTTCGGGTGGACCGTGACCCACGTCTACGGGCTGACCGAGACCACGCCGTTCATCACCGTGTGCGAGCCGCGCGCCGAGCACGGCGGCCTGTCCCCGCGCGACCGCGCCGCCGTCAAGGCACGCCAGGGGGTCGAGCTGATCACCTCCGGCGAGCTGCGGGTGGTGGACGCCGACGGCGCCGAGGTGCCCTGGGACGGCACGACGGTCGGGGAGATCACCGTGCGCGGGAACGTGGTGATGAAGGGCTACTACAACGACCCGGAGGCCACCCGGAAGGCCATGGGCGACGGCTGGTTCCACACCGGCGACGCGGCGGTCACCCACCCGGACGGGTACGTGGAGATCCAGGACCGGATCAAGGACGTCATCATCTCCGGCGGGGAGAACATCTCCTCGGTCGAGGTGGAAGGGGTCCTGCTGCGGCATCCGGCCGTGCTGGAGGCGGCCGTCGTGGGCGTGCCGCACGAGCGCTGGGGTGAGTCGCCGAAGGCGTCCGTGGTCCTGCGCGAGGGCGCCGCGGCCACGGAGGAGGAGCTGATCGCCTTCGCCCGCGACAACCTGGCGCACTTCAAGGCGCCCACTCGGGTGGAGTTCGTGGAGCAGCTCCCGAAGACGGCCACCGGCAAGATCCAGAAGTTCGTCCTGCGCGGGGGCGCGTCCGCGGTGTCCCGGCAGTAGCCGCCGGGTTCCGGCCGGGGCCCGCGCCCCTCTGGGGCGAGGGCTCCCGGCCGGGCGACGTCCGGATCACCCGGGCGGCCAGTTGAGCAGGACGAATCCGGCCCGGAAGGGGTCGGAGCAGATCATGCGGCGTCCCACGCCCGGAATGTTCTCCGGCTTCGCGTGCACGTGTCCGCCCGCGGCCACGACCCTCTCCGCGACGGCTTCGCAGTCGGTCACCGCGAACACCGGGTGCCAGTCCTCCTCTCCGCCGAACCACTCCCTGTCCTCGGGAGCCGCCTGCAGGATGCCCCCGTGGGCGCGTTCGTCACCGGTACCCGTGGGGCGCAGGACCGTGTACCCGCCGACCTCCCCTCCTCCGAGGGACGGATCGAACGGGCTGAGGTCCCACTTGAAGACTCCGGTGTAGAACTCGGCCGCGCCGCGCGCGTCGGTGGTCCGCAGCTCCACCCAGCAGAGGCTGTTGATCCGTCCCACCAGGCCGAGGTACATCTCCCCCCGCCAGACGCCGAAGGAGGCGCCCTGGGGGTCACGGAACAGTGCCTGGCGGCCCAGGTCGAAGATGTCGAACGGCTCGACCAGAAGGGTGCCGCCCAGCCGCTCCACCCGTGTGATGGTGTCCTCGATGCCGGAGTCGGCGAAGTACACCGTCCAGGAGGGATGGTCGCTCTCCCCCATGACCGGGCTGACCCCCGCCGCGGCGAGCCCGTCACCGCACAGGAACTTGTAGCCCTCCATCTGCCGGATGTGCGTCTGGGAGCTCCAGCCGAACACCTGACCGTAGAAGGCGGCCGTGGCCTCGACGTCGGGTGAGGAGACCTCGACCCAGCAGGGAGACCCGGGTGTGAAATCCGTACTGATCATCGCTGTCCCTCTCCGTGACGACGCACCACCCTTCGGTTCCTTCCCTGATGAGAGGGGCTCCGGGGATCGGAGGGGCAAAGTCTCACACAACTCACCGTTGCCGAGACCGTCCGGCGGGCCGAGGGCTGAGGACACTGTGGGAAGCGCTCAGTGCCGGAAGTGCACGAACAGGCGGCCGAAGTTCTTGGAGTCCTTCTCGACCCGGTGGTAGCGGGCCTTGACGTCCTTGCGGTCGAGGAAGCGCAGCACCCGCTTCTTCAGCTGCCCGGACCCCTTGCCGGGGATGATCTCGATGCTCTTGGCCCCGGTGCGCTCGGCCTCGTCCATGATGTCGCTGAGGGCCCGGTCGATGTCCCGGCCCTTGTTGAAGATGTCGTGCAGGTCGAGTTTGAGCCGCACCGTGCCTCCTCCGCTTCCGGTAGCCGGATCATACGCGGCGCGGATCCGCGCGCCTGGGCCACGGCACGGCCTTTCCCTCCGGTACCCGCGGCCTCCCCCGTCACGCCCCGAGCCGCAGGGTGAAGACCATCCGGTCCGTGCCCGGCCCCTCGTAGTCGGCGTGCGGTCCGGTGACGGTGAAACCGTGGGCGCGGTGGAAGGCGATCGAGCGCTCGTTGGCGGGGGACGTGACCGCGCGCACGACCGTGCACCCGCGTTCCCGCGCCCCGTCCGTGAAGCGCCGGTACAGCCCGTTCGCGAGTCCCGTCCTGCGGTGTTCCGGGGCCACCCCGGCGAAGTGCACGTACGCCTCCTCGGGCACGGACGGCGAGGGGAAGCCGACCAGGAAGCCCGCCAGCTCCCCCTCCGCCTCGGCGACGAGGCTGGTGGTGTGGAAGTGGTCGAGGAAGAGCCTGGGGAGGATGTGCGCCACGGGACGCTCCCACCAGTCGTCGCAGACCGCCACGATGCGCGGGTGGTCGGAGGGGAGGGCGGTTCGGACACGGACGTCGGTCACGCGGGGGCTCCTGCTCCTCGGTGGCGGGTGTTCCGGGCCCGGAATACCCGCCAGCGGGTCCGCGAGCCCCGTCCGCGGAGCCAGGAGCCGCGACCAGGATCATCGCCTGAGGCCCGTGCGGTCCGACGGGTCCGCCCGCGGGTCGGGAGCGGCGACCGACGACCGCTGAGCGGGCGGGCGCGGCGCTACAGCACCGCCTCGAAGGCTCCGCGCACCGCCTCGTCGCGGTCCAGGACCGCGAACACCACCCGTTCGAACACCCCCGCGAAGTCGCCCTCCCCGCGCAGGTGGGTGGCGAAGGCCCGCGCCACCTCGTCCGGGCGGTTTCCGAACACACCGCAGCCCCAGGCGCCGAGCACCAGCTGGGAGACCCCGTGTTCGGCCGCGACGGCGAGCACCCCGCGCGCCCGCGCGGTGAGTACCCGCGCGATGGCGTCGGCGCCCTCCTGCCCGTTGCGCTCCACCATCCGCCGGTTGGGCGCGGCACAGGTGAGGAAGGAGACCGGCAGCGGCTCGGGCAGCCAACCGCCGCGGTCGTCGCGGTAGACCGGCACGCCAGGCGACCAGATCACCCGGTCGCTGTAGAGCAGGCTCCGCTCACGACGGTGGTGCTCGTAGAACTCCGGGCACAGCGTCAGCGACGCGTACAGCGCACTCGACCGCGCCAGGCTCTCCTCCTGGGCGCGCGCCCCGTTGGCCACACCGCCCCCGGGGTTGCGCGCGGAGGCGAAGTTCAGCGCCGCCACGTGGCCCGGACCCGCCAGCCGGGCGGCGGCCGCGAGCGTGCTCTCCCCGGTCACCTCGAACCGGGTGGCGCGCCCGCCCTCCGGCGCGGCCGCCTCCGCCAGTTCGTCGGGCAGGTGGAGCCGCGTCCCCTCGCGCATCGCCGCCAGCATGGCGGACAGGTCCACCCCACGGCCTTCGGCCCGGTAACCCTGCTTCTCGAACGCGGCCCTGGTCTCCTGCCACACACGACGCAACCTCTGGGACACGCGCCCCTCCCTTCACCGGCCACGCAACCTACTCCCCCGCGCACACCCCCGCCAGGAGTTTTCGCCATCCGGTCGCCGCCCCGGTATCCGACCGAAAAGCCCTGGCCCCGCCGGAGGCCCGGCGGGGATCATCGTGACCATGAACCAGAGAGAACTCGTACGCGCCTCCAGGTTCCTGTCGCGCGTGCTCCGCCACGACCCCGCACGGGCGGGGGTGCGGCTCGACCCGCAGGGGTGGGTCGGGGTGGACGAACTCCTCGCGGGCTGCCGAAGGGCCGGGGTGCGCCTCAGCCGTGCGACCCTCCAGGAGGTCGTCGACACCAACGACAAGAGGCGCTTCGCCCTCAGCCCGGACGGCGCCCGCGTCCGCGCCCAGCAGGGCCACTCCGTCCGTGTCGACCTGGGGCTGGAGCCGAGCACGCCCCCGGCCCTGCTCTACCACGGCACCGTGGGCCGACTCCTGCCCGCCATCACCACCGAGGGGCTGCGCCCGATGCGGCGGCACGACGTCCACCTGTCCCCCGACGCCGGGACCGCCCGCCGGGTGGGCGCCCGGCGCGGCGTACCGGTGGTCCTCACCGTCGCCGCCGGACGCATGCACGGCGACGGCCACGTCTTCCGGGTCACCGGCAACGGCGTGTGGCTGGTGCCCGCCGTGCCCCCGGGGAACCGCCGCGGCCGACAACGGCCGAAGCGTGCGCGCGGACCGCCCCGGGGGGACAGCGGCGCGTATCGCCCCGGTGGGGCGCCGCCCCGCCCGTTCCTCGGGAGACTCAGGGCCGGTCCGCCGAGAAGATCGCGGTGCCGGGGATCATCCGGCCGCGCACCGGCCCCCAGCCGCCCCACACCCGCTCCAGTCCCTCGGGCCACTCCGGTTCGACCACGTCCCGCAGCACCAGGCCCGCGCGGGCGACCCCGCGCACCCAGTCGCCCACCGTGTGGTGGTGCTCCACGTAGACCGCGTCGCCGCCGTCGTCCTCCTCGACGTACGCGCGGCGGTCGAAGTAGGACTGGTGCACGGTGAACCCCTCCTCGCCGGGGTCGTCCGGGAAGCTCCACCGGATCGGGTGGGTCACCGAGAACACCAGTCGCCCTCCGGGCCTGAGCACCCGCGCGGCCTCGGCCAGGGCGTCGTCGGCGGAGGGCACGAACGGGAAGGCCCCGAACGAGGAGAACACCACGTCGAAGGCGGCGTCGGCGAACGGCAGCCGCTGGGCGTCGGCCTGCACGGCCGCCAGCGCGTGCCCGGTCCCCTCGTCGATCCTGCGCGAATGCTGGAGCTGGCGGAAGGACAGATCGAACCCGACCACCTCGCGCACCCCCTGGGCGCGCAGCCACCGCCCGCACTGGCCCGCGCCGCAGCCCACCTCCAGGACCCGGGCCCGCTGGAGGTCCCCGGGATCGCCGAGCAGGCGCGCCTCGGCCTCGGTCAGCCCCTCCGGGCACCACACGAACTCGGCGTCGCCGAGGAAGGCCCCGTGCTCGGCCTGGTAGGCGTCGGCCGCGCCGTCCCACCACAGGCGTCCGGCGCGGGCGCTCTCCGTCGCGTCAACCGCGCGGCGCCCGACGCGCCCGGGATCCGGATAACCGTCATCGTTCATGGGCCCCAGCCTCCCAGAAGACGGGCGCTCACGAGGCTTCGGTGCGCGGTCGGCGCCGGGCGCACGAACGCTCCCGTCCGGCCGCCGTGTCAGGCGGTTCCCGAGCGGCCCGTGCCCGCGGTCGCGCCGGGGTCTCCGTCCCCCTCCACGGTCGCGCCGGAGTCCCCGGCGGCCTCCGCAAGTCCCCCAGAAGTCCCTGCGGTCTCGGCGGTCGCAGCGGGGTCCTCGCCCGGCGTCCCGCTCCGCACCGAACCCCCGTCGGTCTCCTCGGCATCCTCGGTGTCCTCGGCCTCAGCCGCCCCAGCGGTTCCGGCTGCGGCACCGGGCTCCCCCGCCCCGGCCTCGGCCTCGCGGGCGTCCTGGATCTCGCGGCGGACGAGGAAGACCCAACCCCCGACGGCGACGACCGCGAACACCCACCACTGCACGGCGTAGGACGCGCTCATCCCCGCGTCCTCCTCGTGCAGGGCGACCCGTTCGGGCGCCGCGTCCGGCATCGGGTCCTGCCGGGTCAGATCGACGTACCCGCCGTAGACCGGGTAGGGCAGGTCCGCGGCGATCCGGTCCACGTCGACCATCATCATCTGCCCCTCGGGCAGGTCGTCGCGGTTGCGCAGTCCGGTGTTCTCCTCGGTCTCGGAGTAGTGCAGGCGCCCGGCCACCTCCACGGCGCCCTCGGGCACGGGCGGCACCTCCGGTTGGTCGAGGGCGGTCGCGCCGCGCTCGACCCATCCGCGGTTGACCAGGACCGCGGGCCCCTCCTCGGTGACCAGCGGGGTCAGCACGTGGAAGCCCACGCCCCCGGAGCCGTCGCGGTTGCGCAGCAGCAGCTCGTGCTCGGTGTCCCAGGTGCCGGTGGCCTCGACGGTGCGCCAGCGGTCGTCGGGGTCGACGTCCTCGCCGACCCGGGACAGTTCTGCCACCGGCACGGGGTCGGCGGCGAGGTTGGACTGCTGGAGGTCGACCGCCGCGCCGCGCTGCCCGGCCCGGTCCAGCTGCCAGAAGCCCAGCCAGATGAAGCTGGGCACCAGCACCAGCACCAGCGCGTGGAAGGCCAGCATGCGTTGCGAGAACAGGACTTTGAGCACGTCTTCGAGGTTAGGAGACGCTTCCGGCCACCTCGCACCGACCCTCTCCCCGCGCCGCGCGGCACCGCGCACATGCCCGGGGCCGGTGTCGCGGACGGGGCCGACCGCCGCACGCCCGCCGGCTCACCTGCCCGCACGCGGAGGAGCAGTGAGAACGCGCACCCTGCCGCCGTCGCCCCGCCCACCGGCCCGCACGCGGACGGGGCCGCCGGTCACCGGCGGCCCCGCGTGTGTGAGCAGGAGCTCAGGACCCGCCCGTGCTACTCGTCGTCGCCGGGCACGGCGGCGGCCTTGCGCCTGCGGGCGAAGTACAGCCCGGCACCGCCGGCGCCGACCGCGGCGATGCCCGCGGCGACCAGACCGGCCAGGGCGCCACCGGTCACGGGGAGCTGCTCGTCGGCCTGGGGCTCGGAGGGCTCCTCGCCGGTGCTGGAGTCGTCCTCGCCCTTGTCCTCCTCGCGGGGCTCCTCGGGCTCCTCCTCACCCGGCTCCTCGGGCTTCTCCTCCTCCGGCTTCTCCTCCTCGGGCTCCTCCTCACCCGGCTCCTCGGGCTTCTCCTCCTCCGGCTCCTCCTCGGAGATGATCTCCATGCAGGAGCCCTCGGCCAGGCCGAGCACGGACACGGCGTTGCCGCAGATGTCGACGGCCGCGTCGACCGGGACCACGACCTGGTTGCCGCTGCCGATCCCGCCCGCGCCGCTGGTGGCGGCGTCGGGGGAGCCCTCGTTCTCGGGCGAGGCCTGGATGATGTTGATGATGGTGGTGCACTTGGCGCTGGAGCCGCCCAGGATGGCCACCGAGTTGCCGCAGACGTTGATGGCGGCGTCCACGGGAACGATGATCTGGTTGCCGCTGGCCACACCGCCGGAGCCGTCGGTCCTGGTGGTGGGCGCGTCGGCGCTCTCCTCCTCCAGGACCTCGACCACCTCGACGCACTCGGCCTGGCTGATGCCGCCGACCGCGGCCGCGTTGCCGCAGGCGTCGATCGCGGCGTCCACGGGAACGATGATCTGGTTGCCGCTGGCCACACCGCCGGAGCCGTCCGTGGAGGCCCCGCCCTGGCCGCTGGCCTCGTAGAGGACCTCCGAGACCTGGGTGCACGTGGCGCTGGAGATACCGAGGATCGCGATCGAGTTGCCGCACAGTTCGGCCTCGACGTCCACGGGCACGACGACCTGGTTCCCGCTGCCGATCCCGCCGGAGCCGCTGGTGGTGGTGTCGGCGAAGGCCGCCGCGACGGGCGCCACGACCAGTCCGGCGGTCATGACGGTGGCGAAGGAGTAACGGAGTGTGTTGCGCATGTGCGGAGGTGACCTTTCACGGATACGGCTTGGGGATCGCGCAGTCGCGACGCTGGTCCGCGGCGGGACCGGTGCCCGCGTCGTCTCGCGGGTCCGGCTGTCCACGGCGGGGCGGGTCCGCCAGCGGAGAACGCTGCGTGGCGGCGGGGTGACCCGCGTGTGTGAAGTCGCGGTTCGAAATCTCGCAGAACCGCCGACGGACCGAAACGTTAGCAAGCAACCGAAGGCTCGCAGGCGTTTTCGGGAAATACGCTTCCCCAGTATAAGTACAGCCCGCAACGAGTTTACTACTTGCAGTGATAATAGCAGCTCACAGCGAGCCCACTTGACTACGGACTGCTTATACACACCCACCCAAGGTTGTATCTGGAAAAGAAAATTTTCCCGGTAAACCTCAAAAGCGAACCTACTAAGCAACTTCGCAGATTCGTATCCAGGTCGCCCCCCAGCGCCCAAAACCCTGACAGTTTTTCCTCTTAAGGAAGATAATTCCCTTATGGGATAGAAGTCGGAAAAGAGAGTTCCGCTCGCGGAACCCCGTCAGTGGCGCCGCACCGCCCGGAGGCGCGGACACCGGGGCCACGGCCGCCGCGACCACGGCCGCCGGGGTCGCAACCGCCGGAGGTGAGGCCCCTGGGGTCGCGGCCTCCGGGGCCGCGCCCACCAGAAGAGGTACGTGCTGCTTGTCACCCTTGAGCACGATTCTCTTCAGCCCCAGGGGATCCAGGAATCCCATAAGCCTCTGACCTCACCAAACACAACAAAAGCGCTGGTCACGCGCGCCTACCCTGGGCCCGACGAACCGTCGACACCCGTCGACACCCGTCGGCACCCGGACTCGGCGCCGTGCCCGCGTGGTAGGGGCACGAACACCCGTGGTCATCGCCGGTGACGGATCGGAACACCCGGTTCCCTCCAGCCATGAAGGCCAACCGGAAATGTGTGATGTGCGTCCCATTACCAGGACATGCCGCCCGTTTCCCCCGCCCCACTGGAGCATGCATGCAACCCGTACCCCCGCGTCCCCGCACGCGCAAGACGGCCGGTGCCGCGGCACTGACCCTCGTCCTCCTCACGGCCTGTTCCTCGGGCACCGGGGCGCCGGGGCAGTCCGGGAGCACGGTCGCTCCCACCGAAGAGGACACGGCCTCTCCGTCGCCCGGCGCGGGGCCCGGGGCCTCGGAGCCCTTCACCATCGCCTTCGGCGGTGACGTGATGTTCGAGGGCATGCTCGAACCGGTCCTGGCCACCCCCCGGAGCGCCCTCGCACCGATCGCGCAGCAGCTCTCGGCCGCCGACCTGGCCATGGTCAACCTGGAGACCGCGGTCACCCAGGGCGGCGCCCCGGCCCCCGACAAGACGTACGCGTTCCGCGCGCCCGCCACCGCCCTGGAGGCCCTGGACGCCGCCGGGGTGGACGTGGCCACCATCGCCAACAACCACGGCATGGACTACGGCGTGGACGGGCTGGCCGACACCCTGGCCAACGGCGAGGCCTCACCCGTGTCGCTGGTCGGCGCCGGGCGCGACGCCGAGGAGGCGTACACGCCCCACGTCGCCGAGGTCAACGGTCAGAGCGTCGCCCTGTTCGGCGCCACCGACGTCCTGGACGACCACCTCATGACGGCGTGGACGGCGGGCGAGGGCAAGCCCGGCCTGGCCACCACCAAGGGCGAGATGAGGCAGCGGATGCTCACCGCCGTCTCGGAGGCCGCCGCCGAGTACGACAACGTCGTCGTCTTCCTGCACTGGGGCCTGGAGGGCTCGCACTGCCCGCTCCCGCACGCCCCCGACCTGGCCCGGGAGCTGGTCGACGCGGGCGCGTCCGCCGTCGTCGGCGGCCACGCGCACGTGCTGTCCCCGGGCGGGTTCCTGGGCGACTCGTACGTGCACTACGGGCTGGGCAACTTCGTCTTCTACAACTTCGAGGGCCCCACCGCGGAGACGGGCGTGCTCACCCTCACCTTCGACCAGGGCAGCGTGACCCGGTCGGACTGGGCCCCGGCGCGGATCCAGGGCGGCGTCCCCGTCCCCTACGAGGGCGAGGCCGCCGCGCAGGCCACGCGGACCTGGACGGACATGCGCGCCCAGTGCGGGCTGCCGCTGGCCGACTCCCCCGCCTAGGACCGCGGCGGCCGGTCGCGGGCCCGCACGTCACACCGGCGACGGTTCCGGCCAGGACTCTAGCTGAGCGCCGCGACCTTCGCCGGGTCGACGCCGTGGCGCGCGGCGACCTCACCGATCTCGGCCAGCAGCGCGTGGCGGCGGGCCGCGCCCAGATAGGAGGCGTGCACGCCGTTCGCGGCGAGCCCGACCAGGTCGGCGGCGTCCAGGCCCAGCGCGTGCGCGGCGCGGTACTCGCTGTTCAGGTCGGTGCCGAACATGGTCGGGTCGTCGGTGTTGAGGGTGACCAGCAGACCGGCCTCCAGCATGCGGGGAAGCGGGTGGTCGCCCAGCTCCGCCACGGCGCGGGTGCACACGTTGGAGGTGGGGCTGACGTCCACCGGGATGCGCCCCTCCGCGAGGCGGCCGACCAGCGCCTCGTCGCGCATGGAGTCGATGCCGTGGCCGATGCGCTCGGCGCCGAGCGCGTCCAGGGCCTCGCGCACCCGTTCGGGGCCGCCGTGCTCACCGGCGTGCGGCAGGCTGGCCAGCCCGGCGGCGCGGGCCCTGCCGAACACCCCGGCGTACTGCTCCAGCGGGGTCTCCACGCCTCCGACGCCGAAGCCGACGACGCTGGGCGGCGCGTCGCTCAGGACCGCCTCCACGGTGGCCTCGGCGCTCTCCAGGCCGAAGTCGGCGGGGAAGTCGGGGATCCACCGCAGCTGGATGCCGTGTCGGCTCTCGGCCGCGCGGCGGGCCTCCTCGATGCCGTCGAAGACCACGCGGGCGGGCACCCCGCGCATCAGGTGGGTGTAGAGGCTGACGTGCATCTCGGCGTAGCGCACGTTCTGCGCGGCCAGGCGTTCGGCGACTGCGGAGGCCAGGAGGGCGAAGTCCTGCTCCTCGCGCAGGGTCGCGACCGAGGCCAGGTAGACCTCCACGAAGTGCGGGAAGTCGGTGAAGACGTACCAGTCCCGGAGCGCCTCCAGGGTGTCGGGCACATCGGTGACGCCGTGCCTGCGGGCGAGGTCGAACAGGGTGTCGGCGGGCATCGAACCTTCGAGGTGGACGTGCAGTTCCACCTTGGGCAGGTCGCGGACGAGCGCATCGACGTCGGTGGGCGTGGAGTGGGTGTGCATGGCGACAAGTTACGCGTGCCGGGGGGCCGCCCCAAGCCCCTGCCGGTCAAGTTCACAACCGTCCGTCAGAAGCGGGCCGGGATACGGTGAGGGGGTGCTCCCCCAGCCCCCGCCAAGGTTTCCTCGTCCCCCGTCGGGCCCCGCCGTGTTCCGTGCGCGCAACATGATCCGCGCACAGAACAGTCCGCGTCTCTTCGCCTACCTGGTCTTCGGGATCACCCTCCTGGTCCTCTGGCTGGTCTGCCTGATCCCGACCGCCCACTTCACGAACACCTCCGCGCAGTTCCTGACCTACTCGGGTGTCGGGCTGGTCCTGGTCGTCGGGGCGACCGTGCTCATCGGTGAACTGGCCGCCGGGGAGACGCGCGTACTCGTCCGCGGTAACCCCCTCCCCGCCGACGCCGACCCGGTACGCGTGGCGGTGGCCGAACGGCTGGTGGCGTGGGGAGCGCTGGGGCCCGACCCCGAGGCCAACCGGCTGGCCCGGACCCTGGCCGACCAGGAGGCGCGCAAGCTCGAAGTGCGTCACCCACGTGCCTGGCAGGCCTTTCTGGCGGCGGCCTCGGTGGGCGTGGTGGTCATGACCGCCCGAACCCTGGTGGTGGAGGGCCTCACCCCGGTGACCGCTCCCGAGGTCGCGGTTCACTCCCTCATCGCCGTCTTCTGCCTGTGGGCCGCCTGGCGGCATCCGGCCGACGCGGCCGGGAGACGGCGCCGGGCCGAGGCGGTCCGCGACGCCTACGACCACCACGCCGCCGGAGGACGGTAGCCCCAGGACCCGCTCACCGCGTCCCCGGCGACTCCGCGCACGACGCGCCGCCCCTCCAAGGGGGCGGCCGGCACGTCCCCCGGCGTGTTTCTCCGTCCCTGTGACAACCCGGGAGACCGGGCCCCGCCACACACGAACCCCCGAAGCCGCGTCCGGCACGTCCGCGGTCGGCCCACGCGACGATGCGCCCCGCGGGCACGGCACCGGCCGGGCGCGTCCGCCGACGCGCCCGGCGGGCGGTCAGGCGGAGGGCGCGGCGCCGTTCACGCGGCGCGGCACGCCCAGCGGGTTGTCGTCGCGCAGTTCCCGGGGCAGCAGCGACTGCGGGACCGACTGGTAGGTGACCGGGCGCAGGAAGCGCCGGACCGCGGTGGTGCCCACCGACGTGTGCAGCGGCGCGGTGGTGGCCGGGTAGGGGCCGCCGTGGGTCATGGCGTAGGTGACCGCCACCCCGGTCGGCCAGCTGTTCCAGAGCACCCGTCCGGCCAGGGAGGCGCCCAGCGCCAGCAGCGCGGGCGCGATCTCGTCGTCCTCCTCGCCGTGCACGGTCACGGTGAGCTGGCCGCCGAACACCCCGGCCGCCTCCAGCAGCCGCCGCTCGTCGGGGTAGGTGACCACGAGCGTCGCCGGGCCGAAGCACTCCTCCAGGAGGGTCTCGGCGTTCTCCAGCAGGGAGTCCAGGTCGGTGCGCAGCAGGGACGGGGTCCAGTCGTCACCGGTGCGCACGCCCTGGACCAGCACCTCGGTGGCCGGGTGGGCGCTCAGGGCGTCCAGCCCGCGCACGAAGCCCTCGGAGACCCGCTCGTTGAGCAGCGGAGCCGCGGCACGCGCGCCGAAGTCGGCGACGAGGGCGTCGAGCTTGGTCTCCTCCGGCACGAACAGCACGCCGGGCTTGGTGCAGAACTGGCCCGATCCCATGGTGGCCGAGTCCGCGTACCCGCCCAGGATCTCGTCGCCGCGCGCGGCGGCGGCCCCGCGGGTGACGAACACCGGGTTCACGCTGCCGAGCTCCCCGTAGAAGGGGATCGGGTCGGGACGCGAGGCCGCCAGGTCGAACAGGGCCCGCCCGCCGGGGATGGACCCGGTGAAGCCCACGGCCCGGGTGAGCGGGTGGGTGACCGCGCGTTTGCCCGTCTCCACCCCCTCCACCAGGGCGAAGCTGCCCTCGGGCGCTCCGGCGCCGTCGAGCGCCGCGACCACCGTCTCGGCTGTGCGCCGGGCGAGCCTCAGGTGCCCGGGATGGGCCTTGACGACCACGGGGCACCCGGCGGCCAGGGCGGAGGCGCTGTCGCCTCCGGCCGTGGCGAACGCGAACGGGAAGTTGCTCGCCCCGAACACCACCACCGGCCCGAGCGGGACCAGCAGGCGGCGCACGTCCGGGCGAGGGGTGCCCCAGTCGGGGTCGGCCGGGTCCACGGCGGCCTCCAGGTAGGAGCCCTCCTCCAGGACCTCGGCGAACAGGCGCAGCTGGAAGGTGGTGCGGCCCAGCTCCCCTCGGCAGCGCGCCTCGGGGTAGTGCGCCTCCTCCATCGCGATCGGCACGAGCTCGTCGGCCGCGCCGTCCAGGGCGTCGGCGACGGCCCGCAGCAGTCCGGCGCGCTCGCCCGGAGTGAGGGCGGCCAGGAGCGGCGCCGCCGCGGCGGCCCGTTCCATGACGGCGTCGAGTTCCTCCGGCGTGGTGTCCGGGGCGGTGGTCATGGCTCTCAGCCTCCAGGAGGGTGTGTACGCTGCGTCGGCCCTGATACAACCATGCCAGAGCCGATCAGGAAAGCGCTATCCAGACAGGGTGCGTCCTCCGCACTCACAGCGACCGGCAGTCCCGTCCGGGGCTCCCGCCGCTCCGGACCGCTGACCGCGCCCTCGGGAGGGGCGGCGGAACGAAACTGGAATTTCCCCGGAACCAGGTGATTCCGGAAAGGCATCATAGGGACTGTGACGACAAACTCCCGAAGCTCAACGCCCCCGCGGTCACGACGGTCCCCAGACAGCACGGGGAGCGACCACGCGTCACGCGAGGACCGTGGACGAGCCAGCGTCGCCCACGACGAACTCGCCTTCGCGCAGGCGCCGCTGCGGAGGCTGCCCGCCCAGCAGCGCAGCATGCTCAGGGTCCAGCGCATGCTCGACTGCTGCGCCGAACTCCTCGACGAGGTCGGCTACGACAACCTCTCCACGACCAGGATCGCCGAGCGCGCCGGGGTCGCCATCGGTTCCGTCTACCAGTTCTTCCCGGACAAGAAGGCCATCACCCAGGCCCTCGGGCTGCGCTTCCTCGACCAGTTCGGCGCGCGTGTCACCGAGCGCCTCGCCGACGCCTCCTTCAGCCACTGGACCCTGGCCGTGGACGCGGTGGTCGACGAGTACATCGACATGCACCGCCACGTGCCCGGCTTCCGCAGCCTGCACTTCGGTGACATCGTCGACACACGCCTCCTCAACGGAGGAACCGACAACAACCGCGTCATCTCCATCCGCCTGCGCAGGATCATCGTCTCTGTCACAGGCATCCCCGACAATGACGAACTGGACCGGGCCGTCAACGTCGCCGTCGAGGCCGCGGACGCCGTGCTCAAGCTCGCCTTCCGCGACGACCCCGAGGGCGACCCTGCCCTCGTCCGCGAGGCCAAGCACCTGGTCAGCAGTTACCTGTCCCACTTCTCCCAACGCAACGGAGGCGACCATCCGTGGTAGCCGACGCCGGCACCCTCTCCCGACCCGTCACCGGAACGGCCTCCGGAGTGCCCTTCCTGGCCCTGCCGCCCGCCAGCGGTGACGTCCCGGCCCCGCTCGTCCTGGGCCTGCACGCCTTCGAGCCGCCCCGGGCCGAGGCCGCCCTGGCCGGAACCGTGCCCATGGCCCCGCTCCCGGCCTGGCGGGTCTACCTGGGCCTGCCCCTGTTCGGGGCCCGGCTCCCCGAGGGCGGCATCGCCGAGATCAACCGGCGCGGCGAGCGCGACTACCTCGTCGAGCTGTTCGGCCCGGTGGTCGAGGAGGCCGCGGCCGAACTCCACCGCGTCACCGCCGAACTGCGCGCCGCCTTCCCCGTGACCGACGTCCCCGTCGGGCTGGTCGGCGTGGGCGCCGGAGCCGCGGCCGTGCTGCTCACCCTGGCCGAGGGGCGGCTGCCCGTGGGCGCCGCCGCCGTCGTCAACCCGGTCGTGGACCCCGCCCTGGTCATCGCCGCGCGGGAGCGGCGCACGGGCACGGCCTACGAGTGGACCGAGCAGGCCCGCAGCACCCGCGGCTGGCTGGACTTCGGCGACCGCGCCGAGGAGGTCTCCCGCGACCGCGTCCCCCTGCTCGTCGTCAGCGGGGGCCGGGACGAGGTCGTGCCCCCCGAGCACGGCCGGACGCTGCACGACGCCGTGGCGGCCCACGCACCCGAGCATGCGCTCCGTCACATCGTGGTCCCCGACCTGGCCCACGCCATCGGTCCGGAGCCGGGCCTGCGCCCCGGCCCGCTCACCCCGGCCGGGGTCCTCACCGACCGGGCGCTGACCGAGTGGTTCCACCAGCACCTCAGCTCTTCCGCCCAGGTCCGGACGGCCGGATAGGCGCTCCGGCGGGTCCTGCCGGGCGCTCCGACCGCACCCCGGCCCGGCGTGAAACCCGCCGTTCACCGGGTGCACCCTGGCGCCTCCTCCCGCGTCCCCTTGACGGACGCCGCCGCGACAGCTGGTGCGCGTTCCATGGGATCATCCAGGGGCGGCCGCACCGAGCGGCCCACCTGACCGTTTCGACTCATCCTTCAGGAGGGCGAACCACGTGACGGAACCGGCACCGGTCTTTGCCAGCGGGGTCGACAACGAGCGGTTGAACGCGCAGCTCCGCTTCCTCCTGGAAGTCGACAAACTCAAGCGCATCCTGCGGCAGTCCCTCCTGGTGGACGGCTCCCGGCGGGAGAACTCGGCCGAGCACTCCTGGCACCTGGCCCTGTCAGCACGCACCTTCGCCGAGTACGCGCCGGAGGGCACCGACATCGACCGCGTCGTCGAGATGCTGGTTCTCCACGACATCGTCGAGATCGACGCCGGGGACACCTTCCTCTTCGACACCGTCAACTCCCGGACCCAGGCGGAGCGCGAGCGCGCCGCGGCCGACCGCATCTTCCCCCTCCTGCCCGAGGACCAGGCCGAGCGGGCCCGCGAGCTGTGGGAGGAGTTCGAGGCGCGCGCCACCGCCGAGGCGCGGTTCGCCCGCGCGGTCGACCGGCTCTCGCCCATGCTCGCCAACTGGCACAACGAGGGCGGCACGTGGGTGCGCTTCGGGATCACCCGGGCGCAGGTGATGGAGAAGGTCAAGCTGATCCAGGAGGGGTCGGAGGCGCTGGGCGCCTACGCGACCGCCCTGGTGGACGACGCCGACCGCCGCGGGTACTTCCGGACCTGAGCTGCGGGGTCCGGCGCGAAGCCCCCTCGCGGGACACCGCGGAGGGCGCCGCGGGGCCCGTGCGGGGCCCGGTGCCGCGGGGTCAGACCCGGCCCATGAGGATCTGGACCGCGGCGGACAGACCCACGAGCACCAGGCACACCCGCAGGGCGGCCGGGCTGAGCTTGCGCCCGAACCTCCCGCCCAGGTAACCGCCGACGATCGTCCCGCAGGCGATGAGGCCGACCACCGGCCAGGCGGGCTCGGCCAGGATGATGTAGAACACCGACGCCGTGGTGTTGACGATGGTGGCGAGCATGTTCTTCAGCGCGTTGAGCCGCTGGAGCTCCTCGTCCAGGGCGGTGCCCAGGATGCCCATGAGGATGATCCCCTGGGCGGCGGCGAAGTAGCCGCCGTAGGCACCGGTCGCGTAGGCGCCCAGCGGCAGCAGCGGACCGCCGTCCTTGTGGGCGGGCCTGCGCGAGCGGACCCACCGGGTGATCCGCGGCTGGAGGACGATCAGCACGCAGGCGAAGCCGATCATGAACGGCACCACGGCCTCGAACACGCCCGGGGGCAGGTAGATCAGCAGCAGGGCGCCGGTCACCGCGCCGAGGAAGGACATGCTGCCCAGCCGGAGGATGCGGGCGCGCTGGCCCGCCAGCTCCCGGCGGTAGGCGATGGTGCCGCTGAGCGTCCCGGGGGCCAGGCCGATGCTGTTGGAGACGGTCGCGGTGATCGGCGGGTAGCCGAGCGCCAGGAGCACGGGGAAGGTGAACAGCGTCCCCGACCCCGCGATGGCGTTGATCCCGCCGGCCGCCACACCGGCGAGAAGGATGACCGCCGCCTCCCAGAGTTCCATCCGCCCAGCTCTCCCTGTCCGCCCCCGAGGGTCGAGGGCGACAACAGACTACGAGAGCGGGTCATCGGATGATCATGCCGGGATGCGCGGAGGGCCTGAGCCCGGTCCAGTACCGGGCTCAGGCCCTCGCGGCCCGGCCCTCCGTCGGCCGGTCCGGCACCCGGGGACCGGCCGACGGGGCGGATCCCCCGTTCAGGGGGCAGCGCGCCCGGGTGCCGAACGGCGGAGCCGGGTCAGGGTGCCCGGACCACGTCGTCGCGCAGCCGGTCGAACGCGGCGCCGACCCCCTTGAGGGCCTGGCCCATCTCGGCCGGGACGATCCACACCTTGTTGGCGTCGCCTTGGGCGATCTCCGGCAGCTTCTGGAGGTAGTGGTAGGCCAGCACGTCCGGGTCGACCCGGCTGGTGTGCAGGGCCTTGAACACCATGTGGATGGCGTCGGCCTCGCCGCGGGCCCGGGTGGTCTGGGCCTCGGCGTCGGCCTTGGAGGTGAGCGCCTGCGCCTCGGCCGCGCCCCTGGCCCGCAGCACCGCCGCCGAGCGCTCGCCCTCGGCGCGCAGGACCGCGGACTGCTTCTCGCCCTCGGCGCTGAGCAGCTGGGCGCGCTTCTCCCGGTCGGCGCGCATCTGCATCTCCATCGCCTCCTGCACGGAGGACGGCGGCTCGATGCCCTTGAGCTCGATGCGGCTGATCTCGATGCCCCAGTCCCTGGTGGCCTCGTCCAGCACGGCCTTCAGCTCGCGGTTGATCGCGTCGCGGGAGGTGAGCGTTCCCTCCAGGTTCATACCGCCGATGACGTTGCGCAGCGTGGCCAGGGTCAGCTGCTCGACGGCCTGGATGAAGTTGGCCACCTCGTAGGTGGCCCGGTAGGCGTCCACGACCCTGATGTAGACCGCCGAGTCGACCTCGACCGCGAGGTTGTCCTCGGTGATGGCCGACTGCGGCGGGAAACTCACGACCTGGACGCGGCGGTCGATGCGCTCGCGCACGTGGTCCACGCCGGGGACGACGATGTTGAAACCCGAGCTCAACGTCCGGTGGAACTTACCGAAACGCTCGACGACGTCCTCCATCGAGTGCGGAACGATACGCACGCTCCGCCAGAAGACGAGCAGCAGAACCGCGACGAAAAGCGCCACGATGATGATCATGGTCATGGGACCGCCCCGGTTTCCGGACGGAGGGCGTCATTCGGTATCGGCATCTGGGCAGCTCCGGATCTCCTGACGGGGGTGACAGGCGGGCACGGACCGCGCCCGGCGGCCCCGCCCACCCGAAGATCATAAAGCGCGCCGAAATGGAGCGATCCGCTCACCGTTCGCTGACGCTACCCCATATGCGCCGGGGCGACCACATCCGGACAGAAACGCTGTTTATGGTCAATACATTTGCTTCGTTAACGCAATCCAATAAGAGGGAATCAGTCCTCGGAGTGCTCATGCTCCCGGACGAAGCACGTGCTCAGCGGCCGGGGTCCGGTCGCCCGGGACTTCGGGCGCAACGCCCGCCCGGACGGCCTCCGGCGCCCCGTGCCCCGAGCGCCCCGTGCCACGAGAGCTCAGACGGCCCGGGCGCTCCAGCGGTCCCCGTCCCTCTCCACCTTCAGCGCGAGCCCGAAGGTCTCCGACAGGTGGTCCGCGGTCAGGACCCCGTCGATCGGACCGGCCTGCACCACCGAGCCCCCGCGCAGCAGCAGGGCGTGCGTGGTCCCGGCGGGGATCTCCTCCACGTGGTGGGACACCACCACCAGCGCGGGCGCGGCCTCGTTGCGGGCCAGGCTTCCCAGACGGCGCACCAGGTCCTCCCGGCCGCCCAGGTCCAGCCCGGCGGCGGGCTCGTCCAGGAGCAGCAGCTCGGGGTCCGACATCAGCGCGCGGGCGATGAGCACGCGCTTGCGCTCGCCCTCGGAGAGGGTGTGGAACCGGCGGTCGGCCAGGTCGCCGACGCCCCAGTGACCCAGCAGGGCGCGGGCGCGGCCGTAGTCCGGGTTCCCGTACTCCTCGCGGAAGCGGCCCACGTAGCCGTAGGCGGCGCTCAGCACGATGTCGAGGACCTCGGTGCCCTCCTCGATCCGCGACGCCACCGAGGCGCCCGCGTAACCGATGAGCGGACGCAGCTCGAACACGTCCACCCGGCCCAGCCGCTCGCCGAGGATCTCCACCTCCCCCGCGGTCGGATGCGTCTGGCTGTAGGCCACGTTGAGCAGTGTGGTCTTGCCCGCACCGTTGGGGCCGAGGACGACCCAGCGCTCGCCCTCCAGGACCGTCCAGTCCACCCCGTCCAGCAGATGGGCGTCGCCCCTCCGCACCGTGACCCCGCTCAGGCCCAGAACACGCCCGTCCATCGTCCTCCCTCACGTCACGTCCCACGCCGGTGCACGGGCCGCCCTACCCTGAAGCAATGCATCTCTCGTCCGCACCACTCGTCGCCTGGGGCAACGCCTGGCTGTCCGGACACGTCGGCCTCGACGAGGCCGTCGACGCCGTCGAGCGGCGCGGTGGTCCCAACCTGATCGGGACAGTACCGGCTGTGGACCTGCCCTTCGACAGCGGCGTACCGCTGCGGACCGCGCTGTCACGGCTTCGCGGCCTGGGGCTGTCCGCCTTCCGGTTGGCCCTGCCCACCTGGGGCGATCCCCTCGGCCTGGTGGGCCCCAAGGAGCTCAACCAGGCCGCCGTCGAAGCGCGGGAGGGGGTGCTGGTGCGGCTCGCCGACCGGCAGGTGGGCCTGGTGCCCTCCGCCGACCGGCGTGGTTCATCCTATGTGGGCGTTTCGTGGACACCGTATCCGGCGAACGACGCGCTGCCGCAGGTACCCGGCCTGGCCGAGGCGGAGCAGGCACTCAAGCTCGCCCTCATCGAGGCCGCCCGGGCGATGGAGGGCGTGGACGACGTCGCGCCGTTCGCACCGGACGTGCACCGCCAGCTGGGCGGACTGGACGGCGGCGGTCCGTCGTCGCTGGCACGCGGGTACCCGCCGCGGGCGCACCGGGTGGCGGAGCAGGCGGGACGGCTGGCCAGGGTGGTGGAGCTGGCCGAGCCGTCGTCGGGACGGGGGCTGACCGCCCACCAGGCGACGACCCGCTCCGAGGGGCTGCGGAGGCTGGACGCGGCGGTGCGCCGGGCCCTGGTGGCCGCGCACGGGGCGATCGACCTGTCCGACCGGGGTGTGCCGGGGCGCTGAGCGGGCCCGGGAGCCGTCGGGCCGCCGCGGGGCCCCTGTCCGGGAGCGGCCCGGAGAGCCGGGACGGCCGGGCCGGCCCCGGCCCCCGGGAGCGGGGAACCGGGACGCCCGGGCGCTCAGTCCGAGGCGCGCTCCGCTTGCCCGCCGGTGCCGCCGCTCCCGCGGCGCACCGCCACCAGACGGACGACGCGGACCGAGGCGACCACAGCGCAGGCCAGGGCGAGCAGGAGAAGGGCCACCCAGAACGACGTGAACAGGTAGGGCACCTGGAACCACGCCACGTCCCTGCCCCGGTAGAGCCATCCGACCACCTCGTGCAGGACAGCCAGCAACAGCGGCGGCACGGCGTAGGGCAGCAGGCGCGCCGACACGGCCCACCACGGGCGGCCCCCGCGCGCACGGGCCCAGCCGCCCGCGCGCCTGACGCCCCGCCAGGCCAGCGGCACGGCGGCGGCGGCGCCCAGGGCGAGCAGGACGGCGTCCGTGACCAGCATCGCCGTTCCCGTCGGCGGTGCGGGCGCCCGTCCGGAGTCGATCAGCTCCACGAGCGCGCCCGCCAGGGCTGGGGCGCCGCTGCCCTCCGATCCGCTGTTGGCCATGACCGCCACACCGTGGCCGCTGTCGGGCAGCAGCGCCTGATGCGCGGTGGCGGTGAGCAGGTTGCCGCTGTGCTCGACCACCGGTGCTCCCGAACCGGTCTCGTCCAGCGACCACCCCAGGGCGTAGGAGCCCTCGGAGACCGACGAGGGGGTGTGCAGGGCCTCGACGCCCTCCTCGGACAGGATCCGGACGCCGCCCGGCCCCCGTCCGCCGTTGTTGTGGGCGACGAGCCACGCGCCCATGTCCGCGGCGGTGCTGATGACGCCGCCCGAGCCGTTGCCGAACCCGGGGGGTTCGTCCGCCGGGAACGAGCGGCCGAGCACGCTGATGTGGCCGCGCGCGCTGGGCGGCAGGTCGAGGTCGGTGTCGATGGTGGTGCTGTCGTCCATCCCCAGCGGGGAGAGGACCCGCTCGTCCAGGTAGTCGGCGAAGGACCGTCCGCTGACCACCTCGACCAGGCGGGCGGCGACCTGGAAGTTGGGGTTGTGGTACTCCCACCGCGTGCCGGGTTCGGCGGCCAGACCGGCGTCGCGCAGGTCCTCGACGGACTGGCGCAGGGTGAGCGTGCTCCGGCCCCGGCTGTAGGAGCCGAACTCGGAGTCGGACATGCCGGAGGTCTGGTCGAGCAGTTGGCGGACGGTGATCCGTGCCGCGCGGGGGTCGGCCATCGTGAACCCGGGCAGGTGCTCCCGCACCGGGTCGTCCAGGCCGAGCTCTCCCGCCTCGGCCAGCTGGAGGACCGCCAGCGCGGTGAAGGACTTGCTCACCGAGGCCACTGCCATGGGCGTGTGCTCGGTGACGGGTTCCCCGCCGGGTGTCGTGCCGTATCCCTCCGCGTGGACGACCTCCGTGCCGTGGGTCAGGACCACCGCCGCGCCGGGGAGGCCGGTGGCCTCCCGGTACTCCTCCACGAGGGCGTCAACGGCCGTGGGGGACGGGGAGCGCGGGGGTTCGGCGGAGGCGGGTGCCGCGTACAGGAGCAGCAGGGCGGATGCTCCCAGGGCGCAGAGGACGCGGGGACCACGGCGTGGACCCGCTCCCGGACCCGGGTCCGGGAGCGGGTCTGGGTCTGGGCGCGGGAGTGGGCGTGGGTCTGGAGACATGCGGCCACGCTAGGGAGGGCGGTGGGGCGTCCTCCATGGTGTGGACCTCGGACCTCTCCTGGGGTCCCCGCCACCGGGGCCCTGCGGTACGCACCACCCCGTGGTCCCGGGCCCGGGACCTGGGACCGGCCCGGTCCTGGCACGCGGGCACCGCCTCCGGTTCCGGTCGGACGCGGAGGCCTGATCAGGGACGGGGCGGGGGTTGTTCCGCGCGCCCGCACGGGCCACTCTGGAGGAGGGAAAGGACACCCTGGGACGGGAAGCGGGATTCTCGGGGTAGGGCCAGGGACGTTACCTGATCCCGTGGAGGCGGAGAATGCCGATACTGGGTGTGTGGCAGGCCGGACCCCCGGCCCCACGGAAGGAACGAGGAGACCCGTCATCATGCAGCCCGAGCACATCCGAGCCTCCGACGCGGACCGGGACAAGGTTGCCGAGCGGCTGCGCGAGGCCCTGGCCGAGGGGCGCCTGTCCCCGGTCGAGCACGAGGAGCGTCTGGACACCCTCTACAGGGCCAAGACCGTGGGCGAACTCGGCCCCATCGTGGAGGACCTGCCCGTGCCCGGCCACGGGTACGACTACGCGTCGATGGAACGGCGTTCCGACGAGCCCAGCGGCATGGAGATCCTGGGCAGCGAGGCGCGCGACCTGGCCGGACAGAGCAAGGGCTCGGAGAACCTGGTCGCGGTGTTCGGCGGCTGCGAGCGCAAGGGCCGCTGGCTGGTCGAGCCGCGCACGAACGTGTCCGTGCTGTGCGGCGGCGTGGAACTGGACCTGCGCGAGGCGGTGCTCAGCCAGCACGAGGTGACCATCCAGGTCGCGGTGATCATGGGCGGGGTGGAAATCACCGTGCCCCACGGGGTGAGGGTGATCAACAACACGTCCTCGATCCTGGGCGGCGCCGACATGCACGGAACGGACCAGGTCACCGACCCGAACGCCCCGGTCGTCCGTCTGACCGGGACGTGCATGCTGGGCGGGGTGGACATCAAGGCCAAGGGGCCCAAGCGAAAGAAGAAGAGTCGGAAGGACAGGTGACGTACGTCGCGCCTCCAGCTGTCCACATAGTGAACTAGCTGGGAAAAGGGTCAGCCCTGCGCGACGCCCCTCCGGGGCGGCCGAGTACCGTGGACAACGCCATGAACGATAAATCCACGCTGTTGGTGACGGTGACCGGCCACGACCGTCCGGGCATCAGTGCCCGTTTTCTGAGCACCCTCTCCGTCTTTCCGGTGACCATCGCCGATCTGGAACAGGTGGTCCTCGCGGGCCGCCTCGTGCTGGGCGCGGTCCTGGAGGTGGACGAGCGGGTGGCTCCCGGTGTGAGCCCCGCGCGGGTCTTCGAGGAGGTCCGCAGCGCGCTCGACAAGACCGCCATCGACCTCGACATGGAGGTCGGCTACGGCAAGGGCGGCGGGAAGGACAACGGCCGTGTGAAGGCGGTCGTCCACGACCGCCTGCACGTGACCGTCCTGGCCGACCCGCTGCGGCCCGGCGCCCTGGGCGCCCTCACGTCGTGCATCGCGCGCGCAGGCGCGAACATCGACCGGATCGAGCGGCTGTCCAGCTTCCCGGTGACCTCCGTGGAGATGGAGATCTCCGGCGGCGACGTCGACCAGCTGCGCGCCGAACTCGCCATGGAGGGGGCCACCCAGGGGGTGGACGTGGCCGTGCAGCCCAGCGGCCTGCACCGGCGGGCCAAGCACCTCATCGTCATGGACGTGGACTCCACGCTGATCCAGGGCGAGGTGATCGAGCTGCTGGCCGCGCACGCCGGATGCGCGGACGAGGTCGCCCGGGTCACCGAGGAGGCCATGCGCGGCGATCTGGACTTCGAGGAGTCGCTGCGCCGCCGGGTGATGCTGCTCAAGGGCCTGGACTCCTCCGCCATCCCGAAGGTGTGCGAGGAGATCCAGCTGACGCCGGGTGCCAGGACGCTGGTGCGCACCCTGAAGCGCCTGGGTTACGAGTGCGGGATCGTCAGCGGCGGCTTCACACAGTTCACGGACGTGCTCGTCGAGCGCCTCGGGTTGGACTACGCCGCCGCGAACACCCTGGAGATCGTCGACGGCAAGCTCACCGGTGAGCTGGTGGGGCCGATCATCGACCGCAAGGGCAAGGCGACCACCCTGGAGCGGTTCGCCGCGGAGGCCGGTGTGCCCCTGGAGCAGACCGTGGCCGTGGGCGACGGTGCGAACGACCTGGACATGTTGCAGGCGGCGGGGCTGGGCGTGGCGTTCAACGCCAAGCCGGTCGTACGGCAGCAGGCCGACACCTCGGTGAACGTGCCCTACCTGGACACGATCGCGTTCATCCTCGGGATCACCCGGGAGGAGATCGAGGCCGCGGACATGCGGGGGCAGATCGAACCGGTTTCGAGCCCGGTGCTGCCTGGCTGACGACCCGGGAGCCCTGTGTCCTTCGCCCCCCCGGGGGGCGAAGGACACAGGGCTCCGGAGGACGCGGGGAGCCGGTGAGGGCTGCGGACCGGCGCCCGAGGGACCCGGCGGTCGTTCGGGTCCTGACCCACCCCGTGGCCCGCGCGGGTCGCGCGGCGCGTCAGGCCACCAGGCCGCGGCGGTAGGCGCGGACGACCGCTTGGACGCGGTCTCCGGGGCACCGTGGACCGGTTACAGGGAAGGGGCGGCGGTGGCGTCGACCCCGCCCGCACGCCGGCGGAGGGGCATCAGACGGCCGCGCCGGTGGGCCATCCACATGAACACGATCGTCGCCACCGTGCAGAACAGGATCGAGTACAGGCTTCCCTCGGGCCCGAAGTCGCCGCCGGTGATCAGCATCGGACCCGACAACGTGGTGTCCAGCAGTCCCTGCTGGCTGTCGGTGCCCGAGACCGAGGTGCTGAAGATGGCGGACCCGGCGAGGTTCCAGCCGAAGTGCAGGCCGATCGGCAGCCACAGGCTGCGGGTGGCGACGTAGGCGGCGGTGAGCATGCCCCCGGCCTCGATCGCGATGGCGATGGCGCCCCACATGCTGGCGTGCGGGTTGATCAGGTGCACCAGACCGAACAGCACACCGGTCAGCACCAGCGCGATCCACGTTCCGGTGCGCTCCTCGACGATCCTGAACAGGACGCCGCGCCACATCACCTCCTCACCCACCGCGACCGCGGCCATGAAGCCGAGCAGCCCCAACGCGCCCGTCACCGAGCCCACACCGTTGGCCTGGTAGAACCCGAGGAAGGCGATGTTCGCGATGACGAGCCCGAACAGCCCGACACCGATCAGCGTCCCCAGGCCGGTCGCGGCCACGGCACCCTTCCGGGCGAGCTCCGTGACCTCACGGCGCTCGGTCCGGCGTACCACCCACCTGTAGGCGAGCACCGAAAGCACAGCCGTCAGAACACCGACGGCGATGGTGAGCCACGGGTTCCCCTGTACCGCGGCAAGGCCCTGTCCTCCGATGAGGGCGACCACCGCGACGGCCAGGAACTGCCAAACTATTCTCACGAAAACTCCTTCGCCGGATCCGCGGACGGAGTGCCGCGGCTGCATCGAACACTACGGATCCGGCGGCCGGGAATCGTCACCGTGCAGTGGACACCTGCGCGTAGCTCTCTCGGGGGACAGAACTCGTGAGCGGTCCGGCGATGGTTCTTTCCACACACCCACACCCGCGTTCACAAACGCACAAACACACCCACAAAAAAGAAGGGGCCGCCCCGTAAGACAACCCCTCCCCCCACAAAAAAAGCAGGGGACCGCCCACAGACGATCCCCCACCCTCACAAAAAACCG